>JAEWFD010000027.1 GCA_023388995.1 Bacillota bacterium
CCCTTGCGCACTAAAACATAACTTTTGTAGGTTTTGTACAATGATTCATATAAATTTTTATGGAATGAGAAATCATCTGCAACTCGAAAGGTGGCAATTGCGATCGGATACCCATTCCAGGCACTGCTAATCAGGGTTCTGCCCGCTTTTTTGGTGAATCCGGTTTTCCCGCCTGTTGTATAAGCATAAATCTGAAGCAAGCGGTTTTTATTGGACCACACATGGTCATATTCTGTTTTATATGTTTTAGTAGCCATGATTTCCTGCAGGATTGGATACTGCAAACCGGAACACATTAAAAGCGACATATCATAAGCAGTTGATTGGTTCCCTGCATCATGGTCATCTAATCCGGAAGGATTCAGGAAAAAGGTATTTACCATTCCCAGCTGTGCTGCTTTGTCATTCATATAGCCGACAAAGCGGTCAATGCTGCCATTTCCAACGTGATCAGCGATTGCAATGGCAGCATCATTTCCTGAACGCAGCAATAAGCCATATAACAAAGTTCGCATGGTTACCGTTTGGCCAACTTGCAGATAGACGCTGCTGCCATTCATTTTTGTAATTTCTTCGTTGATGGTAACAAGTTCATCCAAATTGCTATGTTCGACAGCCACGATGGCGGTCATCACCTTGGAGATGCTTGCTACACTTTGAATCGTATATGGTTGACTGCTTGCCAAAAGCTGTCGGGAATTGCAGCTCATGGCACTATAACTGGCTTTCACTGCTGCCGGCGTAAACAGAAAAAGACCGGCAATTAACAAGAGTAGTTTTTTATGCATTCTATCACCAAATCAAGTATATGAAAGAGAACGCCAAAAAAAAACTGGATTGCGTCAGCTTATGAAAGGATGCTGGTTAGTTCTTTGCATTCGCCGTTGCTATTGCCGCTATTGTAGTAATGCAATGTAAATAATTTATAGTTTTCTAAATCATGAAGCAATAAAAAATACAGAACATTCAAGTCCTGTATTGTTATGCTCCGATAGCAAACAGCTCACTCTCTTCTTGCTGTTCGTTCAAATCAGGCAGCTCCGGCAATTCCTGCATGCTCTGCAGCTGGAAGGCATCCATAAACTCATCGGTGATGCCATATAGAATCGGACGTCCCGGATCCTCACTGCGCCCTGTCTCTTTAATCAATGCTTTGGCGAGCAATTTGCGGATCATGGCATCACAGTTTACACCACGAATCTCTTCAATCTCCGTACGGGTAATAGGCTGCTTGTAGGCAATAATTGCCAGTGTTTCCAGAGCAGCCTGCGATAACTTCCCCTTTTCCGGCAGAGCAAAGAGCTTTGCACCATAGGTATGCACTTGAGCCTTAGTCACAAATTTATAGAGCCCTCCATAATTCACGACCTCAATCCCACGCTGATTGGCTTTGCATGATTTGATGATTTCAGCCAGCAGTTCTTTCACAAATGGTTCTTCCAATTCACAGGCAGCACAGATCTGGTCTAAACTGATTCCCTCATCACCCACCATAAAAAGCAGTCCTTCGATAATACTAAGCCAATGATTCTTCATGCTTATATTCCCCTTTACAAATATAAATCTCATCTTCTTTTACTGTGAAATGCAGCTCCGAATTTCGTGCCATATCCAAAAGTGCCAGAAAGGTGATAACAAATTCCTGCATGGTTGTGCTGGAAATCAGTAATTCCTGCAGATGAAACTGCCGTACTTCCGAAGTATATATCATATGGCGAAGCCAAACAACACGGTCATCGACCGATATTTCCTTATAGGTAATTTTAGATTGCAACGGCTGCTGAAGCGCAATGCGCTGAAACATTTTTTGAACCGATTTTAGCAAATCATATACATTCATTGATGATGGCAAAGCATCTTCAGAAATCCATTGTGCCGGAATTTCACTTTGCGGCTTGGTATAATGCATACTGCGTTCTTCCAGCCGTGTTTCTAAAAGCGGTGTAATCTCTTTGAATTTTTGATACTCAATCAAACGGCGAACCAGTTTTTCACGCGGATCTTCTTCATAGGCATCTGCCAATTCCGCCTCATCTTTTGGCAGCAGCTTCCGGCTTTTGTATTCAATCAAAGAAGCCAGCTCAGCCAGATATTCACTGGCAATCTCTAGTTTCAAAATTTCCATATGATTTAGATATTTCAAATATTGATCTGTCAATACTGATATATCCAGATTAAATAGATCCAGCTTTTTATCTTTGATCAAATGCAGCATCAAATCAAGCGGACCATCGAATTCATCAATTGTAACATGAAAAGACATGAGATCACCTCGTCATGACATTATACCATAGGATTGGCAAGTGATAAACGAAAAAATGCGATTCACGCATTTTTAAGATTATTCTTTCTTGCTGTACCGATCTTTGTGTACAAATACGGTTTGAAAGCGGAATAAAACACGTTTTAATTCCTTGGCGTTGAATGGAATCAACGGGAATAAATATGGTACTTCGGCACTCTTGGTATTGATGAGAAAGATTAAATGCAATACAACAATCACTGCAAATCCCATCCAGCCAAACAACATTGTTGCAATGACCATGACGATACGGGAAAGCTTGTTGGCCATGGAGAGTTCATAGCCCGGTGTTACAAAGTTGCCAAGGTTAGCCAGTACAGTATACAGCAAGATATCTGCGGTATAAGCACCGAGATCAATCGTCATTTGCCCTAACAGAAAGGCTGCTGCGGTTCCGATAAAGCCAATCAGCAGTGATGGTGAATGAATCATCGCAATGCGCAAAAATTCCACGGCAAAGTCCGCTGTCAGGATTTGCAGACCATAAAACGGAACATTATCAACCGTGGGAACATAAAACAAGCTGATATGATATTTTTCTAAGGAGATCAATAAAACCCAGACGGGCAGCAGATAGATGGATGCGAAAATACCGATGTAACGCAAAAAGCGCAGCAGGGTTCCGACCAGCGGTGTTTGCGTATATTCTTCAATTTGCTTGCTTTGTTCAAAAAAGGTCGTCGGCAAAATTAAGATTGACGGTGAATTGTCCACCACTACAACAAGTTTCCCTTGCAATAGATGAATGGCAGCTACGTCAACCCGCTCGCTGTAGCGCAGCAGCGGATAGGGATTTAACTTTGCGTTGAAAATCAATTCTGCCAGCTGCCGCTCGTTGATAATATCCGTGTCCAAATCAATCTGCTCCATGCGATGAATTACCCATGTAACAAGTGCCGGATCTACCATATCCTCCAAATACAACAAAGCAATATCACAATGCGTTCGGTTGCCATACTGATAGAGTTTGATAATCAGCTTTTCGTCGCGAATCCGCCTGCGAATTAAAGCAATATTTGTCAGAAAAGATTCAATGAACCCGTCTCTGCTGGCACGGATGCTTTTTTCTGTTTCCGGTTCACTGACACCGCGCGATGGGTAGTGCCGCGTTTCCAGCAGATAGACAGACTCCTCACCTTCGATAAAAAGTGCGGTCAACCCGCTGAAAATGGCGATCAAAATTTTCTGCCGATCATCCACTTTTGCAACATTCCCGATATGCAGCGAATCTTCCACATCATGCACGGAAGCTAACAAGCCTTTTAAGATATAACTGATCATGATCTCATTAGTCAAGCTGTTCATAAAGCATAGAATTGCTTTTTTTCCATTGTAGTGAAAGACGCGCACGGAAAAATCAAAAGCATTCTGCTGGTATGGATGGAGCCAGGATTCGATTTCGTCTAGATTCATGATTTCGGCTTAAATATCAATGCAGCCAGAAAGGAAAACAAAATAGCACTGGTGATACCCGCCGAAGTCAGATCCAGCATTCCCATGGTAATCCCTAAAAAGCCAAACTCGCTGGTGCTGGCAAGCGCTCCATGCAGCAAGCTATGGCCGAAACTGGTAATTGGCAGCGAAGCACCTGCTCCGGCCAATAAAATCAATTTATCATACAAGTTGAATAAATCCAGAAAAGAACCGATCACAACAAATAAACTTGTGATATGACCGGGAGTCAATTTTGTATTGTCATAGATAATCTGCGCAATGCAGCAAATAGTGCCGCAGACCACAAAAGCATAGAAATAGATCATAAGTTCACCGCCTCAAAGCAGATTGCGTGAGCCACGCAAGGAATGCTGTCGTGTTGCTGGATCGCAATGGGTGAAAGCAAGGCCCCGGTCGCAATCAGTAAAATGCGTTTCATTTGTTTTTCTTCTAATTTCTTGAACAGATGAGCCAGTGTCACAAGCATGCTGCAAGCACAGCCGCTGCCGCCGGAAAATACTGTCTGGTTTTCACGGTCAAACAGCAGCAGTCCGCAGTCAGTAACCCGTTCCACATGGGAGTAACCCTCTTGTTTCAAAGCCTCGCGAAGCATGGTATTGCCAACCATGGATAAATCACCGGTAGCAATCAAATCATAGTCTTCGATGGTTCGGTTGGTATCCGCTAAATGTCTTTTCAGCGTATCCAGCGCTGCTGGCATCATCGCGCTTCCCATATCATTCACATCCGTTTGATTCCAGTCAATGACATTGCCGACCGTAAAAGAAGAAACAGCAATGGGAGATGGTGTCTTAGATAAGATGACACTGCCGGCTCCGGTTGCGGTTGTCGTAGTCGTATCCGGCTTTTGGATTCCATATTCATTTGGATAGCGGAACTGCTTTTCGGCAGTGCAGAAGTGCGAACTGGTAAAGGCCATTGCATATTCTGCCACCTTTGCTTCAACTTGCTGCGCTGCAACGCCGATGGCAAGTGCCGAAGTTGCACAAGCAGCATAAATGCCAATTAAAGGTACATTCAAATTCCGCGCAAAATAGTTGGTAGTCATAATTTGATTCATCAAGTCACCGCCGACGAGGACATCCATGTCTTCAATCTTCAGCTGTGCTTTATGAAGCGCCTGATCACAAGCAAACCGCAACATCGTGCGTTCTGCTAATTCATAGCTTTTTTCTTTGGCATAAAAATCATCAAAGGTAATATCAAAACATTCCCCTAATGGACCAGCTTTTTCTGTAGGACCTGCACAGGTGCCAGCCTGCAAGACATAAATATGCTTGAATTTCTGCGTTTTCATAGATGGAAGAAATAGCGGATGATGCCCACGATATAGGCACTTACGATACCATAGGTAACCACCGATCCGGCTAACTTGAACATATTGCTTCCAATCCCAAACACGGGTCCTTCGTGCCGGGATTCAATGGCTTCACTTGACATGGCATTCGCAAAACCGGAAATGGGTATAAACAATCCTGCCCCGCAGAATTGCCCCAGCCGATCATAAAAGCCAAGTCCTGTCAGAATGATTGTAATCAGAATAACGGTAATGATCATGGGTGTCGTTGCTTCTTTCGCATCCATGTCAAACCAAGTTTTATATAAATCGATGAGTCCTTGCCCTGCCAAAGCGACGATGCCGCCACTTACAAAAGCGACAATTGCATTTCTAAGCTTTTTTGGCTTTGGTCGTGCTTGGTCAGCAAGCTTTTGAAAATTTTGATGATTCATAAATACCTCCTTGCTTTTATTATTGACAAAAGCAATGATTCTATCACACACAAACATGGTGCCCAACAAAAAAACAGAACCCTGAACGGATTCTGTGAATTGCTTATGCTTCAACAAGTACGCGGACTGTTTGAACCGGTACATCATAGAACGGATTGTTGCGCTTGCGCAAAAATGGCAGTGCCTGCTGCGGGAACATGGCCAGCATCAACATATCTTCCACCGATTTGATTTCAGCGGGATATTTCGCATATACTTCCGGTATCATAGGAGCTAGTAAATCAGCCGGTCTTTTCGTCAGCTTGGTTTCTGAACCGGTAATTTTTGCTTCAATGTCAGGATTGAGCGGTGCCGGTGCTTTGCCATAATAGCCAAGTGCATAGTCTTTGATTTCTTTTGGCACCAACTTGTAGCGTTCTCCGGTGATTACATTCATTACTGCCTGTGTTCCCACCATTTGGGAAATAGGCGTAACCAGCGGCGGATAACCCAATTCTGCACGGACAACCGGAACTTCTTTCAACACTTCTTCATAGCGGTGCGTATTGCCGGACTCTTTCAATTGCTGGAGCAAGTTGGATAGCATACCTCCTGGCACTTGATACAGCAAAGTCTTAGGTTCAATATCCATGACTTTAGGATTGAATAAGCCATTTGCCCTGCTTTTGTCTTTGATTACTTTGAAATAATCAGCAACGAATTCCAGTTTCATCAGATCCATATTGATTTGATAGCCGAATTCGGATAACGCATTGGCCATGGATTCTGTCGCTACCTGGCTGGTCCCGCCTGCAAATGATGAGATTGCGGTATCAATGATATCAGCACCCGCTTCAGCTGCCTTTAAATAGGTCATTTGCGAGATTCCGGCAGTATCATGGGTATGGACTTCCAGCGGCAAATCAGTAACTTGTTTCAGCGCTTTTACCAATGAGTACGCACGAGCTGGTGTCAAAATTCCAGCCATATCTTTGATGACAATGGAATGCGCGCCTAAAGCAACCAGCTGCTTCGTAAATGATGCATAATAGTCATCCGTATGAATATCACTGATGGTATAGCAGATGGCAGCTTGACAATGGCCGCCATGTTTCACGATGGAAGTCATCGCAGTACGCAGATTGTCAATGTCATTCAAAGCATCAAATACGCGAATGATATCAATGCCATTCTCAATGGCTTTTTGAATGAAAGTCTCAACAATATCATCCGGATAATGTTTATAGCCAAGTAAATTCTGGCCGCGAAGCAGCATTTGCAATTTTGTGTGCTTCACATGCTTGCGGATTGTGCGCAGCCGTTCCCATGGATCTTCATTCAGGAAGCGCAGCGCTACATCAAACGTAGCCCCGCCCCATACTTCCAAGGCATGATATCCGGCTTGATCCAATGCTTCTAAAACAGGAAGCATTTCTTCTGTGGTCAGCCGCGTTGCAATCAGGCTTTGGTGCGCATCACGCAACGTGGTATCCACAAACTTTATTTCGTGTGCCATGTGACTCCTTTCTAAAGCAATATTGCTATTGCTTATTTCGTACAACGTCAATTACACTGCCATCCCGGTATTCAATAATCGCCACAACCTTGTCTCCATATACAATCGGATCAGGTCTGCCGGCAATGGCATAAGCTTGTTCTTTTAGTTGTTCAATGGTGAATTGCGGGATATTGATGGATTTGAATGCTTCCTGCAAATCAGGGCGGTTGGGATTAATCGCAATCCCTACTTCTGTTACTACTACATCAATACTTTCTCCCGGTGTGATTACAGTATTCACTTCTTCGACAATAGTCGGGATGCGACCACGAAGAAGCGGTGTTAAAATCATGCATAATTTTGATCCTGCTGCTGTATCGCAATGACCGCCGGAAGCACCGCGAATCAAGCCATCTGATCCCGTCATAACATTGACATGAAACTTGGTATCAATTTCAAGTGCAGAGAGCACAACAACATCAAGCTGATTCACAGCTGCCCCCTTATTGGCTGGATTGGCATAGAAGGAAGCACTGATTTCATAGTGGTTTTCATTTTCATTGATGGAAGAGACTGCGCCTAGATCAAAGCTTTGCGTATCAATAATCTTGGCAACCAGCCCTTCTTTTTGGAGATCACAAATATGCTGGGTGATTCCCCCTAATGCAAAACTCGCCTTAATGTTGCTTTGCTTCATGGTTTCGCCTAAGATTTTTGCTACTGCCAAGGTGGAGCCGCCGGTTCCTGCCTGAAAGGAGAAGCCATCTTTGAAGTAAGGAGAGTTCGTAATTACGGTAGTGGCATGCTGGGCGATCAGCAATTCCTTGGGATTGGTGGTATAGCGTGTTGCTCCTGAAGAAATTCCTTTCGGATTTCCGATCGAATCAACCACGACCACATAATCCACATGGTTCTGCGGAATGCTGATGGGGGTATTCGGATACGGAACTAAGGTATCGGTTATAATTACGACCTTGTCGGCAAATTCCGCATCAACCTTAGCATACCCGATGGAACCGCATGGTGCTTTGCCATGTGATCCATTGGCATTGCCGCAAAAATCAGAGCTGGAAGCTCCCAGAAAAGCCACATCGATATGAATATCGCCGGATTCGATTGCTCGCGCCCGTCCCCCATGGGAACGAATGACAACAGGATTGTCCATAATTCCTTTGGAAATGGCTTCTCCTACTTTGTCACGCAAGCCGCTGCTGGTAATATTGGTAATTACTTTATTTTGAATATGGGCAATAAGCGGCTCATGCACATTCGCAATGGAACTGCTGGCCAAGGATAAATTTTTGATGCCAAGTGCCGCAATTTCATCCATGACAAGATTCATCACTGCATCCCCTTCGCGGAAATGGTGATGGAAGGAAATCGTCATGCCATCTTTCAAACCTGTTTTCAAAATAGCATCTTTGATAGAAGGAAGCAGTTTATCTGTTTGCTTCGCAACTACTTTCGGTGTTGCCCTTTGATAAGAAAAGGTCTTGGCATTGGCACCTTCAAATATGCCATATTGTTCAGCAATCTCATTTGGAATTGCTCTGCCGATTTGATTTAGTTTCATGCGATATCCTCCATCGAAATGCCGGAAGCTTTAGCCAGCTGCAAGACACGCTCAGCCCGTTCCACAATAGGCTTATCAATCATTCTGCCATTCAGTGAAATGACACCTGAGCCTTTTGCTTCTGCTTCGTGAATCGCTGCAATTACCGCCTTGGCATGCTTAATTTCCTCTTCTTTTGGTTTAAATACATCATGTACGACCTGAATTTGCCGTGGATTGATCACTGATTTTCCGTCAAAACCAAGCTGTTTGATTAGCTCTGTTTCTTTGCGCAGCGTGTCCATATCATTCACATTAGAGAATACTGTGTCAATGGCAGCAATGCCGGCAGCTCTTGCAGCATGCAAGATCATAGAGCGGGCAAAGAATAATTCTTCACTGTTGCGCTCAGGATATCGCCGCGTTTTCATCGCTGTCACATAGTCTTCGGCTCCCAAGGCAATTGCAACAAGCCGTTTGCTGGCAGCAGCAATCGCAGGCGCATTCAACACCCCTCTTGCTCCTTCAATCGCTGCCATCATCTTTGTGGAGCCAACTTCGCGGCCACATTCCTGTTCGACTTGGGTGATAATTTTTTCTACCTCTATAATGTCTTGTGCTTCTTCCGTTTTCGGCAAGCGGATAATATCAATGCCGGTCCGAACCATAGCCTTGATATCTTCTGCTCCGCCAAAATCCAACCCGTTAATGCGAACAACAGTTTCTGTTTGCTTGAAATCAAACGTTTTCAACGCTTGGAATAACAACATCCGGGAAGTATCCTTTTCCCGCATGGAAACAGCATCTTCCAAATCAAACATAATCGAATCGGCACCATAGAGAATGGCATCACGAATCATGCCTGGCTGACTGGCAGGTAAAAACATCATTGTTCTTCTTAGTCGTTCCATTGATCGAAAGCCTCCCAGTCATATTCTGCTGCATCGGCAGCACGATGCACGGCTGAAATGACACGTGCTGCAATCGTACAATCCAATGCACCTTTATCCACTGCCGTAATTTTGGCTTGCTTTATCTGCAATTTTTCTAAGGTTGTCAAGATGACATGCTGGATCTGTCTGCCATATTGGTTGATGACACTGCTTTTCAGATCTAATGAAATACCTGGCTGATCATTTAGGTCAAGCATAATCTGGATATCGGAAGATTCCAGCGTACCTGCAACTGCAGGATGCTTCAATGCTAATTGTTTCATCATGTTCTCCTTTATCTTGTTTTGGTTATGAAAAGCTACTTATTCGGAAATAGTTTTAATAATAACAGCGAGCACAAGTAGAGGATGAAAAGCGCAATGAAGATTCCTCCCATGCCTAGTCCCATAATTTCCAGTGCTGGTCCTAACAATTCTGTATGTAACATTTTTTATCCTCCTGACTTACGCAAAAAATGAAAGTAATAATCCGCCGGCAATAACGGATGCAATCTGTCCGGATACATTGGCACCAATTGCATAGTTTAAGACGAAATTCTTTTTATCTGCCTCAGTAGCCAGTTTTTGCACAACACGAGCAGACATTGGGAATGCGGAAATTCCTGCAGCGCCAATCATTGGATTCATTTTTTCCTTGCGGAAGATGTTTAGCAATTTTACGAACATGACCCCGCCGATGGTATCCATGACGAAGGCAACCAAACCAAAGCAAATAATAAGCAACGTATTCCAGTTGAGGAATTTTTCGGCTGTCATTTGCATGGAGATGGTTAATCCAAGCAAAATAGAAATTAAATTGACCAGTTCATTTTGTGCAGTCATGCTGAGACGATCTAATACGCCGCATTCCCGCAATAAGTTACCGAACATCAGGAAGCCGACAAGCGGCAAAGAAGCCGGTGAAATCAGTCCCGAAATAAAGATAATGATAATCGGAAACAAGATTTTGGTTTTCTTGGATACGGTGGATGCTTTGTACTGCATCCGAATGCTGCGTTCATTCTTGGTGGTTACCAGCTTGATGGCAAGAGGCTGAACAATCGGGACCAAAGCCATATAGGAATATGCAGCTACCGTAATCCCCCCTAATAAATGCGGAGCTAGAATATTGGCAACAAAAATCGCCGTAGGTCCATCAGCTGCACCGATGGTACCGATCGAAGCTGCTTCTTTTAAATCAAAGCCAAATAAAACAGCAACGATGATGGTAAAGAAAATACCGAATTGCGCTGCAGCACCAAACAATAGCATGAATGGATTTTGCAATAGCGGACCAAAGTCAATCATGGCCCCAATGCCAATAAAGATTAACAACGGAAACAATTCCGTTTCGATCCCAAATGAGAATAGCTCATTCAGAACACCGACTGGCCCGCCTGGATGGGTAATCAATCCCGACATTGGAAAGTTGACCAGAATGGCCCCTAATCCCATCGGGACTAAAAGCGTAGGTTCATATTCTTTTTTGATGCCCAGATACATCAATACGCCGCCAATCAGCATCATCATAATCTGACCGATTGTAATATTTGTAATACCAAATAACAGTTGTTCCATATGTATTCCTACCCAATCATAACGATAGGCTTGCCGGCATCAATCGTTGTCCCCTTTTCTACATAAACAGCAGTGATTACGCCGTTTTTCGGAGCAACAATTTCATTTTCCATTTTCATTGCTTCCAGGACAATCAATACTTGGTCTTCTTTCACTTGATCGCCGACCTTTACCTGGACACTTAATATATTGCCGGGCATTGGTGCTTCGACCATAAGACCCTCTCCTGCTGGTATTGGTGCAGGGGCTGGAGCTGGCTGCAAAGCAGGTACCGGTGCCGCAGGCACTGCAGGGGCTGCCGGAATTGCTGCTGTACCTTCTACTCCTAATTCTTCCATTTCAACTAAATACTCTTTTCCATTAATATTAATTCTGAATTTTCTAAGCATAATGCTTCCTCCTTACTGATCCTTCTGGATTTCTTGAATGGATACCAAACGTACTATAGCATCTTTTTTGTCATGTACCATTACAGCTGCAACAATTGCAGCAGCAATTTCCTTGTCGGTATCGATTTTCTCAATGTGCGTTACACGAAATGAACTGTTGGGATGATCACCGGCAGCAATGCTGCTGGCAATGACGCTGACTAGCTCTTTTTCGTCCTCGTTCACAGGAAGAGTAAAATCAATCACTTGTTGCTTCATCTTGGCAACGGTTGTTTCCGGCGCATCTGCATTTGAAACAGGCTGCGGTTGTGATCGGAATAATGATCTGAATAACTGAAGCATATCCATTCTCCTTTACACTGTAATTATAATCTACTTTTCTTTTGCCCGGTGTTCTTTCAGTGTTCTTTTGATGATTGCAGCTTGTTTGCTGACGATATCCGCTTAGCAAGCAGAAGTGCCGTTATGATAACAAAACTATCACCTGGCAAGAATGCTAAACAGAACATCCAGAAAAAGGAATTCCATGTTAACGGAATCATCAAAACAGTAGTCGCAATCATATAGCAATACGGCAATGCAATTGCATAGAGTGTCAGCCAGCAAAGAAAGCCCGTTCGAATCATAAAATGCAGGGTGGAGCCTTTTTGCTTCCGGGACCAATGGCAGATGACGGGAATTGCCAAAAATCCCAGCAAAAACCCAAAACTAGCTTTTGTGATATAGAGCAATCCGCCTCCTGTTGCGAAAACGGGTATGCCTAGTAAACCAATAAAAATATAAAGCAAGATGCTGGTGAATGCGATATTCACCGGAAGACATAAACTAAGCAGCAGCACCGTCATAAATTGCAAAGAAAAAGGGACGATGTAAAGCTGGAGTTTAAACTGGGCACTGATTGTCAACAGACAAATGGCTAGTGCAATCATAACTAAATCTTTTGTTTTCATACGATTTCCTTTTGGCGCAGTGATACTTCGCCGGCATGCTTTATCAATTGTTTCTGTTGTTCATCTAGCAAGATGATATGTCCGCAGTCATTGATCCCAAGTACGAGATACGGGTCGTTGTGTCCATCAATGACAACTGTTTTGCCAATCAGAAAATTCAAGGACCGGTAGCGTTCCATAAATGAGTAATCATGGGCAATGATTTGCTGGTAATAATGAAAGAACTGTTTCAGCAGTGTTTCAATCAGCGCTAGCCGCGGTACAGCAATACCGCTCTCCATTCTTAAAGATGTCATGCTGTGCTGAAGTTCAAGGGGAATATCTGAAGTCGCTGTATGGGTATTGATTCCGATGCCGATGACAAGTGATCGATATGCATTGCTGCCTGCATCTAATACCCCTTCACATAAAATGCCGCAAACTTTTTTATGATTTACATATACATCATTCAGCCATTTGATAGCTGGCTGCAATGGATAGTGCATAGCAATCATATCGACAACAGCCAAACTTGCTGCAATGGTAAGAAATGAGATATCCTGAAGAGACTCTTCAGGCTTGATTAACAAACTCAGATAAATGCCTGTTCCTTGTGGCGATACGAAGGATCTTTGAAAGCGACCTCTCCCTTTCGTCTGACCATTGGCAACAATAACAAGAGGCACTTTATCACATCCGTTCGCATGCTCTTTGGCATAGGTGTTGGTGGACGGAAGTTCGTCAAATACCAATCCTTCCGCAATGCCTAGTGCTGCCAGTTTCTGACTCAAGTCAGCGGCTGTAAACCAGCCATCTTTTATATCATGATCCATTTCTAACACCTCATCCTTGCTCTGTTTTGATTATATCACGAAATTAAATTGCTGAAATTTCTGTTGCAGAAAAAGACATTAAAAAAACACTTAGTTTGCATCCTTTGTATGCTATAATTTCGCTAATGATACAGCTCATTTCCGCTATATTGGAAACGCTATCAGAAAGGAGTAGATTTGTTTGGTTGATTATATGCATCAAGTAGTCAAAATGGTAAATCTGGCGCAAGATCGTCCTTTGAATGAGATTGTGTATGAAGGATTGCGCAGTGCCATTATCAAAGGTGTGATTCCTGTAGGTGAACGCATCAACGAAAAGACGTACGCACAGCATCTCAATATTTCAAGAACACCAATTCGGAATGCCATCAGCAGATTCCAGGGAGAAGGAATCGTGGAATATATTCCGAATCAAGGCGTGGTAATCAAACGTGTAACCGTAAAGAACGCGATTGAAATTTATCAGCTGCGCATTGCGCTGGATACCTTGGCATCCATCGAGGCAATGCGACTGATGACACCGCAGAATTACCAAGAAATGCAATCGTTGCTGGAACGCACAGAAGCAGCAGAAGCAGCAAAAAATGTTGAACAGGTCATTGCGTATTTTTCCGATTTCAATAATATGATTTATCAGATGAGCCAAATGCCGATTCTGACACTGCTGATTCAGCGTCTGCGGGACTATCTGGCACGTTTCCGCGATATCTCATTATACGATAACAGGCGGCGCCGCATGGCTTTGGATGAACATTGGCTGATTTACCGCTGCTTGAAAAGCAAAGATGAAGAACAGCTTTCCATGCTGATCAAAGAGCATTTGCTGTATAGCGAGCAATTTGTTTTGCAGGAAGTGCAAAAGGAAGAAGAAGCTTAGCATGCAGATCCCTGTTGCATTATTGGAACACATCGCAGGGCTTGCCGGTGCTGCTTTGAAAGAAGAAGTTCTATTAACACCCAAACCAGGATTGGTGGATTGCCAAGACCAAGGGGCGCATAGCGATATGGATGCTGCCTTGTTCTTGACCAGTATTGAAGCATTGCAACCCTTTTTTCTGCAATACATAGTGCAAGGATATCAATCAAAAGAAGCGCCAGCCAAGTTGTTCCAGCAAATACGCGAAATTGGGAAAGCTGCTGAACGAGCAATGTTTCAGGCCACCAATGGAATCAATACTCACAAAGGAGCACAATTCTCTTTGGCCCTGATTCTCACTTCGCTGGGATATTGGATTCGGCAAAAACAGATTGTTTCCTTGGCTCAATTGTCTGAGTTTCTGACCATAGATGAATTATTCGCCTTTGTAAGACAGCTGACAGCGAATATACTGGAAGAAGATTTGAAGCAGATGAGCCATCCTGCGCAAACCCATGGAGAACAGCTATATGTACAATATGGCATTGGCGGCATTCGGGAAGAAGCACATCAAGGATTCCCTTCTTTGCGGCTGCTTGCTTATCCCGAACTGGAAAGGCAACGCACGGCGCTCGCTCATCCCCGTCAGCTCTACTTGCATCTTCTCTTTTATTTGATGAGTCATGTAGATGATTCCAACGTACTGCATCGCGGCGGTTTGGCAGGTTTGCAGTATGTAAAGCAAACTGCCATGTCATTCTTACAAAACGGAGGCATCTTGCAGGAAGCTTATGAAACAGAAATTGCCCTGATCAATCAGGCATTCATTGACCGCAACCTAAGTCCAGGCGGCTGTGCCGACTTGCTGGCATTGACGATATTCCTCCATCAATTGGATCAAAAAGGCTGATTCGCCTTTTTTTATTGGAACAAAAAAATACCGGATGATCATCCGGTATTAACTACATTTACTATATTATTTAAATAATGGTACGGAGCCGTTGATTGCTGACGCAAGAATAAAGATAACGAAGATTCCAAGTGCCCATTTGGCAGATTCCTTCTGCCATTCTCCCATATCTAATCCTGTCAAGTTCAGCAAGATATAGATAAAGGCAACCAGTGGACTTAGCAGATGGAATGCTTGTCCCAGCAAAGATGCTGTTCCCAGTTCCATAGCTGTGAAACCATATTGAAATCCTGCTTCTGCAACAACTGGCAGTACACCATAGTAGAAGGCATCATTTGACAAGAAGAATGTACCTGGTGCGGACAGAATCGCAACAATCAGTCCCCAGAAGCGTCCAAAACTTGCAGGAATAATATGTGTCAAAGACAATGCCAATGCATCGGACATTCCGGAACCAGTAAATAATCCCATGAAGATACCTGCTCCCATAACAAGAATAACTACTTGCACGGCATCTCCAGCGTTGTCTTGAATGCGTTGTTTCTGATCTTTCAGTGACTTATAATTGATGAGCAATGCTAATGTTGTGCCTACTAAGAACAAGAATACAGATGGGAAGATCCCGCGAATCAGCAGGAAAACAATCAGCAGTGTCAAAGCCAGATTGATCCAGAAATTTTGCGGACGTTTCAGCTTCAGCTCTTCTTCATCGGTAGATGTTGTCAAAGCATCCAAATCATCTTGCGTTAAGTTTTGGATACCAATGCGTTTGCGTTCTTTAAGTCCCAGATAGTAGCAAACGCCAAGCATGTATACTGTAGCTAAAATCATCCCTAACGTAAGATTAGCCAGTATTTGCTGCTCATTTAATCCCAGTACGGAGATAACGCGTGCAGTTGGCCCGCCCCATGGCAATAGATTCATGATGGTATTCATCAGGATGATAATAACCCCTAAATTCATCATCTTGATTCCCAGTTTTTTATAAATCGGGATAAACGCAGTACAAACAATCAATGTTGTTGTCGTTCCATCTCCATTCAAAGATACGGCGGCTGCTACAATCCCTGTTGCCAGCATTACTTTTACCGGATCCCCTTTGGCAAATTGGATCATTTTCTTCGTAATTGGATCAAACATCCCTGCATTCAGCATGATTGCAAAGTACAGGATAGCAAACAGCAGCATAACTCCCGTAGATGCAACTTTACTAATACCGGATTTTGACCATTCTCCGATAATCAGGATTTGATCCAGCATTGTAGGATCAGCTTTTTCAAATAGTTTGGCAGCTTGTTCTGTATAAAGACCCATGAAAGATCCGGCCAGTGTGAAGACAAGCGGCACTACAATCAAAGCTACAAACGGCGATAATTTCTTTCTCATGATCAAGACCATGAAGACGATAATCATTGCCCATGACAGAAAGGTAAGCATTACATTCATATTTTCTCTCCTTTATCAAGTCGCTTTCTTGATAACTTGAGTATAATACAGGCAACCGCTTTCAACAATAGAACCGGCATTGAAAGAACACTGGAAAAACACTTCATACAACACCCATAAAATTCAAATTGAACAATAGATCAACCTTACTGATTCAACGTATTATGCATTTAAGTGTTGTGCCGTGAAAAAGCATATATCGCTGCCTGTCCAACATCGCAGTATGTCTGACTACCTATTTTCCGGCAGTATACCTGCACCTTAAAAAAGACGAAGCTTAACTCCATCATATTTTGGAATAGCTATTTTATTTTACGGTCTCTTCCTCTTTTGGAAACTCAAGTTTTGCCATATTCTCCGCCATTTTCAACAAGCCAGTCTCCAAATAAGAAATCTGAACATCGGAGAGGTTTTGAAAAAGCTGCTCATAAAACACCTGCTCCTGAATCGTTCGCTGAGAAACATAGTCATCCCCTTCTGCTGTTAGATGAACACGAAGCACCCGCTGGTCCATCTCGTCCGGCAGTAATACCAGCATCCCTTTCTCTGCAAGAGCCAAAGCCAGTTTCTTTACATTTTGCCGTGTACAAGCCATAAACTCCGCTAATTCGCTTAATGAAGGTATATGGCGGCGAAATTGCTGCAACGTGACCAGCAAAAAATATTGCTTGGTACTCACAGCGGTCTGGTTGCGATCCCCCAGCAACTGCAGTTTATTGGCCAACAGGAAAATGGCACCATAGATAAATTGGTATTGTTTTTCTTGTTTCATAGTTCTCCTTTACGTAATAGGTTACTATTTTATTACATTCCCTAGCAAAGGTCAAGAGATTGCTGAACTGTCACTAAAAAACCAACCCTTGAGGCTGGTTTCATAGTGATTGTCATATAATTGCTCGTGAAAATACTTACAGTTTCTATTCCCATTACACGAAAGTAATGGCAGTTGAAAACAGTTTGGCCGCAGGAGTCCTTCTAGCTTATAGTTGCGGACCAGCACCAACCAGTTCCTTCCCTATATCATTTCCTTCATATTTCCTGAAATTCGCTGCAAAGCGTTGTGCCAAGTCTTGGGCTCTCTGGTCCCACTCAGAAGCAGCTTGGTAGGTATTCCGGGGATCTAGGATTGCTGAATCAACACATGCAAGCATACTTGGAATGGCAACGTGAAAATACGGTATCACCTTTGTTGGCACATCATTGATAGAACCATCCAAAATGGCATTGATAATGGCACGGGTATCTTGAATGGAGATGCGTTTTCCGGTTCCATTCCAGCCTGTATTCACCAAATATGCCTTCGCTCCGCTTTCCTGCATCCGTTTTACCAGTTCTTCCGCATACCGGGTGGGATGCAGACCCAAAAACGCCTGGCCAAAGCATGCAGAAAAAGTAGGTGTCGGTTCTATAATACCCCGTTCGGTACCGGCAAGTTTTGCTGTGAAGCCTGACAGAAAATAATATTGTGTTTGTTCCGGAGTTAAAATAGATACCGGCGGAAGAACACCGAAAGCATCTGCCGACAAAAAGATTACACTCTTGGCAGCTGGCGCTGCGGATAGCGGACGAACGATATTCTTGATATGGTCAAGAGGATACGATACCCGCGTGTTTTCTGTAACTTTTTTATCTGCGAAATCAATCTTGCCATCTGCATCCAAAGTAACATTTTCCAAAAGTGCATTTCTCTTAATTGCTTGGTAGATTTCCGGCTCTGATTCCTTGTCAAGATTAATCACTTTAGCATAGCATCCGCCTTCAAAGTTGAATATGCCTTTGTCATCCCAACCATGCTCATCATCGCCGATTAGCAGGCGTTTGGGATCAGTTGACAATGTCGTTTTCCCTGTTCCGGACAATCCAAAAAAGATTGCTGTATTCTCCCCCTTTAAATCGGTATTTGCTGAGCAATGCATTGAAGCAATGCCTTTTAGTGGCAAGTAGTAGTTCATCATTGAGAACAAACCTTTTTTCATTTCACCGCCATACCAAGTGTTCACAATAACTTGCTCGCGAGTGGTTAAATTGAATAAAATACCTGTCTGTGAATGCAGACCTAATTCCTTGAAATTCGGTATCTTTGCTTTGGCAGCATTATATACAATAAAGTCAGGCTTGAACTGTTCCAATTCTTCAGCGGTAGGTCGGATAAACATGTTGGTAACAAAGTGAGCCTGCCAAGCGACCTCAACGATAAACCGAATTGCCATGCGCGTATCTTCATTTGCGCCGCAAAATGCATCTACCACAAACAGTCTTTGATTGGACAGTGCATTCAAGGCGATGGCTTTTACTGCGTCCCATGCTTTCTGGCTGGCCGGGTGATTGTCATTTTGATAGTCATCCGAAGTCCACCATACGGTATCTCTTGATGTATCATCCATAACAATGAATTTATCCTTAGGAGAACGCCCCGTGTAAATACCAGTCATTACATTTACCGCACTAAGTTCACTGACTTGGCCTTTTTCAAACTCTGTCAAGTTCATTTTTGTTTCTTCCTGAAACAATATCTCATAAGACGGATTGCGGATAATTTCTTTCACACCTATGATTCCATATTGGTTCAAATCAATATTTGACATTTTATGCAGCCCTCGATTCTTTTATAAAGTTTTATAATTGTGCAAATGCTCATTTATATTTTTATTATATTATTTAACAAAAGTCAAGCTTGTCCTATTGGTATATCATGCATACAATCCCTCAAAAATTCAGCTAATCAAAAAAGTAGTTATTTCCCTTAGCGGAGAAATAACTACCCTTATCTATAGCAGTTAATTTAGTTATCAATTATCTTGATGCATCAAATTTTTAAGAAAAGAAATTGACAGAAATTGATATAATAAAATAGCAATGGTGATACATAAGACATATTTTGACGTGTCATTTTTCAATGCAGAAACCATAGCTTCTATCGAATCACCCTCTATCAATATCATATTCATAAAATGAAAGATCGTGAGCATAGAGAATGATGCAATAAATAAATGATGAAAGTTTATCTTTGAGCAAAATACTAGACCAATGAAATATATAATTGCAAATATAGTAATTTCGGTCAAAAATATAGTAGATATAACTGGTTTATTCATTAAAAATGAAATAACAAAGAACATAGCGGTCATAAAATAGGCTTCCTTATGATGTTTTACCAAACTATTTTTTCTAGAATGAATGATCAAAGCAGCACAAATGGAACAACCTAAGATCAGTAATAATATCAAAAATAGTTTCGTGTTGATCGATAGTATCTGTCCAAACATAGGAAGTGGCTGATAAAATAATTTAATTATCTTTACCAACGAAAACAATAAGATATACACAATAATATTTAATATCCAAGTTTTATGTTTCACGAAACTATCCTCCTTTGCTCAGATATAGGCAATCAAATAAGAAAAATTAGTCAGCACTAAGTTTTTTACCTGCGGAGTCTATTTTTACAGTAACTGTTTTGTACTCATTAAGGCCTGCAACGTTCTCCCGCTTAAATCTATAGGATCCTGAAGCCCAATGTTTTGATAAAATCCCCCCACCTGAACTTGTTGATGTTGATTCATTGGAAATAGTCCAGTTAGTATTGTAAAGAATTGTTCCAGACGGATCGCCATTCACATAGATTGTATCCGCCGCTTCATCCCAACAAAAAGTTGTATATACTCTTGCTTGCAAAGTCAAATTAGACTGAAAGTAATAACTCTCTGTTTTATAAAATGTCGCGCATGTCAATGACTGTATAAGAGAAGGCTTAATATATGTCTTTCCTATAATAGTTTCAAGGCCATTTTTTTGTATTTCCTCGTCGATTTGATAGCCTAATTCTTTATCAAACGTAGTGTCAGCTGTGATTCCATATTTTGCTAAAAAAATGTTGTCTGCTGTTTTTGCTGAGACAGTATTGACAAATGTAGTTAGTGAAAGCAGTGCAGTAAGTAGTATTGCAGTCGATAGCTTAAGTGTCTTTTTCATAGGCTCCTCTTTCCGCCAAAAGGCAAATAACAAGGATAGATCCACAACAATATAATAAATTATGTATTATTTAAAAATTTATTAGTTTTTTGATCCCCCTGTTTCATACAATATAGCACATTGATAAAATGTTGTCAATCATTATATTAAATATCAGGTAGTGGTATTAATGCGTCTAATTGTAATCATCCACAATTACAGCTTGTTGAACAACAGAAGCATAGAACTGCACATAAATGCCTGTTTTATTCATTCATATTCTTTACAATTTACATAACTCATATTACATAAACAAGGGAAGTAAGTACTGTTAGACAAAAAAGTCAGCCCTAATCAGGCTGACCGCACTATGACTTAAACGTTTTCTTAAACTTCTCAAAGAAAGACATTCCGCTCTTCTTTTCTGCAAGCCGCAGCTTTTCATAGAGATCACGCTCTTCTTTGGATAGTTTTTGGTTGATCTTTACGTCGATATGCACATATTCATCACCGGTTGCACCACCGCGAAGGTCTTTCACTCCTTTTCCTTTGATGCGGAATTTCTGACCATGCTGAGTGCCTTCCGGAATCGTAACTTCCACATCACCGTACGGTGTTGGAATATCCATCTTGCAGCCTAAAGTCGCATCGGTGATCGATAAAGGAATTGTGATATGAATATCTTTGCCATCACGCAGGAAATGTTCATGCTTACGGACATTGATTTCAATGAACAGATCGCCGTTGGTGCCGCCATTGAATCCTCGCTCTCCTTTGCCGGAGATGCGCAGTTGCTGACCGGTTTGAATGCCAGCCGGAATCTTCACTTCTACTTTGACTTTCTTGCGAATATAGCCATCACCATGACAATTCTTGCATTTATTTTTAATTTCCTTACCCGTGCCATTACATTCCGGACAGGTGCTGGTATTCATCATTGTACCAAATGGAGTTCTTGTTTGTGTCTGAATTGTACCTCTGCCGCTGCATCGGGAACATGTATGAATATCATCTTTGCTGTATGCACCGCTGCCGTGGCAATCCGTACATTGCTCATCCAGATCAATCGTAATTTCTGTATTCTTTCCGAAGATGGCATCCATAAATTCGATCGTCATCTGCATGAAGCGGTCATCCCCTTTGCGTGGACCGGAACGGGAAGTTCTGGCAGAACCGCCGAAACCGCCCCCAAAGAAAGAACCGAAAATATCATTTAAGTCTTCAAATCCCCCGCCAAATCCACCAAAACCCTGCGCCCCATCCATGCCGGCATGACCGAATTGATCATATGTGGCACGCTTTTGATTATCAGACAGCGTTTCATATGCTTCTTGCACTTCTTTGAACTTCTCATCAGCACCAGCTTCTTTATTTACATCAGGATGGTACTTTTTAGCCAAATTGCGATATGCCTTTTTGATATCTGCATCATTAGCCGTTTTTGGTACCCCAAGTACCTCATAAAAATCCCGTTTCGCCATTCTCTATCCTCCTTACAAAAGCCTAGGATGACCTAGGCACTTGCGATTACTGTTTTTCTTCAAAATCTGCATCAACAACATTATCGTCATGGGATGCAGAACCCTCTTGCTGAGAAGCTTGCTGCTGATACATTTGAGCAGACATTTCATGGGCCGCCTTTTCCAGCAATTCCAATTTTGCCTTCAAATTTTCCATATCATTTTGATTCAATGCTTCCTGCAATTCATCACGAAGTTTTGTAACTTCTTCTTTTTGGTTGGCATCAATCTTGTCACCCATTTCATTCATGGAATGATTGATTTGGTGGATGAACTGCTCAGCCTTATTGCGAAGTTCAACTTCTTCTTTGCGCTTTTCATCTTCCGCCTTGTGTGATTCTGCATCTTGCACCATGCGTTCGATTTCTTCTTTATTTAATCCGGAAGAGTTTTGAATGGTAATCGATTGTGATTTTCCTGTTCCTTTATCTTTTGCAGATACGTGAACAATACCATTGACGTCGATATCAAATGTAACCTCAATTTGCGGAATTCCTCTAGGAGCCGGTGCAATGCCATCCAACTTGAAGTTTCCAAGCGTCTTGTTGTCGTTTGCCATTGGGCGTTCTCCTTGCAAGACATGGATATCTACAGCAGGCTGGTTGTCCGCAGCAGTTGAGAATACTTGTGATTTGCTGGTTGGGATAGTAGTATTGCGAGTAATCAGCGCAGTCATAACACCGCCTAAAGTTTCAATACCCAGCGACAATGGGGTTACGTCAAGCAGCAAGACATCTTTGACATCTCCTGCGATGACACCACCCTGAATCGCAGCACCCATCGCTACGACTTCATCCGGGTTTACTGATTTGTTTGGCTCTTTTCCTAATTCATGACGGACAGCGTCTTGTACTGCCGGAATCCGCGTAGAACCACCGACTAGCAATACCTGGTGAATGTCATTCTTTGTCAAGCCGGAATCTTTTAATGCCTGACGTACTGGAACAATGGTACGTTCTACCAACTTCTTAGTCATTTCATCAAATTTAGCTCTTGTCAAGGTTGCTTCAAAGTGCAATGGACCATTTGCTCCAGCTGAGATGAACGGCAAGCTGATTTGTGTTTGCAAGATGCCGGAAAGGTCTTTCTTTGCCTTTTCAGCTGCTTCTTTCATCCGTTGCATCGCCATTTTGTCAGAAGTCAAATCAATGCCGTTTTCCTTTTTAAACTCCGCAACCATCCAATCTACTACGATATTGTCGAAGTCGTCACCACCCAAGCGGTTGTCCCCGGCAGTTGCCAATACTTCAAATGTACCATCTGCCAAATCCAGGATCGAAACGTCGAATGTTCCGCCTCCAAGGTCATAGACAAGCACACGTTGTTCTTTGTCTGTTTTATCAATACCGAATGCCAAAGCAGCGGCTGTTGGTTCATTGATGATGCGTTCAACAGTCAGGCCGGCAATGGTACCAGCATCTTTTGTTGCTTGTCTTTGAGCATCATTGAAATATGCCGGAACCGTGATAACTGCACGGGTAATTGGTTCGCCTACATATCCTTCGGCATATGTTTTCAAATACTGCAGGATCATAGCACTTACTTCTTGCGGTGTGTAATCCTTATTTTCTGCATGTACTTTTTGATTGGAACCCATCAATCTCTTTACGGAGATGATGCTGTCTTTGTTAGTTACAACTTGCCGTTTTGCAGCGTCTCCAACGATCCGTTCACCATTTTTGAATGACACAACAGATGGTGTTGTACGATTCCCTTCGGGATTGGGAATAACATTTACTTCTCCATTCTCCATAATCGCAACACAGGAATTGGTTGTACCTAAGTCAATACCGATAATTTTACTCATGTTAGATTTCCTCCTTATTCGCTAACCTTAACCATACTTGCACGTATGACACGATCTTTTAATTTATATCCTTTTTGCAGTTCTTGCAAAATCATGCCTTCTTTGACTCCGTCCACTTTCTCGACCATAATGGCATGGTGGAAATTAGGATCAAATGGCTGATCTTTCGTTTCAATGGCTTCAACGCCTTCTTTATGCAGAGCACTCATAAACTGCTCATAAATCATTTCATAACCTCTGGCATATGCTTTCGTTGCTTCATCTGTAATTTCTTGTGCCAAAGCCCGTTCGAAATTGTCAATGGCCGGCAAGATCTCCAGCACAAAGCTTTGAATGCGATATTTCATGTTCACATCATAATCCATTTGCAACCGTTTTTTGCGGTTTTCAGCATCTGCAAAGGCCTTGAAATAGTCATTCTTAGCAGCTGCCAGCTGCTCTTTCAAGGATTCAACTTCACTTTGCAGGCTTTGCGTTGCATGATCATCACAGCAAGATTCTGTTTCCGCAATTGGTGTCTCTTTTATTTCCTCTGCTGTTTCATGCAATTTTTCTTCATTCATTTTTACGTTCTCCTTCTTCCTCATCGTCGTCCATAAAAAGTGACTCAATGGTTGATGTCATATATTCCATCATGGAAACAACCTTGTCATAATTCATTCGTGTTGGCCCTACAACCATCAGTTTGCCTTCTTCTTGATTGCGAATGCGAAATTTCGATGTCACGACGCTCACATCATCCAGCAAAAGCACATCATTGCCAATGTGAACATTGACACCATCTTCGTCTGTCTTGATCTGCCGCCAAACACTGTTGTTCTCCATGAGTACCATCAGCCGCCGCAACTTCTCAATGTCAGAAAACTCAGGCTGATACAGCATGTTGTTCTTACCACTGAAATATACGTTATCCGCTGTAAATCGGACAAAGGCATTCACAAATGCCTGAAACAGTGCTTCTGACTGCTTTACCTTACTTGCCAGCAACGGACGAATGGTATTCATTTTATCTACAATCAGACCGATCGGAGTTCCAAACAAGCTGTTATTCAAGATATCACAGCAGACTTGCATATCCTCTAAGGTAATCAATTCTTCGAATTGAAACATCTTATTCTCGGTGTGTCCTTCATTGGTAATAAAGACCGCTACAGCGCTTTGATCCGTAATCGGAAACAACTTGATATGCTGCAGTGTCTGCTTCGAAGCATCCGGACCTAAGACAACACTGGTGAGGTTGGTCATGTGTGATAAAATTTCACAACACTGACGTATCACTTCATCTATTTCCAAATTTCGCTTATCGAATACTTGTTGCAATGCCAATTTACTTTCGTCATCAATCCTTTTTTCCATTAGGTGGTCCACATAGTAGCGATATCCCTTACTGCTGGGAATCCGTCCACTTGAGGTATGGGTCTTTTCAAGCAAGCCAAGTTCTTCCAAATCTGCCATATCATTGCGAATCGTAGCCGATGAATACGGACGATCCAGCGAATTCATAATAGCTTTTGATCCAACCGGTTCGGCAGTACGAACAAATTCATCTACGATTAATTTAAGGATTTCAGTTTGTCGTTGACTTAGCCTCATCACTGGGACCTCCTTAGCACTCCTCTATTCGGTTTGCTAAAACTATTATATGTACCTTGATTAGCAATGTCAAGAATAAAGTGCTAACATTCCATATTTTTTACCAAAATCTGCACCGCCAAGAAAAAAGACCCGCAGGTCTTAGTTTTAGGAAAGAAATAATTGAATATCGTCTTCGACCGTTCCGATGCCGGCAATACCGAAGGTATTTACCAAAACATTCGCTACATTTGGCGACAGGAAAGCTGGAAGCGTTGGTCCTAGATGGATATTTTTAACGCCTAGATATAGCAATGACAAGAGGACAATAACTGCTTTTTGCTCGTACCATGCGATGTTGAATGCCAACGGCAGATCATTGATATCTTCTAACGCAAATGCTTCTTTCAGTTTCAAGGCAATTAATGCCAATGAATAGGAGTCATTGCATTGACCGGCATCCAGCACGCGAGGAATACCATTGATATCACCAAGCGGCAATTTATTGTATTTATACTTTGCACATCCTGCTGTCAAGATTACCGTATCGTTAGGCAATGCTTTCGCAAAATCAGTATAATAATTGCGTGATTTAGAACGGCCATCACAACCTGCCATCACGAAGAACTTCTTAATGGCACCGGATTTCACTGCATCCACAACTTTGTCAGCAAGCTGCAATACTTGATTGTGAGCAAAGCCGCCAATGATTTCTCCGGTTTCAATTTCTTTTGGTGCCGGACATTGTTTTGCACAAGCAATTAATTCGCTGAAGTCTTTTTCATCGCCGTTCATGCCAGGAATGTGCTTGCATCCGCTGTAGCCAGCTGCACCGGTTGTAAACAAACGTTCTTGATAGCTTGCTTTTGGCGGAACAATGCAGTTTGTAGTCATCAAGATTGCACCTTGGAAGGATTCAAACTCTTCATTTTGCTTCCACCAGGCATTTCCATAGTTCCCAACAAAATGGCTGTACTTCTTGAATGCAGGGTAATAGTGGGCAGGAAGCATTTCGGAATGTGTGTAAATATCGACACCTGTTCCTTCGGTTTGCTTCAAAAGTGCTTCTAAATCCTTCAAATCATGTCCGGAAACAAGAATTCCCGGATTTTTGCCGACTCCGATGTTCACTTTGGTAATTTCCGGATTGCCATAAGTTCCTGTATTCGCTTTGTCCAGCAAGGCCATTCCGGATACTCCGACTTCCCCTGTTTTCAACGTCAAGGCAATTAATTCTTCCACGCTTAAATTATCGTTCACCAAGCTAGCAAGTGCTTCTTGCATTGCGATATTGATGGCTTCATCGTCATAACTCAATGCATTCGCATGTTTCATATAAGCTGCAAGTCCTTTCAGACCATATGTAATCAATTCACGCAAGCTGCGAACATCTTCATCTTTGGTTGCCAAGACACCAACTTCCGGTGCATTCGCTTTTTGATCCAGCAACTCATGATAATTGACACTGCGATCATCAACATCCCATAAGGCAGCTGCAGATAAGCCGGAAATGCTGTTTAAGCTTAATAGCGCAGCCCTTTTGATCCGCAATGTCTCTTTGATGCGAGCATAAAATACTTCCGTATCAAAGTTGGCATTTGTGATCGTTGTAAACAAGTTCAAGGTAATCATATGATTCACAGAAGGCTCAACAACCTTTTGTTCATTGCGTAATTTTGTCGTTACTTCTGCCAAGCCTTTTGTAACGTAAATCAGTAAATCTTGAATATTAGATAATTCGGGTGATTTGCCGCAAACACCAAACTTCGTACATCCAGTACAATTGGCCGTTTCCTGGCATTGATAACAAAACATATTTTGTTCCATTTTTTAATCTTCCTTTCGTCATAACAAAGAGTATCTTAAACAATTTCATAAAAAAAAGCTGTAACATATGTTACAACTAAAGACAATTCGCCATTGCTTCCCGATCCAGTATCTGAACCACATCTAAATCTAAAGAAATCAAATCTTCCTTGCACATCAGGCCTAGTTCCCGCGACAATGAGGGACGGGTTACATTCAAATATGCCGCCAGCTGCTCCCGCTTCAACGGCAAATGGATGTATTTCTGCCCATGATCCAGTTCAAACAAATAGCGGACAATCTTCCCGCGCAAGCTGCCGCTGGATAACAACAGCACCTTCTGATTCAGAAAATAAGCCTTCCCTGCCAAAACAGACAGCAAATTACGCATGATTTTCGCATGCGCCTGACAATTTCCCATGCAGCTTTGCGTCAAAAACTCTTTGGGAATTTCCAAGATCAGGCAGTCTGTCAGGCAAACAGCATAATAGCTGTACTCCACTTGATTTAAAAACAAGAATACTTCGCCGAATACCTGCTGTTCATCAATTTTATTGACCAAATAGCGCTTGCCATCCATCGTATCCTTGCAGACGGCAACTGTCCCCTCCAGCAGCACATACAAGGAAAGCGGCGGATCCATCTGGCTAAAAACGACATCCTGCTTCTGATACTGCTTGGTATACGCCTTGGAACAAGTCAATACCAAATCAATTTCTTCCGCTGTCATCGTTTGAAAGATATCGTGTTTGGATAAATCGATGTTCATGCCAGATAACCCTCTTTGTGCCGGAAGTAGCTGATAATCAAGTCCTTCAGCTCATGCATGAGATTGACCTGATATTTGGTCCATGCAGCGTAATCAGTGATTTCATATGCAAATACATCACAGAACTTGGTGATATAAGGAACCAAACCGTCCAGTTTTTCTTCATGCAAGATCGAACTGTTTCCGATTTCTACCAAACTGATTGCGATTGTTGCAAGTAGTTCGTTAATAATTTCCTGTATTTCCGGTTCCTCAAAATGGATTTGCAAGCTGCGGTAGATTGAATCCTTTGCGAAACGATCTCGATATAAGGAAACGAACAATTTGAAATTCGTATCATTGCTTTCCGGCATCAGAACAAACAGCATCCGGAAAAAAACATACCATTCAAAATCACTATGCATATACCATAAAAAGGCGCTGCTGATGATTTGCGTAAAACGATCTTCGCTGTAAATCTCATCATCAAAGAGAATCGGACTTTCAAAATCCAGTTTCTCAAACTTGATTTCTTCCAGCCGATTGGCGATATTCACATAAACAGACTGATCTTCTTGTTTGCTTACTTGCTGGCAATGATAGAGATAGTGGCTAAGCAAATCACATTCATTCTTGAAGTTGATTGTGAAACCGATGGATTCCTGAATCTTATCAATGAAGATATCATTGATGGATTTGGCAATTACCTGTTTCATTGTATGTTCATCCAAGGTGCGGTTTTTCATCTGGATCTGCTGCATCTCGTTGTAGATGATATTGAGCTGGCTGTCAATGCTATGCAAAGACATCCGCAGTGAATTCAACAATTGCCTGATGAATTCATTGTTTAAGGAGTAATTGTTGTTTTTGTAAACAATCTTATGTTCTATCTCCGACCAGAAGGTAAAGACAATCGCTTTGATTTGCAGCTCAAAATTGACTTTTTTTCCGCCTATCTGGCAGTGGCCGTCAATGCGGTAGACTTCATAGCCGTTTTTTTGCAGTTGCGGCTGCGGCATATCCAAGTCAAAGAAAATATTCGGAAATTTATCATTGTAGTAAAGGCCATGTTCTGCTTGAATATGAAATACGGAGTGAATGCGTTCATACAGGTGTTTTTCTTCCTTAATAAACTGACATTTGATCGTCACGCCCACCACATCATGCAAAGAATCGATCACCTCTTCCCCGCTGTTCATATCCAGATATAACTTGTTGCGGATCATCTTTTCCCGCAAGCTGATTGGTGACTTGATGCGCGAGGATAATTCGATAATGCTGTCCTCCGTCGCAGTAAGCACGCTTTTCAAACATTGCATAATCCGCACTTCTGCTTCAATGAAATCATCTCTGCGTTTTGTCAGTACATCACATGCCTCATCCAGTACATCAAATAATTCCAGTCTCATATTCACACACCCTTTCTAGCGCAATCGCAGTCCTTTGGGATAATGATTTTTTATCCGGCCATCACTTACTTTTCCAAATCCCAGCGGAAATCCTTCTACCTGTACGCTGCAATATCCAGCTTGCAAGGATTGCTTCACTGCTATTTCTTCACCGCGCAAATAGGCAAACAGTGCCGGATCGCGGCGATCCAGGGAAATGGCATTGCAATAGTCTGTTCCCTGCCAAGCGCGATACATATGGTGATGAGGTTTAAGATATCCTTTGCTTAGTTCTCCAAGCAAGACACCGCTGCGGAGCACTTTGATCCCGGCCAGCGAAGGCAGTTGTTTTGGTTCATACAAAATCATGTCTTTGTGCTGCACAAGCCGCTGTACATCAATATCAGATAGCTGCTTCCTCACAAATGCCAGAATAGCAGGATCGCCGACAGGACGCAAGCGCTCAACCTTCTTCAACGAACGTGCAGCACCATCTATCTTTTGAATCTTTGCAATGAAATGACCCTCTCCGCCATCCATCGGATAGATCCGGCGTACATCGGCATGGTCAATACCGGGATATGGCAATCCTTGCCGGCCAAATGAAACACCTGCATCAAGCAGTATTGCATCCGGATGCTTGCTTAAAAAAGAAGCAATCAATCCTTCATTTTCTTCAAGCGCAAAGGTGCAAGTAGAATACACGAGTGTTCCACCCGGGCGCAAGCATGTAAACCCATCTTCTAAAATCGGCAGCTGCCGCACCGCACAGCTAGCTGCATGGGCCAAGCTCCATTCCGTTTGTGCTTGGTCTTCTTTGCGAAACATGCCCTCACCGCTGCAAGGTGCATCAACCAATACTTTATCAAAAAAGTCCGGTAACGCTGCTGCGATCTGACTGGTGGCAGAATTGGTAATAATGGCATTGGAAATACCCATACGCTCTATATTAGAAAGCAAAATCTGAGCTCGTGACGAAACAAATTCATTGGCAACCAGCAATCCCATTTCATTCAGGCGACCGGCAATCTGAGTGCTTTTGCCCCCCGGTGCTGCACATAAGTCCAAAACTGTATCACTGCCGGATGGAGCCAATACTTCAACTGCCGATCCGGCTGATGGCTCCTGCATATAAAACAGTCCTGCCAAATGCAGCGGATGATTGCCGCTGAGAGTATCATCCACATAAAAACTATCTGTCGCAAAAGGTGTTGCTTGAATTTCAAAGTCAAGCATCTCTTGCAGTTTTGTGATATCCCCTTTCAACGGATTCAGGCGAATGCCGCGGTATGGGGGCTCGCTATGCATTTGTTTCAAACGAGCAAGATCTTCCTCGGGAAGATAGCCTTGCATTCGTTCCCAAAATTGATTCAGACTCATTTTGCTTCCTCGAAATACACTCTTGTTTCGTGCTCATCAATCTGCATCCGTGCAATCAGTTCATCGATGGATGCAAACTTTGCTTCCGGCCGCAAATACGAAAGAAAGCGAACTTGCAGCAGTTCTCCGTAAATCATTTTATGAAAATCCAAAATATGCACTTCAATCGAAATGGTATCACTGGTATTAAAAGTTGGATTGTATCCAATATTGATCATTGCATGATATTGCTGCTGGTCATAAACAACTTCGCCGATATAGACACCACGTTTCGGTATGATATAAAAGTCCTTTAATTTCACATTGGCTGTTGGAAATCCGATGTTGCGCCCTTGTTGCCGGCCAGGAATAACATATCCTTCTACCTGATAGGGACGAGACAATAAGGTGGTAACCAACGACATGTTTCCGGCTTCAATCTCATTTGTAATGCGCGTAGAAGAAATCTTCAATCCTTCATATGTAATTTCAGGTACTTCCTGTACTTTGAACGTTGCTTTAGCGTATTCCTTTAACCACTGCACACTGCCTTCCCCTTTGGCACCGAAGCGAAAATCAAAACCGCATACCAAATGACGAATTGACAAAGGAATCAAAATTTGATCTGCAAATACTGTTGGTGATAAAGTTGCCAGCTCTTTCGTAAATTCCACTAAGACAAAGTAGTCAAAACCTAGTTCCAATGCCCAGCGGGCACGATCTTGCAAGCTGGAAATATGCGTCATTTGATCGATGCCTTTTAAGACTACCCAGGGATCGGGATCAAACGTAATAATAGCACTATGTAAATTTTGCTTTTTTGCTGCCGCTAATGTAGCCTGAAAAAGACCTTGATGTCCTACATGAAAGCCGTCAAAATAGCCGATACAAGCTGCCATCTGCTTTGTGGAAGCAATGGGCTGTCCTAATTTTACCTCTATGATTTCCATACATTCTCCTACCACAATCCGCGTACGCATTGATATAACGTACCAGCATCTGTTGTTTCTAGTTTTTCGTACATGGCAATGGCCTGGTTCTCATGGACCAGCAACACCAACGGTTCTTCGCGGTCTAAAGTTAGTTTCTTGCCATTCTTAACATCATCGATATTAGGACATTCCTGCAGCGGATACCCGTTTAATCCTTCTAAAATAGGAATCCAGGTAAAGTGTCCTTCTTCAATCTCTTTGAGTGTCGAGCTTTGTTCCAGCGTAAATGTTCCGACACGAGTCCGAACCAATTCATCCATATGTGCAATACTGCCGTATTGCTTTGCAATATCAACACATAAAGTCCGCACATACGTTCCTGCTGAACAATCTACTGTAAAAGATACATATTCCTGTTCAATATCCCCAAGCTGCAAATCATAAAGCTCGATGTCTCTTGCTTTTCGCTCAACTTGAATTCCTTCACGGGCATATTCATAGAGTTTTTTGCCATTGATTTTTACAGCGGATACCATCGGCGGAATCTGCTTTTGCTTGCCGATCATGTTCTTCATGATAGCACGAAGCACAGCCTCATCAAGGGGCAATGAAACCGGTTCTTGTGCTGTAACGGCACCATCTCTATCTTCTGTATCGGTAGCAATGCCCATCCGCAGCCGTCCCCGATATTGCTTGGTTGTATCTTCCATAAACTGAATGGCTTTGCAGCCTTTGTTTACAAAAACAACCAAAACTCCTTCTACATTGGGATCCAAGGTTCCGCTATGACCGACTTTTTTTGTTTTCAATATACGACGCAAGCGGTTTACAACATCATGGCTTGTCATCTTCTTTTCTTTTCTTACAACAATAATTCCATCCATATGTGATCCGGGATATTCCCGTCCATCCTCCTTTTGATGAGCAATATGCAAATACGATGTACAACATTGATATTATAGCAAAAAGAGTGGTATAATAGCAAAGAAATGCAAGTAAATGATACAAGACAGGAGGATTTCCATCATGCAGCTTAATTTTGATGCACAGCTGATCAAGCAGTATACCAATGAAATATTTGCAATCGGCAGCCCGACAGGATATACGAAAGAGGCAATTTCTTATTTAGATACAGTTTGCCAAGGGTTTGGCTATGAAACATCCCTTACGGAAAAAGGCAACTTGATGGTTTTTGTACCTGGTCAGACAAATACCAAAACCATTGCCTTAAGTGCTCATGTGGATACATTAGGATTGATGGTGCGCAGCATCAAGGGCGACGGAAAGCTGGCAGTGACCAAATTAGGTGGTCCTATCATGCATACTTTAGACGGAGAATATTGTACAATCATCACACGTTCCAATCAACGCTATACAGGAACAATTTTAAGTACTTCCCCGGCATCCCATGTCTACAAAGATGCAGACAGTGCTCAGCGAACTGAGGAAACAATGGAAATCCGCATCGATGAGGTTGTAAAAACACGGGATGATGTCTTGAAACTGGGTATTCAAAATGGTGACATTGTTGTAATTGATCCCAAAACAACGATCTGCGAAAGCGGTTATATCAAGTCCCGCTTTATCGATGACAAAATGTCCGTTGTCATGATGCTTGCGCTGCTGGAAACGTATCAGAAACAACAAATCAAACCATACTATGATACATACTTCATCATTACCACATACGAAGAAGTTGGTCATGGCAGCTCATATTTGCCAGCACACATTCAAGAAGTACTCGCCATTGATATGGGCTGCATCGGTCTTGATCTGGCATGTACAGAACATGATGTATCCATCTGCGCAAAAGACTCCAGCGGTCCTTATGACTATGAGATGGTGTCAAAACTTGCTTCCTTGGCAAAGACTCACGTTATCTCTCATGCAATTGATATCTATCCTTATTATGGATCAGATGTCAGTGCAGCGCTTCGTGGCGGAAATAACATCAAGGGAGCTTTGATTGGTACCGGTGTTCATGCCAGCCATGGCATGGAACGCACTCACATGGATGGCGTTAACGCTACGCTGCAATTAATGCATCACTATCTGCAAGCAGAATAATACAACATAACCCAGAACAGGAGCGCCCGATAGGTACTCCTGTTTACTAGTTATCACGTATTTGTTCTAAGCTGTAAGCTGATATCCATTGGCATATTGAGAATAACTAATCGTTCAATTTGATACCAAGCTCTTGCAGCTTTTTCAGAATACTTTCTTGATCAAATCTCTCTGCTCCCAACCCAGCTAATATATAGTGAAATCGCTCTTTGTCACTTGTTGATATGTACCTTTTGTTTATCACTCTATGAATCAGATCATCAAATTCATAATAATACAAAGATAAAGAAATTGTCGAAACTCTTTCTTCCAAATCGCAGTATTCATCTAGTTCATAATTTATTTTATCTAGTGGCATCGTACTATAAAAACCAAATCGCTCATTGAATATCTCCATAGAATGCAAAGAAAATGTAAACTTCCATTGCTCATTAAAATATGTATCTGCTTCAAGAAACTGAATTATTTGCTCGAAATCCTGTTCTGTTTCTTCGTAATACTGCTTTAAATCTGTTTTCTTAATCACATAAGAAATATTTATTTGCTTTCTTATTCTACTCTTTATTTCGTTAAAATGTTTATAGTTTAGATAGGCAGTAACTCCGGCAAATAGAAAAATCGCAATACATATTGAAATTAAAACTGCTTTAGCATTCCTTTTTTTCATTGTGAGATAACCTGCTCCCGAATCCTTTCTCGTATACATTGCCCTTCTTTACTACTTCTGAATTACATTATTTTGTTAATATTTTATCAGATCAATACTATTAATGCAAATTACTTTCTATCTACTGCAATAAAAAAGAGTACCACTAGGATACTCTTCCGCATTTAATGCGCTTTTTTGACTTCTTCAATCAAAGATTCGATTTTGTTTGCTTTTTCTAAAGAATCATCCAGTACGAAAATCAGCTCGGGTACTTTGCGGATACTAAGTCTTTTTCCTAGTTCCGTACGCATATATCCTTTGCCACGCTCTAATGCCTTCATTCCGGCATCTGTCCGTGCATCTTGTCCTAAGAATGTTACATAAATCTTGGCAATGCCTAAATCACCGGTCAAAACGACATCAGTAACTGTCACAAAGCCAACTTTCGGGTCTTTGACTGAGAATTGAATAATATCAGAAATCTCCTTGCGGATAATTCCCTCCACACGTTCTCGTTTCAATGACATCGAATCATCTCCTATCCTTGTTCAACTTCTTCGTTTACATATCCTTCGATAACATCACCGACTTTAAGGTCATTGTAATGTTCAATCATAATACCACATTCGAAACCGGCATTCACTTCTTTCGCATCATTTTGGAATCGTTTCAAAGATGCAAGCTTGCCGGTGAAGATGACAACACCATCCCGGATGAGGCGGACGCCGCAATCACGTTTGATGCTTCCATCAGTAACCATACAGCCGGCAACAGTACCAACTTTGGAAACTTTAAAGGTCTGACGAACTTCAGCTTGGCCGGTAACCACTTCTTCATAAACCGGAGCCAGCATTCCTTTCATTGCAGCCTCCATTTCTTCGATTGCTTTATAAATAACATTGTGCAAGCGAATTTCAATACCTTCTTCTTGCGCCTTCGCACGAACTTGCGCGCTTGGACGAACGTTAAATCCATAAATAACAGCTCTGGATGCACTTGCCAGCATAATATCAGATTCGCTGATTGCTCCTGCTGTAGAACGAATAACGTTGACACGAATACCATTTACATCAATCTTCTCTAAGGAAGATTTAACAGCTTCGGCACTTCCGGAAACGTCAGCCTTGATGATGACATTCAAATCTTGAATATCTCCCTCTTGAATTTGCCGTGACAAATCATCTAGTGTCATAGCAGAACTGGAATGACGCTCTGTTTCAATACGCTGCTGATTGCGGGCATCCGCAATTTGCCGTGCTTTTCGTTCATTGTCAAATACTTGGAAATTATCTCCGGCAGCCGGAACATCATTCAATCCGATGATTTCAACCGGACAAGATGGACCTGCCTCTTTGATTTCCTTGCCAAGATCATTGGTCATTTTACGAACTTTACCAAAGCAAGTACCAACAACAACAATATCACCGGAATGCAAAGTACCATTTTGAATCAACAACGTTGTAACCGGACCTCTGCCTTTATCTAGTTTGGCTTCAATTACTGTTCCGTATGCCATTCGTTTTGGATTTGCTTTGTATTCTTCTACTTCCGCAACTGTTAAGATTGTTTCCAGCAGTTCTTTGATCCCCATTCCGGTTTTCGCAGAAATTTTGCAGAAAATGGTAGATCCGCCCCATTCTTCTGCCATCATGCCTAAATCAGACATTGCGTACATAATTTTATCGGGATTGATATCCGGCTTGTCCATTTTATTGACAGCTACGATAACAGGAACACCAGCCGCTTTCGCATGGTCCACTGCTTCTTTTGTTTGCGGCATGACACCATCATCAGCAGCAACAACAATGATAACAATATCGGTAACTTTGGCACCACGTGCACGCATAGCAGTAAATGCTTCATGTCCGGGAGTGTCCAAAAAGGTAACTTTACGTTTACTTACATCAACCTGATATGCCCCAATATGCTGGGTAATACCGCCGAATTCACCTTCTACGACTCGCGTTTTCCGGATGGAATCCAAAAGTGTTGTCTTACCATGGTCAACATGCCCCATGATCGTTACAACAGGAGGACGCTCGCGCAAGCTGGCAGGATCATCTGCTTCCTGCAATTCCTCAAAGTTCATCTCATCAATGACTTTTTCCTTCTTCACTTCTTTATTGAATTCCAAACAAACAAGTTCAATTGTTTCATCATCCAATGTTGAGTTAATGGTTACCATCTTCCCTAACATGAATAGAATCTTAATGATTTCACTTGCATTACAACCAATCTGCGTTGCCAGCTCCGAAACTGTCAGCGTATCCGTGTATGTGACTACCTCAACACCGGTGTTGGCTTGCTTGCGTGATGTTTGATTGTGCGACCCATACGATTTGGACCGTCCTTTGTTTTTTGCATTGGCATTCGAACCTGTCTTCTTTTTTGGTTTATTATTTAGAGCCATGTTATCACCTAACCTTTCCAGCAGCTATTTTGGATGCAAATCCAGCATCCAGCACAGCTACTACCATACGGTTGGTTTGACCAATCGCATGGCTTAAATCTACAGAACTCTCTACAAAAATATACGGTATTTCATAAAAACTACATTTGTCCTGATACTTCTTTTTGGTATTATCGCTCGCATCTTGCGCAATAATCACAAGCTTTGCTTGTTTTGAGCGAATATTTGCCAATACCAGTTCTCCGGTAGCCAATTTTCTTGCTCGTGCTGCAAGTCCCAATAACTGCATCATTCCTTAGAAAACATCTCCTTCAAAGTTGCATAAACCTCTTCCGGCACTTTTGTTTCCAAAGAACGATCCAATAAATGCTTTGCATGAGCAAGTTCAACTGCTTCTGTACTACGTTTCAAATAGGCCCCCCGGCCATTGGCACGACCGGTCTCATCAATCAGAATTTCTCCTTGATTGTTCTTGACAATGCGAATCAGCTCTTTCTTGGGAAGCTGCTCCTGTGTTGCCAGACATTTACGCATCGGAATTTTTCTCAATGAACGTCACCTCCTATTTGTCATCCTCATCGTAATATTCATCATATTCATCATAATCAATATCACTATTATACCATGTAGACTCGTGTTCCTTCATCTCATTCAACTTGATTTCTTCCAATTCTTCTTCAGAGTACTCCGGTTTTACTTCATATTGCAAATCACGGATGTTCAAACGTACACGGCGCTCTTCTGCATCTGCTGCCGGTTTTTTACGGAAATCACGTTTTTGACGAGGATCTTCAACAGTTGCGCCCGTTGTTTTATCCGCAAATTTTTCAAAACGAGAAACATAATCCTTGCGTACACCACGTTCTTTCACAGGTATCGCTTCTGTCTTTTCCTTGACAGCAGGTTTTGATTCCTTTTTGCTTATTGCCACTGGTTTTTCCTTCGGTGCTTCTGTTACTGCAATTGGTGTTTCCTGTACAGCTTCTGCTTCTGGCAGCACTTCTGCTTCCGAAACAACAACTTCCACCGGTGCAACCTCTACAAATTCTTCAACAGCCGGCAAGATTACTTCTGCAACTGTTTCTTCTTCTGCAACAACTTCAGGCATTCTGGATTTGATTGACAAGGCACGATAATCAATACCTTTATTGCTCATATCAGATTCTGATTTGATATCGATCTTCAAGTTGGTTAAACGCACCGCCAAGCGAGCATTCTTCCCCTTCTTTCCAATTGCCAGCGACAATTGGTTGTCAGGAACAACAACAGTCAACCCCTTGCGATCTACCCCTTCAATAACGCCCAGGACAATCGCCGGTGACAATGAGTTCTTGATGAGCTGAATAACATCATCGCTCCATTCAAAAATATCGATTTTTTCACCTTTCAATTCGTCCATAACAACTTGAACACGGGAACCACGCTGCCCAATGCAGGCACCAATTGCATCTACATCAGGGTTGTGGGAACGAACCGCCATCTTGGTACGTTCACCGGCTTCTCTGGCAATGGCTTTGATCTCGACAGTACCATCATAAATTTCCGGTACTTCCCGTTCAAACAACCGTTTCACCAAATTGGCATCAGAACGGGTAACCAATACTTGTGCACCTTTGGTTTCTTTGTTAACCTCCGCAATGACCACATAGATACGCTGACCTTCTTTATAACGCTCGCCGGGAATTTGCGCACCTTTTGGCATCATCGCTAATGTACGGCCTAAATTGACGATTACATATTTTTCTTCTACGCTCTCCACAATTCCTTGCACCATTTCTTCCAGCTTATCTACATATTCATCATAGACAATAGCCTTTTCAGCTTCTCTGATCTTCTGGCGCATTACATTCTTGGCAAGAACAGCTGCTGCACGGCCAAAATCAATGATTGGAACTTCTTCTTCCACAATTTCACCCAGTTGATACTCACTGCGGATTTTCTGCGCATCTGCCAAGCTGATTTCCAATTCATCATCTTCTGATTCTTCTACAATTGTACGTTGTTTGAATACTCTGATAACACCGCTAACTTCATTGATATCAACCCGCACAAGTGCATCAGGAATTTCCAGATGCTTGCGATATGCTTTTTCCAAAGCATCTTTCAGTGCTTCCACAATAATATCTTTCGAAATATGACGGTCTTCTTCAATCGCATTCAGGGCTTTCATAATGTCCTTAAAATTCATGACGTTTCTCCTCTATACCTTGACTGCCAATCGAATCAATGCAATTTGATCCCATTGTAGTGTGATGTTCTTTTTGGCTGTTTTTACTCGATAGGCAACCGTAATCTTTTCATCTTCAACCGAAATTAAGTCTCCCAATACCTCGTTCATGCCGGAGTAAGGATTGCGCAGTTTCATAAATACATATTGACTTACTGCTTGCTTTGCTTCCTCAAGGGTACGCAATTCACGCTCTGCACCTGCCGAGCATACTTCTAAATAATACTCACTCTCAGAACCATCAATTTCATCCAGTTTGGCTGAAATCAGCTCGGATACCTCACTGCAAACATCCAAATCAACATGACCCCTTCTCTTGGTAATCATGACTCGCAGAATACGCATTCCCTGTTCCTGAACAAAGCCAATCTCATATAAATCAATTTCTTTTTGTTCCAGCAAAGGCAATATATATTCTTTTACTTCATTGATAAGACTCATTTGGATCTCCTTTCAAGCAAATAGAAGGAGTGGGCATCACCCACTCCGGTTTCTTATCTGCAAATACTATAGCAAATTTTTCCTTGGATTGCAAGCATTACTGCTTATTTATTCCCATCATCTTCCTTTGCCAATTGGTGCAAGTCCGCTCCTGTCAAACGATATGTTGTCCAGTCTTGCATCGGTGTTGCTTTTAATGACAAATAAAATGCAATGCTCGGCTCATTCCAATCCAGACAAGACCATTCCAGCCTGCCGCAATCACGCTCTACGGCAATCCGTGCCAGTTCTTGGATCATCGCTTTTCCATATCCTTTGCTGCGATATTCAGGCCTAATATACAAGTCTTCCAGATAGATCCCAGCTTTGCCAACGAATGTCGAGAAATTATGGAAGAAAAGAGCAAACCCAATTTCTTTGCCATCTGCCACTGCGAAAAGTACTTCTGCTTTCTTTTGCCAGAAGATCCATTCTTCCAGCAATTCCTTTGTTGCGGTGACTTCAGGCAGCATTCTTTCATATGCAGCCAATTCTTTTATAAATTGGAGTATCAGATCAATGTCTGTTTTGGTTGCGCTTCTAATTGTCAGTCCCATCCTTGTTCCTCTTTATTTCATGCTTTCTATCATACCACACCATTCATAGAAAGCTCAAAAATAATAGTTTGCCTATTTGGAATAGAAAGAAAGATGCAATGTATGGCACCAGAAGCATAACACCAACAGAACAAAGCACCATTCGCACGCCAAATTCACGGTACATTTGGTACATTGTCATCACACAAGGAATTGTCATCAGAATAAACGTCAGATAAGAATATGCTCGCAAGGGACCCAGTTCATCCGTCCATAGCTGTCCTAATTGGGCATGGAATGATTGTTCGGATATCGGCTGCTTCAGCATGACAGCATCCAGCAACTGAACGATCTGCAACTTGGTGTCATAGGAAAAGCTGCGATACAGCGGTTGTTTCGCATGCGGTCTAAACATTTGTCCCAAAAATCCAACTACATTTTCTTTGGCGATTACAGCTCCTGGTAGAGCGGCGATCAATTCTGGTCGATTACCAAAGCCTAGCGGCTCAAAGATTGGTGCTATAACATTGACACCTTTCATGTATGGCGAATGATCCATTGATCCTGCATCGTATGTCAGCAAAGCTAATATTATCATGGCGCTGCATACAACTGTCAGCGTTTTGCGAACGAAGGCACTTAGTTCCCGCTTTACTTGCTGGTATAGAATAGATCCTGATGGCCAGTGATATGGCGGCAGTTCCAAGGTAAACAACCTGTTGCTGCGCAAAGGAAGCATTTTTTTCAGCATAAGTGCCAGCACCAATGCTACCCAAATGCCCATAGCATACAACGACACGAGCACAATTGGCGCTTTTTTCGGAAAAAAAGCAGCCGCAAACAATAAATAGACAGGCAGCCGTGCACTGCAAGACATGAAAGGAATCAATAAAGCTGTGATGACCTTGCTGCGCTGATCCTCTAATGTTCTTGTTGCATAGAGAGCAGGAACATTGCATCCAAAGCCAAGAATGAGAGCAATGAAAGCTTTTCCCGATATCCCGAACGGACGCATAAGACGATCAAACAGAAAAGCAACACGAGCAAAATACCCGCATTCCTCCAACCATGCAAACAAAAAATAAAAACAGGCAAATAAAGGTATGAAAGACAAAACACTGCCTACTCCTCTCACAACTTGAAGCAGCAGGGTCTGCCAAAATGAAGGTAAAAAGGATATTCCTTGGCCAAGATAATAACTCAGATATTCCTGAAAGAATTGATCCAGCCATGCGGTCAGCGGCTGACTGATGCGAAATACGAGTGCAAAGCCTGCCAAGCAGATAAAAATAAAGCATGGAAGTGCAAAATAGCGATGCAATAGAATAGTATCTAGCTTTCTTGATACTGTCATGCGGCTGCGTCCAACATGGCTGACACTTTTCATGCAGGAAGCAATCAATGCTTGGCGGTGTGCTCTTCCTGAGAAAGAAGCAAATTCCTCTGCGATCGCATAGCCATATGCTGCATTGGGATGATGTTTTTCTATTTCTGCTACATATAAAGCATCTTGCTGGCACCATCGAAGGGCATACAAAAGAACCTGTGCCGGCGTCCGAAATAAATATGTAGTCTGCATCGCCTGAATGAACGATACTGCAATATGTACCAATTGTTCTTCTCTTTGCGGAAGAAACAATGCATGACGAATAACCGTTTTATCTTCATGAAGCAACTCTAGAATACCGTTTTTTACTGCAGACACATCTTTTTTGTCTAGCGCACTGCATAAAATGGTTTTAACTTGCAAACGCTGCTGCAAACGCAATAAATCAATATGTATCCCTAATTTTTCAGCTTCATCTTTATAATTGCATAGAACAAGCATCGGGATTTGCAGTTCCCGGCATTGCCAGATCAGCCATAGCTGCCGTTCCAGATTTGTTGCATCGACGACATTCACAAGTACATCAACATCATGTTCCTGTAAATATTTAGCTGCAATTCTCTCTTCGGATGCCGGTGCCTGCAGATCATAAATGCCCGGCAAATCCACCAGCAGAAGACGCTGATGATCCCAAGTCACTTCTGCTTCTTTATAGGCAACCGTAACTCCGGCATAATTCCCTACCTTCAGATTGGCATTGCTAAGGACATTGATCCAGCTGCTTTTCCCAACATTGGGATTTCCGATAAATACGATAGTTTTATTCATGGTGCGACCCTTTCTACGAAAATTTTTTTGGCATCGCTGCGGCGAATGGCGATCCAGGTATCTTGTACTTGAAATAACAATGGATCGTTCAGTGGAGCACGCTTTACGAGCTGCAAGGTTGTTCCCTCCTGAATTCCAAGCTGAAACAACCGCAGCTGCTGTTCCTTAGGCAATGCGATGCTGGTTATCACTGCTGACTCCTCAATTTGAAGTTCTGATGCACGCATACGATCCCCTCTGCTTCACTATATGAAATAAAAAAAAGAGTATGTCTTTGTATTTATTTAAGCAAGCAGGAACAGATATGATATAATACAGCTACTATTGATATTGAAATTCGTTGAGGTTCGCATGTACTATTTACGAGATTATATGATTTTGTTTCTGCTATATGTATGTTGTTACTTTGGTTTTTGGCGCAAGGAACAACGCAGTGTCCTTGTATTGAAAACTTTGTTTTTTTTATACTTAATTGTGGTATGCCGTGTTACGCTCATGCCTTTTCAGTTTCCCTTTCCGCTTTCCAACCCTGATTTTTTGCGCTCTGCAAACTTTGTTCCTTTTTATGATTTAACAATGCACTATCGCTATGCAAAGCAAGATATTATTTTAAATATTGCGATGACTGTTCCCTTTGGTTTCTTATTTCCGATCACGAAACGAAAAAACGTGATTCAAACAATCACGTTCGCTTTTTTATGCAGTCTTAGTATTGAAACCATCCAACTGTTGTATGTGTGGTCCAACCAGAATTTCACCAGAACCTTCGATGTTACCGATATCATCACCAATACCATCGGTGCTTTGCTTGGATACATCGTCTATCGGCTCTTCCGCCCAATCATTGAATATTTGTTTTCTCTTGCCATTCCTGATTGAGGATGCCATAGCGGACAATATCTTCAAATTTGCCTTCTTTGAACAGTTGCTCTTTCAAATACCCTTCTTTTGTCATTCCGATCTTTTCCATAATTCTTCCTGATGCAGGATTGGATGCAAAGTGCAAAGCAAATATCTTATGGTATTGTTTTTCTTGAAATGCAAAAGACAGAATGGCTTGTGCTGCTTCTGTTCCATAACCTTTATTCCAGTACGCCTCACCGAGCCAGTACCCCAGTTCTCCATTTTGATGCTGCTTATTCTGTGATAAGCCGATGGCTCCGATTAATTGCTGTGTTTCTTTTACTACAAGCGCGAACTCGTAACGGAGTTCTTTTTCATGCCATTCCTTATGCAGCCGAATCCAGGAAAGAGCATGTTCTTCCAAATATGGATATGGCAAAGACAACGTACTGATATATACGCGGTAAGAATTGCATAAGGCGCTGACCTCTTTCGCGTCTGCTTCTGCAAATGGCCGTAATATTAAGCGCTTAGTTTCAAGTGTTTTCATATAGATATCCTCCAGATCTTATGTTTCATTGTATCATGAAAAAGGTGATCCGAAGACCACCTTTAGACTATAAATTGAACCGATCTCGTTTTACATAATGGGTGTGCAAGAGATCATGTGCCAAATGGCTGTTTGGTTCGCCAAGGAAATTCTTGTATAAATCTTGAATTTGCTGGTTCTCATGAGATTTTCGTTTCACGCTTAACTCATCTTCAGCATACAGTGCTTTGGCACGTTCCGCCTTCCAATTGATTGGTTCGAACCCATTCCGAATGCTTGCCGGAATTATGGATTGGCCTCCGCCGTTGATGCATCCACCCGGACAGCCCATAATTTCAATGAAATGATATGGCGAAGTGCCGGCACGAATCTCATCTAACAATGGCTTTGCCAAGCTCATGCTATGCGCAATGGCGATGCGAACATTCATGTCATTGATAGCAATGGTTGCCTCTTTGACTCCTTCCAAACCACGGCATGGCGTAAACTCTACGTTCTCAAGCGATTCTTTGGTCAGCACTTCATAAACAGTTCTTAGTGCTGCCTCCATTACCCCGCCGGTAACACCGAAGATAACTCCGGCACCGGTATATTCACCAAACATATCCTGATCAAATTGCCCATCAGGCAGACGCTTGAAGTCAATGCCGCACATCTTGATTAAGCGGCCCAATTCTCTGGTCGTCAATACAGCATCTACATCTGCCATATTATCATGGATCATCTCTTCACGGCTGATCTCAAATTTCTTGGCGGTACATGGCATAATGGAAACTACATAGATGTCTTTTGGATCAATTCCTTTTTCTTTCGCAAAATACGACTTCAGCATAGCCCCCATCATCATATGCGGTGACTTGCAAGTTGATAGATGATCCAAGAGATCATTGTATTCATATTCAATATAGCGAATCCATCCCGGAGAGCAAGACGTAATCATCGGCAATACCCCCTGGTTAGAGACGCGATGAATAAATTCCGTGCCTTCTTCCATGATTGTCAAGTCTGCAGCAAAGTTGGTGTCATATACACGATCAAAGCCGATGGCTTTCAGTGCCGAAACCATTTTGCCGGTTACTCTGGTACCGATTGGCATTCCGAATTCTTCGCCCAATGAAGCGCGTACAGCAGGCGCTGTTTGCACGATTACATATTTCTTAGGATCATTCAGGGCGTTGATCACTTCATGAATCGATTGTTTCTCGCTTAACGCTCCAACCGGACATGCATTGATGCATTGTCCGCATTGCATACAGTTTACTTGATTGAAGCTGGCGTCAAATACCGGGCCAACTTTCGTTTCAAAGCCACGATTGATAAATCCTAAAATACCAAGACCCTGCACTTTCTCACAAGTCGCAACGCAGCGTCCGCAAAGTACACATTTGCTGGTATCCCGAACAATGCCGTTTGCCAGATCATCAAATGTCGGTTTTGTCTTCTCACCGCAGTATGCATCATCTCTTGCTCCAACTTGATACGCTAATTCCTGCAATTCGCAAGTTTGATTGCGTACACAGCTGAGACAGTTTTTAGAGTGATTGGATAGAATCAATTCCACCGTATTACGGCGGGCATCCAATGCTTTCTTGGAATTCACGAACACTTCCATTCCTTCACTTACCGGATATACACAGCTGGCAACCAGGCTGCGCGCCCCTTTTACTTCGACCATGCAAACGCGGCAAGCACCGGTGCCTGTAAAGTCCTTGAGATAGCACAATGTCGGAATCTTAATTCCGGCTGCTGCTGCTGCTTCTAAAATCGTTGTATTTGGTTTTGCCTCAATTTCTTGATTATTGATTTTCAGTTTAATCAGTTCCATAACATGTACCTTCCTTATCCACGAACAATGGCCCCAAAACGACATTGGGCAACGCATGCACCGCAGCGAATACAAGTATCTTTGTCAATTGTAAATACTTCTTTGCCGACTACACCATGAATGGCATTTACCGGACACACCTTGGCACATAAACCACACTTCTTGCAAAGTTCCGCTGTAATGGAATATGTCAGCAATGACTTGCATACTCCAGCTGAACATTTTTTCTCCAGGACATGTTCCAGATATTCCTGTTTGAATTTCTTTAAGGTCGATAATACAGGATTCGATCCTGTCTGACCAAGACCGCACAATGCTGTATTTTTAATTTCATAGCTGAGTGCTTCCATTTGTTCCAAGGTTTCCATTGTTCCTCTTCCCTCACAGATATCGGTCAGCATTTCCAATAAGCGTTTAGTGCCGACACGGCATGGCGTACATTTCCCGCAAGATTCTTCCACGATAAACTCCATGAAGAAACGAGCAACGTCAACCATACAGTTGTCTTCATCCATAACGATCATACCACCCGATCCCATCATGGAACCTAAGCGTACTAAATTATCAAAATCGATTGGTTCATCCAAATCATCTTCGGTCAAGCATCCGCCGGAAGGTCCGCCGGTTTGCACTGCCTTGAAGTTCTTATTATCCGGACAGCCGCCGCCAATTTCATAAATTACTTCTCGCAGTGTTGTTCCCATTGGAATCTCCACCAATCCCGTATTTACAATCTTGCCGCCCAAAGCAAACACTTTTGTCCCTTTGGATTTTTCTGTTCCGATGGACGCAAACCAATCTGCTCCATGCAATATAATCTGAGCAACATTCGCAAACGTTTCAACATTATTGATAATCGTAGGTTTGCCCCATACTCCGCTGACTGCCGGGAACGGCGGTCTTGGACGCGGCATTCCGCGCTTTCCTTCAATGGAAGCAATCAATGCTGTTTCTTCACCGCAGACAAAGGCTCCTGCCCCTAAACGAATCTCAATATCGAAGCTGAAGTTCGTACCGAATAATTGATCACCCAGCAAACCTAACTCTTTTGCCTGTTTGATTGCGATATTTAAGCGATCTACTGCAATCGGATATTCCGCACGGATATAAATATATCCCTTTGCTGCTCCAATCGCATAGCCGGCAATCGCCATTGCTTCCAATACCGCATGCGGATCACCTTCCAATACGGAACGATCCATGAACGCTCCCGGATCTCCTTCATCGGCATTGCAGATCACATATTTCTCATCACTGGCAGAATTGCGGGCAAATTGCCATTTATTCCCTGTCGGGAAGCCGCCGCCGCCGCGTCCGCGCAGGCCAGATTTCTTAATTTCATCAATGACTTCTTGCGGTTCCATTTCCGTAAGCGCTTTCGCCATTGCTTGATAGCCGTCACGAGCAATGTATTCATGAACATCTTCCGGATTGATGACACCGCAGTTGCGCAGCACAATCCGTTTTTGCTTGGCATAGAAGTTAATTTTATCAATATCAAAAATGCGTTTTTGCGTTTCTTCATCAATATCCGTAATCATCAGTCTTTCAACACGACGTCCTTTATAGATATGTTCCGCAACCACTTCTTCTACATCTTCCAAACGAACATGGCCATAGAATACTTTATCTGGGTAAATCGCTACAATCGGACCTTTCTGACACAATCCGAAACATCCGGTTTTAATTACTTTCGCTTCTTTTGATAATCCATATTGATCAAGAACTGTTTGAAATTTCTTAGCAATTAGCAAAGAATTTGATGCACTGCAGCCGGTGCCGGCACAAAGCAATATTTGAATCCGTTCCATAAATCCTCCTATTTCTTGTAGTTGCCTACCGTATAGGCAGAAAGAACTTGTCCGTCCACAATATGTGACTGCAATACTTCCGCTGCTTTTTCCGCAGTCATTTTCACATAAGTGGTCTTTCCTTGTGTTTCATGGAATACTTCCACAATCGGCTCTAAAGTACACATACCGATGCAGCCCGTTTGCGTTACTGTTGCATTGGTGATTTTCTTTGCTGCTAATTCTTCTACGAGTGCAGCCAATACCGGTCTGGCTCCTGCTGCGATACCGCATGTTGCCATTCCTACTACGATGCGATATTCTTTGTTCGTATCGCGAAGCTCCATCGTTGCTTTTGCTTCATCCCGTAATTTTTTCAAATCTGCGATCGACTTCATAGTCTTCCGTCTCCTCCTTTGGTTAAACAACTGATTTGTTCGTTTATGAATTGCTTCATCCAAACCATAATGGATGGCTCCGACAAGGCAACTCCCTCCAATTCTTCTTTGATGCGATCTGTATCAAATACAAATTGATCTGTTTCATTGCGATAAGATAGCGTAAAACGAATGCTTTCATCAAACACGGCAAGATTAACAACTGCTTCTCCTAAATCACCAAGCGGCGGACAATCCCAATGATTGAGCCGGAACATGGCAGTAATGGAGGTACCTTCCTGTACTTTTGAGGACAGTTCAAATGTTCCCTCGCACAACTGTGCGGCAGCTTTCAAAAACGGAATTCCCAGTCCTATGGAACGTGTACTCCTTGTTGTATAAAACGGATCGGTGACTTGCTTTATTGTCTCTTCACTCATTCCGCAGCCATCATCGTGGATCTGCAGCCATAATGCATTCTCTTTTTGGCATAATGCAATTTGGATATGGTGTGACTTCGCAGCAATTGAGTTCATCCCGATATCAAGGATATGCATTGCAATATCTTGCATCATCATACATTGTTTCTCCATAACTGTTCGAACGTGTCTTTGGCAATCTGCTGTGTTCTTTCCTGTATATCGATGAGGCGGTGGGCATCGGAATTAATGAGCCAAACAGTATCCGTAATCCACGGATGCTTTATTTGAAGCTGTTTTTTTTCTTCTGCACTGCGAACTTCGATTCCATCAAACGCTAATTCTTTCGGAATGAATCCGAGTTGGGTACAAATACTATTGCTTCTTCCTAAGGCATGAGCAAGTACAAAGGCACCTTGCAATGAGTGAACTATCGTACATAGTTCCTGCAAAGTGATCTGCAAAGGAACAACCAGCAATCGTTCTTCCTCAGCATCGATCTCATCCTGCGCATTTAGCAGTATCTGCTTACCAAAATATTCTTTTTGGTTTGGAATACCAGGGTTCCAGATATCCAGCAATATCTGAAAGGCATCCATTTGCATTTCTTCTTTAAAATAACAACATACATGCACATCTTCCATGGTTTGCACTTCAACACCATAGATCAACTGAAAGGCATATTGTTTGGCAACCTCTTTCAAATAGCGATATTGTTTCATGGAATTGTGATCTGTAATCGAGATCAACTCCAATTCCTTCAGCATGCACATATTTAAAATGTTATGGATGGTCATATCATCATCTGCACATGGCGACAAGCAAGAGTGAATATGCAAATCGTAATACACTATTCGTGATCCTTTGCATATAAAGCACAAATCTCATAAACCGGCAGCGTCGCATGTACAATCGGCAAGCCTTCTTCCTGCGCCTTCGCTATTGTTTCCGGCGGAATCTCTGCCCCTTCTGCCACGATGATACAAGACAACTCTTTGAGTAAAGCAACGGCTACTACATTGATATGAGTCTGCACAGTAATCCAGCCCTGCTGCTCCTTGCTGTGTCCCATGACCCAGCTGAGTAAATCTGTTGCATACAGTCCTTGTATTTCCTGTTTTTTGCCAGTTTCATCCCCATATACTGTAAAACCATGCCGGACGGCAAATTCTTCTACTGTCACGATTTCACCTCACTTGATCCGGCAATCAGATAGCTGGCGATTTCCTTTGGCAATTTCTTCTGCCATATGGTGGCAGGACGGAAAGCCGCAGGCGCCGCAATCAATACCCGGAAGTTTTTCATAAATCTGCTCAATCGTCTGAAACCATTCAATCTTTTCTTTCATTGTGCGGCGATCTGTTTCGTCCACAATTTTTACTTCTTTAAATACTTCTTCAAATTCAAATTTAATTGTTGTTGGATTTGCTTCCTTTACAAATTGTTCCAGTTGAATTCTTCCTGTAAAAGGATTGGTCCAAAAGAATGGCCCGCCAACACATCCGTTATAACAGGATGACAAATTCAGAAAGCGAATCCCTTTCAGCCGGTCAAATTCAGCCAATTCCAATACTTCAATTGCTTTTTCGATACCATCAATATTAATGACAGCATAATCATGAACAATTCTGCGAACCCCATCCTTCACAGCATGCAGCAAGCCATCTTTATACGGCCTTTCATTAGCTGTTTCTACTGCTTCCGTCTGCATTGCTTTGCGAATCTTGGGCATGATACTTTGCAAGGAAATTGCGTGATCCACCTCATACTCCAGCGCTTGCAGCGGATATTTCGCCAATCCGATTTTACCGGGACATTCGGTTAAAAGAAAAATCCCGATTTGATCACCGGACAATCCGGTTTTTTGGATAATTTGTGCCCGCAGCTGTGACGCTGCCAGTTCCGAATCATAGTTGATAGGAATAATGGAAGGCAGCAACGTTGGATATTTCTTCGAAATCAATCGTGTAATCACCGGGCAGTGCGCCGAAATAAGAACACCATGATCATACTGCGCCAGATATTCGACGCTTGCTTGCATGACACCGGCACTGTAGTAGCTGAGATCCACGACTTCTTGAAAGCCTAACTGCTTCAGGGAAGCTGTAAATTTAGAATACTCTTTCTTGGTTTGAAATTGCGAGTAAATCGCTGAAGGTACCAGAATTATCGTATATTGGTAATCCTGCATTGCTTCCAGCTTGCTCGTCTGCGAGAAGATTCCATTATGTGCGCAAATCTGCATGCATCTGCCGCAATCAATACATTTATCTTCTTGAATAACGGCTTTGTTATCCACGAAATGAATGGCCTCAATCGGACAGCTTTTCATGCAAACCAGACACTTCACGCAATGGCTTAATGTATTGTGTATGGCATTCATATCATATTAAACCCCACAATCAATGCTGTACCTTCCGTAGAGGAAGTGATCTCAAAAAAGTCCGAAACACGCTTGATATTAACCAAACCCATTCCTGCTCCAAAGCCCATATCCCGTGCTTTTTCATTTGCTGTTGACCATCCTGGTTCCATTGCCTTTTGCAAGTCTGGTATCCCGGGACCGGTATCCATAAACTTCAATATAATCCGATCTTCTTCAATAGACAATACGATCTGACCACCATAAGAATGTATAATCATGTTGATCTCTGCTTCATAGCATGCGACTGACATCTTACGCAGCTTCTCCGGATGAATTCCGAAATGCTTCAAAATCATCTTGACCTGGCTGGATGCTTTTCCGGCATTGACATAGTCATCTTGTTCAACATGGTATGTTTGGACAATCATACAATCTGATAGGAAGTTATACCCTTTTCATATAATAGACCGCACGCTTCATACATGGTTTTGGTAGTCGTAAACATTGCTAACTGCTTTTCTTTGGCAATCGCCAAATCTTCTTCACTTAATGTTTTTCCTCTCACAAAGATAACCGCTTGAATGTCCAGCATCTCTACAGTTCTGATCACTTGGCTGTTTGCCAATCCTGTCAGCAAGACAACTTTATCGGTATCAGTCTGTACATAGGCAAGTACATCACTCATGAGATCCCCTGCAAAGGCCCATACAAACTCCCGTTCCATGCTAGCCTCGCTGGTCAATATCTCAGAAGCATTGACACAGGAAACAATGTCACGCAGCTTCATACAATGGATCCGATAATTTCATGAATCTGGTCTGCTCTGACAGAACCATGCACTTTACCATCCAAGACAACAACCGGAGCCAAACCGCAAGCACCTAAACAACGCGTACCATCCACCGAATACATACCATCTTCACTGGTGGTGTTTACCTTGCATTTTACAAGATCACAGATTTTGTCCAAGATTTGCTGCGATCCTTTTACATAGCAAGCTGTTCCCATACAAACATTGATGACATGCTTTCCTTTGGGAGCTGTTGTGAACTGTGTGTAAAATGTAACGACGCCATACACTTCCGCAACAGAAACATCGCAAGCTTGTGCAATTTTCTCCATTGCCAGAAATGGAATATATCCCAATTCATGCTGTACATCATGCAGCATCAGTTTGACCGGACCCGGGCGTCCTTCATGCCGTTTCACAATTTCTTCAATTGCGGCAATGGCTTGGGAATTCAATTGATTCATTTTAACCTCCTTACGAGCTTTTGCTCTCATAACATGATTATCCAATAAATGCTACTAAAATGCAAGCGCTTCCAAATAAATATGAAAATTTAGTTGTTTTTTCACAAAGAATACGCCTAGGAAATACGGTTATCTCGTTGTTCCAACCATGTGAAAATTACTTTCACTCCCCATTCTGTCACTGCTACCAACAGAATCATCCAGATCGTCCAGCTGAAGACGCCGACCATTTGCAAGTTTAATTTACTGAGATACATCTCCTTTCCAATGCCATAGCGGACTTGCCCCAAAACTTCTGCCATCACCCCAACCTTCATTCCTAAACTAAGCGTAGCGAATATTGCCGACTTCAAGTATGGATATACTTGAGGAATATAAACATGACACAATACAAAAAACCATGTCTCAGGATAGAGCCGCAGCACATCCTGCAAATCGTTGTCTAATTCTTTCATGCCACCGAGCACCGTTGTATAGATAACTGGAATTATAATAAAAAAGATAACATAATAAACAGCTGTTTCACTGGGCAGCCAAAGCAGCAGCAGAAACATGTATGTTATATTGGGAACCGTTTTAAACAACAAAACCAGCGGCTGCAAAATTGTTTCAATCAGCTTCACATACCCTGCCAGAAGCGCTGCCCCCAACCCTAATATCAATGCATAGAAAAAGGCCGTATAAGTTTTCTGTACTGTCGCAAACAAAATCTTCAGGAAATTAGGATGTTGCAGATCCTGCATCATTTGCATCAATACTTGCTGCGGATACGGCAAAATAATATCATTATGAATCAAACCAGCTGCCACATACCAGCATCCGATTCCTATGAAAATTGTGAGTACGGATATTTTTTTCATAATCTCCTCCCAAATAAAAAACGAGCAGGTTTACTCGTTCATTATATCACAATCTTATTTAATTAGGAAAGAGTCCTCGAAACTAATGTTGAAAATTTCCAGGAATGCTTTAATGTCAGCTGTTGCATCTTTTGCCAGTACAAACCGGATATTCTGTCTTGGATACGTTTTGATTGCCATATCAGCGCTTGGCACACCTAAATATTCCGGTGTCAGTGTTTCGATCTTGCTGCGTAATGTCTCGGGATCAGCGTTCTGAGCTTCACTTGCTTTGACATAAGATTGCAGCAATGCATCAATCTGCTTGCTATATTTTTGATAGCTGGCTTCCCGAACAAATAACGCAGCTTGCGGATATCCTTCCGTGCCGCTGATATTTTTCCATTCTTTTTGGAAATCTAAAATAATCTTCAATTCTCGTTCTTGCTGTTTCGCTTTGGCAATGGTTGCACTTGCGGCAGGTTCAGCCATCAATGCAACATCTGCTTGATTGGACAACATTTGAGCTTGGACATCCGTAACAGACGGAAAATATTCGATGTTGTTTTGATATCCCATCGCCTGGAAAATACGCTGCATCACTCTGTCAGGTACTGCTCCTTGGCCAAATGCTGTGACAATATCGGTTTCTGCAAGGTTTTTGTCTGCGACAAGGTATAGATTACCCCAAGTCACCACTCCGGCCAGACGATAAGAAGTTTTGCCATCCTGAATCAATTTAGCACCTAAATTGATGGGAGCCACTACCAAGTCATAATCACCATTTTCTTTGGCAAATTCCGTAGTCAGCAAATCTGTGCCATCAACCAGTGAATATTCTTCTTCTTTTTCCGTCATGGAAGTTGTTAGTGCCAATGCCGGTGCACCCTTGGGAACCAGTACCTTTAACGTTGTTGTTTCTTGTTTTGGCGCTCCGCAGGCAACAAGCATTACACTAAGCAAACATGCGATCAGTTTTTTCATAAACCCTCCTCATTTACTTCTATGGTCACATCCATTATAGACAATCCACGATCAAATGTATAGTAAAAAATGTCAGCTGCTATGGATGACAATCGAATGCGACGCATCCAAACACCTCTGATTTGTCGATAGAATCATAGAAAAAACAAAGGCAGGCAGCGCATCTGCACTGTCTGCCGATCTATCTTGAACTATTGAAATCTTCCTACTGAAATAATGCCTTAACAGATACTTCTTCCAATTTAGATGCAATGAAGTCCTCCAGTGACATTGTTTCTGATGCTTGGGAACCATATTTGCGAACAGTCACGCTACGATCCGCAGCTTCTCCATCACCAACTACAATTTGATACAGAATCTTGCTCATTTGCGCTTCGCGAACGCGATAGCCAAGTTTTTCATTGCGATCATCTACACTGCTGCGCAGCCCCAATGCGCATAATTTTTCATTTACTTCATTTGCATAGTCACCATGTACTTGCGGATTCACAGGAACCACGACAAATTGCTTTGGAGCCAGCCAGAGCGGGAATGCTCCGCCGAAGTGCTCAATCAAGATGCCAATGAAACGTTCCACTGAACCATAAATAACACGATGCACCATAACCGGACGTTTCTTGCTGCCATCACGATCAACATATGTCAAATCGAAGCGTTCCGGCAAGTTCATATCCAATTGAATCGTTCCGCATTGCCAGATCCGTCCCAAGGAATCCTTAATTTTGAAGTCCAGCTTCGGTCCATAGAAAGCACCATCTCCCGGATTGATCTTGCAAGTTTTTCCTGCATTTAGGCAAGCTTGTTCCAATGCTTTTTCGCTGCGTTCCCAAACGGACAATTCGCCAATGTATTTGTCTTCCGGTCTGGTGGATAATTCAATGCTGTATTCTAAGCCAAACAGGCGATACACACGGTCAATGAAGTTAATCAAGCGAATGACTTCACTTTCGATTTGCTCTTCGGTCATAAAGATATGCGCATCATCTTGCGTGAAGGAACGGACACGGAACAATCCATTCAACGCTCCGCTTGCCTCATGGCGATGCACTTGGCCCAGTTCTCCCATACGCATCGGAAAGTCCTTGTAAGAATGCAAGTCATTTTTATATACGAGCAAGCTTCCCGGACAGTTCATTGGCTTAATTGAAAACAATTTGTCATCAATCTCACTAACATACATATTTTCCCGGTAATTAAACCAGTGCCCGCTTACTTCCCATAATTCCTGGTTCAGCATAATTGGCGTCTTTATAAATTGATAGCCTTCCTTGGTGTGTTCTTCATACCAGAAGTTCTCCAGCACATTGCGCAAGATCATACCGTTCGGCAGCCAGAACGGGAACCCCGGTCCATATTCGCTGATCATGAACAGACCCATTTCGCGTCCCAGTTTCTTGTGATCTCTTTTCTTTGCCTCTTCCAAAAGATGCAAATGCTGTGCCAGTCCTTCTTCGCTGTCAAAGCAAATGCCATATACCCGCTGCAACATCTTGTTATTGGCATCGCCCTTCCAGTAAGCACCGGACACCTTCAGCAATTTATAGTGCTTCAATACTTTGACGCTCTCTACATGCGGTCCCCGGCATAAGTCAATGAATTCTCCTTGACGATACGCACTGATCACGGTATTTTCTTCATCCATATTGCTGATCAAGTCAATCTTGTACGGATCATCCTGAAATAGTTCCAATGCCTGTTCCTTGCTCAATTCTTCTCTGGCAATACGTTTGCCATCTTTGGAAATCTTCTTCATTTCTTTTTCAATCTTCTCCAGATCTTCCATCCGGATCACATCATTCCCTAAATCAATGTCATAGTAAAACCCTTCACTGATTACCGGTCCAACCCAAAACTTTGCCTGCGGATACAGCCGCTTCACTGCCTGTGCCATCAAGTGGGCACAGGAGTGGTTCAATACACTTAACTCCTCATGTTCTTTGATATCAATCATCATTGTTTCCTCCTATCACAAAAAAGATTCTCATCACTAAGGACGAGAATCTCGCGGTACCACCTTACTTCATGCACAAACCATGCATGCTCTTCATTCTCCGTTAACGCCGGCTACGTTCTTTTTTCGAAAAGACTACTCCCAGGTGGTAATCATAGAAGTTCCCAAAGACGTTTTCACCAGCCACGTCCCTCTCTTGTTGTTTCTTCCTATGTCATGTCCTGATCATGGTATGTATGGATAAGTTGTACACCATTTTGCTTCAAATGTCAATGAAAAATCTTGTATGTTCTGTTATCAGCAAGTGTTCAGCAGACAAGTGCCATAAGAACAAGTTAACAGATGCTTTTCAATTAGTCTTGATCAGCTTGGTATAAAGATTTGGAATTTACTTCTTCCGTTACCAATTCGATAAAGTCATCGAACGACATTGTTTTGGTTTTCTGCGAACCGTATTTGCGCACAGTAACCAGATGATTCTCCTGCTCTTCATTTCCCAGTACCAATTGATATGGTATTTTCTTCATTTGCGCTTCGCGGACACGATAGCCAAGCTTTTCATCCCGATCATCTAACTCAACGCGGAAGCCCAGCTTTCGCAGCTTATCATGCACTTGGTTGGCATATGCAAGATGATTGCTGACATGCACCGGCAAGATTGCAATTTGACGTGGTGCAATCCACAATGGCAGTATCCCCTTTGTTTCTTCTAAAATATAAGCGATGAACCGTTCTGATGTAGACGTGATGGCACGGTGAATGACAACCGGTGTTTTCTTGGAACCATCGGAGTCGATATAACTTAAGTCAAAACGTCCAGGAAGCAAGAAGTCCAATTGACATGTTGACAGCGTAAACTCATGGCCAATTGCACTCTTTACCTGCACGTCCAGTTTTGGACCATAGAATGCAGCCTCTCCGATTTCTTCCACAAACTCAATCTGCAAGTCCTGCAGCACCTTGCGCAGCATTGTCTCTGCCATGTTCCACATCGCATCATCATCAAAATATTTTTCTTTATCTTGCGGATCACGCAAGGAAAGACGGAACGAATAGGATTTAATGCCAAAATCACGATACACTTCTAAGATTAAATCCACTACTTTTTTGAATTCTGATTCAATCTGCTGCGTTGTAACGAAAATATGCGCATCATTCATGCACATGCAGCGGACACGCTCCAAGCCTACAACGGCTCCGCTTGCTTCATAGCGATAATCATGTGCCAATTCTCCGATCCGCAGCGGCAAATCACGGTAGGAATGGAAATTATTTTTATAAATCAGCATATGATGCGGACAATTCATTGGCCGTAATACAAGCTCTTCCTGATCCATTTTCATAACAGGAAACATATTATCTACATAATGATCCCAGTGTCCGCTGGTTTTATACAACTGAACAGTCCCAATGGCTGGTGTATTCACATGCTGGTAGCCCATGCTTAATTCTTTATCCTGAATGTAGCGTTCCAAGATTCGCTTAATCGTTGAGCCATTGGGTAGCCACATCGGCATCCCGGGTCCAATCAATTCATGAGTAAAAAAAATATCCATCTCTTTGCCAAGTTTGCGATGGTCTCTTTGTTTTGCGTCTTCTAGCAGCTGTAAATGCTGTGCCAGCCTTTCTTCACTGTCAAAGCAAATGCCATATACTCGCTGCAACATCTTGTTATTGGCATCGCCCTTCCAGTAAGCACCGGATACCTTCAGCAATTTGAAATGCTTCAATGCTTTGACACTTTCGACATGCGGTCCGCGGCAAAGATCAATGAATTCTCCTTGGCGGTAGGCGCTGATCACGGTATTCTCTTCATCCATGTTGCTGATCAAGTCAATCTTGTACGGATCATCCTGAAATAGTTCCAATGCTTGTTCCTTGGTCAGCTCTTCACGGGAAATCCGCTTGCCGTCTTTGGAAATCTTCTTCATTTCTTTTTCGATTTTTTCCAGATCTTCCATCCGGATCACATCACTCCCTAAATCAATGTCATAATAAAACCCTTCACTGATTACAGGTCCAACCCAAAACTTTGCCTGCGGATACAGACGCTTAATTGCCTGTGCCATCAAGTGGGCACAAGAGTGGTTCAATACACTTAACTCCTCATGTTCTTTAATATCAATCATACTGTTTCCTCCTATACAAAAAAGATTCCCATCACTAAGGACGAGAATCTCGCGGTACCACCTTACTTCATGCACAAACCATGCATGCTCTTCATTCTCCGTTAACGCCGGTTACGTTCTTTTTTCGAAAAGACTACTCCCAAGCGGTAATCATAAAAGTTCCCAAAGACGTTTTCACCAACCACGTCCCTCTCTAGTTGTTTCCTTCTATATCATGTCTTGTTCATCGTATGTATGGATAAGTTGTACAATTTTTTTACGAACTTGTCAATGCAATTACTTCTAAAGCATTATTTTTAAGAAGTTACTAGTCGCTTGTATTAGTATATGCCAATTCAGCATTTCTGTGCTAGATACATGACACATAAATAAGGGCGTTCAATTTTGCCATGATAACGATGTGCCAAAGCTTGAATATCTTGATAAGCACGTTGCTTATCTTCATCACTTTTCTGTACGAAGCGATTCCCTGTCAGAGCAAATCCATAGTATTCATCAGCAGTATAAGTTTGTTTCCATAACGATCGGATAATGGTCGGCTCATGAAATAGGTTGCTGCTGTTGATGTCATGAATGATAGATTGGATTCTAATTTCGCATTCTTCCTCCGTCAGGAAATCAGCAAATCCGCCATATTTATCTGAAAGGGAAACTAGATCATGATCTAACGCATTTTCATAAGTAATATACATATTCCAAATGAGTGCTAAATACCCTTGCTCTTTTAATGCATAGGCACATTTCTCGTATCCCGATGGCTGTTCGACCCAGTGGAACGACTGTGCAGCAAAAATAGAATCATATTCATTTGGGACAACAGAAAATTGTTCAAATCGAGACATAACAAATTGAATAGATTGACCTGAAAAAGTTCTGTTTCCTAAGTCTACTAAGTCTTTGCCTGGTTCAACACAAACGATTTGATATCCCTTGTTTGCAAGCAATGCAGTAGCTTTTCCGCTACCCGCACCAATTTCCAGAAGTTTAGAGCCTGCTTTCAGATTGGCTTGCTTGATATATGCATTTATTATTTCTGCTGGATAACTTGGTCGGAATTGATCATAATACTCAGCCGTTTGATTAAACATTTCACTTTCTTTTTTTCCAGTCCATATTTACTCTCTTAGCGATCAGCTATTGCTCTACTATGAAAAACCGGATAAGCGGCTTCATGATTTTAGAATACGAAATTTCCTTTATCAAACACGACAACTTCCGTACCATCATATTTTGTACCAGCAATATGCATTGTGGCATCTCCGAACATGAAATCAACATGCGTCAACGATAAGTTTGCGCCAGCTTCCGTTAATTGCTCATCTGTCATTTGGGTACCACCTTTGACATTCATCGGATAGGCACGTCCAAGGGCAAGATGGCAAGAAGCATTTTCATCAAACAAAGTATTCATAAACAAGATTTTGCTGTTGGAAATCGGTGAATCATCCGGGACCAAAGCAACCTCTCCCAAATAGCAGCTGCCTTCATCAAATTCCAGCAGTGACTGCAACGTTTCTTTTTCTTTCTTCGCATCGAAGTCCACAACTTTTCCGTGCTCAAAACGCAGCCAGAAATCTTCAATTAACTTGCCTTGGTAGTTGAGCGGCTTCGTACTGTAGACAACCCCATTGACTCCCGTTTTTTCCGGCATTGTAAATGCTTCTTCTGTTGGGATGTTCGGAGCAAAGTAAACTCCTTTGGTGGTATGTTCCCCACCGCCTGCCCAGATATGATCCTTCACCAAATCTAAAGTAAAGTCAGTTCCCAACTCATTTTTGAAATGCAGAGTCTTGAAATTATATTCGTTTAATATTGTATTGCGGCGAGCCATTTGATTCATATGATCTGTCCATTCAGCTACGGGATCATTATCCTCTGTAACCCGTGATGCCGACAGAATCGCTTCCCACAGCTTCTCTACTGCTTCTTCATCGCTAATATTGGTAAATACTTTGCGCGCCCAAGCAGCCGTTGGCATTGCCACGATGTTCCACTGTCCTTGGTTTCCTGCTGTATACTTTGAGAAGAATTGCAATGCTTTTTGTGATGCAATCGCTGCCTTTTGCATTTTCATCGGATCAACATCCCCCATCAATCCTGGTGTTGGCGCCGAGATCGCAATCAAGCAAGCATTTTGATCTACTGCATCCTGCAACCGCCCCACCATCCAGCTGGGAATATGTTCCAATTGTTCAACAGAACAATTCAGATAATGCTGGCGGCTGACCAACTCATCCGACCAGTTTACATAAACGTATTTAGCTCCGGCAGCATACGCTTCTTCGACAACCAAACGTGCTAATGATGCACAGTCAACAGGACTGTTCACCAGTACATACTGATTTTGTTGAACATTGGCACCAATTTTAACTGCCAACTTGGCATATTTTCTTAAAATTATTTCCATCATATTTAATTTCCTTTCGAGATTGGCAGCATTGCTGCACCGGTAATACCTGGTTCCGGCAATTCAGCTTCTAAAAACTTAATTTCCCGCATAGTTGGATGAACCATATCCTGGAAATACGAAACAACTTTATCAAAGAAAACATTCTTCGACTTCATCATGCCGCCGCCGACAATAAACGCTTCCGGATCAACCACGTGAGCGATTACGGAGAACATCATCGCCAAATCATAACTCATCTCATCCACAATTTGCAGCGCTTTTTCATTTCCTTCTTCTGCCAGTTTGAATACATGACCTGCGTGTTCGATTTGGTCACCAAACACTTCTTTCCCTTTGCGTACGATTGCTGTTCCGCTTGCTTCATTTTCGACACCGCCTGCATTCAAGTGATTGATTTTTTTACGATTGCGATCAATGATAATATTCGCAATTTCTCCCGCATGACCGTGTTTACCGCTAACAGTGTTTCCGCCAACAATCAAACCACCGCCAATACCAGTCGATAAAGTGACATAGTAAACAGTATGCATACCTTTCCCGGCCCCAACCATTGCTTCAGCCAGACCGGCAACATTCGCATCATTATCAATATATACAGGGAGTTTAAACTCCTTTTCCAACATGCTTACTGCCGGATAATGTCCAAAGCCACGCAAATTGGTTGACATGATTATTTCATTTGTCTGGGCATCAATCGGTCCCGGGAAGCCTATTCCGATACCGCTTACATCATAACCCTGTTTTATCTCATGAATCAAAGTGATCATGCGCTGCATCACATGGTCCGGTCCCATATCTGCTTCTGATGTAATTTTTGCTTCTTTTAAAATATTTCCGTCTTCACTCACAATTGCAACGCGCATGTGGGTGCCGCCCAAGTCAATTCCAATATATTGTTTCATGTTATCTCCTCCACATCCATAATTATACAAAACTACACTATAAAAACAAGGTGATCGCAAGCGAAAAATACAAAAAAGGCAGGGTGTATTACCCTACCATACCTCGATAATGCGCATTGTATTGGTGTTTCCTGCACCGCCAGGTACTCCGGCCGCAAGAATGATTAATTCTCCTGGCTGAATTCCGAATTCCCGTGCCGCAAGATTTGCTCTTTCATCCATAGACTCTAATGTCAACGGACGTTCATCCAAAACCGGGTACACTCCCCAGTTGGTCGCAAGTTTACGTTGGGTATCAACAGAAGTAGCAAGTGCCAAAATAGGTGCTTTCGGACGGAACTTAGAGATTCGGCGAGCAGTTGAGCCACTTTCCGTAAAAGCAACAATCGCTGCAATATTCAGATTCAATGTTGTTTCCGCAATTGACATCCCAATTGCATCTTTTCTGGTTCTCTCAGCAGAAGCGATTGCCTTCAGCAAACGTTCTTCATATGGGAAAATTTGTTCTTCAATTGCTGTTGCAATAATATCCATGGTGCTGATTGCTTCCAGCGGATATTCGCCCACTGCACTTTCACCGGATAACATAATTGCATCACTGCCATCCAATACTGCATTTGCAACATCACTTGCTTCTGCTCTTGTTGGACGAGGGTTGTGCATCATAGATTCCAGCATATGCGTTGCGGTAATGACCGGTTTCCCTGCTGCATTGGCTTTCATAATCATATTCTTTTGGTAAATCGGAACAAGCTGCAAGCTGACTTCTACACCCAAGTCACCACGAGCAACCATGACACCGTCTGCCAATCTTAAAATATCATCGATATTATCGTAGCCTTCTTGGTTTTCAATTTTCGCAATAATTTGAATGGTTTCTTTTCCTTCTTCTTTTAAAATTTCCCGAATGGCAGCAACATCTTCCCCACGGCGAACAAAAGAAGCGGCAATATAGTCGATATCCTGGCTGCAGCCAAAGCGGATATCAGCAACATCCTTATCAGACAAGAATGGCATTGACAAACGAACGTTTGGTACATTAACACCTTTTCTTGTTTTGATAATACCGTTATTTTCCACGCGGCAAGTCATTTCTTCGTTATTGCATTCCAAAATGGTCAGGCGCATTTTCCCGTCATCAATCAGCAGATAATGACCTGGGTTTACATCATCAAACAATTCCGGACAAGAAATATGGAAACATTCTTTTGTTCCCAATACTTCTTTCTTTACAATTTTAACGATATCGCCTTTTTGAAAGGATGCAGATCCATTTTCAAAGATACCTGTACGGATCTCAGGACCTTTGGTATCCAGCAAAATCGCGATTTCTGTTCCTCTGGACGCTGCAACCTCACGAATCAGCTGAATTCGTCCTGCGTGTGCAGTATGGTCTTCGTGGGAGAAGTTTAAGCGGCAGACATTCATCCCTGCTGCCATCATTTTTGCCAGCATATCAGGATTTTCGGATACTGGTCCTACGGTACAAAATATTTTAGTTTTTCTGATCATATGTTACTCCTTTTACACAAGTTTTCCAAATAATTGGTATAATTCTTTTCTTGATGAACGTGGCATATCCAATGCTTCTTCAATTGGAATATTCACGATCTTGTTATCTAAGATGCCGACACATTGTCCTCCAATCCCCTCAGCCAGCAACTCTACTGCTCTGCTGCCAAGACGGGATGCCAGTACACGATCAAACGGCGACGGTGAACCACCGCGCTGTACATGTCCCAAAACAGTTGCTCTTCCATCAAAACCTGTACTCTTGGTAACTTTGCGGGCAAATGCTTCCACATCAGTCATTTTCTCCGAAATAATCACTATGGCATGATTTTTCTTCAGTACGTTATGAAAATACTCCAATTGTTTTAATACATCGACTTCATCAAATCCGCTCTGTGCCGTAATCACAATTTCCGCACCAGTTGCAAGACCTGCCCAAATGGCCAAATCACCACAGCGGTTTCCCATCACTTCCACAACACTGCAGCGACGATGAGAACTAGATGTATCTCTTAGTTTATCCACTGCTTCAACGACAGTATTCAATGCCGTATCGAACCCAATGGAGAAGTCCGACGAAGAAATATCATTGTCAATTGTGCCTGGCAAGGCAATGCAATTAATCCCCATTTTGGTGAGCTCTGATGCTCCACGGTAACTTCCGTCACCGCCAATCACAACCACTGCGTCAATTCCAACTTGATTCAATTGTTCAATCGCTTTTTCGCGCACTTCTGCTTGCTTGAATTCCGGAAGTCTGGCAGTTCCTAAAATGGTTCCTCCACGTCCAAGCATTTCACTGACACTGTGACGGTCCATTGGAACAATCTTTCCTTCAACCATTCCTCGATAGCCATCATATATACCATAAACTTCAATATCCATAGACAATGCAGAACGAACTACAGCCCGAATGGCAGCATTCATTCCCGGCGAATCGCCCCCAGAAGTCATAACCCCGATCTTCTTGATCATTTTTTTCACATCCTTTGAAACAACCATAATAATATCATTTACATCGCCTATTTACTATAGGTAAGTACAAATTATCGTCGACTTTTTCCAGTAACTTCGACTTCTGTCGCCAGTGCTTTGATTCGTTCCATGATTCTAATCGCTTTCATCGGTTCCTCATCACCATACTGATTCTTGATAAAGTGTTGTTCTAACTGCTGCCAGTTGAAATTACTTGTGAAACAGGTCCATTTTTGTTCATTCATCCGTGCATCCAGGATGGTAAATAAAAGTTCATCCCGGGTTGATGAAAGCACCATTTCAGCTCCGATATCATCCAGCACCAGCAAATCAACAGACATCAAATCGTAAAGTAAATCAAAGTCTATTTTAGGTTTATTTTGCGCGACAAAATCCAACACATTTACGAATGCTACCTGTTTGCCATCATTCGCAAATTTATTTACCAGACAATGCATTAAATAGGATTTACCAACACCGGGAGCACCAAACAAGTAAAATCCTTTTTTCTTTGGCTCCACCGACCATTCTACGATTTGATTGAACACCCTTTGATAGTCCGCTTCTTCTTTACGCACATCAACTTGCTTGAATGTGATCCCCAACTGCTGCAAGGATGGTTTTTTGAATTGATACAAACGCAGTTTCGCCAATTGCTTTTGCTGCTCTATCATATAGCGGCAAGGGGTTTTCACCCATTGTACAACACCGATTTTACGAAGTACCTCTACATGTCCTTTTTCTTTTTTCACGCAGGAAGAAAGTCCCGGGCAAGATCGGCATTCATGGATCTCCTCAATCAGTTTCATGAAAAAAGGAACATTCTGGTATAAATCATTCAGCTCCATTTGGTGTTCTTCCAGATAGCGCAAAATGAATGGTGAGTTGCGCAAGAGTTCAACTTGGTCTTGATTATATGCATCCACTTCTTTTGGCACTTTCAGGTGTACTTGCAATCGTTCCATAGCATCCTCCTTATAGACTATCTAGTAATTTTTGCAGCCGTTCATAATCAATATCAGAACTTTCATTCGTTCGCTCCCGGTAAACAGGAACAGGTTCCACGATTCGCGGAGAACGTGTCCGTGTTTGCTTCACCGGCTCTTTCGGACGTTCTGCTTCTTCCAATACTTGCAGTGCTATCTCTTTGGTATTCACACCGCTGCGACTCCAGCTGGCACAAATTTTATCCATAAATTTATAATTGAAATTCTCTGTTTTTTTCCAAGTATATTCCAGCAATACATTAAATACTTCCTGCTTTATTTGATAGTCTTTTACCAGTCGGTCAAAGCTTTCGATTTCACTTTGCGCCAGCTTCATATTTGCCTGCAATGTCGCAACGAACTGCACCGCATTCAAAGCATAGCGGTCAGCTGCTAAAGGCTGCGTTTCCGTTATTCCTTCTTTGCGCACATAATGCTGAATACTTTGCTTGAAACTATCCTGATTCAAGCAGTTTTGCTCACGATTGAAATTACGGACAACCAGCTTTACCATAGCATCATGCGGAATCTGGTTCGATTGACCGTAATAATTGATCAAAGAGAAATCCTGCATGCGAATTTCTTTATGCGGCAATAAGAAGCACTTGGGATCAGACGCCATGCAGTAGGCCTGAAAATCATAGCGGTGATACGGATCATATTCAGTGTCCGGCTCAGCTTCTTCCATAGTATGACTGAATTGCTGCTCTTTCTCATAGCTCCATTCCGCAAAATCATATTGCATTACACTTGTTATTTCCTCAAATGCTTCCATATCATCTGACTCTTTCAGCTTCTCCAGCTGGCGCTGCACATAAGGCAATCCGACTTTTGAAGTTAACAACCGTGCAAATAAATCATGTTTCAAGAATTGCTCGTAGGATTTCGGTGGCAGCACATAGTAATAATAAATATTGCTTTTTTCTTGCCTCAGCACAAACGTGCGGACAAGTAAAAATTGTTCCAATTCACTTCTTGCCTGCTCCAATTCCTCAATGCGCACTTGCATTTTTTCGCATAACATATGATGCGTTTCATATTTTAGGCCAAGCTGCCGTGCCACCAGCGTATAGTACAAACAAAGTGCTTGCTTTGACAGCAGCGGCTGGTATAAATTTGCTATGACATCCATATGATCCAACGACAAAGAGAATTTCGGTTTGGTCAGAAATAAATCATTTCCTACTAACAACATGAGCATCCTCCCTTTCGTGTTTCAGTACTCCCGCAAGCCAATGATGCACCGCTTCTTTTAAATCTTCCAGCGTTCCATCATTGGAAATCGTATCATCCGCCAGCTGCATTTTCGTATGCTGATTTAATTGCGTCTGCAGCCGCTCCTCCACCTGTTTTTGGGTAAGTTGTGAGCGCTGCATCACACGTTCAATCAGCAGCTTATCCTCTGCAACGACACAAAGTGTTCGGTCGCAAACATGATCAAAACCAGATTCAAACAGCAACGGCACTTCCCAAAACACCAGCTTCTGCCCTTCACTTTGGCGCTGCAACTCATTTTTCACCATAGGATGAAGAATTTGCTCCAAGCGTTGTTTTTCATTCGGATGCCGGAAAATGAGATTTGCCAGTGCCTGGCGATCAATCAGTCCATTCTGTTGAATCAATGATGAGGGAAATTCTTTTGCAACGGCAAGATAGCCTGGCTGCCCCGGCTCCATCAGCTGCCGGGAAATCTCATCAGCATTTAACACCAAATAGCCAGCATCCCTAAGGACCTGACTTACTGTACTTTTCCCGCTTCCAATGCTCCCGGTAATTCCTACAATCATTTTGGTGCTCCTTTTCTTTGGCAAGTCTTGCAATAAAAGGTTCCCCGACCTTTAAACATTTGCTTCACAATGGGCGACTGGCACACCAAACAAGGTTCACCTGCCCGTTGATATACATACAAGTGCAGCTGAAACCTACCTGTCACTCCCAAAGAAGCGGTATAGGTGCGGATACTTGTTCCGCCGCTTGCGATGGCATTCTCTAATATTCTACGAATCTGTTTCAATAATTCCTCGCTATCCTTGCGCGTGATTGTGTTGGTAAGCATATATGGATGTAGCTTCGCTGCAAAACAAGCCTCGTTGGCATAAATATTTCCAATACCTGTTACATAGCGCTGATCCAGCAAAAAGTCTTTCAATGCTACTTTTCTTTGATGAAGCATTTGATAGAAACCTTTTGCATCTAAGTTTTGATCCCACGGTTCATATCCCAAGGCAGCAAGGCACTCCGGCGTTTCGTCCTGATCATACAAGTAAAAGCGTCCGAATTTTCGCGTATCATGGTAACATAGCAAACGACCATCATCCAAATAGAAGATCAGATGAACATGCTTGCGTTCAAAAGCTTCTGTTTTATCATAAAAATAAAACTTTCCTTCCATCCGCAAATGGCAATACAGCTGCTGATCATCAATCCTGAAGCACAAATACTTTCCCCGGCGATCAAATTTCTGCCATGTTTTTCCAATCAATTTCGCTTTGAAATCAGCAACAGCAACTTGATGTAATAATTTTGGATAGGGCACTTCAATATCTACGATCTTGTGATCTTGAAGCTGCTGCTCCAAGATGCGCAATACGGTTTCTACCTCTGGTAATTCCGGCATATACAGTACCTACTTTGCTTCCAGCCAGTTTTTGCCTGTATGAACCTCTACGGTCAGAGGCACTTTCAGCTGCATGGCTTCTTCCATCCCCTTCGTCACAATTTGACGCATGAGTTCTACTTCTTCCAATACGACATCAAAAATCAATTCATCGTGTACTTGCAAGATCATTTTAGAAGCAACCTGCTGCTCTTTCATCATGTTATCAATATGAATCATGGCTAGCTTGATCAGATCAGCGGCGCTTCCTTGAATCGGAGCATTCATCGCAGCTCTTCTTCCCGCTTCTCTGACTGCATGGTTTTTATCCTGCAATTCCCTGATATAACGACGACGCTGCAAGATTGTCTTCACATATCCGTTTTGCTCACCATCTTCGACAATTCTATGCATGAACGGCTGAATATCCGGAAATGCCGCAAAATAGCGTTCAATAAACTCCTGCGCTTCTTTTCTGGTGATTCCTGTTTGCTGAGCTAAGCCAAAATCGGAAATACCATAGACAATACCGAAGTTAATCGCTTTTGCTTGTCTTCGCATCAATGATGTGACTTGATCTGCTTCCACATGAAAAATCTTCATTGCGGTTGAGGTATGAATATCACCTTTGTCTTTAAATACTTGGATCAATTCCTTGCTTTCACTCATATGAGCAAGCATGCGAAGTTCCACCTGCGAATAGTCAGCAGACAGCAAAATATGCTGTTCGCTGCTCGCTACAAATGCTTTGCGGATTTCTTTCGTTTCTTCATTGCGCACGGATATATTTTGCAGATTCGGATCTTTGCTGGACAAACGACCTGTCTGTGCCAATGCCTGATGATAATTCGTATGAATTTTACCATCCAGCTGGATGTATTTCTGCAAGCCCTCAGCATATGTAGAATACAATTTGCTGTACTTGCGATATTCTAAAATCAAATTGATGATGATATGACTGTCCTGTAATTTTTCTAAAATATCCACAGCAGTGGAACGCTTTTTATTTGCCGGCAAGCCCAGCTCATCGAATAATACTTCCGCCATTTGCTTCGGAGAATTCAAATTAAATGGATGCCCCACCAAAAGGTAGATTTCATCGGCTAAACTTTCGTATTTTTCTTTTGTTTTTTGGGCAATTTCCATCAAAATCGGCTGGTCAACCGCAATTCCCTGCACTTCCATGTCATACAAAACATAGCACAAAGGCAGTTCCAATGTATCATACAATACATCCAGCTGGTCTTGCACCAGCTTTTCTTGAAACTGCTTCATGATCGAAGGAAATGCCTTGACTGCTCTGCCATATAGCTGCAGCTGCTCTTCCATATCTTTCGAAAATAGTGTTTTATCCAGCAGATTCACTTCAATGCCTTGCTTATGTAAGATAGAAGTCAGGTCTGTCGATTCGTTGGAATCCAGCAAAAAGGATGCCAGATGCAAATCACGGCATTCGCGCGACAGCAAAACCGCATCTGCTTTCAAAAGATGCAATGTTTCCTTGACATGATGGATGATCCATTGTTGTGCCTGAAACCATTCCATCAGCGTTGAATCTTGCTTCAACTCCTGCAGGGATAGCCGGTAAACTTCTTTGCCATCTGAGAGTAAAAAGACATCGAAATCCGGCAGATAATGCAAACCGCAAGGACCTGCCAAAGCAGCGGGTTGCAGCGGAAGAATTTGAATTGCTTCTTGTTCTTCTGTTTTCGGCAAATCAAAATCCAAGCGGTTAATTAAGGAACGCATCTCATATTTTTCATAGAATTGTTTCAAGCCGAAGGAATTTCTTTGATATTGACACTCCTCAAACGTGATATCTACCTGGATATCCAAGCAAATGGTAGCCAGTTTCTTGGATAAGCGTGCCTGATCTTGATAGGTAACAATCGCATCCGCCATTTTTCCGCCGATTTCCTGCGCATGTTCCAGTACGGCTTCCAACGTATGGTATTTGGACAGCCATTTGATGGCCGTTTTCTCTCCCACTTTAGGAATGCCCGGAATATTATCGCTGGTATCCCCCATTAATCCTTTCAAATCAATAATTTGCGTTGGCGTTAATTGATAGTCCTCTTGCAACGCCGCCAAATCCATCCGTTTTAATTCCGTAACTCCATTTTTGGTAATCAGCACATTGACCCGCTCATTAATCAGCTGCAATAAATCACGGTCGCTGGATAAGATATCAACATATGCGTCCGCAAATCTGCGGGACAAGCTGCCGATGATATCATCTGCTTCATATCCGCTTACCTCCAGCCATGGAATGCCATAAGCCGTCAAAAATTCCCGCACAATCGGAAACTGTATCACCAGTTCACTAGGTGCTTCTTTTCTGGTTCCCTTATATTCTTCAAACAACTCATGCCGGAAGTTTTTCTTGCCGCTGTCAAAAGCAACCAGTATTTTATCCGGCTGTATTTGCTCAATCACCTTTGTCAGCATATTGCTGAAAGCAAAAATGGCATTGGTGGGGATATTGGTGCTTGTCGTCATCATTTTGCCATAGGCAGTTGCATAATAAGCGCGAAACATCAAAGAATAGCCATCGACAAGTAATATCTTTTCCATAAAAACACCTCTTTCTGTATTATAACCAAAAGCAAGTAGGCATTGCCTACTCACCAATGGACTCTAATGTAGTCAAATTATCATACATTAGCTTCAAATAATCTTCGTTGCCAGCTTTATTCTCTGACGTCAAAGAACTCAAGTTATTCAATACTACTGGCTTTAATTCCAATTCATCCACCAATTGCTGAAACAGCTCTTCCATATCAGCTGTCATATTTGGCTCCTTGGCAATATATTCAACACCATCTTCTTTGATTTTATTCTTAATGACTTCTAATTGAATGCGATTTGGCAAAGCTCCGTATTTAGAAAGAATCACCGGATACACTTGTACGCCAAACGCCATTTGCCAGTTCCCGAAGCTAGGAGTCATGGTAACAATCTTCACATTTTTCTTCGCTTTCTTGAGTACCTGGTATTCTGCATCCAGCCGTGCAAGGTCTGCTTCAACAGCCTTGAAATTACGTGTAAAGTAGATTTCAGATTCAGGGAAATGTTCAATCAGCCAGTCTTTGATTGCCCGTGCCATGCTGGTCATGCCAATCGGGTCCATCCACAAGAAAGGATCTTTTGCATACTTATCAATGCGGTCAAATTCCTTCAGCGGGTAATACTCGGACTCTACCACCGCTTTGTCTTGATTGCTGTAGACATAGGTGAACCGCGCAAACTCATATACCGAAGCATGCAAGGACAAATCCAGCACATTCACTTTAGAATCCCGGATTTCCTTTAAGTATAAATCATAATATGGCTCCAGACCACTAATATGAATCAATAACATTGCTTGATTTAAGTCATCCAAATAGCCCGGTTCAATCCCTGCTCTTTGAATTACCATATCTTCACTAATCGAACAAGTCGATACTCGTTCACCGCCAATTTTGTTCACCAAATATGTGATCGGATAAGCCGTTGTGCATACCTTTGTTTGTTTGGAAGAACATGCTGTCAATGTACTGAACACCAGTAGCATGACCAGGATCAATCTCTTCATCAACCTTCACCTCTGTGACCCATTATAGCACAACCATTTCCTCCATAGCAAACTGTTTCAATCATCCTTGCAGCTGCGTTGACCATCAAACTGCAAAGTCCCTGATCACAAAAAAGGAGCAATGCTCCTTATAGGAAGATAGATTTGGAAGAGGTTGCCGGCTGATGTTCCAATACATGATGGTGAAGCCACTCTTGTTCAGTTATCGTTTTGCCGTTTACCTGCACCAAGTTTTGATAATTGCGAAGCAAATCGCGATGACGATGTTCTTTCTTACGCGCTAAAAATGGATGCAGATACCGAAATAAATAAAAATTGCGAGCATGTGCTTTGCGATACTTCCATGCTGCTGCGAGCTGAACAAACAGAAATACATAAATAACAGCTAGCATATCAAATCGCTTCACATAATAAATCGCAGTGCAAAGCAACAGCACCAAAGACCAGCAAAAAACAGCAATTCGTGCTTTTTGATAAGGCAGCCACAAATGAAATAAACTATGCACAATTCGTCCGCCATCCAGCGGATAAATTGGTAAACTATTGAACAGCAGAATGGATTGATTGATCTGATTCATCCATTGCCAATTGACTTGTGAAATCAGATCCAGTCTCAAGAACAGTGTTAAAAGCGGATTTGAAATTAGATAAGAAACAAGTCCTGCACTTGCAATCATCATCTCATCCAAACTATGGCGGAATTCCAGCTGCTCCACTTGCATGGATAAGCCAAAGGGATAGATCACTATTTCCGATATTGGATACCGCAAAAGGATGGCAGCAAGAATATGCGCCAGTTCATGGATGGAGATCAGAAAAAAGATTTGCATGATTGTTTTTCCATATCCTGCCACAAAAAACAGCATAAAAAAAAGAAGACTGTAAAGCGGCATTTTAATGTTCTTCAAGGCCCAGTGCTTCTTCATATGTGATTTCATTGCTGTCATAGAGGAATTCGAGTTGAAGTTCCGTTTGAAAAGAGCCAATGCGATCGCCTTTTTTGATTCTGTCATATAATTTCACATGCACCTCCGTTAAGGAACCATAGGTTGCATACAGCGCATTGTCATGGTGCACTACAATCCATTTTTTTCCTTTTTCATCTCCGATGTATACAACTAAACCATCATACAATGCTGCGGCTTCATTGGTTTCGCTTTGAAAATACCCTGCTTGGGAGCCAGGAGTATAATACGTACTCGCGCTGACAGGCTGCTCTTTGCCAGGCTGAAACCAGTCCTCAAAGGGAATAAACTTTGCCAGAAAAGACGTGGAGATGACTTTTACCACTGCATCTTTTGCTTGTACAACCATGTTTGCGGCTTGCTGGTAATAGGTTGTATGCTTTGTTGTCGCTTGAATTAAAGCTAAAAGCAATACGACCATAGCCGTTACAGCAATACGGTACAACCAGTTTGGACGGTGATCACTTGGATAGCGAGTAGTATGAGATTGATATCCGCGAGACCCTTGGCGATGTTGAATGCGTGTTCTGATGTGTTTTAGTTCCTTCATGCGATTCACCCCTAGTAGCAGTCTATGAACTGACCTAGGAAAACATGCGCTGCCATAAATTCTTTTCTTTAAATTTCGGAATGTCTGCTAATTCATGATGCAGCCGTTTCACCATGGTGCTGAAGCAAGCATGAGTCAAGGTGGACGTCTCCTGACTTCGGATATTTCCTTTGCTGATGGAAAGCGCAATCTTCTCATCTTCATAAACAACACCCAGCAGTTCCACGGACAGCCATTCAACCGCATCTTCAATTTTCAGCTGCACTTGTTTGCGGATCAGCTCCGGATTCACCCGGTTGATCACCAGTTTAATTTCCTTCAGTCCATGGCGATGCAATAACCCGATGACACGATCCGCATCATGCAAGGAAGTGATTTCAAGCTGCACAACCACAATGGCCATGGTACTGCAGTTCAGTGCGTGATGAAAACCGGTCTCAATTCCTGCCGGAGAATCAATCAATATATAATCAAAAAGCTGTCTCAATTCCTTCACCACGAGCTGCATGTCCTCCGCACTGACCCGCTCTATCTGCATTGTCTTGCAAGAAGGAAGCAAATATAAATTGCGGCAATGCTTATCCCGAATCATCGCTTTTTCAATGCTGCAAACACCATGAATCACATCACTCATGTCATACATAATGCGATTTTCCAGACCCATCATGATATCTAGGTTTTTTAACCCGATATCGGCATCAATCATGCAGACCTTATATCCATCCAATGCCAGTTTCATTCCCAAATTAGCACAAACCGTAGATTTTCCAACGCCACCCTTTCCGGATGTAATCATGATTACTTGCGACATATGTTCTAACCCCTTTACTAGTCCTTATGATAGAACTTCTGCGGGAAGAGAACTGTCATATTTGGTCGAATCTCATCAAATAATTGGAGATTGGCACGTTCAAATGCCATTGCATAGATTGCTGTATTGGGACTTTCCAGCTGAACCGTACCTTCCACTTTTCCCATTACAAAAATATCGTATGCACTTCGCACAAAGCTATCAGGGTGCAAATTGCCGAAAATAATCGTTGGTTTCTGCAATATAAGATGATCCCCGCTGTGTATATCCTGTTCCAGGATATCATAGGATGATTCTTGCTCTTCCATCAAAATGCCGGCAATGACACCATGATTGGTTTCTACCACCTGAAAGACTGCATACAGTTCTTCTTCCGTAAAAGAGGCTGGAATACGAAAAAAGGCCTCCCATGGATGGTCCTGAGAAACCTTTTTCATGGTTTCCAATTTTTCGCGCAATTCGGAAAGCACTGTTTGGAATTGAGCATGTTCTTGAATTATGACTTGTATTGTTTCTTCTCTTCCCTTAATCGCAACTGCAGCCATTTGACATTTTCTCCTTTGCGACGAACCGCATCCTGATTTTCCAAATACAGCTGAATTTTGTCAAGGAGCCAAACCACCAAGATGCCGCAAAAACAATGCAGCACCAAAGTCAGAAACTCTCGTTTCAAAAACCATTGGAAAATACCTAGATAAGAAGTATTGGTAATCGTCATGAGAAAGTATAATACGATTTCTTTGACGAACAATGTCGTTATGGCAAATAAGACACTCTCAAAGATCGAACTGGAGATACTCTTCGACCATAAGCGGGCAATCAGAATCACTGCAATGTATACAACGGTATAAATAAATACTGTCTGATTCACAAACAAATCTTGGTAAAGCCCAAACACCAGCGTCAAACTCATCGATTGTTTTAAATCTATTTTGCGGCTGATCAATGCAAGTCCGATAAATGCCAGCGAAGGAACAAAGGACATTGTGATATAAGAAGTATCATAGGGAAACAGAAACGCAAGCAACCCATCCGCACAAGATAAGCCAGTTAAAAATAGCAAGTAGCTAATCATGGGTTTCCTGCACCTTTCTTTGAATTACCTGCACATAGCTCAAATCAGAGAAATCCGCAGCTGGCTTGGCATACACAATTTTTCCCAAGCGGTTGTTTGCGACAATTACTTCACTCACTGTTCCCACTAAAATACCATTTGGAAAAACGCCGCCAAGACCAGAGGTTACAATTTGGCTGCCTTCTTCAATTTCATAATTCGCATTGAGTGCTGTGATTTCAAATGCCATTAAATTGGCATCATAACGATCCAGCATTGCTTCAATTTGCTCTTTCTGAACAATTTTCAGCGATACTTTACTTAATCCATCTTCTGCAGTAATCAGCTTTACAACAGAGTATCCTTCATTTACTTGATAAACCTTACCGATTAACCCCGACTGATTGATGACCGCCTGATTTACTTGAATGCCATCTTTGCTACCCAAATCGATCGTCAGATAATTGTGCCAACCTGATTCATCACGGGATATCACATTCGCTGTCTTGCGATCATACTCACTCATTGTATGTTCCAATTCAAGAAGCGCCTTTAACTCACTGTTTTCTTTGCGTACTTGTTTCAATTCTTCTTTCACCAAGGCAATTTTATGTATTTCTTCCTCCAAAAGCCGCACCTCATGGCTGGTACGGTCATAAATCGCATAACTCTTCATAAAGTCCATTACCAATTTGCTTGGTTTTTCTACCATATAATATTGAATAGAATGAAAAATATCATATCCCAAGACAGCATTTACGGAAAAAATAGTGTTCCCCTTCATTCCAAACAAAATCACAATTAAAAAGAAAAAGAAAATACCCAAATATGCCAAAGCTCGCTGAAACCATGTCATTTTCATATACACCGGACATTCGTCCAGATTCACCTCCTAGCACGCACATGGACTTGCATCGAAATGCAAGCCATGCGTTCTACTAGTTATTATAAAGGATTTTGCATAAACTGCAATAAAAGCCTGTTTACCATTACAACAAATCTTCTTGCTGCAAACTGACATACCCGCTGCTGGTCACAATAATATGATCTAATACCTGGACACCAACAAGCTTGCCAGCTTCCCGCAATTGCCTGGTCACGTTGATATCTTCTTGGCTTGGTGTCGGATCACTGCTGGGATGATTGTGTACGGCTATGATGCTGGCACTGGAACAGGCAATAGCTTCTTTGAAAATCTCCCGCGGATGTACCATGCAGCTATGTAAGCTCCCGATAAACATGGTTTGATACCGGATAATGCAATTCTTGGTATTCAGGAAGATAACCAAAAACTGTTCCTGGCTTTGATAGCCAAGTTCCAATTTTAACCACTCAATGATATCACTGGCATGGTAAATTTTCGGAAGTTGCTTCACTCTTTGAAAAGCGACACGCTTATACAATTCAAAGCACGCAAGCAGTTCCAACGATTTGGCAACGGAGATTCCCCGTATCTTGCGCAACTCATGCCCTCGCAAAGACATCAAATTCTCAATGCCATTGCTCAGCAGCAGCAGCTTCTCCCCAATATCAAATACACTGTCCCCCCGTACACCGCTGCGCAGCAACACCGCCAGCAACTCAACATTGCTCAGTGATTCCACCCCATGTTTCAAAGCCTTCTCCCGCGGCCGTTCCTCCCTATGCAATTCTTTCACTTTCATGGCAATACCTACTACTCATGCTGAATTGTTGCGGAAGCCTCTACACTGGACAGCACTTTTTCATACTCTCCTTTTTTCAATTCTTCAATCAGCTCCTGATCGCTTATATCGTAACGTTTTGTAATGGCCTTAAAGCCCAATTCCTTCAATGCCGGAATACCTTCTAATGCCACTTTTTCCTCCTTAGTTACATGTGTTACAAACACAGTTAAATTACCTTTTTTATAGGCTAGTACATCGATTCCTTTTGCTTTTAATGCCGAAACATTTTGGTACATCTTCTCCGCATTCTCATAGATGCCCAATTGATTTACGTAAATGGTAAATTGACCCGGTGTTTTTCCTGCAGCTTGCAGGGATACACCCTGCCCCATGAATGAGAACACCGAAAAGTAGAGAAAACCAAAAACAGCAGATAGTACAATAGCGCATAGATAAATATGAGATCGTTTCATGTCCTTGTCCTCCAGTACACTATATGAAACGATCTTTGAGATTAAACCCTATCCATTCCACTCGAGTTGAATTCCCGGTAATTTTACTCGGCCACGACCGGATGTCATCATTTTAATGATAGCTGTTATACCTGCTGCTACCGCCACATAGAGCAACGCTCCTGTCAACGTGATCGGCTCTCTGCCGACGATCTGCTTCATTTCCAATGTCGTAAGTTGGCGCATATTGTTTCCTCCTTTCACTCCTATGTTAGATTGTATCATGCCATCTTCCTAACCGCTTCTTCTGTACAATTTTGCTTGCCAACTTATAATAAGAAAAAAGGGATTGCTCCCTTTTCCTACTTCTGATATTTTTCCAGTTCCTCGGAAACAATCGCCAACCGCTGCTGGTATCCTTGCAACTTGCTGGTTTCTTCAGCAATCTTCGCAGCTGGTGCTTTGTTCACAAAGGATGGATTGGCAAGCATGCCTTCGCAACGCTTGATTTCCTGCTGCAGTTTTTCCTGCTCCTTTTGCAGTTTTTTAATTTCTTCTTCCTCATTCACAATCGCTCTTAATTCTACGCCAATGCGGCCGCTGCGAATCGGGCGAATCACGCAATCCTCTGCATGCAAGCCCTCAACTACTTCAGCATTTGCCATTTTCTTCAAAATGGCGGTAACTGCTGCCGAAATAGCAAGCGTTTCCCCGCTAGGATTTTGCAATAAAATCTCAAGTGGCTGCGATGGTTTTACTTGATAGGAAACACGAATCTCACGAACTGCCTGGATCATGGAAATCACATCTGCTACCTCTTGTTTCGCACGATCATCGCACAAGTTTGAAGCCGTTGGCCATGATGCTGTACATAAAGCGCCCATCGTGTGCGGCAGTGCTGCATATATTTCTTCTGTTACGAACGGCATGAATGGATGAAGCATCTTTAAGATAGCATTCAATACCGCAAGCAGCGTTGCTCGTGTTGCCCGCTGTTCTGCTGCATTGGTGCTGGACAATGCTGATTTGCTAAGTTCAATGTACCATGAACAGAAGTCATCCCAAATAAAAGAATACAGTTCATTGCCAACCAGGGCAAATTCATATTTATTCATGTTGGCATTGACTGCTTCCAATGTTTCATCCAAGCGCCCCAGAATCCATTTATCCGTAATAGAAAGATGCTCCTGAGCAAGTTCGGTTTCTTCCAAATCAGCTACATTCATCAAAACAAACCGTGCAGCATTCCAAATCTTATTGATGAAATTCCAAGAAGATTCCACCTTTTCTTCCATGTATCGCATATCTTGTCCCGGAGTGGAATTGGTTGTCAGGAAAAAGCGCAAAGCGTCAACCCCATATTGATCAATGACATCCATCGGATCGACTCCGTTGCCTAGTGATTTACTCATCTTGCGACCTTGGGAATCACGGATCAAACCATGGATCAAAACATCTTTGAATGGATAATTTTTAGTGAAGTACCGGGCTTGGAACGCCATGCGCGCAACCCAGAAAAAGATGATATCATATCCGGTAACCAAAACTGACGTTGGATAATAACGCTTGAAGTCTTCTGTTTCTTCCGGCCAGCCTAATGTAGAGAATGGCCACAAAGCGCTGGAAAACCAGGTATCCAATACATCTTCGTCTTGTTTGTAATTCTCGATATCAGCAGGTTCATCCCCAACATGGATGGCTCCTGTTTCTTTATGATAATAAGCAGGAATACGATGTCCCCACCACAATTGCCTGGAAATGCACCAGTCTTCAATATTTTCCAGCCACTGTTCAAAAGTATGGGCAAAGCGCTCCGGATAGAATTGGATTTTGCTTTCTTCAGATCCCTGCGCCTGCAATACATCATTGGCCAGCGGTTTCATGCGTACAAACCATTGCTTACTTAAATATGGTTCGACAATGACGTCGGTACGTTCTGAATGGCCTACCTGGTGCAGAATTTTTTCAATTCCAACCAGATTTCCTTCTTCTTCTATGCGCTTTACCAGTGCCTTCCGGCAAGCAAAACGCTCCATTCCCGCAAATTCACCTGCCAAAGCATTCATCGTTCCATCCGGATTCATACAAACAGGACGCGGCAAATGATGCTTTTCACCAAGCATAAAGTCATTTGGATCATGAGCAGGGGTACATTTCATTGCACCTGTACCAAATTCAATATCAATATAGTCATCCGTAATCACAATCAAGCGTTCATGATTGGCCGGATTGATTACATATTTTCCATGAATATGCGTATAACGCGGGTCATCTGGATGAACTACAACGCATACATCGCCGAACATCGTTTCAGGGCGAGTCGTAGCAACATGGATTTGTTCGCCGGTATCTTCCACAGTATATTTGAAGGTATACATGCCACCTTCAATTTCCTTATGAATAACCTCAATATTGGAAAGCGCCGTTTGTGCCTGAACATCCCAGTTAATGATCCGTTCCCCTTGGTAAATCAGACCTTCGTTGTACAAATCAACGAATACTTTCTTTACTGCTGCAGAAAGTCCATCATCCAAGGTAAAGCGTTCTCTGCTGTAATCCAAGGATAATCCCATTTTTGCCCATTGCTTGCGAATAAAGGATGCATATTCTTCCTTCCACTCCCAAGCTCGCTCCAAAAACTTTTCCCGTCCGATATCATGACGAGAAATACCTTCTTCTTTTAATCTTGCATCAACTTTGGCTTGCGTTGCAATACCCGCATGATCCATTCCTGACAACCACAGCATATCTTTGCCTTTCATTCGTTGATAGCGAGAAATGATATCTTGCAATGTTGTATCCCAAGCATGGCCCAAATGCAATTTACCGGTTACATTGGGCGGCGGAATCACAATGCAAAAAGGATCTTTTGTTTTATCTCCTGCCGTAAAGTATCCGGCATCTACCCATGACTGATAAATCTCTGATGTCTCACAACTTTGATGATCATACTTTGCTGACAATTCTTTTTTATTCATAGTTATCCTCCTTAAAAAAACAAAAAACTTTCATCAAAGGACGAAAGTTCGCGGTACCACCTTTGTTTATGTGAGTATCTCACATACAACTCTAACTCTGATAACGGAAGAAATCCGGATATTTCTACTAGTTTCAAAATATCAGCTCCCAGACGACCTTCATTTCATTGCTGCCCTGCTTTCACCATGCCAGGGTCTCTATGATGCAAACAATTGAAATTACTCCTTCTGTTCGATGCTTATATGATATATTATACTGATCTAACGATATCCGTCAATGAAAATTGACAATTAGACGCCTAATTTTTTGCCATCGATTATCCGTGCAAAGAAAGGAATGAACATACCCCCAATGGTATTTCCTAAAGCAACAACCAATAAATAAACGACTGTTGTTCCACTCCATGCATTGGCAAAGCTAAAATAGAACGCATTGGCAATGCAGTGTTCATAGCCTGACAAAATAAAGACAATAATAGGCAAGAACAATGCAATGTAACGACCGATTTCATCTTTTATTGTTGCATAGCCCAAGATTGCAATTCCAATCAAAAAGCCGCATAAAATACCCATCATAAAGGAACTATATAAGGTATCGCTAAGTTTCTTATCAACTACAACGGTAACGACATCAATCAGCTTCGCTAATTTTGTTCCTCTGACCATATATCCCATACTCATTGCTCCCAAGATATTCCCGGCAAAAATTTGCAGGCAAAACCACAAATAGGATAGCGGTTTATTCACAATGTAACAAACCTTTCCGGTAAACAAATAATAGTCGAAGACATAAATCGTAAACAATCCCACCAAAAACAATACTGCTCCCACAACATGATTTTCCAAGCTCAGGTAGACAATACTTCCAAATGAAATGGATATCCCGGCTAACATCGCTTTTACTACTGTTTTAATCATACTAATCTCTCCTACTTCTGTATGCGATTCCAAAACGCAAAATCAAGTGCTAGTGTATCGTAAAATCGTGAAATTGTCAATATTCTATACAAAGGAATGCTTTTATTTATCTTTTATATTCTACTTCCTGCAAAAAAACACCGCTTGCACAGCAAGCAGTGTCTATGAAACTGTAACCTTATCTTTTACGCCCAGAATATCTTCAATAGCCCGCAGCAGCAGCATTTTGGTCTTCCGTTTCTGAATCATCCGAATATTTGCAAATTCATCTTTGCCGAAATTCAGCACCGGCATATCGTACAGCAAGCATAGCAGCCAGTGAATTTCATAGTTTTGCAAACGGAAGTAGGTAAAATACTGTCTCAGGTTTTCCAGCAAATTAACACTGTGACTGGAGTTAATCCAGTCATATAAATCAAATACCGGAGAACGTACATTGACCTTATGCATTCCTAGCAGCACCTGCTGGTTGTAATCGATATTTTCCTCTCCGAAATGACCCCAGTTGATCGTTTCCCGGACACTGTTTTTATTGTTGGTGAGTTCCTGAAACAGTGTAATATGCCTCTGAAAGCTATTGTAGTATTCCACGCCGATATCTAAGCTTGTTGACCACAGCCACTCCGTCGGCGATTTGTAGAAAGAAGCAATGATAGCTTTGAAATAATTAGCATCATGGGCAATCGCAAAAGACAGTTTTTCCTGAAACATTAAAATCCATTTTTCAAAATACCCTGTCTGCACCTCCACTACATGAAATGTTTGATTATGCAGATTAGCAAGCAGCTGACTAAGACTCTTCTCGCTTAGCTTGCCATCATAGTACTTATTTTTCAAATAAGGAACAATATAGAAATAGTCATCGCCAAAGAAACTGACAGCCTTTCGGCGATGATTTAAAATAGCCTGTTCAAAAAAAGGTAGCCGCAAAGAAGATACATGTTCAATCGTATCCACTTGAGCAGGATTGATCTTCTTCAAAATCACATCCATTTCTTTGCATTTTAAACGAAATGTTGTTGGAGAATACTCGATGACACCAAGTACCGATAGTTTATATTGCTGGAGTGCAAACAAAAACCAATCAATCCAATGGGATGATAACGAGCGCTCTGTCATAAATTGGCTTGTTGTGATTGTGTTGTGCCAATTTTGCTTCGTTTACTTTATAACGTCTTGCGATACTTTCATAAGAATCCTGGTCTTTTGCAATCACAATCCGCATACTGACAATCTTATTATCGGCATCTTCAAATAAATCTTCTATTCCTTGCACATCCCCAATTGGATTATCGTCTTCTTCATCTGTCGCAAAACTCGTTCCTGCATGTTGTGTCATTTCCGGTGCCGGCATAAGTGCCTTTTGCTTTTCTTGATCTTCTTTCTTGGCGTATTCCATTAATTCTTTCATTTCATCACTTTCAAAAAGACCATCGATCACTTCCACTTTCGGATCCGACATCGTACCTTCCTGTTGATTCATTGATTCACCTTCCTTAGTAAGATTTAGTTTTGAACTAACATAAATAGAATCTTTGGCATACTGATCATACAACTCTTTGCGCTCCCACGGAAATGGCTTGTTAGCATTCATTGGCTCCCGGAAATCTTGCGTGTGAGCCGGCTCAAAGCCAGTATACTGGACATCTTTGCTAAGCGGCTGCCGAGCATGGGAATCCCCGTAATACAGTGCTTCCTTTGGCTGCAGCGATTGATTCATCTGATGAATGACATCCGGATTCACGACAATTGCCCGCCCTGGGTTCCATACCCCTGAATCATACAAAGGATATTCCATATTAGGGAATGTTGCATTGCGCAGCTCTGTCATAACTTGAATTAGCTCTTCGTTTTTAGTTGGTGCTTCTGCTTGCGGTGTTTTCGGTGTCTGCGGAAGAGCTTCTTGTTGCTTATATTCTGCTTCCAGCAGAGCCACCAAAGACTCCCACTGTCTGCGGGCTTCTAATTCTTCCGGTGTTCTGATCGATGCTGCAGCTGCCGCAACCTCTGGCTCAATGAGATCAAAGGCAATCCGCACAGGATCATTGCCGATTTCATCCATTGATTTTTTAAGCAGCTCCGTTAACTCCTGGCTAGTTACATAATTGCGTATTCTGTCTTCCACATCTTCCAAAAGCGGATTTGGTGTCAGCAACGCTTCCGCATCCTTTTTGCGATCTTCTTTGGTGTATCGATTATCTTCTTCATAGGACATCATTTCTTCCAAGCGCTGCTCATGCCATTCAACACCATCAGCATAATAACCACGATGAAGAGAACCAGCGACTGGCTGGACTTGTTGTACATCCGTGTTCTCAAATGGATCAAGGAATTCGATGATTTCCGGCATCTCACTAACCATTGGCGGCACATCAGCTGGTGGTGATTCTCTCACCGCTAGTTCTTCCGGCGGGGTGCTTCCCTGCGGTCCCTCATTTACCATAACCGGAGGCATCGAACGTTCTTCCAAGATTTCTTCCTCTTGTTCCGACTCTTCTATTTCTTCCGGCGGTGTCACCGTCTTTTCATCCAGACCATTGATTTCAATGCAAATATCAATCAGCAGATCACCGTCGCGCACACTGTAATCATAATCTTTCACATGCACAGCAAACTGATTCTGATCGACAATTTTCTCATATGGAGCCAAGATATCAACTTCCAGCAATTCCTGAAACAAACGGACGCCATCTTTTGCTTTATACTTACCACTTAAATACAGATAACCAGCAGCACGTATGCCAATCTCTTCTTTTTTATAGTGTATATCTTCGTCAATGTGAAATTGCAGTGGTTCCAGCATTTCATGATTAAAATCAATCAATCGTTCTACATGTCTTGTTGTCATAGTACTTCCTCCCATAAAAGCCTATGACAAAACATTTTATTTTAGACCTCTCACCCATTAGTCAATTGGTACATATCCTACTTTTTCTACTAATTCCTGACCTTGTTCCGCTTTCATCCATGCTATCATTTGCGACACTGTTTCTTTCTTCGGGTTGGCAACTGTAATCGCATATAATGAAGCCGTAATCGGATAAGTTCCGTCTTGAATCGTTTCTATGGAAGGTTCTGTTCCATCAACCGCAAGAACAGTTACCGCTTTATCAGCATTCATGCGCTGCAAGTAATAGCGGAACGAATATCCAATGGCATTTTTTGTATTTCGATATTCTGCCACACGCTCAATTATCTCACCCATGCCATGCACAGTTTCTTCTTTCAGCGGAGTTTTCATTTGCTTTTCCTTCATAAATGCAATCATCATGGACTGGCTGCCGGAGTTCTCCGGACGCTGGAAAGCCTGAATATCCTGGTTATCTCCGCCAACTTGCTTCCAATTTTTGATTTTCCCGCTGTAAATATCCTGAATTTGCGATGTCGTCAGACTGGTGACAGAATTGCTTGGATTCACAAAGAATACAAAAGCTTCTTTCGCAATCGGATGTAATTCCAGCTCAATATTCATGTCTTTGGCTTCTTGCAACTGCTTTGCGGACGGTTTCGCTCCAAGGAAAATGTCGACTTCACCGCGCAAAAGACGCTGATAACCGTGGATGGTATTGGTGAAGGATACGATTTTTCCGTTTACTTTCTGGGCATCAATATCCGTTTCTAAAGCTTTGTTCTCTAAAGATGCAATATTCTGATACACAGCCTGAGCCATGGCATGATACAGAGGAACAACTGCTTCGGCACCATCTAAAACCGGCATTTCTTTGGGATCGGAAAGCACTAAGGTACTAGTTCCATTTAATTTAACCAGCTTATTTAATCCATTCTTCACATCATAGTCATACAGATCAACACTGGAATATCCTCCTGCAAATGGCTTGCCATCACCAGGTAATACCGTTTGCCGGCGATTCCAGTAAACACCGGTGATCACCAAGCAGGAAATTAAGATCAAGGACAACCATTTATAGACAACAGAGGAAAGCAATCGTTTACGAAACCATACACCAAGTGCCGTACAAGCAAACACACTTTCATATACAACAGGCATCAAGACAACGACATAGGAGTCACCGTAGAGACTTGCAAACAAAGCACCCGGAAAATAGATGATGTGAGAAAGAGCAAAATAACCCCACGCACGATGACCGACAAATCCGCCGCTGACGACCATCAAAATAGCTACCAATGCTATCGTAGCAGCAAGTGGCAGCAATACAAGCAGATACTGCTTCGATGCCAATGGATCATCAATTCGCTTCGCATATCCATATCCTAAAAACAAAGCAGGCAAGCCCATGATTATTCCAACACGCAGCACACTTGAGAACTGCTGCGGTGAAAACATATATGATACTGTGATCAATAATGCCAGCAAAAATGGCACACCGATCAAATAAAACAAAAATGATTGTACGATTGATTTCATTATATTTCCCCTTTTCCTATCTAAAGTATATCATGATTACCCCAAAATACCAACACCACCTCTTTTCATGCTAGTCACACCTTATCTTCTGTTCTTGTGATACAATGATAGCATCTAGCCAGAAAGGATTTCTAATATGGAAGCGTCTGCTATCATACTTGCTGTCGAAGACTTAAAGAAGACATGGACGTACCGCAGCACCAAAGATGTGCGTTTGCTAAGTGCCAAGATGTTTCGAGCACTGCCGGATCAAACCAAGGAACATGTATTCGAACTTAGTGAGGAACTATTAAGACAACGGGATTGGGCAATGGGTATTGTTGCCTTTGATTTTGCATACCGTGTCCGCAGCCAATATCAGGAAGCCGACTTTCCGCGCTTCGCTGAGTGGCTTCTGAACTATGTGCACAGTTGGAGTGACTGCGATGATTTTTGCACGCATGCATTTGGAGCGCTTCTTTGCCAATATCCAAAGCTGGCTGCAAATGTGCTGGAATGGTGCAGTCATGAAGCATTTTGGATGCGGCGCGGGGCAGCAGTGGTGCTCATTCCGATGATTCAAAAACAATTGTACGATCGCAATCTGCTATTTGCTGTTGCCGACCAGCTGCTGGTTGATAGCCATGATTTGGTGCTGAAAGGCTATGGCTGGATGTTGAAGGTACTCTCCCAATCCGAACCGCAACCTGTAATTGATTATCTAGCAATCAAAAAAGGCACGATGCCGCGCATATCATTTCGCTATGCAATAGAGAAGCTGGATCCGGCGGTCAAACAACAGCTGATGAAGCGATAAGCCACCAATCATGAAAACATGAAAAAAGCAAAGCGTGATACTTTGCTTTTTTAGTCTTCTTGCTGTGACAGTGTCCGCCGCTTTGCATGAAACATGTTTAAGATGGCTTCCTGCACTTCCTCTAAACCCTCTTTCGTAGCACTGGAGAAGACAAGAATTTGATCTTTGCTTAACTCCAATTTCTCCCGAATTTCTTTAAGATGCTTAGGTCGCTGATTCTTGCTGACTTTATCGCATTTTGTAGCAACAATCAAAACCGGCAATTCATGATGTTTGGCAAATTGATACATTTGCAAATCATCCTGCGTTGGTTTATGACGTATGTCAACCAGCAAAATCAATCCCTTTAGTTCCGCACGTCTCGCAAAGTATTGCTCCATCATACGGCCAAATTGTTCCAGCTGCGTCCCTGACAAAGATGCATATCCATAGCCCGGCACATCCACCAGCATGTATTTTTCATTTATTTCAAAAAAGTTCAGCAACCGTGTCTTCCCCGGTGTTTTACCGACATATGCCAAGTTTTTGCGATTTAACAATGCATTGATGAAGGAAGACTTCCCTACATTGCTTCGCCCCGCCATGCATAGCTCTGCATGACCAATCACTGGCCATTGGTCTTCTCTGACAGCACTTGTGATATAGGTTGACTTATGAAACATCATTTTACCAATGCTTCCCCAAGTACCACATCCACATGATCTGCCAATACAAAGCGCAATTCATCTTTGACACTCTTTGGAACATCTTCCAAATCTTTTTCATTTTGTTTTGGGATAATCACCGTTGTAATGCCGGAACGATGCGCCGCAATTGATTTTTCGCGCAAACCGCCAATCGGAAGAACACTGCCGCGCAAGGTAATCTCACCTGTCATAGCAACATCACGGCGTACTTTGCGGTTAGAAAGCAGTGAAACCAACGCCGTCGTGATTGTAACACCGGCACTTGGACCATCCTTTGGCACTGCACCTTCCGGTACGTGAATATGAATATCATGCTTTTCAAAAAATGTTGGATCGATTTGATACTTATGCGCATTTGCTTTTACATAACCTAAAGCAATGGAAGCCGATTCTTTCATTACATCACCCAATTGTCCGGTAATAATAAACTTACCTTTTCCTTCAAAGTGCGTAACTTCAATTGGCATAATATCCCCGCCAAAAGAGGTATAGGCAAGTCCTGTCACAACACCAACAGAATCCTTCTTCTCTTTGGCACCATGATCAAATTTCTCTTTCCCAAGCCACTCCAAAACCAGTTTCTTTGTGACTTTGACGCTCTTTTTCTCATTCTTCAAGATTAAAACAACACTCTTGCGGCATAAAGAAGCAACCAGACGCTCCAGCTGACGAACACCAGCTTCACGTGTATAGTGGCGAATCACATACAACAAGACTTCATCATCAATCGCAAACTGCTTTTTCACCAATCCGTTTTCTGTCATTTGCTTTGGCACCAAGTGTGCTTTCGCAATCTGCACTTTTTCCTGCTCGGTGTAAGAACTTAACTGGATCAATTCCAAGCGGTCACGCAGTGCCGGCGGAATATTTTCCAAATAGTTGGCAGTCGCAATAAATAATACTTTAGACAAGTCATAAGGCTCTTCCAAATAGTGATCGGAGAACATTTTGTTTTGTTCCGGATCCAAAACTTCCAGCATGGCGCTGCTTGGATCACCCTTGTAATCACTTGCCATCTTATCAATTTCATCAATTAAGCAAACAGGATTCACAACTCCTGCTTTTTTCATACTTTGAATAAATCTTCCCGGCAAAGAACCAAGATATGTACGGCGATGTCCGCGGATTTCGGATTCATCCTTGACACCACCTAGTGAGATTTTCACAAATTTACGATCCAAAGCACGTGCAATGGACTTCCCTAAAGAAGTTTTTCCGACTCCCGGAGGGCCATAAAGGCATAAAATCGGCGCCTTCAAAGAATTGGTCATCTGCTTTACAGCCAGATATTCCAAGATACGTTTCTTCACTTGTTCCAATCCATAATGGTCTTCATCTAAAATCCGTTCGACTTCGTTCAAATCCTCATTGTCGGTTGTTTCCTGCCACCAAGGAAGCTTCAACAGCCAGTCTAAATAGGTTCTGATAACACCGGATTCTCCGCCGGAGGGCGGCAGCATCTCAAAGCGTGCCAGTTCTTCATATGCTTTTTCCTTGATATTCTCAGGATATGGATTTGTCTCCAGCATATGGCGAATTTCATCTGTATCGTCTTCTTTATTGCTCACATCACCAAGTTCTTCCTTGATGACACGTAATTTTTCACGCAAGAAATACTCTTTTTGACTCTCATCAATGCGTTCTTTCACTTTCGTTGAAATATCACTCTCAATTGAATTCAGCTGTTTTTCCGTTTCAATTTCCCGCAAAATACTAAGCAAACGCTCATTCAAATGCAATTCTTCCAGAATACGCTGCTTTTTTTCATAACTCATTGGGAAATAGTGTGCAAATTGATCTGCAAGATCAACTGCCGATACACCCTTTGATAGCTGCGTAATAATTTCCGCCGGAAAGGCCTGAATCGAATTGGCAACATCTTCATATGCTTTCGCTACTCTGCGTACCAAAGCCATTTCTTCCAGCTGATTGCCGCTGATATTGGCTTTTGCTTCTACTTCTGCAAAGAACATCACATCGGTATCATCTAATGAAACCATTTCTGCCCGTTCTAGTCCTAAAAAATTAACACGCAAGATGCCATCACGGCTACGTACGCTTTGAATACGGCATAATGTACCCATTTTAAATAGATCGGACTCCATTGGTTCATCCACCATGATGTCCTTCTGACAAACGACAAATACATGATTATCAAAATTAGCGCGGGACTCTTCTACTGCCGCAATACTCTTTTTGCGTCCCACTTCGATCATGATTTCTTGATTGGGGAATACAACGATTCCACGTGTACAAACAACAGGTACATGCACTCTTACGTTGTTCTCAGTCATTTTGAATTCCTCCTTTAAGGTAAAAAAGGACACGAAGCCCTTTATACTATACTAGATTCCTTAATCAAATTGCTAGCCTTACGCAATACTAAATCATAGCTGACATAATCAATGTGAGCCAATTGGCGTACTCTAGCTTCTTCCATACCATATTGTTTCGCCATCACAGCATATTCGGCATTTACTTCTTCCGGAGTAACTTTCAAACCTTCTTTAACAGCAATTGCTTCCAATACCAAACGCGTTTTTACGCGGTTTTCAGCATCTTCCCACATGGTTTCTTTCACTTCTTCTTCTGTCTTTCCGGACTGTTGCATGAATAGATCCAAAGAATATCCGGATTGTTTCAAGCGCTCAGAGAATTCAATCATCAATTGATCTGATTCTTCTTGCACCATAACTTCCGGAATTTCTACTTCCGAACCTTTTACAACACTGTCCAGCAATTGATCATAGCCAACTGTTTTTGCACGGCTTTCTTTTTGGCTCAACAAGTTTGCTTTGATATGATCGCGCAGCTCTGCAGGAGTATTTACTCCCTCAATATGTAAATCCGCAACAATTTCTTCTGTCAATTCAGGAGTTTCTTTTTGCTTGATTTCATTTACTTTGCATTTGAATGTTGCATTCTTCCCAGCTAGATGCTCAGCACCATAGCTTTCCGGAAATTTAACTTTTACCGTTTTCTTCTTTCCTGCTTTAACGCCGATCAGCTGATCTTCAAATCCGGGAATAAAGCTTCCGGAACCAATTTCAAGCGGATAGTTTTCACCTTTGCCGCCTTCAAATGCGACATCGTCTACAAATCCTTCGAAATCGATCACAGCAATGTCACCTTTTTCTACAGCAGCATCATCGCCTTCTTTTAAAACCAACTCAACATTATTTTCTAAGATATGTTCAATTTCATGATCCACATCAGCGTCAGCAACTTCAACAGCTTCAACTACTAATTTCAAGCCTTTGTATTCGCCAACCTTTACTTCCGGACGAACAGTAACGGTAAATACCAATTCTACTTCTTCCGCATCGATTTTCTTCACATCAAGTGTAGGACGTGCGATTGGTTCAATGTTATGTTCTTTTAATGCTTGTTGATATTCTTGCCCTGCAAGAGAATCAGCAGCTTCCATTCTGACTTGATCATCAGAGATATGTTTTCTTACAACCGGAAGTGGTGCCTTCCCTTGACGGAAGCCATCAATTTTAAAATTTTTAACTAGTTTATCTAATGCTTTCTTTTGTGCATTCTTCCAAGCATCACCGGAAATGGATACCACCAATTCTCCTTGTGACTTTTCTTTTACTGTCCATACTGAACTCATATTGTTCATATCCTCCTAAAAATTCATACGCTTATACATTATACCAAAATATTTTTCTATTTCAAATCTTATCATCATTCAATTTCAATTTTTAGCAATTTTTCCTCATCAATTGCCAATTTTTGGCGAATCTGCTTCCATGTGTGGCCATCCTGGATTGCTTCACAGGCATATTGAATGATGCTCGGCCCTAAAAAAGCGATCTCATCTTCTTCATAGGACAGCGGAAGTTTCTTCATAAATAGTATCTGAGCAATTTTGATACTTAACTGCAACAAAGACGGATTTTTCTCAACATTTTGTTCCAAAAAAGAAATTGTTGCCTGATATCCATCCGTTTCTTCCGGCAGCTCCATATAATACGGAATAAATGTGATTTGCAGGTTTTCCTTTGTGGTTGTCAGCTCTTCGCGGTACTGTTGTTCAACCAGCTCATAAATTAATAAACATTGCACCTCTTCAAACGTTGGTTTCAAAAGATACTGTTTCAGCACATCAGCATAGTAGGTTAAATTGACCAATTTCAACGCTTCCACTGCCATCAGCTGCTGTTCAATCGCTGGATCAAATAGTTTTGCTGCAAATTCTTCAACATCCATAAGTTCCCGCTTTACAGGTGTTTCTATTTCTTTGCCGGCAAGTGCCAGCTTCAGCAAGTGGCGGTACGATTGTTCAAATGCCAAGGGAACATACGGCATAGCCAATTCTTCCTGCAATGCTGCGATCACATTGTCATATTCATGGTTATCTAATTTCTCTTGCATGTGAGCAAGAAGTTCTTCATAATACTGTTCTTTCATTGCCGTCTCCTAGTTAATAACTTCATTATACCATGTCTTTGCTTTCATGATTCGCAATATTTTGATTTTAGTCTTGTCTTTTGGATGGATATTTGTTAATATAATTGAGCACTATGTCCTCGTAGCTCAGTTGGATAGAGCATGCGCCTTCTAAGCGCACGGTCGAAGGTTCGAATCCTTTCGAGGACGCCACTTAATGCAAATGCCTGTTGATACAGGTTTTTTTGTGCTTTATTTAGTTATTTGGAACAAAAATGGGGTGTTTTTACGAAACAAGTATATGTAGCTGGAATATACTTCCTATTTAGAAACATATCAATCACATCATTTTTTGTTTTTTGAGGTTCCGAATATTTTATCCAGTAATAGCCAAATACTGATTGAACTAGCTCCAATTGGTAGGAAAAGCCAACTCCATAAATTATCATTTGGTTCCATTTCTTTTACTGAACTCGCCAACTGACTTGATACAGTTGCTGGAACTAGTATTGTCGTTGTATTGGCAGTGGTATCATTTGTATTGGCTTTTGTTATAGCATTTTTATCCGCAGTACTTTTTGTTGTAATGATTATGTCTTTAGAGGCTGTCGTATTCACTTTAGTTGTACTCTTTGCTGTAGCTTTTACTGTTGTAATGACCTTTGTAGTTGTATGTCTTGTAGTAGTGATTGTAGTGGTATTCGTAGTCGTTGTAATAGGAACATCATTATGACAATGATACTCCCCATAACTATAGCCCCACTTTTCGCATTTTGTCTTGCATGTATGACAACCATACTTGTCTGTTCTGCCTGGATGTGCATACACGGGAAAACTAAATAGTATTAAGCCGATTACGATCAAAATTATTCGTTTCATAGTAGCCACCTTTGTTGATGTATTATAGATTTTAAACTCTAGATAAGTTGTTTTATACAGAGAATCAGACCAAAACTGTATTATACTAACCGCATCACTCTAAACGAAATTCTTCTGTGGCAGGCATTCCCTGCCAAGCATTACCATCCGAACGATAGTAGGTCCGCTGCGTTGTTCCATCGGTTTTGGTATAATCGATCACAAGTATTTGTCCTGTTTCAATCACCATCGGATAATTATTATAGGGCAATACATCGCTCGTTTTCAGTTTATCCTTGAAATCTTCATAAGCATGTTCCAAACGCCAAAACTCCCGAAACGCATACCCTTTGAAATTCAGGTTTTGGATTCCGAAATAAGAAGCTTCATATTCTTTACCCAAAACAACAAAAACATCCGAACGATGCGGAATCGTTTCCTTCATAAGTAAACTGAGGTCTTCGGAATCAATCACATCGCCGTAATACTTACGCAGCTGATTGGCCATGCTTGGTACGGTATTGGTATAATCCATAGATTCCAAACCTGTATGCGCTGCACCATATATCCCCATAATTTGCTCATCACTAACACGATTGAACGCATATATAAAATTTTCTGCCATTGTATTCTCACGATATCCTTCATCTTTATTTTTATAGTAGTAATAGCCTTGCTTCATGACTAGTTGTGCTCGCTTGTACTGATCAGAGTTTTGTAATCCCTTTTCTTTTAGATAACGTAAAAAACGCTCACCGGTTGAAGATGCTTGGTGGCCGACATCAGTCCCATGAAAGATAGTTTCCGGACACTGCTCCTTGATTTTTTGATAAAATTCTTTCACGACAGGAACATCCGAAGCTGTCCCTTTCCCATCCCGGTGAATTGCCTCCAATATTTCATCATCAGCAGACTGCATCCAAATATTCAAAAATTCCGCAGTATAATATGGTGATTCGATAAACAAATGCCGCATATTTTGATCGTGATAATAGGTATTCCACAGTTCTAACTCTTTCGCTAATATCTTCTCTTTACCATGGCTTTCGCCATACAGGTAAATATGGCCTGTCACATTAGTCGGCGGTATTTCCAACTCTGTTTGCGGAGGATTTTTCGTACTTTCATCATGTAGTACATTTTTTGACGACACAAGAGGTGTGTCCGGCTTAATTTGCGGAGGCTTCTTTACACAACTAACCAGCAGCAACATAACTATTATAAATATAGCAGCAAATCTTCTTTTCATATATTGTCACCCCATTATGATCAATTTCCTAAAATCAGGATCAATCGTATCTTAATTATACTATGATAAGAACAGCAAATACAATGCTTAACCATGCAAATGATAATTCGGCCAAAATAAAAAGTCGCTAAACGACTTTTTGATCTTAAGGCTTATAGGCGTGAAAGGTAAATGATATCTGGTGGTTCTGATCAATTTCGAAGACACCGTATGATTTCTCTCTCCCATCACGGCTGCGCCAGATGGAACCGGGATTCATAATACGGATACCATCTACCGTATCATCCGCAAATACATGCGAATGTCCAAAAAACACAAACTGGCATTCACTTTCTTTTGCCAGTGCTGCCAGCTGTTTTAGCCGATGCTGAATGCTGACCCGATGGCCATGCACAACTAACGCACGATAGCCGTGCAAATTCAGAATCACTGTCTCAGGATACATATGATAAGAATCATTATTTCCTTGCACACTCACAAACCCCTGCATTTCATGTGGAGTTAGCTCACTGTCACCACAATGAATCCAGCCGACGGCTTCGGGATACCGTTCCTTTAATTTTATCAAAGGTTCTACCAAACCATGATTATCACTAACTACAATCCATTTCACTTCACATCACCACTACTAGTTTACCATCAATTTGGAGCAGTGGAAAGATAATTATACAAAATGGAATTGACATCAATAAATTCTTCATTCATACCACCTAAACCAACAGTATCTTCCCCTACCATAATCTTCACCTTTTGAATGCTGGAATTGGCTTTGATCGAAAGCAGGAGCAATTGCAGATACAAGTCATTAATGGTTCTTTCTTCTTCTAAGATTGATTCTTCGAAGTAAAGTGTCAAGCGATCTTTTTCGATGAGCGGTGGTTTGGCAAATGATACATCTTTGCTGTGAAGCGGCTGTTCCAGGAGTGAGGAAACAAATACGCGATCCAACAGTTCTTCCAGCAATAGTTCCATTGTAATTTTACTATGATTTACCCGTTTTGTTTGCGGGACCAAAAAGCGCTGCCCCTGAATTTTCTTCTCATAAAAAATGGTAATCGGACTGCTTCTTTGAATATGATCTGCTTCATTCATGAAATTGTTGATGCCGATTTTTCGCGTCAATGGCTGGCTTACTACTGTATTTTTCATTGGCATATATTGCAGCTGAAAATGATCTACCAGTAAATTAACCTTGGTTGCTCCAAACTGATGGGCCATAAATACCATGGCTTCTAAGATTTTTAACTCGTGTTGCTTTTCATAGTTTAAAAAAGCGGAATTAAAATCTAGATTCAGTGTATCCTGACTTTGCTTGGCTTCATGCAATGCCAAATCACTATCCAAAAAACCTCGAAATAACGAGGTCGCTTGTTGCGTCGTTTTCATCAGTTCCAACAGCTGATTCCATGTTTCGGTAGTATTCCCTTTTTTAACTCGCACCGTAAGCGGTACAAACATATCATTCTCATCCAGCAATACAATTTGGTAGTGATCATATGGTGTCTCATCAATTGGCTGGCTGACAGGAGCAGTTTGAGTTCTTCCCAAAAACAAATAAACCGCAATTGCTAGCACGGAACATCCAATCGAAAGTTTTGAGATCAAAGAACGACTGTATTTTTTCATATGATACCTCCTTCTATCCTACAATATGTTTCAGTCCATAAAAAAAGGACAGAAGTCCACCAGATCGCCGGAATAATCTGTCCATTTCTTTGATAGTCTGAGTATAATCTGCTAACTATAAAACTTCCAGCAAACAGACTGCTGTCGGATTTTGAAAAATCTTCTGCACCTGCAACTGGAATTGCATCTCATCCTTTGTTGTATAAAATGTCAATGTTCTCTGCTTTGCTTTCGGTCTGTTTGCTTCGCAAACGGCTACATGATTGGCAATTGCATCATTGCTGTTCATGATATTGCCATCAAACAGCTCCTGCATGTAAGAAACAGCATATGGAAAATGGGTGCAGCCTAATATAATCGTATCTATGAGACCAATATAAGGACGCAGATGCAGTTCTGTTATGCGGCGGAACTCATCTTCTGATGCCCCTTCTTCTACAGCCACAACATATTCACCCGCTGCTTCGGAATACAGCTGCATTGAAGGATACAGGGTTTCAATCACAGCTTCGTATCCCCGCGCCTGAATCGTTGCCTTTGTCGCTAAAACCAAAACAGCTTTGGATACAGCAGCATCGATTTGCTCACATGTTACTTCTATGATGCCATAGAACGTAATATTCAAAAAAGCCTGCCTTAATTCCGGCAGCACCGTCGAACAACTGGTATTGCAGGCTACTACAATGGTATCAATCCCTTGAGAAGCTAACCAGCTGATAATACGAGTGTTATATGCAAGGAGCTGCTCTTTCGTTTTGATGCCGTACGGAGCATTTTTTTGATCCCCTACATAAATGAATGATTGCTCCGGCATTTGCTTCACAAGCGCTTCTAAAACCAACAGTCCGCCAACTCCTGAATCGATTACCGCTATACTAGTTTTCATTATTGAAACATCTTCCATGTTCTAAGCACTCCTTCGCTTTTTCTACTCCTACATATCGCAGGTGAAACTGATCTTGAATATGGGCAAAGGGAGCTTCTTCTGAAGACCCAGCCAAAAACCCGTATTCCCCTGCCTTTTGTGTTAAAAGTTCTAAATCAAATCCTGTTACATCTACTGCCAAGCCAAGCTGGTGTTCATTGTGAGAAGGCAGTCCCCAAAGATCAAATGCCTTTTGGGCACCAGATCGCGCAATCTCGTCTAAATATGCATCTTGTATTTCATAATAGCTGAGATAGGCTTGCTGGACCGTAAATCCGCCGCAAGGGACATTGGTTTCTCGTTCCAGCACTGCACAAAAGGAATCCAGCTGATCTGCTACCTCTTTCCGAAGTTGCAGCGCATCATCATAAACAGGAATATGAGCATATTGGTGCAGCAATACCAAGTCAGAAGGCTCATATTCACCGATGGTCCGTTTCAGATCCAACTGCACTGTAATATCATTTGGATTTAATATAATGTCAGCATTGTGATTGTATGGACTATGATCCACAATCAGCTTGCGCAGCACCCCATATTCATAATTGGGAATTGCGATCATCAAGGATTCGAGTTCAATACGATCCGCTACCGCATTTACAAATGTAACAATCTCCTTTGGTGATGCTGGTTTCAAATCCATTGCCATTCGATACAGCTTATATTGCTTCAAGTGAAACATCGGTTCTTCCAGAAATTCTTCAAACAAAGATACATCAATATGCTGTTCAACCAGATATAGCTGCTCTTCTTGATCCAAAAACCGCAGCAATTTTGCGCGATTGCTTGAAGTAACGCTGGCATTGCGGGCAAGCGGATCATACTGCAGGTTCATGTATAAAAAAGAAATGAGAAATACAGCAAAGATGCTAAATAGTAATTGTATTCTTTGCTTTGCCATATCATCACCTCGGATTTCGCTAACCCATTATATCAAACTTTAACAAAAAAAACACCTCCAACTAATCGGAGGCTATAAATGCAATTCATTCAGTTTTATGAGTTCAACGACAGCCTGTGCTCTCCCTTTTACACAAAGTTTCTGCATGACATTTGAAATGTGATTCCTCACTGTCTTTTGCGAAATGCATAGGTCATCCGCAATTTCACTCGTGGCATAGTTTTGAATTAATAAATTAAACACTTCTTTTTCACGTGGTGTCAGAATTTTCTTCATAAATCCTCCTCGTCAATGTATTGTATGCATTGAATACAGGAGTGGTAAAAGCAAATCAAACGTTTTCGTCATTGTCTACGTGCAAAGCACGATATACGTTGCCTGCGGCACGTTGTCCGACAACTTCTGCCAACTGATCGACCGTTGCTTCGCGCATCTGTTTGACACTTTTAAACTGGCGCATCAATTTTTTCTTCCGTTGTTCACCGATGCCTTCTATTTGATCCAGAACGGAGTCCTTCATCGACTTGGAACGTTGGTTCTGATGAAAAGTGATCGCAAAGCGATGCACTTCATCTTGCAGCCGTGTCAAAAAATAGAAAAGCTCACTAGTTCGATCAATATCTAGTACAATACCTTGCTGATTGAGAATGTTTGCAGTTTTATGCTTGTCATCCTTCGCTAGTCCGCAAATCGGGATCGTCAAACCCAGGCTGTCAAGAATCTCCTGACATACATGAATTTGCTGGATTCCGCCATCCATGACTATCAAGTCTGGCATCTCTTTTCCTTCTTTGAGAAGACGGAAGTAACGACGATATAATACTTCCCGCATCATTCCGATATCATCCACGCTATCTCCCTTAATCTTGAATGTGCGATAGGCAGCTTTTTTGAATTCACCTTGCTCCACAACGATCATCCCCGATACGCGGTTGGTTCCGGAAAGATGGGAGTTATCAAACATCTCCAGACGCATCAAGGATGGCAGCTGCAGAAGAGCAGACAATTGTTTCATCGCCAGCACATTGCGATTTAGTTTCTGATAGGCAACCTCGAATTGCTGCTGAAGCTGCTTGGTGGCATTATGCCGGGCAAGTTCCATCAGCTTATTCTTCTCGCCCCGCTGCGGCTGGACTAACTTCACATCAAAGACACCCTCCAAAGCGCTGCAATCCACTTCTTCCGGAAGCAATAAATCCTGCGGCAAAGGATTGTGTTCATAATACTGCATCAAAAATGACAGAAACGCTTCCTGTTCATCGTCATGGAGTTCAAATACGTTCATAGCCCGCTCCAGAAGCTTGCCGCTGCGCACCAAAAGACCTTGAATGCTGATATATCCATGATCCACAACATATGCGAAGATATCCATATCTCGCTTATAGCTGGTTTCCATGCGCTGGCGGTCATTGATATGTTCAATATTGGCCATTAAGTCCCGCAGTTCTTTAGCCCGTTCATATTCCATTTGCTCCGCTGCCTGCTGCATCTGCTCCCGCAGCTGATCCATCACTTCTTTTGTATCGCCCTTCAAGAACCGCTCAATCTTAGCGGTAATTTCCTGATAGGTTTCCTGGCTGACAGGAAGGATGCACGGTGCCAGACATTGCTTCATATGGTAATACAAGCAAGGCTGCTTAGGCAGATGCACACACTTCCGCAGCGGATAAATGCGATTGAGGAGCTTCATCACACTGTAGGCAGCTGTTGAATCACTGAAAGGACCAAAATGCTTGGCTTTTTTATCTTTGACATCCCGTACCACCCGCAAGCGCGGATGTTCTTCCGCTGTCAATCGCAAATACGGATAGGTTTTATCGTCCATCATGAGAATATTAAAACGAGGACGATGTTTCTTGATCAGATTATTTTCTAAAATCAAAGCTTCTTTTTCGCTGCTGGTAATGATGTATTCAAAATCAACAATAGCAGATACCAGTTTCGTTGTTTTATAGTTATGTACTTTACTTGAAAAATAGGAATTCACGCGGCTCTTTAATCTCTTTGCCTTGCCGACATAGATAATTGTGCCTTCCTCATCCTTCATCAAATAGCAGCCCGGCTCACTTGGCAGAGTCAGCAGCTTATGTTTCAATGCTTCTGAGTGACTCATCATTTTGAGGAACGGAAATAGACAACCGTTGCCCCGACACCACCTTCACCTTGCTGACCTAAGCGGAATGAATCGACATAACTCAGTTTTTTCAGTTTGCTATGCACAGCGGTACGCAGTGCTCCGGTACCGACACCATGAATGACACGAACATTCGGCACATTGGCAAGCAGCATGGCATCCAAGTATTTATCCATTTCAGCAAGTGCCTCATCAACCCGCATGCCAATGAGATTGCATTCCATTGTAAAAGAGGATGGTTTCGCAAATTTGGTGCTTTCCTTGACCCGCGGCGCTTCCGGTTTCTGATTGGTTTTTTTCAATTGCTTACGTGCAACTTTAATGCGTGTTCCATGGCAAAGCACAATTGCTTCTTTTTTATCTAAGGAAACTACTTCTCCTATTTTATGCAGCCCGACCAGCTCCACCATATCACCAACTGCAATTTCTTTGTGATGAAATGACTCCTGCGATGCTGACTCTTGTACTTGAAGCAGATTTTTCAGCTTTGTTTTTGCTTCAACTTGCTCATGCAGTTTCGGCATCTGCTGTGTCCGCAATTCCTCCAAGATGATCTCTGCTTCCAGCTGCTTTTCTTCTACATATTCATTTGCTTTCTTAACCGCTTCTTCCATCATCTGCTCTTTGGTGCTTTCCCATTTCTCCAGAGTCATAGCCAGGGCACGATTTTTGATGCGCTCGTCCTCCAGTTCCTGCTGGAGCTGCGTTTTAAGAGCTTCATTTTCCTGAATCAAAACTTCCAGCTTGGCTGTCAGCGTCTCTTCTTCACTCATTGCTGTTTGCTTGATATGAACGGCATCCCGCACAATACTTTCTCTAAGACCAAAGCGTTTGGCAATTTCCAATGCATTCGATTGTCCAGTCGATCCCTGCAGAAAGCGATACGTTGGTGCCATCTGTTCCAGATCGAATTCTACTTGGGCCATAACGATATCATCGTGATGGAGCCCATACCGTTTCAAGCGCCCGTAGTGCGTCGTTGCAACGACTGTTGCCTTTAGTTTCCGCAAGTGATTTAAGATGGCAATCGCAAGACTTTCCCCTTCCCGAGGATCCGTACCGCTGCCAAATTCATCAATCAAGATCAATGAATTTTTAGTTGCATGGTCACAAATTTGCGCCAGTTTCGTCAGATGCGCCGAAAAGGTCGACAGCGACTCTAAAATACTTTGGTCATCCCCGATATCAGTGTAGATTTGATCATACAAGCCGATTTCTGCTTCTTCGCAAGGCAGCGGAATAGCCAGATAGGTCATCAAGGTAAACAAGCCGATTACTTTCAAATTGACAGTCTTTCCGCCGGTATTCGGCCCCGTGATCAGCAAGACACGCTTTCCTTTGGCAATTTCAATGGTATTCGCAACCACTTTTGACTGATCAATCAAAGGATGCCGAGCTTGCTTGATGTAAAAACGTTCATTGCTTTTGGTGAAAACCGGCATGCAAGCATTCTGCTTCTTGCCCCAGCTTGCTTTGGCACTCATAGCGTCCAGCAACGCAAGCGTTTCTACATTCGCCTGATAGGCTTCGCCAACCGCTTTAACTTGCTGCGAAAGCGCAAATAAAATACGTTCTATTTCTTCTGCTTCTTCGCTCTTTAACGTTTGCAGTTCATTATTTAATCCAATTAATGCTTCCGGCTCAATATAAGCCGTCTGACCGCTCTGCGATTCGCCATGCAAAATGCCGCGAATGCTGTTCTTTTCCGAAATTTTCACAAATACAACCCGGCGTTCATTGCGCACAGCAGTCACGGTATCCATTAATTTGGCGGCATTCGCATTGATAAATTGCTCCATTTTCGCATGAATGGCTGACTCACAATTGCGCATATTCCGGCGAATATTGCGCAGCGCTTGTGATGCATGATCGCTCACTTCATAGCTGGATGTAAAACATGGACGAATGGCCTGTGCTATTTCCGGATGCGGCAGCATGGAATCGGTAATTTCCTTAAGAACAGGAAACGGCTGATCCAGCTCTTTCATAAATTTCAAAATAGCGGTGCAGGCATCGCTATGATTGGCAATTGTTATTAATTCATAAGGTGTCAAAATGGCATCCATCATCGCTTTGCGCAGAGCATGCCGGATATCACTCACACCGCCAAATGGTAGCGTGCCATACCGAATTACCAGTTCCAGCATTTCTTTCATCCGTTTATTGTCACGGTCGATTTGCAAGAACGAGAAAGACACTTGCTGGTTTTCCAGGTATTCTTTTCCCAGTGAGCAAGCAGTCCATTTATTGATTTGTTCCAGCAATACTTCAAATTCAAAAACTTGGAATACTTCCATGATCATTCTCCTTTATTCACATGGATTTGATTGATAATATCCTGCAGTTCCTGTTCACTGAATTGTTTTTGCAGCCAGGAAAGCAGCTGATTCATATCTTGCTCCGAGATCGCTTTGCCATTCATCAAGTCTTGAAAGGCACGGTTGATATCCGATGGCTTCTCAATGAATTGGTAGATTAGAACAGAGTGTTCCTCCAGTGTCTTCAGCATTGTCTGCTGAATTACTTCGCTGCCATTGGCAATAAGCGGCGTTTGCAGTAAAAAGATGGCAATCAGGCAGATTGCATATGCTTTGGCAATGCCAAATACTGCTCCAAGCAGTGCATTGACTTGTTTCAATACAGGAATCTCCGAAGCAATTTGGACAATGCTGCGCAACACCGCAAAAATGACCATCAGCACAACAAATACAATAACAAACCAAAGCAGATCATTGATACGCTTACCAATCAAATCATTTAATAGTTCGTGTCCAACATCGATCTTCGCATAAGATGCCAGATGAATCGATGCTGATAAAACAGGCGCAATCATATACGCCAAAATAAATGTTACGATAAAGCTGAAAAATTCAACTGCCATCAATAAAAATCCTTTGTATAATCCAATTCCCAAAAAGAGTATAAAGATGGCAATCACTGCAATATTAACAAAAGGAATCCATGTATTTGGAAACAACAAGCTACGCACCCTCCTTTTTATGTTATAATAGGTTATCCTAAGGTGACAATATGAAACAACAAACAGAAACGATCGTCTTGCAAGCAACCAATGAGATGACACAAAAGATGATGGATTTTTATCACGATCAAAGCATAGCAGTAAAAGATCCTTATGTTCGTTTTCAGGCAAAAGCAGAACAATGCACCATCCGCATCTATACAACCAATAAAGTTGTCTTTCAAGGAATCGATGCCAAACAAGAAGCGATGATCTGGGATCATCAACTCATACAATCGAAACAACCTGAACAAGTACCAGAACAAAAGCACTTTGTTACGCACTGCGGCAGCGATGAAGTTGGCACAGGTGATTACTTCGGTCCCGTCTGTGTCTGTGCCTGCTATATCAGTGAAACAGAACAGCAGCAACTTGCGATCTATCCCATCACGGATTCCAAGCAAATGACCGATGAGCTGATCTGGCAAATAGGTCCTATTCTGCAAGAAATCGTTCCGCACAGCTTGCTGGTGGTAGACAACCCTACTTATAACCGGATTCACCAAACATATAACATGAACGAAATCAAAGCACTTCTTCACAATCAAGCGTATGTCCATTTGCGAAACAAGATACACAAACTTCCGTCATTGTGTGTTGTGGATCAATTTACGCCAATGAATTCTTACTACCGCTATCTGCAAAAGGAACCGCAAATCATAACCGGATTGCACTTTGAAACGAAAGCGGAAAGCAAGTATCTGGCAGTGGCATGTGCCTCCGTCATTGCCCGCTATGCATTCCTCAAGGCAATGAAGCAGCTTGAAGAACAGTTTCAAGTTTCTCTTCCCAAAGGCGCGTCTGCCAAAGTCGATCAGGCAGCACAAGGACTGGTCCGTGCGCATGGCTGGCAAATCCTGTCCAAAGTTGCGAAACTACATTTTGCGAATACACAGAAACTGCAGCCTTAAGCGGCTGCTTTTTCAATTTCCAAATGAATGCGGTAAGCTAGCTTGCGCAGCTCAACACCTGCTGCTGCCAGCATTTTTTTGCTTGCTACATCGCTTGGTGTTCCATTGTATTTATCATCTTCATACACAATCGTCCGAATCCCGCTTTGAATAATCGCCTTCGCGCATTCATGGCAAGGAAACAAAGAAACATACAACGTGCAATTGCGCAAATCTTTTGTGCTGTTTAAAATAGCATTCAACTCTGCATGCACGACAAACGGATACTTTGTATCCACAAAGTCTCCTTCGCGCTCCCAGGGAAAAATGTCATCATCACATCCACGCGGGAAACCATTATAGCCAATCCCTACAATTCGCTGCTCTGCATTGACAATTACTGCACCTACTTGCGTATTCGGATCTTTGGATCTTTTCCCTGACAGATGTGCTAATCCCATGAAATACTCATCCCAGCTGATCACATTTTTATTTTTCATAATAGTTCCCTTCTATATAGAATTGATTCACTTTTTGAAATAGCTGCAAAGCATACTCATGCAGCCCAAGTTTATCATAGATTACCATTACATTAACGTCGGTTTCCATATATATATACAACAGCTGAATTGGTTTTTGCAGCTGATATCCCAAAAAGCCGGCAAGTAGCAAGGATGCCAATGCTGTATGAAGTTTTACTTTGAACCAATCTTTTCCGGGAACAAGCAGAATACCCAAGATCACCCCACCGAGAAAGCCTCCCAGATGGCCTGATACACTCACCTCCGGCAAGAAGTTAATAATCAAGTTAATAATAATGACATTTCCTAACTGACGCATAACTTGCGGATTTTGAATCGCTTTCGTTTTAACCAAAAGGACGATCAAAGCCCCAAATGCACCATAAACACCACCGCTGATACCCATCAACAGAATTGTATTAGGCATCATGTGGGCAATAGCCGTTGCAAGAATCATGGAACCACTCAAAATGCTTAGATAGCGCCACGGACCATAATACCGTTCCACCATAATGCCAATATTAAGCAATGAAATTACATTCAATAACAAATGAAAGAAATCCAAGTGCACCAATCCGGCAGTAAAGAAACGCCAGTACTCCTGATTCGCCGCCAGCAATACTCGATAGTAGCTTCCTAATGCTATGCCGATAGGAATCAGCTGTTCCTCACCAAACTGCAGTTTTAAAATCATGGATGCCATCCAAATCAGCACACAGGCAGCCGCAAAGGTAACAGAAACTTTTGGAAGCTCCTCCCAGGAAATCGGAAACCAGCGTCGGCGTACCCGCGCCTTCAAAATACGATCAATTTCTGCTTTGTAACGAATGTATGCTTCATCCGCATTTTCATGGCGCACAAACACTTGATTGATGTCTTTGAAATAAGACTCCAGCAGCCCGACCCGATACAAAGCATCAATACCGATCGTCTTGATGTTCTGCACTTCTTCCAAGTCATATGAAAAGTCATCAAAGTGAATATTCAATGCTGTTCCTGTTTTCCCCATGGAAGCTTCAATTGCCCGTTTCACTTGTTGAATCTTCGGCAGTTCTTCTTCCAAAAAAGCACCGCTGACAATCCGGATCATAGGGAAATTCTTATGTTTGCGATGAAACAGCCATTTTTCTTCCTGCATTCCTTGCACATGTACAACCTGATACCCTTGTTTTGTAATAAAATAGTGGTTCAGCTGCATCATCCGCAATTCTAATTCTTGAATCACCGTTTCATTCCCTCCTTCCACAATGCAATGTAGTCTTTCATATAGCCAGGCATTTCCCGATAGAAAGTCATCTCTTGCTTGGTTGTCGGATGGATTAAGGAAAGTTCAAAGGCATGAAGCAATTGACCTTGACAATCCGGTGTTGAACGGAATGAATACTTCGGATCACCCACAATCGGATTGCCTATGTATTGCATATGAACTCTGATTTGATGTGTTCTTCCTGTTTCCAGCACACACTCAATCAAAGTAGAGTCTGCATAGCGTTCCAATACTTTAAAATGAGTTACCGCAGAGCGGGCATTATTTTTAGTAACTGTCATTTTCTGACGGTCCTTTTCATCTCTGCCGATCGGTGCATCAATCGTTCCATAGTCATGTTCCATGACACCATGAACCAATGCATAATACTTGCGGCTTACCGTTTTCTCTTTTAGCTGCTCACTCAAAGACACATGAGCCTGATCATTCTTAGCCACAACAAGCAATCCGCTTGTATCTTTATCAATGCGATGAACAATTCCTGGGCGTAACACGCCATTAATTCCGCTTAAATCGGCACAGTGATACAATAACGCATTCACCAGTGTCCCCGTCTCATTGCCGACAGCTGGATGCACCACCATTCCTCTTGGCTTGGAAATCACAATTATATCATGATCTTCATAAACAACATCCAGTTCAATATCTTCCGGCTTGGCATCTAATTCCTGCACTTCGGGCAATTCGCAAACGATCACGTCATTCTCGCGGACACGATAATTCGCTTTTGAAGTCTCCTCATTGACAGTAACATAACCTTCTTCAATTAACTGTTGAATCCGGCTGCGCGAAACATCTGCAAGATGCTCTGCTGCTAATTTATCCAAACGGGTTTTCGCCTGTTCTGCTTGTACTTGAATTATAAACTGTTCCATGATTATCTCATCTTCCTTTCTTCCAGGAGTGCATCCAATATCATTAAGGCTACACCACAAGACAATGCTATATCCGCTACGTTAAAAATCGCGAAATCATATCCAAAAATAATAAAATGGAAAAAATCACGAACATAGTGCAGTACCAAACGATCAATAAAATTTCCAAGTGTTCCTGCAATCAGTAACACAAAAACGGCGCGCATCAATACGTGCTTGGAACTGACTTTGCGGAAATAGAAAATCATAAAGCCAAGAGCAACGAGCGTAATTAAATAGAAAAACTCCATCTTGCCTTCTAGAATACTGAAAGCTGCTCCTGTATTTTTAGCATACGTAATATAGAAAAAACGAGGAATCACCGTAATTGATTCATACAACGCCAACTTCCCTGCTACCAGCCATTTTGACCACTGATCCAGCAGCACCAAACATCCAATCCATAAATAATCCCATTTCTTCATATGTATCATGCCAAAACTGATTTGGCTTTCCTCCATGTCTATTTTGTGTCTCGTAATACTATACCATATCTACCACTAAACAATTATACACGATTAGATGATATGAAACAATAAGGAAACAAAAAAGGGAAAGCAGCAACGCTTCCCTTTTCACATTCTTTATGCTTCAAAAAATTCCGCAAAATCGTGTTCCAGCACTTCATGGCAGCGAACACATACACCATGTTCATTCACATCATCCACTACATTCCAGCACCGGGAACAAGTATGTCCATCAGCCTTCTTCGCTGCAACACGAATTGTCTCTACCAGAGGCAACGTTTCATCCTGCACCAAAGATGCTTTGGATACAATGAGCCATTGTTTCAATTCAGTTCCAACATAGTTGGTCAGCAATGCTTCATCTTCGCTCGTCACAGACAAGATTACCTCTGCTTCCAAAGATTTTCCGATGACTTTTTCATTGCGGATGTTTTCCAGTGCTTTATTCACTTCATCGCGAATTGCCATCAAGCGCTCAAACGCACTCAGCAATTCTTCCGCATTTGGATAGTTTTGTGCTTCCGGCATGTTTGCCAGATGAACACTTTCATATCCCGATGCATAGAACTGATTCACCTCTTCGCTTGTAAATGCCAGAATCGGAGCCAGCAAACGATTCAGTACATCAACACAAGTGAAGATGACACTTTGCATTTGACGGCGGCGAGTCGCATCTGCTTTCTCAATATATAAGATATCTTTCCCGAAATCCAGATAGAAAGAAGATAATGTTTGGCTCATGAAGGTACCGATTCTGCTTGTGATGCTGACAAAATCAAACTCCTGGTATGATTCCAGTACATCACGTACCACACCATCCAAAGCACACAGCACATATTGATCAATGCTTGTGAGTTCGTGGTATGGAACTGCCTCTTCCTTGCGGAAGTCCGCAGGATTGATATTGCCCAAAGCAAACTTGAACGTATTGCGAATCTTACGGTAACTCTCGGATACTTGTTTCAAAATATCGTCGCTGATGCGAACATCACTTTGATAGTCCACACTTGCAATCCACAGACGCAGGATGTCCGCTCCAAATGTTTCCATAACTTTCAGCGGGTCGATTCCATTTCCGGAACTCTTGCTCATTTTTTGATCTTTCGCATCTAGCGTAAAGCCATGGGATACAACATTGCGATATGGCGCCTTGCCATGGTATGCCGTACCGATAATCAAGGACGAGTTGAACCATCCGCGGTATTGATCACTTCCTTCCAGATATACATCTGCCGGATATGGCAAGCCACGTTCCACCAATACCGCAGTATGACTGGAACCGGAATCAAACCAAACATCCATGATATCTGTTTCTTTTTTAAATACACCATTTGGTGATCCAGGATGGCTGTAGCCTTCCGGCAGTAATTCCTTAGCCTCTTTTTCAAACCAAATATTGCTGCCATGCTCTCTGAATAGTTGTTCCACATGAGCAAAAATCACCGGATCAATGATTGGAAGCCCCTCTTCACTGTAGAAAATCGGAATCGGAACACCCCAAGCTCTTTGCCGAGAAATGCACCAGTCGCCGCGATCACGAATCATATTATGCAATCGTGCTTCACCCCATGCCGGGTACCATTTCACATTCTTGATTTCTTCCAATAACGTGCTGCGGATCTTATCAATTGACGCAAACCACTGTGTTGTGGCACGGAAGATGATCGGTTTTTTGGTACGCCAGTCATGCGGATAGCTATGCGTGATCCAAGTCAGCGCAAGCAAAGCACCTAATTCTTCCAACTTATTCGCTACTGTTTTATTTGCAACATCCACAAATTGCCCTTCTAAGAAGGCACCGGCAGAAGCCATCATTTTTCCCTGCTCATCGACTGGACAATACGCTTCCAACCCATATTTTTGCCCGACATTGAAGTCATCCACCCCGTGTCCCGGAGCAGTATGCACGCATCCTGTACCTGCTTCACTCGTTACATGATCGCCCAGGATCACAAGTGAAGTTCTGTCATACAGCGGATGTTTCGTCGTAATAAATTCCAGTTCTTTGCCTTTGAATGTCTTAACGATTTCAGCACGCTCCAATTGGAAGACACCTTGCAATTGTTCCAAAAGTTCCTTCAGAAAGATCAGTTTACCCTTTTCGGTATCAACCACGGCATACTCTAAATCCGGATTTAAGCAAATTGCCAAGTTGGCAGGAATGGTCCATGGCGTCGTCGTCCAGATGACAAACTTCTCATCCCCCTGCAATACGCCCTTGCCATCCGCAACATCAAAAGCCACATAAATCGTCGGCGATTTGACATCATGATATTCGATTTCCGCTTCTGCCAAAGCAGACTCACTGGAAGGAGACCAATATACCGGTTTCAATCCCTTATAGATCAAGCCATCTGTTGCCATCTTGCCGAAGATCTTGATTTGGTTGGCTTCATAGATTTTTTGCAACGTAATGTAAGGATGATCATAATCGCCAATTGTACCAAGACGCTTCATGCCTTCCATTTGCTTTTCTACTTGCTCATAGGCATATTTTTCGCATAGCGTACGAAATGCAGCTAAAGTCATGTCTTTGCGGTTATGACCCAATTTTTGAATGGCGTTTTCAATTGGCAAGCCATGGGTATCCCAGCCAGGAATAAATGGTGTATAGTACCCTAGCATGCTGTGCGAACGGACAACGATATCTTTCAAAATCTTGTTCATGGCATGCCCTAAATGGATTAATCCATTGGCATATGGCGGACCATCATGCAAAACAAATGGTGTTTTATTCTCATTTTGTTTCAGCATGCGCTCATATAACCGCTCATCTTCCCATTTCTTTGCGAAAACAGGTTCTTTCTTAGGCAAATTGGCTTTCATGTCAAATTCTGTCTTTGGCATGCGCAAGGTATGTTTTAATTCCATCATGTTCTCCTCCTAAATAAAAAAGCATCCTTATCTAAGGACGCATGTTACGTGGTACCACCTTAGTTCATTCGTATCCACTACGAATGCACTTATGCTGCTAACGCGAGCGTACGGCTTGTTTGGCAAGCACTCAGAAGTGATTTTCAAATCTGCTCATCCTGATTTCCACCAACCATCAGGTCTCTGTGATGAGATTAGGATCTGAACGTGTCTTCCTCAACGTTTTCATCTTCATCTATTAAATCCAAACAATCCAAGGATGGAATTCTCGGCAAGGTAAAATGTTCAATCACATCTGCCAGCCGCTCCATCTTCTTCTTTACATCTCTGCGTAAATAGATTGCTTCATTTCCCAAATTGCTCATTTCCACCAATATCTGCCGTGCCGTCTGCAACGACTCTTTCACAATGGAATCCGCATTTTTCTGTGCTGTTTCCACTACAATATTAGCTTCTTTCAAGGCAATCCGCGTAATTTCTTCCGCAGCCTTTTCCCGAACCGTCAATTCTTGTACCAATCCCTGATGATCCTGCTGCAGAGTTTCATATTTTGCTTGCAGCTCTGCCAGCATCTGCTTTGTTTTATCCAACTCTGCCGATGTCGAGGCTAAGTCCTCCGTTTTTGCGCGTATAAAAGAATCTACTTCAATAATATCATATCCCCGATGCCGTAACTTAAACGCTTGATTCGGTTTTACCGCCACAATCACTCACCCCTAACAAAATATGCTCTTTTTAGATATATTGCTCGATCGTCAGGACATAATTCTCTTTTTTTGTTTGCCCCACACAGCCGACAATCACAAATCGACCAGCTCCGCGAATCGAAATGACATCATTATTATTGCATAATTTATCACTACTTTCAATAAGGGAATGATTTACTTTCACGTGTCCTGCCAAAATCATCTCTTTTGCCCTCGCCCGTGACACATTTGCCAAGGCGCCAACCAACGTATCCAGCCTAAAAGATGAGACAATCACCTGCATTGTTTTGCGCTGCTCAGCCTTCGCAACCATTGCTTCCTGCGGCACAAAAGAAACCGAAGCTCGATGTATCTGGGTCAGCTGATCTGCAATGTATGCTGCCTGGCTGCGCATCACAGCAATGCCGATTTCTCCACTTGTGACCGCTATATCGCCAAATTGCTCCCGCTCCAATCCAATCTGCATCAAGGCGCCCAGCACATCACGATGAGAAATAGTCAGAAACTTAGCCGGAAAGGATGCAGCCAGCTGACAGATATCCATATCAATCTCGCCATCAAACGCAAATGGCACAATCGCCAGCCGCTTAGATTCTGCATGCGGATAAAAACCATCCTCGGCAATTCGCATCTGCTTGCCGGCTATTTGGTGCACGATAGCTTGTTTGTCCGGCATAAGAAAAGGAGTCAATACATAGGAACGTTTTTTGTCCGCTAATTTGATCAACTCCAGTGTACGCTTTACAAATGCTTCTTCTTTGGGATAATGTACAAAAAGATCCTTATGCATCTTCGCCTTCCAGGTTAATGGTTCCGGCTACTCCGATATTTTTAGGAGCACATAAAATGACCTTTGGTCCGATTTTCTGAATAGAACCATCCACTGCGAAAATAACACCGCTCAAAAAATCAATCGTACGCTGTGCAGCGCTGCTTTGCAGGCGATGCAAGTTTACGACAGCAGCTCTTTTCTCTTTTAAGTGAGCACCGATATCTTCTACTTCGGTGTACGCTCTTGGCTCAAACAGCACCATCTTGGTATCTTGCGGCAGACGTGATATTTTCTTGTTATGAGGTGCTTCATACTCATTTGTGATATCCTCATCGTCTTCCGTTACTTCCAATAGTTCATCCTCATCCATGGGTGCAATAAAGTCTTTAATTTTTTTTGTGAAACCCATACTTTACTCCTCCTGATATGTGCTATTATATCACACTTCCGCAGAAAGCAAAGAACAAACAAAGACAAAATAAAAAAAAAGACGGAGTAATCATTTCCGTCTCATCATCCTTGATTGCTGTGAATTTTTACCAGAATTACGTCTTCCCCCATGTGTACTACATCACTCATCGGAACCAATGTTTCCAGCCCGCCCCAAAGAAAAGGCAGCCATCGTTTCAGACTCCAGGATTCCACGACAAGTGCTTCCATAGTGCCTTCCGGCATCGACAGTACAGCATCGGTGGTATACCCAACTAAGGTTCCATCCGCAATATTGATTACTTGTTTGCTTCGGATACTTGTAAACCGCATCAAGATCACCCGTTAGCATTTTATGTAAGGAAACTCTGATTTAGAAGTGTTTCTTCAAAACATCCAAAGCACTTTTCTCCAATCGCGAAATTTGCGCTTGCGAAACCTGCAAATCGCGGGCAATTTCCACTTGCGTCTTGCCGGCATAGAACCGCTCATGAATGACATGTGATTCCTTGTCATTCAGCTGCTTGAGACCGCTTGACAAAGAGATCATATTGAATACTTTGGAGATTTCGTCATTGTCATCCTTGATCTGATCCATAATCAATAAGCTGTCACCGTTATCATTATAGATTGGTTCAAACATTGAGATTGTCTGCTGCATTGATTCCATCGCTTCCACAACCTCTCTAGGCTTCACTTCAAGAGCTTGCGCAATTTGTTCTATGGTTGGATCTTGTTCATGCTCACCAATGTACTGTTCCTTGAATTTCAATGTCCGATAGGCAATATCCTTCAAATGACGAGAAACCCGGATGCTCTGATTATCGCGTAAGTAACGTTTAATTTCGCCTAAGATCATCGGCACTGCATACGTAGAAAAGCGGACACCTTGCTTTAAATCAAAATTATCAATGCTTTTGACTAAACCAATACACCCGATCTGAAACAAATCATCCATATTCTCATTGCGGTAGCTAAACCGCTGCACCATCGACAGCACCAGTTTCAGATTTCCGCGTACCAATTGTTCTTTTGCCGTTTTATCACCAGCTTGCAAACGCTCAAATAACACGGTCATCTCTTTGCTTGTCAGCACAGGCAATTTGGCAGTGTCAACCCCACAAATATCGACCTTGTAACGTCCCATCATAACCCTCCTTGACTGTGTTATGAGTGTACCCACAGTCAGAAGGATTCAATCAATATCTTGTCGAAATTATGCGAATTGCTGTTTCTTGTGTTTGGTATCTGCTAACCGGTAAATGCTTACCATTGCTATCATGGAGCATTTAGTAAGAAAAACAAATCAGAGTTGCCCCTGATTTGTCTTAAAATTGTTTATAAATTTGACTGCGCAGCTTCTGAATGATCTTTTTCTCCAATCGGGAAATATAAGATTGGGAAATACCAAGCTTCTCAGCAACATCTTTTTGCGTCAATTCTTCTTCCCCGATGCCATAGCGCATCTTTAAGATTTCCTGCTCTCGTTTCTTCAGCTTTCCGATCGCCTCGTACAAGATTCGCTCATTCTCTTTGCGTTCGAATTCCATCGCCACGATATCCCCGCTGGTGCCGATAATATCGGCCAGCACCAACTCATTGCCATCATAGTCCACATTGAGCGGCTCATCAAACGATACTTCTAATTTACGCCTGCTTTTTTTTCGCAAAAACATCAGAATTTCATTTTCAATGCAGCGTGATGCATACGTAACAAGCTTGATATTCTTATCTCGTTTAAAAGTATTGATTGCTTTGATCAGACCAAAGGTTCCGATGCTGATCAAATCTTCCATATAGATAGGATTCGTTTCATAGCGCTTGGCAATGTAAACAACCAGCCGTAAGTTATGCTCAATCAGGCGGTTTCTTGCTGCCATATCGCCTTCCTCCCACTGCTGCAAGGCTTCTTGCTCTTCTTCCTTGCTTAATGGCTGCGGCAGTATCTCACCACTTTGAATAAAGAGCAGATCTTCCTCTTCCAGCCAATCCGGTTTATGGATCCATATGCGCATGGTATGCCAAAGTTGCTTCAACTTCCATTTCAGTTTATTCATGACGTTACCTCACTTGAAAGAGCCTGACATTCAATAATACATCAAATCCCTGTTTCACTTGATCCATCTCTCCAATCAGCACTTGCTGCTTGGGATTGCGATCGATCATGATATTGGCATTATAGCAGGACATCATGGTAGATCCTTGCACTGTCCGTATTTTCACAATTCTCTGCTCCCCCTTTTCCTGTATTTTAATAAATTCCGTTTTATTCATAAATACAATAGGCTGTCCTTGAAAAGATGCACTGTTACCCGAATCCAAATAGCCAAGTCCCTGGATTACCAAATCACCAAAATATATTGTTACCGGATATCGATAATAGAATTTGCGAGCATACAGGTTCCACCTTGGCATCCAAAGCAAATATCCGATAAACAAGCAGAGAAATACCCAGATAAGATTCGATTTTTGAATGGGAAGATACCAAATACAGCCGATGACAGCTCCGCCAAAGGCCATTCGCAAGGATAAGATCGTTATAATCCGGAATGCCAGTGCCAGCAAGATCGCAGGATGGAATTTCCGCACAACCAATATCCCATAGCATAGCTCAGAAAGAAGCAAATACAGCCACTGATCGTCTATAATCATCAGTACCAAAGTGAAACAAAGTGAAATTCCTACAATGCGCATCACTGAAGCAGGATATTGAAACAACATATCGCTTGTCATGGTACAAAGAATCAGGATTATCGCATTGACTCCATACGTCACTTCAATATAGCTCTCCATAGATCTCCTTTCACAAGCTAAATTATAGGATTGAAGCCGCTGGCTTTTTGTCGGTTTTTATCCGCAAACAAAAAATAGGACTCTTGCCCTATTTTCATTCCAGCCGGATATTCTCTTGTGCACAAAGAATCGCGTTAATTAGTGCCTGCAGCTTCTCAGACAACGCCACCGGAATCGTAAACATCTCTAAAAATGCCTGAACCGTAAGCGGCTTGCAAATTCCATTGACAGCTGCAACCCACTGCAAATATGGTTCTACATCTGACACATTCGCTCGCTTAATCAACTCATAGTCAAATAAGATTGCTGCATGTTCAGAAAGCTGATGACTTTGGTCAGTCATTTTAATATTTGCTGCTACCAAAATATCGGTCGCTTGATGCGTATATTCATGGAGCAATGCAAAGAATGCAGAATTGATATTCTGCGGACTTTGCGGGAAAGCAGAAACAGCGATCATCACTTGCTTTGAGCCAATAATTCCTCTTCCCTGATTTGCCAAAACAAAGGAGAAATAGGCAACAGGCTTTCTTTGATGATAGGTAAAGAAACGCTGATACAGCACAAACTTATTTGCAATTTGCTGTTCAACAGCCGCACGTTTTCTTGCTGTCGTTTGATAGTTCTGTTCCCAATAGGGAAAATACCAGGTTGCTTCTTGTTTTAGCAAAGCAATCCATGGCTTTATAAACTCCTCTTTATCTGCATTATCGATTCCTTGAAACTCGTGAATAATTTGGATAAGCTGAGATAACGTTTGACAATAAAAAGGCAGAAATTGAATCATCGCAAGCCGCTGGAAATGGTGGTGGTAGTATGTCTCCATGACCTTTGGAAGCGACAGTTCTTCTTTCCGGATTTGTTTCATTGCTTCAATGTATGCTTCTGAATATAAATCCGATGCATTGGCAACTTTCATATGCGCAAATATATGATACATCAAATCCGCTTGTTTATTGTAACGAAATTCCATAGCCATCTCCTGATCGATACACGACCTGCATGATTCTAAAAAATGGAGCCGAAGCTCCATTTATATTTACTATTCTGTTTCAATGACGCCATATCCGCCATCATGACGGCGATATAGAACGGCAATATCATCACTGCCGATATCACGATAGATGAAGAAGGTGTGTCCTAACATTTCCATTCTCATAATCGCTTCTTCTACTTCCATTGCTTCCGGAGCAATGTTTTTTGTTCGAATGATAATATCATCATCGATTTCATCCATTTCCTCTAAGAAGGCTTTAGCAAGACCATCCTTTCCTTTGCGATATAACCTTGTTTTTTGCCGGCGAATCTGATCTTCTAATTTATCGATCGCCAGATCAATCGCGCTGTATACATCCTCATGGATGACCTCAGAACGAAGGATTCCAAACTTTGTCGGAATTGTTACCTCCAATTTTTGCTTATTAGGAAGCACCGTAACCAACACATTCGCCACTGTATTCTCATCAATGACAAAATACTTGTTCAAAAACTGAAGTTTCTTCTCTATTTTAGTTTGCATTCCTTCAGTAATTGGAACATTTTTACCATGAATTATAACTTTCATCATGGCCACCTCCTTCTTGATTCTATTATAACAAATGAATCAGAAAAGTAGAGTCTTTTACTCATTTATTTTTTATGGTAATATAATGCTAACGGGCAAAATCATCTTTATAATACTTAACTGCAGGAAATTCCAGTAAAAAACAATCCTTACGGATCGTTTCGTTCTTCCTGTTCCTGTTTCGTAACTTCCTTTTGAATCTCAGGCTTTGCTATGGAAGTGATCTTCTCAATCACTTCGTAACTCATTCCTAATTCGTATAATACCTCAGCTATTTTTAATTGTTCTTTTTTCATACACTCACCCTTACTAAAAGTATGTGAGTACTTGCATGAAAATATGACAGTATTAGTTTACCAATTTTTACTTCTTATTCATATTCCATTTTTTACTGCCGCCCATCCGCTGCAAAACCTGCTTTGCTACAACCCCGGTGAAGATCCCTGTTGGGATGCTTAAGATCAGCATAATCGGCAAGTAGTAAATCATAAGAACTGTATTGATGATTCCCATTGCCACCAGTATTTGACCGATGCAGTGAAATGTTGCGCAAGCCATGCTGACCCCAATTACTGTCATTTTACTTCCTTTGGCAAAAGCTGCCATAGCCAGAGAACTTAGCAGCACACCGCCCATAGAAAGCCAGAATGCAGTGCCAAAGAGCGTTCCTCTAAGCAAAGAAGCAATGATAACTCTTGTTAAGTTCATCCCTATCATTACCTTGAAACCAAAGAGATAGTAAGCAATTAAACCAACAATATTGGCAAATCCCAATTTCACCCCCGGTACCGGCAATGGAATCGGAATCATCGCTTCAATCATATGAAATAAGATACTCATCGCCAACAACATCGTAATCGTTGTCATGCGTTTTACTCGTTGATTCATCAGTATGGCACCACATCATCACCATCATCGGTCTCAGCTGCTTCGATTACAATGACAACATGATTCGGCAAACAAACAATTGGCGTAATCGTTTGTTCCACCCATCCCTGAATCGAGCAAAGATGGTATGGTGAAGTTTCCTTTTCTACTCTGATCTTTCCATCTTTTACTTCAATATCTACCAGACCCAGTGTCCCCTGTACCTGGTAAGCATCATTTTTCTTCATATCAATACGCAATACTTCTTTATTTCGGTAAGAGACGATTGCGATTTTTTCATTGCTTGCTGCAAATCGGGATAGCCACTCAAATGATCCATATAAGGCCACAGAACAGGCAAGCACGATAATTGCAAATAGTTTATCGTATTTGTTCATAGTCTCCTCCTCAAGCCTCTATTATACAAGCAAAAACCATAAATGAAAACAAATTATTCATGAAACACGAAAAGCATGGCGATGAAGCACATGCTTGGCAGTATTAATTTTGATACTACTTACTTTTTGGTTTTTGCATCCTCAATAGCTTTTTTACTGACTTCGAGATACTTGTCAACTTTAATTGTTACACTGGTCTTCAAATCATCATTGGTTACATGCTGATCTTCTACTTTGATTGTATCAATACCCTTTGCAACAATATATTCTTCCAGTGCTTTTATTTGCTGAAACCACTCTTTGTCAATTTTAGAGAAGGTTTTCATACCGTACTCATCACCTAACTGTTTTTTGGTTCCTGTTTTTTCGCCGTCAAAAGAACTGGCACCTGTTTCATCAATTCCAATCTTTGTAACTTTGCCATCTGTTAATGTTACATCTACTACTACATAACTGCCTTCCACTTCTTCGCTCTTTGCTTGCCCTACTTGTTCTTTTGGTATTTTGGGAGTTGCGCAGGCAGCCAGCATGATAATAGAAAATAAGATTGATATCCCTTTTTTCATATCTACGATCCTCCTATGGATTTCATAGGTAGTATGTACCAGGCAAGCAAATTCAAACATATTTTTCTCTTTAATGAAAAACAATCCTGAGTTTCATATTTTTTCATATAGATTTCACACCTGTATTGTATACTGATAAAGGTGATAGAAATGAAAAAATATCTTTACTCGGTAATTTGGTTTGAAGACCCGGCAGTCAGCGAGCAATCGGAACTGACGATCGGTTCAATTCTTCAAATTTTAAAAAATCAATCATTCGATAAACTCTTTTTATGGCGTGTACATGCTGTAACGCAATCCAGCAATTACAAGCTGAAAGAAAGCCGTTTGAAAGAACTTGTGAAGGAACAGTACCAAATACCGGTGGAGTTCCATGATCTGGAAAAAGAAGGCATCAATGAAGTAGGACGCTGGAAAGATATCTTCTATCATTCTATCTCGCACTGTTTACGGCAGGAATCTACCGATGATGTCCTCTGGTATGTCAATTTTTCCAGCGGAACACCAATGATGATTTCCAGCTTGACCCACGCGATTTTATCTATCAATCAGCCATTGTGGGCCATTTATGTCAATGAAACGGATTATCCGTTATCAAAAAAATACGAAATTACCAAAAAAGCGATTGTTCAATCCCTTGAGAAGACAACATCCGGGATTACGATTGCTCCTATCAAGCAGTTGCAGGAAACAGCCATTCAGTCGCAGATCAAACAGCTTTTGGAGATTAAATCTTATCGTGCTGCCAGTTTGCTATTGAAAGAGTTTTCCTCTACTTACTATCAAACATTAAAAGCCATGTGCGAAGGTGCCGACGCTTGTATGGAACTTGATATCACCTCTGCCAAGAAGTATTGGAAATATACGCCTTTGCATGCTTTATTCACCCACCAAACTCCCGAGGAAGTCATACAACTTCTGGTATATACTGCCAACTTGCAAAACAAAGCGGAGCAAAAAGAATACTTTGACTTTGTTATGCGGATTTCTCCCTTGCTGTACGAGCTATGCATTACTATTTTTCTGGATTATGCTAAATTTCCAAAAGAGGCAATTACGACGACTGATGCATATGCCTCCAGTGTGATCAAGCGCAAGCATCTATCATTGATTCCGGTGCAGTTCCGCAGTTTCTTCACCAATTACTTTTATAAGAATCCGAATGCAGAACATGTGATCTTGACAACCCCATTGATGATTACGTTAATCTCTTATCAGCTATCCGGGCATCTGTCCATTGTAAACGAATTAAATACGCTGCGTTCCTTCGAAGAGAAGATACGCAATGAATTTGCTCATGTCTTCTCCAATTATTCTGTTTCTTATATTCAGCAGAAAACAGGCTATACACCTGAAGCTATTATTTCGCTGCTGAAACAAGTGATTCGTAAAATCTTTCATGGCTATATTCAAGATGATTCTATCTTTGACCTATACCATACGATTAATGAGACGATCTATCATTACATCGAAATTGAAACATAGATACCTAACTTAAAACACTTCATTGGCTGTCAAATACTGTTCTGCCGCTGAAGTGTTTTTCTATGTATATTAACTATGATCCATTTGCAGAATCTGTTGTTTTAGTTTTTGGTATTCATCCGTAAATTCTACTTGTATCTGCGCTTCTTTTAAATCATTGCCAAAGGCGCCTTTCGACACTGTAAGCAGCGGCGGCAGCTGGATGCGTTTGAAAATAGCACGCTGGAAGAGGCGCAGCACCCATTCCAAATCATCAATAAATGCTTGCGGGTTGGTTAGCCCGTAAAATTTCAGCCATTTTCCGAATGTTTCATCCTGCAGCAAAGAACCATCTAAATATTGCTTCATAAATGATTCTACGCGATAAGTGGGAAAGGAAACGATACGGTCAATGAGTGCATCGTGATAATACCATTTCATCGGATCAACCTGATTTTCTTTCAATTCCGCCGAAGGTGCCATATCCCAGTTAACTCCATCTTCTTGCAACTGCGGAAGCAGCCGTAGCGGAACAATTTCTTTTTGAAGGCGTTCATTGATTTCATACCCTAGCTGGGCCACTTCTGTCTTCAACACATCCCCTAACAGACTTAACGCTCCAATGCTGTCGCCATACAACGTAAAATAGCCTAATGCTACTTCTACTTTGTTGCCGTTATTGCAGATCACACCGCCATGAATGCTGGCAAATGTGGATAACATATGCCCTCTGATGCGTGCCTGGATATTTTCATGCACCAAACCATCCAATTGTTCCGCTGCGTAGCCAAATTCATGAATTGCCGCATCTTTCGTTGCTTCTACTACTTCATTGATGCGGCCGCCCACCAAAGATACGCCCAGGCTCTTTGCGGTAAGTGCCGCATTCTCCTGTGTTAATGAAGAATTGTAGCTTGTGCTCATATTGAATGCACGGATTCGTTCTTTTCCCAACGCCATGCATAGCAAGGCACAGCTGATGGTACTATCCAAGCCGCCCGACAAACCGATAATCCAAGGTACTTTGCCATGAAATATTTGGGCATCAAATTGCTTGATTCCATAAATTAAAGCATCCATCAGCTTATATGGCTGTGATGGCGTCAGTTGTTCTTGCATACCATCCCAAATCAGCAGCTGTTTCTCAAAATGATCATTGCAGCTTGCGGCTAAAGCGTTGTGTTGATAGATAAAACTGCCCCCGTCAAACATCGTAACATTCTTGCCATTATTCGCAATGCCAACTTGATTCACATAGACAAAAGTCGGAATCTGATACTTTGCTAAATGGTTTTTCACACAGCGGTGCCGTGCTTGTTCTTTTGCCTTAGTCCAAGGGGAAGCAGATAAATTGATCACATAATCCGATGCACACTCTGCGTAATAGGCTGTCATATCCAAAGAATAGGATGAACTCCACATATCTTCGCAGACTTCAAGTCCAATGCGATATCCTTTGAATAGAAAAGGCCGATGACTTTCCTCCAGTAAAAAACCTGGCTGATGATCAAGTTCCAATGCTGAGAAGAAATACCGGGAATCTTCAAAAAACCGATAATCAGGATTCAAATGCTTAGTATAGACTCCTGCATACGCTGTCGTCTTTTCATGTTCCACCCAAGCCTGCTGATCTGCGAAATAGGCATTATTGGATCGTGCTGGTCTGCCATCCCGACCGATTGTTTTGCCGTCAAGTGATTGGTAGCCGATATTCCCCCAGATAACTCCGATCCCATCCGCAAGTTCCTTAATTTTGTCATTGAAGCTGGCAAGGTATCTGCAGAAATCATCATCTAAATAGCGGTCACCCAGAAAATAGCCGCCAACACACAATTCGCTGAATACAATCAAATCTGCATGCTGTGCTTTAGCTTTTTCTATTTGGTCTTTCATTTGCTGAAAATTATGCTGCGGCTGACCGCATACCACTTCCATTTGTGCTAAGGCAATTCGTAACATAAAAGCACTCCTCCTGCTAACCTACTTGCAACTGTTCTTTCTTTTGGGCATATTCCGTCATCAGCGACAGCAATGCTGCTACTGTTTTTACATCTTGATTCTTGTCATGCAAAGGGTTATATTCCACAACATCGCAGGAACAAATTGTATGGTGCGTAAACAGATGGTGCAGCACAGTAAAGACATCCTCTTTGCTGATACCATCGGAAACGCCTAAGTTCACAGATGGAAACTGCATTGGGTCCATCACATCTAAATCCAGTGATACGTGAACACAGTCATAAGCGGATAAATAGCCATCCAGCTGATGCAATATGCTTTCCAATCCTTGCTCCTTGATAGCAGCAGTTGTAATTATTGAGATCTTATTCTGTTCGATATAAGCCTGTTCCCCGGCATCTAAATCACGCGTCCCTAAATACACAATCTGCTCATTTTTGATTTTCACGCGTTCATCTAAGCAATTTACAAGTGCCGGATATCCATTGCCAAGAGAAATTGCCAAAGGCATTCCATGGATATGAAAGGATGGCGTCGTTTCCGGTGTATTAATATCGCCGTGCGCATCAAACCATAGAATGCCCACGTTTTTTCTTGTTGATGCAGCAGCTACGCTGCCAATACCCAATGCATGATCGCCACCAACCACGATCGGAAATTGATCCGTTTCATAGCACTTCATCATCTCTTCCGCCACTTCATTACACACTTGGGCGATGAGTTCGGTATGATCTGCTTGATTTGGTACCGCCAGTTCAATTGCATCACATTCTATATTCGCTTGCTTGACAGCTTCTTGAATCGGCTGAATTCCAAGCTGCGCTCCATCCATTAAGCATCCTTGCGAAAGAGGAACCATAATTAGTTTTGTTTTCATATTGACACGAGCGCACACACGCTCTTGCACCTCCGTTTGTCATTTGCTTCCTGCATGATAACCATGCCAAGATATTATATCACACCAAACTAAAAAACATACTATTTCCCGCAATTATCAATTCCAATCACATCATTGCGTATTTTTGTTTTTTTCGCTACAATGTACCTATGGATAAAGGAGATCATTATGGAATCAAACCATGTAACACGGATTACATATGAACATAAAGAACTTATTTTAATTGGCACGGCACACGTTTCTAAGAATAGTGCGGAAGAAGTGCGGACACTCATCGAGCAAGAACAGCCTGATACAGTATGCGTTGAATTGGATCAAGGTCGTTATGATTCACTGATGAACAAAGATGTATTCCAAAACATGGATATCGTGCAAATCATCAAAAACAAAAAAACAGCCATCGTATTGGTAAATGTTTTGCTAGGCTCCTATCAGAAACGCCTGGCAAAACAGATGGATATTCAGGCAGGACAAGAAATGCTTGTGGGCATCGAAGAAGCTAAAAAAATCAATGCAACACTTGTATTGGCAGACCGCAATATTCAGACAACATTTATCCGCGTATGGCGCAGTCATTCTTTTTGGGATAAATGGAAGCTGCTGCTTGGCATCATTGAAGCAGCATTCAGCGATGAAGAAATCAGTGAGGCTGATTTGGAGCATTTGAAAAGCAGCGATGTTCTGACTGCATCATTAAAAGAACTGAGCGATCATTTCCCCAAGTTTGCAAACTCCTTGATTTTTGAGCGTGATGCGTATTTGGCATATAAAATCAAGCATGCACCTGGCACCAAGATTGTAGCGATCTGCGGAGCTGCTCATATACCAGGCATCATCAAGGAAATACCGAAAGACCAATCACTTGCGGATCTCAATCACATTCCCGAGAAAAGTCGCTTGTCTAAATCGCTTGGCTGGCTGATTCCGCTGTTGATTGTCGGCATCATCGTCTTTACCTTTACCATGGATCAATCCGTAGGCTGGTCGCAGATGAAAAGCTGGATTGCGTGGACAGGGTTGATGGCAGCTTTGGGGACACTGATTGCACGCGGACATCCCTTGTCTATTCTGACAGCAGCACTGGCAGCTCCCATTTCCGCATTGCATCCCTTGATTGCTGCCGGCTGGTTTGCCGGACTGGCAGAAGCCTATCTGCGCAAACCCAAGGTCGCTGATTTTGAAAGTTTGGTGGACGATGTCGGGACCCTGAAAGGCTTTCTTCGCAATCGCGTTATTCGAATCATTATGGTCGTAATATTGGCAAACTTGTTTACTTCTATCGGCAGTTTTGTAAGTGGCCTTGATATCGTTAAGCAATTTCTATCGGCCTTCCAATAGCAATTCAAAAAACTAAAAATGACTGCCCCGCAGTCATTTTTTCATATTTACTCTAAGATTATTTGCGACTTCGGGTAAACTGCAAAAATCTTGTTCCCTGAAACTGCAGTATGCCGCTGTCCCCTTCCACCATCATCCCATAATCATTGTCCTTCACTGCCAACTCCATGCGATCTCCGCTTGGCACCTCAAAGGTAATATAATACGAAGTAGAAGAATGCCCGTGATGATGAACTCCACCAGCATCATGATGTCCGGAACTTCGGCTGACACTCATCCGCTTTGTCACTACTTTTGCATCAACATCTAAAATAGGTGAATGGTTGTTTTTATTCCAAGTAAAAATACCGCGAAAGATCTGTACAGCAATGAATACAAAAACCAAACCAAACATCAGCGGAAACATAAAAGTAAAAAAGCTAAAAAATAAATCCCCAGGCATAGTAGTTCTCCTTATCTAGCAAATTTGCAGGTCATAGGTAACACCTCCTGCTGGCAACATATAAAAAGGTCCTCACAGCTAATACGATAACTAACACCCTCCAATGATGGTGGTTGAATCTTTTTAGCCGATTGCATTGCAAGTTTTACTTGCTTTATTTTCATGAAATGACCTCCTAATGATATTATAATCAAATCCCTCACTACTTACAACCGCTTACCAAAAGTTGATACCGCTTACTTGTGAAATTATTATCATAAACTATTGTAACAATAAAATAACCATGCTATACTGTGCACGTTCAAGTTAGTGAATGATTTCACGATTAGGAGGAACTATGAATCATCAAGAACAAAACAGTGAGTTAGACATCCATGCTACGATCAATCAACTCGTATCAAATGGTATGCAGGCGCTTGATCAATTCTATCTGCTGGACCAAAAGCAAATTGATTATATCGTCGCAAAAGCATCTGTACAGGCCCTTGATCATCACGGTGAGCTTGCTATGCACGCTGTGAAAGAAACAGGACGTGGTGTCTTTGAAGATAAAGCAACAAAAAACTTATTTGCATGTGAATATGTAGTAAATCATATGCGTCACATGAAGACGGTAGGAATCATTAAAGAAGAAGAAGTAAGCGGATTAACTTATATTGCGGATCCCGTTGGCGTGATCTGCGGCATCACCCCTACCACCAATCCAACTTCAACCGTTATTTTCAAAGCTTTAATTGCCTTAAAAACCAGAAATCCTATTATTTTCTCCTTCCATCCATCTGCCCAGCAATGTTCCAAGGCTGCAGCAACTGTTGTTTATGAAGCTGCACTAGCAGCTGGTGCTCCTGAGCACTGTATTCAATGGATTGAAGCACCATCAGCACAAGCAACCAATATCTTGATGAATCACCCGGATATTGCAACTATTCTTGCAACCGGAGGCAATGCCATGGTGAAGGCAGCTTACAGCTGCGGCAAACCTGCCTTAGGAGTCGGTGCCGGGAATGTCCCTGCTTATATTGAAGAATCTGCTGATCTTCGTCAGGCAGTGAATGATATCGTGATGTCGAAAGCATTTGACAATGGTATGATTTGTGCCAGTGAACAAGCAGTGATCATTGATGAAGCTGTTTTTGCAGACACCATTTCCTTATTCCAAAATTATGGTGTGCACTTCCTCAATGAAGAAGAAAAAACGAAGTTGGAAGAATATGCATTTGGCTGCCATGCTGCATCGCAAAACTGTGCACAAGCACGTTTGAATAGTGAAATCGTTGGCCGCAGTGCTGTTTGGATTGCGCAACAGGCAGGATTCAAAGTTCCGGATTCAACTGTGATTCTGGCAGCTTACTGCACCGCAGTCGGTGAAGAAGAACCCTTGACCCGGGAAAAACTATCTCCTATCCTTGCTATTTTAAAAGCATCTTCCAAAGAAGAAGGAATCGATCTTGCTTGTGCAATGGTTGAATTCCACGGCTTAGGACACAGTGCGGCGATTCATACCAACAATAAAACACTGGTAGAACAATTTGGGTTGCGCTTGAAAGCGTGCCGGATCATCTGGAATTCTCCGGCTACCTTCGGCGGCATCGGCAATGTCTATAATTCTTTCTTGCCTTCTTTAACACTGGGCTGCGGAAGCTATGGGCACAACTCCGTTTCAGATAACGTCAGCGCTGTCAATTTGTTAAATATCAAGAAAATCGGGAGACGTAAAAATAATATGCAATGGTTTAAAGTACCTTCTAAGATTTATTTCGAACGTGACGCAATTGAATACCTGCGCCAAATGCATGATGTTGAGCGTGTTTGCATTGTAACAGATCGTTCCATGGTCGATCTGGGATATGTCAATCGTGTAACCGAGCAATTGCACGCACGACGCAATCGCGTTCAAATTCAGTTGTTCTGCGATGTTGAACCAGATCCAAGCATCCAAACCGTGAAGAAAGGTTTGGCAATTCTTCAATCCTTCTGCCCTGACACCATTATTGCCCTCGGCGGCGGTTCTGCTATGGATGCTGCCAAAGGCATGTGGCTCTTCTATGAGCAGCCGGATGTCAACTTCGATGATTTGAAGCAGAAATTCATGGATATCCGCAAGCGTGCATTCCGCTATCCGGAACTAGGAAAGAAATCCAAGTTGGTATGTATTCCAACAACATCCGGCACAGGATCGGAAGTAACACCATTTGCCGTTATCACTGACCGTGAGGAAAATAAAAAATATCCGCTGGCAGATTATTCTCTCACCCCTACTATTGCAATTATCGATCCTTCACTGACAATGTCTTTGCCAGCAAGCATCACTGCCGATACGGGGATGGACGTTCTGACACATGCTACGGAAGCTTATGTTTCCACGCTTGCAAATGATTACACCGATGGCCTTGCAATTCAAGCGATTAAGCTAGTGTTTCAATACTTGGAACGTGCGGTGCAAAACGGCGCCAATGATCCTGAAGCACGCGAGAAGATGCACAATGCATCAGCGATTGCCGGAATGGCCTTTGCGAATGCCTTCCTGGGAATCAATCACTCTTTGGCTCATAAAATCGGTGCTGAATACCATGTTCCGCATGGTCGTGCCAATGCCATTCTGATGCCCCATGTAATTCGCTATAACGGAATTCATCCGCAAAAGCCATCCACGTGGCCGAAGTACAATTACTACCGTGCTGATGAAAAATATCAAGAATTGGCGCAGCTGCTGGGCCTTCCTGCCAGCACCAAAGAGGAAGGTGTGGAAAGCTATGCCAAGGCTTGTCTGAAACTTGGAAAATCAATTGGCATTGCAATGAACTTTGCACAGCAAGGAATTCCCAAGGATCACTTTGATGCAAGTCTGGAACGGATTGCCATGCTGGCATTTGAAGACCAATGTTCGCCATGTAATCCGAAAGTGCCAATGGTTGATGATATGATGGAGATTCTGCGCCAAGCATACAAAGGAGAATAAACGAAAACGAGCAGCCGGTGCTGTCCAATCCGCCTGCTCGTTTTTTTGTCTTATATTGCTATCTCATACTTGACGAATCAAAAACATACACATATACTAGAAGTAACAATACTATGATGTGTGAATCACATCAACGAAAGGAAACATCTTATGCAAATGATTCCCCCTGGCGAATATATCCAAGTTCGCAATCAAGCAAACAGCAAAATAGAAGATTTATGTTACGCTTATGACAGTTTCGAGTATGCTATGAAACCACTCTCGGCAGCACGTAAAGAGAACTTCATGATCATTACAAGTCTGTTAAAAGAAGATCATGATTTGGTTTTTTATTTTAAGCATGAACCAAGCAGAAGATTTGTATTTTCTGATGCGGTGAAAAAAATGACACCTGATTCCATGTGGACCTATTTCTTTGCTAAAGTAGTTGAGACAGACGGTATCCTGACAGTCGAACACGATCCGGAAGCAGAAGCAGAACATTATGCATTCACGTAAAAATGGCAGGCAACCTGCCATTTTTATTTCATCTTTGCAACAATCTTCTGTATTGTATTCAGATTGCGGCTGGTAAACTTTGATTGATAAGCTTTTTTACTTAGTATTTTAGAAAACGGTGTTTTCAAAGTTTCACCTTTTGCCACCTTCCAGAAAAAGAAATCATTTTTGATCTTTCCTTCTTCTAAAAAGGTATTTTCTTGTTCATGAAAGTTTTGTTCCAGTGTTGTTTCAAATCCCGCTTCACAGACAAATACATAAATATGCATCTCTTCGCTGCTCTCAAACGGCACTGCTTCCAACAAATTTTCTAGCTGTGTCTTGTTTAATATGAATAAGGAAACTTCGGCTTCATACCACTTCGTCAGGGCTAATTCCAAATCTGGTCGCAGACGTTCAGGCGTAGCATCCGCTTGGAATAAAATATTGCCGCTGGCAAGCACAGAACTTACCTGCCTCATACCTGCCTGCTGAAATACAGAACAGACATCCTGCATCTTCATAGTTCGCCCGTTGACATTTACTCCCCTTAGAAACGCACAATACTGCATATTCCTACAATCGTTTCAAATGAGCACTGAAGTGCCGCAGAACTTCCGGTTCCCAGGTAATTTGATATCCTTTCATTTGCTGGCTTTGTTCTTTGATATTTTCTAGTGCAGTGATCACAACATCCAGATGTGCCTGCGTATAAACGCGCCGCGGAATAGCCAGACGTGTAAATTCAAACTCTGATTCCAATTGCTTTTTTGTCATCGGATCATTGCCAAGCATATAAGAACCGATATCACAGCAGCGAATGCCTGCTTCTTCATATAATGCAACCGCCAATGCTTGTGCCGGAAACTCATAATACGGAATATGCGGGAACATCGCTTTTGCATCAATGAACAGAGCATGTCCGCCAACCGGTTTTTGATATGGAATATTTGCTTCATCCAGCTTCGCAGCCATATATTGCAGCTGTCCGATGCGGTAAGTCAAATAGGATTCATCCATACCTTCCTGCAGGCCAATTGCCAATGCTTCTAAATCACGTCCGGCCAAACCGCCATACGTAACAAACCCTTCATACGGAATCGTGCGCGCTTGAACACTTTGGAAGAGTGTTGTATTTTCCTTGATGCCAATCAGTCCGCCGATATTCACAATGGCATCTTTTTTGGAGCTCATGGTAAAGCCATCCGCATAAGAAAACATTTCTTTTACAATCGCAGCAATGCTGACATCCTGATACTCCGGTTCACGCTGCTTAATAAAGAACGCATTTTCCGCAAAGCGTGCAGCATCAATCAAAAGCGGAATCTTCCATTCTTGCGCTAATGCACAGCAGTCGCGTAAATTGCGCATGGATACCGGCTGCCCGCCGGCAGAGTTATTCGTAATGGTCATGATAATCACACCGACCTTTTCCGGTGTGTATTCTTTGATCAGTGACTCCAGTTTCTCCAAATCCATATTCCCTTTAAAATCTGCCATCGTGCTGACAGACAACGCTTCTTTCACAACGCAGTCAATTGCTCTGGCACCTGCTAGCTCGACATGAGCTCTGGTGGTATCAAAATGCATGTTGGCAATCGCAACTTTGCCTTCCTGCAACAAGATCGGAAGCAAAACTTGTTCTGCGGCTCTTCCCTGATGCACTGGCTGAAACCAGGTGTATCCAAAGATCCGCTTGCAGACATCCAGCAAATGATAATAACTGTCACCGCCGGCATATGCCTCATCCCCCATCATAATTCCTGCCCATTGGCGATTAGACATGGCCCCCGTGCCGCTGTCTGTTAATAAATCGATGTATACATCCTCTGCTTTGAGGTGGAATAAATTGTAATTGGCATCTTTGATTTTCTGAATTCGTTCTTCTTTTGACAGCATTCTCATCGGTTCGACCATTTTAATGCGAAATGGCTCTGGAAAATAATATGGTTTCATGTGTACCCTCCACTTTATAAATTCAGTGTACGAAATGTAAGCGCTTCTGTCAATATAAAAAGCACATGCCTTACACATGTGCATTAGAGCCGATGAACGCGGTCTTCGCGGCTGATTACCAGAATACCTAATCTGGTAACTGCATGCTCTACTTCAATGGCTGTAATCTGACTGCTGTCATATAACACGACAATCTCATTGTTTGTGTGATCCAGCAGCACATCTTCTACACCAGGATGTGCTTTCAATGCTCGATAGGCATGCTGCTCTGCTTCTTCGTCCACAAGCCGACTCACAACAAAAGCTGCATTCATAAGCGGCATATTAATATACCCGTGGACGGAAGGTCTTGCATGCAGTCTCACTTACCCGATTTGCAACCAAAGCATTATCTAATGTAATCTCAACTTCATTGGCATTGCATGCTTTTGATTCATTGTAGGTACAAGAAATAACATTGCACACGATGTGATTTGTCTTATTCATAAACATAAAATCACCTCCTGTTTCTAGTATGAACAAGAGGTGCTAATCTATGAGTGGCTTGTACGCACACAATAAAGAATTAAAACAGCATACTGCTCCAGCAATTCTTCAGCCGTAAATGCCAAGTTGTTTTGGAACTTAACATCAATCACATTTCGTTCTTCAATCTTCTGCAAAAACTCATTGGCTTTCTCATTCAATTCCGAGAGCGAATCAGCTTCAATTATTTGTATCTGGACCAATGCCATCACCTCAAGCATAGTATCCGCCAGCCAGGTCAAAAATTTTGTCTAACTATTTCTTGTTCTTCAAAATTTCTTCCAAGCGGTCGCCGATTGCCTGCGGCACGATAATACGCTTGCCATCAAACATTACAACTTCCGATTTCTTATTGATATTGATCCATTTCTTTTGTTTTTGAATGGTACGAATACTTTTAATGCGATAAAGCCCGGTATCAAACATAAAGTTCTTGTCATTATAATAGAGCTTAAAACGCAAGAAAGCTCCGGCAACTTCCATTGCTAAAATACCGAGCAAAGCAATGGAAATCATAACCACTTCCCAGGATTGCTTCCCAAGTGCCAGAAGAATCAAAATTAATACGATCATTACAACATAAAGAATCATCCATGACTTCGAAACGTCCAGCACCTCATATTGCTCAATCTTTTGCTGCTTGTGCATTTCTCTCCCTTTTCGAATGCTTTGAAAATTACTGAACATTAGCATCGCCGCAAGCGCAACTACCACAACTGCATATAGCATCATTGCATTATCAAACATAATCCCAGAACCCTTTCTATTTGCCTAATAGGCAAGTAAACTTTTGCATACTCTACTATGAAAGGAGGTATAGTATGTTCTATCCTTATCCATATCCACCTTTGCCTTACCCCTACCCAGTCGTTCCGCCAATAGCACCTTTTTTCTTCTATCGTCCGTTTTACCGTAGATTCGGGCCACCGCGCCGCTGGTAATCTTCATACTCTTTCATCTGAACTTTAATTGAATCATACAACTTAGGGCTAGCTTTATAGAAATATAAAACATAGCCTGTTTTGCTTTCAAATACTTTCGAAAAGCACAACTTGCGAAGCCGCATTACATCGACAATCTGATCAGACTTCACCTGCACAAGCAATTTGAAGATATTCCGGTCAACAATCTTAATATTTTCAATTCCTCCCAGACAATCGACAAGCTGCTCCACGAGCTGCTTTTCTTTGCCCACCTGAAACATATCAATCGCCAGATAGCGGTAATAGATGCGTGTTGCCAAAAAATACAAGCCAAATATTACAACTCCCAAAATTAAAATAAATGACAAGAAGCCGATCATTGTTGCGCTCTTGAAGTATACCAGCAAATCAGCCAGGGAACCCACAGACGCAAAGAGCGCAGAGCCGGTATAGCTGAAGCCGATAAAAATCTTAGCCCATTCAAATACAGCATACAGCATGCCGGAAATGCCGACATGGAAGAAAAACAGCAATGGCGATGCACAGAACATAAACAATTCAAACGGCAGCGCATTTCCGCATAAGATAGACGCCACAATCGCAATCACCATAAAAGATATATATTTTCTCTTCTCAAAGCGATTGCTGACTAACGTAAACAACGCCACAATATAACCCGGAAGAGCAAACATCTGAATCATATAATTCGGGGTGATAAAACGCCCTGTTCCCCGCGCTATGGAACCTGATGTAATCTGCGCTGTCCAAATAGCAACATCACCAACATATTTTCTGCCTAGGGAATCCAGCCAGCTGCCGCCTAATTCCGTAAACCAGAATGCATTCCTTGGGATATGCACCATGTTCAGCAATGCCATTAATTTCTCGATAACCCCATACAAGAACAAATTGAACGGATTGGTAATATCGTCCGCGATAAATGCAAACACCTGATATAATCCCAAAATAAAATACTTCCATACATAAGAAATTGCTATCCCTGCCGCAAAAGAATACACAATGACAAGAAGCAATGCCATCGTATTTTTATCGATAAAAGAAAACAAGCCATATGTCTTTCTGTTTCTGGTTCGTTCAAAACAATGCTTTGTTAAGACATAGCAAATAAAGGATGCAAGAATTCCCAGCTGCAGCGGATAGCGCACTACCCCCATTACCCGGGATGATTCCAATACACCGGTGCCAATCCCCAGCATAGATGAATAGGCATCCGCCGGCAGCTTATCCGATGCAAAAAACATCGTTGTAATCAAAATTACAATATACGATATTACACCAATTAAAGACGCAAACACTTCTTCAAAGCGTTTGTTTAACAGTGCAATCAGAACAGACAGCGGAAACAACATTACAATAGCTCCGCCAAACATTCTTAAACAAGCACTCGCCAGAATAACATAGTGATTCGTTGGTTTCCAAAGAATAGCCGTGCTCGGATTCACCAATATATTACCTGTTCCCAAGAGAATTACCGCTATTAATAACGTAACTAATGGAAATTGCGCTACGTCAATAAAAAAATCATAGCGTTTTCTCATACCATCACCTCGCAATATATGATAACATTATTCTGATAACCAAACAATACACAAGGAGGTATTTGATGTTGAAAATAAAAAGAGCCGAAACCCAAGCCGAATTCTTTGGATTGGCAAGAGTACGCACCCTTGTTTTTGTAAAAGAACAACAAGTAGACCCCGAAATCGAACTCGATTGCGAGGATGATACAGCCATACATTATATTGCCATCGTGGATGATCAGGTAGTTGGGACCTGCCGCATCCTGCTTCATGAAAAAGAAGCAAAGCTAGGAAGAATGGCGATCCTGGCTCCTTATCGCCGCATGAAAATTGCATCCACACTGATTCATGCTGTCGAACAAGAGCGATCTGCACTGGCTTTCACCAATCTCAAACTGGGTGCGCAGATACAGGCGATACCATTTTACGAAAGCTGTGGCTTTCAAGTATATGGCCCTGTCTTCTTAGATGCCAACATTGAGCATCGAATGATGGTAAAGAACTATGAATAAATCAGAGCAAAAACGACCTGACTTCATTTTGCTGGCCATTTTGCTGTCAATGACTTCTATCTCGCTGCTGATGATTTACAGTTCCTTTCCGCTGCTTTCTTCAGCCGTAAACCCCAACACTATCCTGCTGAAACAAGTGATTTGGTGGATTTTGGGATATGGTTTGCTTTTTTTCCTGTTTTATCTTGGAACGGAGCGAATCCAATCTTCTATTTATGTCATCTATTACATCGTGCTTGCTTCTTTGGCCTTGCTGGCTGTTCAGAAATACTTGCAGCTGCCATTCTTACGATCCCTTATCATACCACGAAATGGATCCGTTTCCTGGTTCACCATTCCCGGCGGAACGATTCAGCCTAGTGAGTTCATGAAAATTATTCTCATTATTTTGATCCCTGAGATAATTGACAAGCATCATAAAAATTATCCGATTTCCAAGTTATCGACGGATATCATTCTAGTGAAAAATGTGATGCGCTATATCTTGCCCCCACTTATACTAACTTATATTCAGCCTGACAGCGGACTGACGATTATCATGTTGATATCTATCGCTTCCATGCTGCTGGTTAGCGGTATTCGCCGAGAATGGATTATCATCGGCCTTTCTTTTGTGGCTTTTGTGATTCTGGTCGTAGGAATTACATATATGATACACCCCGATTTTGTCATCAATTATATCATCGGCGGTTCTTATAAGTTAAACAGAATCTATGGCTGGCTGGAACCGGAAAAGTACATCCTGACCTTCGGCAATCAGCTCTATACGGCATTGCTAGCTGTAGGCAGCGCCGGCATTTGGGGATATGGCCTGCAAAACGTGCCTCTCTACATTGCTGAAGCGCAAAACGATTTTATTTATGCCATCGTTGGCAGCAGCTATGGTCTTCTGGGTTCATTAACTGTCCTGCTGCTCAGCCTGAGCCTTGATTTCCGGCTGATTCAAATCGGTTTAAAATCCCAAAATACAAAAAGCAAATATATCATTGCGGGGCTTGTAGGAATCTTAGCCTTCCAGCAAATTGAAAATATGGGCATGATTGTCGGATTGTTCCCTATCACAGGGATCACCTTGCCTTTTATTTCATCCGGCGGATCTTCGTTGCTGTCATATATGATCATCATTGCTGTTGTGATGCAGATTTTCAGCGATATTATTCAAAAGCAGCATCCATCCAAGTAAAAAAAGGGCGCAAGCCCTTTTACCTTGTAGGATTTTCTAAAAAAGCCCGATACAACCGCTTCTGATAGGTCAGTTCATCAAAATACGCCAGCTTGACGGTTTTGTCGGATAAGGAACAAGTAATCTCCATTCCGGTTGTTGTTTCTTTGGTCATATGATCAATTCCAATCAATGATTTTTCATTGTCCGATAAGATCATTTTAAACTTGGTGTCACTGTTCATAACCAAGGAAGATCCTAAGGAACGATGCTCCCGATGATGAATGCCGGCAATTTCTGTCATAATTAATACGGGGAGATGGAACTCTACAATCGGTCCGCCCAGCGAACGATTGTATCCGGTAGAACCAATGCTGGTTGAAACGCAGACGCCATTTCCTTTGAATGTCTGCAAATAAGCATCGTTCATATACATTTGAATAGTCTGCGTATGATATACATTCTCAATGCGAAACTCATTCAGCGCATAATACGTATCTGTTTGATTAATCTTTACTTCCAGTAAATTAAACGCATGATATGTTAATTGTTTGGAAACAATAGAATGACACATTTGTTCAATTTCATCTGCCAGATAGCTGGTATAAAAGCCCAAAGTACCTGTATGTACACCTAAGAACGTCACTTGATCACTTAAATGCAAGTATTGATGGATAGCCCGCAGCATGGTGCCATCTCCGCCTACAGTGATAATCAACGTCGGTTTTACTTTATTTTCCTTGCAGCCAAGGCGCATCAGGATATTAGCAATCTCTTTGCCCTTGGAACGTGAGAATACATCTTCTTTTGTCACGATAGAAAAGTCCAGCATAGATTTTCTTTCCTTTCTTTTCAAAATATTATATCATATTTAATAATAGCATGAAACGGAGTACAGCAATGAACAAACAAATTGAATTAGAATATAAAATGATATTGACGCCACGTCAATTTTCGTATATCAAAAATAAGTATCCTTTTACATATCCTGTCAAGCAAACCAATTACTACTTCGATAATCCATCTAAAGAATTGAGCGAAAAGCGCTATGCTCTTCGTATCAGAGAAATTGACAATTCTTATATTCTGACATTGAAAATACCACAAAAAATCGGCGTACTCGAGTTGGAACAAGAAATACCTGCTATGCAAATACAAAAAGAACTGCTGTCGCAGCCGTTGCAAGATGCTCTCTCTTTCCTGCAAATCAGCGAGTTAAGCTGCTTTGGTTCTCTAACAACCTATCGCTCCACTTTGGATTTGCCGGACGCTGTTGTTTGTCTGGATGAAAACTTTTATCACAATCATCATGACTATGAAATTGAATATGAAGTAAAAAATGATCATGATTCTTATCCCGCATTTCTCTCATTTTTGCGTGACTGCAAGATCAGACGCCACGTTCCTGCCAAGGGCAAAGCACGGCGTGTAAAACAAGCAGTGCATTTCTTGTAAGGTGATATCAACATGGATTACATTCGTTATATTCGTTCCCGCATGGGTCATGATCCCATTAATATCCCTGGGGTCAATGTATTGATTCTCAGCCACAATGATGAAATTTTGCTGCAAAAACGTGGTGACTACCCCTACACATGGGGGCTCATCGGCGGCATTGTGGAATTAGGAGAATCCTTTGAAGAAGCAGCAATTCGTGAAACAAGGGAAGAAACGGGCTTGCATATTCGCCATCTGCAGCTGTTTGGCACAACCTCCGGCAAAGATTGCTATTTGGAGTTGCCGAATGGGGACAAAGTATATTATTTGACAGCGGGATTCTTTACCTATGAATATGAAGGTACCTTGCAGGCAGATGGCCGGGAAACGTTAGATCTGCAGTTTTTCCCGCTCGCTGCTTTGCCGCCGCTGCCCCAAAGTCATCAGCAAATGGTTCACCAATACCTGGCAAAAAAAGAAACGAAGTACCGTTAATAAACAGATACTTCGTTTTCATTTGTGATTGGTTTTCTAACCTCTCCGCAGCGTTCGTAGTTAGGGCAAGCAGAGGAGCAAGAAGTACTAATAATATTTCGCAGTTCACTTGGTATGAACGTTGTAATTTCATCATCGTCATATCCAACAACAAAGCGGGAATCATCAATCATGATCGGACGCTTCAAAACAGACGGATTCTTTTGAATAAAGCGAATCAATTCGCTTGTGGACATTGCTTCTACATCTATTTTTTGTTCCAAAATTATTTTAGAACGTTTAGAGATAATATCTTCGGATCCATTTTCACTGCGCATAAGCAGATTCTTGATCTCTTCTTCTTTCAACAAAGTAGAAAAAATATTTTTTTCTTTGAACTCAATGTTATGATCTTGCAGCCATTGTTTTGCTTTACGGCAAGATGCACAACCAGGAGATGTATACATAATAATCATTAAAACCCCTCCTTTCTTATTTATTATAAAGTAATTATTTTTAGAATACAATGAGAATTTACTTGTAACAATATATTTTTTATATGTATCCCTATCTGATCAATTCTAGTGTTTGCGCTAACATTTCGTTTCATCCAACAATCCTGGATCTGAGCCGTTCCTAACCTTTTCTCACAAAGTTTCTCTATTCTTGCATTTTTTTCTTCTTTATTTTTTCATTTTTTCATTATATTCTTTCAAAACTATTTGACGCCACTCTTAAAAACCGCTACACTGTACACACACGAAGGAAGGGATTTCAAATGCATCAAACACAAAACAGGAAATTTGGGCTCATCACAGCCATTGCAATGATTGTGGGAATCGTCATTGGCTCCGGTATTTTTTTCAAAACAGATGATATACTGATCCAAACACAAGGAAATGTTCTTTTAGGTAGTATCGCTTGGCTAATTGGAGCTACCGGTATCATCTTCGGGGGTTTAACAATTTCCGAAATTGCATCACAAAGCGATGAAGCGGGAGGAATCGTCACATACATCGAAATCGTAAGCAACAAGAAAGCAGGCTTTCTGACTGGCTGGTTTCTGATGATAATCTATTATCCGGCACTCACAGCCATTATCGCTTGGGTTGCTGCACTTTACACTTCCTTGCTATTTCAAATTCCGGTCCTTAGCATGACACATTGGTTACTTTCCATTGTCTATCTTCTGTGCATTACATTGATGAATGTATATGCCACAAAACTGGCTGGATATTTTCAATCTACAACCATGTTCATTAAACTAGTCCCCCTTATTCTAATTGCGATTATCGGTCTTTTATTTGGCAATCCCGGTGCAGTGCTAAATCAAGTACCTACATTCGGTCAAGTTTTGGGCGGCAGTTCCGCAGCCATCATATCCGTGGCTTTTGCATTTGATGGCTGGTTGGTTGCACCTTCCATCTGCCATGAAGTAAAGAACGCAAAACGCAATATTCCGCTGGCTTTGCTCATCGGACCCTTGTTCATTATGGTTGTTTATCTTTGCTATTTCGTGGGTATGTCTGCTATTTTGGGACCGCAAAGAATTATGGAACTGGGAGATGCCCATATTTATGAGGTTGCTACCATGATCTTCGGTTCAGCTGGAGCAAAAATTATATTGGTATTCGTCGTAATCTCGGTCCTAGGCACCGTAAATGGATTATATCTGGGATTGTCCCGCATTCCTTATGCACTTGCGCTTCGTAAGGATCTGCCTTTCAGCAATCAGATTGCTGAAGTAAATCGCAAATATGATATGCCGATCGTATCTGCTTACATTGCTACAGGAATTTCTTTGCTTTGGTTATTCATCCATTATTTATCCACAAAAATTCCGGTATTAAGCAAGCTGGATATCTCCAACCTGCCAATTGTACTGACATATATCTTCTATATCTATTTGTATTTTGGCATTATCAAGCTAACCAAGCGCGGTGTCATCAAAAGCAAGTTCAAAGGTTTTGTTTGCCCTGCTATCGCAATTTGCAGTGCCGCAATCATCTTGTACAGCGGATTTAGAGATCCTATGGTAGCGATTTATCTGGTTGTTTGCATCATCTTGATTTTTGCAGGCTTGCTAATTCAGCAAAAACAGCGTACAATATCAGAGAATAGTAACTGACAATGAAAAAATGAAGTAAGAAATGTGCTTCCCGCCTAGAGAGTCCATGGTTGGTGTAAATGGACAAACATATTTCTGAAATTGGGATTTTGGAGTCATCATTGGCATCAGTCAATGACGGTCATACCGTTATCATGACAAGTGATTTCTGTTTTCAGAAATAAATTGGGTGGTACCACGCAGCAGCGTCCCTTCATGGGCGCTTTTTTGTTTAGAAAGAAGGATTCATTATGAAAAGAATGTTGAGCGGAATTAAACCAAGCGGTCAGCTGACCTTGGGAAACTACATTGGCGCATTGCGTCCTTTCGTTTCCTATCAAGATGAATATGACTTGTTTGTATTCATTGCCAATTTGCATTGCATTACGGTATATCAAGAACCGGCACAATTACGCAAGAATTTGAAAGACTGCATTGCTGTTTACCTTGCCTGCGGACTAGACCCGGAGAAAGTTACAATGTTTTTGCAATCCGATGTCCAGGAACATGCGCAGCTGGGATGGATTCTGACTTGCAATACCGGATTAGGTGAGCTGAGCCGCATGACTCAATACAAAGATAAAGTAGCAAAAAATGAAAGCAACATTACCGCCGGGCTGTACACCTACCCTTCCTTGATGGCTGCTGATATCTTAATGTATGATGCTGACTACGTTCCTGTAGGAGAAGATCAAAAACAGCACGTCGAGCTAGCGCGTGATTTAGCTTTGCGTTTCAATCACCGCTATAGTGATACCTTTGTGATTCCGGAGCCATTGCTTCCAACCGTTGGCAAACGCATTATGTCTTTAAGTGATCCCACAAAGAAAATGTCTAAGTCGGAAAACGCTGATAAAGGCTGCATCATGCTGCTGGAAGATCTCAAAATTACACGTAAAAAAATCATGTCCGCTGTGACCGATAGTTTAGGCAATATGCAATATGATCCAATCGGCCAGCCGGGCCTAGCCAATTTGCTGACAATTCATAGTTCTCTATCCGGCGAGCCAATTGACACTATTGTAGCACGTTTTCAAAATCAAGGTTATGGTGCTTTTAAAACTGAGGTTGCAGATGTTGTCTGTACCAAATTAGAGAAGCTGCAGCAAGAATATCATCGCATCATGAATGAACCAAACCTGCTGGAAACTGTTTTATCTAAGGGCGCAGAGCAAGCACGCCGCATTGCTCGCAAGAAACTTGGAAAAGTACAGTATAAAGTAGGTATTGATATTTTCAAAAAATGAAAGACTAGCTGACCAGCTAGTCTCAGATTGTTGACAAAGTGGTATTCCAAAGTGGATATCGCTTTTTTTATTTTCTCTTTTTGCATAAAAAGTATGATCTTAGTTTGCTATTCTTGGAAACCCAAAGTGCAAATAATGCACAAATACTACCTTCCGTTACATTGCAGCGGTCGCGCTAGTACAATACAATGTTTGTTGTTAAATCAGTTAAAATCAAGCTTCACATGGTATGTCTGGAACCACAATTCCATTTGGTACAAATAAGCAAGCAGCTGTGGTCCTTTCATCAACTGGCCAAACCACGGTTGATCGAAACTGCTGCCTTCACTATCCATTAGCCCCTTCAGTTGTTTCTCATCAAACAAATAAAGCAGATAGGAATCTTGCTTCAAAAGTTTTTGGAGCTTTTCCGTAACAAGTTTCGTATATGCAGGATGATGTGTTTTTGGATATGGATTCTTTTTTCTGTTCATAATCGCATTTGGCAGCGTATCAGCAAATGCAGCACGCAAAATCCCTTTCTCCTGTCCTTGCAGATACTTCATCTTCCATGGAATATTGTAGACATACTCAAAAACTGCAACATCGGCAAATGGTACTCTGCCTTCTAACCCAACTGCGCTCGACATCGCATCTTGCCTGGACAGCAATGTTTGCATGAAGTAATCCTTGCATAGATATGTCATTTTACGTGCAATTTTATCCTCAATACTGTCATCTTCCAAATACTGAACCTCGTCAAGCGCATTCTCATAAGCTTGTTTGCGAATGCCATAAAAATCATAGCTGCGCATCGAATCCTGCAGAAGCGATAATTTTTCAGGTAATGCCCGCAGCCACGGGAATGTATCCATTGCAATCAAATCTTCACGATAAAACCATGGATAACCGCCAAAGATTTCATCTGCACATTCCCCGGAAAGAATTACTTTCACGTGTTTTACCAGTTCCTCACAAAACCACAGCAAGCTGGAATCAATATCTGCCATCGCCGGCATATCCTTTGCTTTTAATGCCCAATCTAAATAATCCGCCAATACACTTTGGCCAATGGTGTGAACACGATGATCACTCTGGCAGGCATCTTTCATAATTTCAATGAACGGAGCATCCAAAGTCGTTTGATAAGCGCTGCTTTGGAAATGTGCATCATTTCCTTCATATTCCAAAGAAAAAGTAGGCAAGTTGGTGATACTCTTGCTGGCAATCAAAGAAACGATGCTGGAATCTAATCCTCCCGATAACATTGCGCCAATTGGAACATCACTGCGTGTCTGCCTGGCGATCGCTGCAGAAACAAGATGATGCACTTTCGCAATTGTAGTTTCCAAAGAATCCTGATGAGGCAAAGCATTCAGCGTATAGTATGACACTATTTGAAAACGATTCGCCTTGATTCGGATATAATGACCCGGCTTCAATGATTTAATATTCTTGTAAATCGTTTCTCCTGGCACCACCGAAGGACCCAGTGCAATCATTTTCGCAAACTTTTCCTTGGTGAGAATCGGAACAACGCTTCCTTCCGCAAAAAAAGCTTTTATCTCACTTGCAAACTGCCATTCTCCATCACTCTTCAGTACATAATACAATGGTTTGACTCCCATTTGGTCCCGGGCCGCAAAGACTTCTTCTTCACTCTCAACTAGAAAGGCAAAAATACCATTGCACTTATGCAAGCACTCTTCTTTCCAAACGGCATAGGCATACAGCAGTACTTCGGTATCACTGGTTGTCTGGAAGACATAACCTAAAGCTTCCAATTCTTTTTTTATTTCCTCATAATTATAAATCATGCCATTGTAGATAATGGTATATCGCCTGCCGTTGATCGTTCTTGTCATCGGCTGCTTTCCTTGCTCAAGATCAATAATGGCCAGTCTGGTATGACCAAGCAATGCATGATTCTCGACCACAAACTGATTCTCATCAGGACCACGATGATCTAGTGCCTGAACCATGCGTTCAATCCGCTGATATTCTTTGCCCAGCGGTCTTTTATAATTGATAATTGCTGCAATTCCACACATAAAATATCCTCCTTCTTTTTACTGTATGTCTAATTTTCACATTTATGCGAGCATAAAAAAAGACCTGCACCACAAGCCTCATTTTTGAATGCCTTATGGATGTCCACAAGGTTTTGCATAACTAATCTATTAGCTCTTTGCAAGATATTTTATGTTTGTTGCAATTATAGTTATGTGCATTCTGCATTTTGGAAAAAATCCCTGATGATTCTGGTTCGTTCGATCTGCAATCTTAAAAATTTTACTGTTGATTGATAGCGGAATACTGTTCCGTTGACAAAATGCACATCTGATGTATTCTTATCAACAGCAACAATATCTAAAACAAAAAAAGGATTGAAGAAGACACAACGTTCATCCTTCAAAGCATGGGTTGGCGCTAAATAAAGGCCGTATTTTTGTGAAATCATCAATGGTGACTTGCGAAAAAATTGCAATTGACTGCGAATCGATTTTTGATTAGCCTCAATACTTGATCCATTTCGCCGACAAAGCATATCTATGTACGGGATTAAGTCGGTGTCCCGCACCAGAAGATCATGAGTATCTCCCACAATAATTGTTTTCTGCATGGTGTAATTTCTGGATATCATCATGATAGAACTTAATAACATGGTTTCCCTCCCTACCAGTATTATATCTACTATTGTAATGAATTCCTCAACAGATAACAATAAAAAAAGAGTATTTCACATAGAAATACCCATTTTCTATTAGCAACAGCCGTCACAGCCGCCTTCGTCATCACCGCAGCAACCACCTTCGCAGCCGCCATCACCGCATCCGCCGCCCATTTGGCGCTCATATGCTGATGTGTCAATAACCAACGCTTCAATTTCAACCAGAACATCCTTTGGCAAACGGGATACTTCCACAGTTGAACGTGCCGGATATGGTTCATTGAAGTGTGAACCATATACTTGATTCATAGCACTAAAATCATCCATATTTTTCAAAAATACAGTTGTTTTCACAATATGTCTTGTTTCCAAGCCCATTTCAGCAAGAACAGCTTCCATATTTTTGAATACTTGTTTTGTTTGTTCAACAATACCGCCTTCTACAACAGCATTGGATGCAGGATCAACAGGGATTTGTCCGGACAAATATACGAAGTCTCCTAATTTGACGGCAGGTGAATATGGACCAATTGCTTTTGGTGCATGTTCACTTTGTATAGATTTCATAAACATAGCGATTCCTCCAGTTTCATTACGAATGACCGGCTACATATGCCAGTCGTCTTCTTTCATTAGATTTTGAATACGTTGTTCATTGAATGCCGACCAGTAAGTGGCAATCTTCACAACAATAAAATACATTGGAATGATGATGACAAGTGCCAGTGTCAGTATAGATAAAATATCGTTTACGTTTTCAATAATCATATCGTACCTCATTTCTTATTATATCACCAAATCCAGATTATTCAAAATAAATACCCGCAAAAACGCAAGAAACTTCTGAGGCTATAGTCAAACGATCGCCGAAAATGGCGATCCTTGCACTGCCTCCTGCACTGGATGCTTTTCCGCTTGCTTTCAGCTGCCCGATCCGATAGCCATGGTAGTATGAGCATGCCATCCCGCTGCCGCAGGCTTTCGTAATCCCAACCCCGCGTTCCATTGTCACAACAACAATTTCATTCGGGCCTATGAACTCTATTGCATCATAATTTGCAAATTCATCATAGGATGCAGGAAGAACCGGTACGATCTGATGCGGCACCCCCAACACATAAAGATCATGTTCATGTACTGTCGGAAGAGGCAATGTCGCCTGAATTTCGTGATCCGGCAATACTTCCACGTAGTATCTCGTATTTGCGATCGAAATCCACACAGCATTTTGCTGCTCTATCATTGCATACCACGCACCAACACAACGCAGGCCATTCACACATAAGTCAGCAGCAGAACCATCTGCGTTGTAATGAACATAGGAAACCCCTTCTTCCATTACTTGCACTTCAAGTACACCATCAGCACCAATGCCAATATTGCGATCACACATTTTTTTGATGTCATAATTGTGTTCTTTTTTTAAAAGCAATACAAAGTCATTTCCGTTTGCCTGAAATTTCCAAAAAATCATCTAATCACCTCATGCATATTTATGTTGAACCTGCACACATTATTTGCAGGAGGCGAAAATAAATGGCTAAAAATAGTAGATCTCAATCTTCAAATTCCAAAAAGGAAAGTTTCGTAGCAGTTCGCAAGAACAGCAAAGGCAACATCACCGAGTTCAAATCTTCATCTGGTAAGGTGTATGATTATGAAATGGCGAAAGATGCCGTTCAACAAGGCAAGATTGAAAACTGTATGTTGTTCACAGGCCGTGATGGTAAACAACACATCCGTACCGTACGTGATGATGATGCATCTAACAACCTTGACAACCTAAGCGAATTCTAGTTGAATTCCTAAGCACACAATAAAAGCAGCAACACTACGTCGCTGCTTTTATTGCATTTCTACTGCGTAATATTGAAGTGCCTTGCGATAGGATTGTACCAAATGCAAGAGAGCCAACACAATCATAATCAGGAGCAATCCGTGACTGATTAACAGTATCATACTAAGTATTTTTACAGCATGCAATACGGATTGATAGGTCATAAATCGAAGAAGCATCCCTCCGCCAACAAGCAATGCCAGAAGCAAAACAATGATACCCAGCACAAGCAGCTGTGTCAGTTTTCTGGCATACTGGATGGTTGAGCTTGAATCTTTTGCAAGCAAAAAGTAAACAGTATACCCAATCAAGCAAAGAAAACGCAGCGAGCAGGATTGTACGAGCGCCAAAGCATAATTCCCTACAGAAGCCGGAAATGCCCGGAAAAGAGCAAATACCACTCTGCCAATCATGCCCTGCGCAGCAAGAGGAATCAGCGCATACAAATCTTCCAGCTGCATGGCTTGGGAAACCGGCCACAAAAAACGTACATTATCCACAAGTTCCATCAAAAACAACATGAAAAAGAGAAGGGCGAAGAACAGTTCTCGTTTATGCTTGGTATCCAGCAGCGCATGTACCAAACTCATTTCAAGTCCTCCAATACATGATCTCCTTTTAATACTTCTTTGCAGGATAATCCTGGATATGATTGCTGGCGCAGTGCTTCATACAATATAATCGCAGCACAGTTGGATACATTCAAAGAACGTGCATCCTCCACCATAGGCAGCCGCATACAACGCTCCAAATGTCCTTTCAGAATATGCTTGTCAATTCCCGTACTTTCTTTGCCGACCACAAAATAAATCTCTTCTGCTATATTGGAATAGTCAAAAGCACTATGTGCTTTTGAGCCATATCTGGTAAGAAAATAATAGGTGCCTGGATTTCGGGTCACAAAATCCTCCCAGTTTGCATAGACTGTCCACTTCAGATTCTGAATATAGTCCATTGAGGAACGTTTTAAATATTTATCATCTAATTTGAATCCCAAAGGCTCAATCAAATGCAGCGTTGTGTTGGTTGCAACACAAGTCCGCATCATATTCCCGGTGTTTTGCGGGATTTCCGGTTCATAACATACTAAATGCAATCCCATATCAAATTCCTCCTCACCACAGTTTCAAAAGCAAAATATGCAATGGATAATAGATATAAAAGAAATACTTTTCAACAATCGCAAGCCATGGATGGCGAAATTTCTTTCCTTTGCTGCCGTTATAAAAATACAGAAAGATACCGCTGAAGATAGCCAGCAACTGAATAAAATTAAAGTAATAAACCGCAAAATGACGCAATATAAGCATAAAATATTCCGGCTCAATCAGAACATACTGCATCGTAAACAGAATAGTTGTAATTGCCAATGAAGCAATTTGGTAGCCGCGTCGTTCTTGGAAAATATAGTACAATAAAATCAATGTCACTCCATAATAGGAATAATCCGGATTGATCAACGTTGTCAAATAAATGATCCCCGCAATTCCTAAGTGCCATTTGCGGTCATAGCAATACATTGCGGCTATAGCAAAGGAAAATGTAACCATCACATTCACAAAACCTACCTGTGCAAACGTAAATAGCAGCTGCGTCAAAGCAGCACTGCCAGCCATGCGTATAAAATACTGTTTCTTGTTAGCTGTATGCCTGTATCCCTCGCAAACTAAGAAAGCAAATAACGGAAACGATAACCGCCCGATCATTCGCAGCCAGATAGCCGATGGATACTGAAAATATCCGATATGATCGATCGTCATCGTAATCCATGCCAGCCATTTCAGCTGCCGGGCGCTCATAGATTTTTCAATACTTCCGCAACTCGCTGCATCGCTTTCCCCCGATGACTGACTTTATTTTTCTCTGCCATAGTCATAGCAGCAGCACTCTTGCCTAGCGGCGGGAAATAGAAAATGGGATCATACCCAAAGCCATGTTCTCCTTCTGTCTGCTGCGCAATTTCGCCTTCAAACAATTCTTCTAATTCAGCGATAACTTTTCCCTGCTTGCAGATGGAAATTGCACAGACAAAACGAGCTGTCCGCTGTTCCATTTCTTTCATTCGCTCCAGTATCAATGCATTTTTTGTTGGATATGGTGTATCATGTCCTAAATACCGTGCTGAATAAATGCCTGGTTCTCCTTGCAAGGCATCAATCACCAATCCCGAATCATCAGCCATAACCAATTCCTCGCAGTTGCTTGAGACAGCCATTGCCTTGATGCGGGCATTCTCCAAAAAGGTAGTTCCAGTTTCTTCTATTTCATCACAAAACCCGATATCATCCATGCCAATCACAGTATAGCCAGTATCTAAAAGCGCTTCTTTTATTTCTTCCAATTTATGCTTGTTTTGTGTCGCTACAACTAATATCATATTTGCTCTCCTTGCAGTCATATGCTGTATTTGTATGGAAGTCAACGATATACCGTTTTGGATATATCTGATCTTTATGGTATAAAACAAACAAATACGCCGGCGAACCTTGGTAAACAGTCTGGTCAAACATGCCATAATGCATCAGTTCATTCCTGCTGTATCCAAGTTTCATTAAACTCTCATAACATTGCTTGCGTTTCTCATCATCGATCTGGAATGGATAAAACCGTTTCGGTTTCTGCTTGAATAACTGGTAATATTCCATTGCCAAGAGTGACTGCACATAAGATAAGCCATATACAGGAGCTAATGTATCGGCAACTTGCGCAAAGAGTTCATCTATTTGCTTATATTTGCGTGCTGACAGCGTCTTTCCCAGCAAAGCAAATAACTGATATGGTGTATGGCTTTCGTGCTTCAAGAGTGCTTTTATCGTATCCTTGCAGCGTCCTGAGTTATACAATGCTTCTAATGCAAAGCACACCTCATGAACTTCTTGCAAATCCTGTTCACTCATCCATGCAGTCTTCCTAATTTCATACGGTGCTTGTGAATCATACTCCATGCCATATTTCTGATAATTTGATCTGAGTGATGTACCACGCAGCAATTTCAGAAAGCCCAGCTGTACTTCATCCGCATAGAGCGCAAATACTTCGTTAAAGGAACGGCGGAATACTGTTAGCGTTTCAAACGGCAGTCCGGCAATCAAGTCTACATGCAGTTCACTCTCTTGCGACTTTTGGAGACGGTGAATGACATCAGTCAAACGGTCAAAGTTCTGATAACGCTGGATTTCCCGTAAAGTTGGTTCATTTGTTGATTGAATGCCGATCTCAAAGCGGAATTTAGGAAATGGCGGCTTGGCTGCCAGATAAGAGATCAAATCATCCCCTACATATTCAGCCATAATTTCAAACTGAAACACCTGTTCCGGGCGAGCATGTTCCTGAATATACTTGGCAACCCGCAGTGCTCGTGCTTTGTCTACATTGAAAGTCCGATCCAGAAATTTAATTTGCCTGATTGGTTTTTGAAATACTTGATTCAATATATTCGTGACATATGTTTCCGAAAACATCCGGACTCGCCCTTGCACGGATGACAAGCAATACTGGCAGTGATACGGACATCCTCTGGATGTTTCCATATAGAAATACCGTTTCCCCAAGTCTGCCTCGTCAAAAGGCAGGAAGTAAGGATTTGGATATTGTTCCAGCTGGCTTAAGTCAACCATTGCATATCCTTTGGCAGGAATATAATCTTTGGTATATACACCATCAATCGCTTTCTTCGATCCTAGAGTGGTTAAGTACTCCCAAAAAGCAAATTCCCCTTCCCCGCAAATCACCGCATCCACGTCCCAGTTTTCCAAAAAATAAGTTCCGTCAAAGCTTACCTCTGGACCACCAATGACAATTCGCACTTCCGGTCTTTGCTTCTTAAGCATAGCAATCAATTCTTTTGTTTGTTCCACGTTCCAGATATAAACGCTAAAGCCAATGACGTCATCAGTTCGGAGCAATAGTTCCTGTGCAATGCGTTCAATCTTGTCCTTAATCGTAAATTCTTTTATCTCACAAACCCAACCTTCGGGTCTAGTTACATATAGATAGCGAAGCGCCAAATTCTTATGGATATATTTCGCATTCAATGTTGTCAGCAATACGTTCATTCTATCACCATTTTTCATCCATCTATTGTACCAAATTCTAAAGTATAATTCCATGCTTACTTTCACAGCAACTAAATAAATAGAAAAAAGGATCTGGCTACAGCCAAATCCTATTTTGTTTGCAGATTAAAATATGCAATCACTCGCTCAAGTGCATCCATCAATGCTTCTTCTCTATCCAAATGCAAATCACTTACGATTGCATCAATCATTTCCTCATGAAAACGATCATGAATAGCCAGCATCTTATCTGCTTCTTCAGTCAGTGACAAGCGGACGATTCGTTTGTCTTGTATATCCCTGCTACGAACCACATACCCTTTTCGTTCCAGTGTATTGACTGCAACCGTCAGGGAGCCTAACGTAATCATCTGTAATTTCGCAACATCGGACATAATTTTGGAATCACTCTTTCGAATATTCTCCAGAATATGAACTTCACTCATCGATAATGCTACGCCACTGTTCTTCAAATTCATTTCTTCCAAAGACAAGATGTGGTTAAACAAATCAACGAGCAAATGATTTAACGTCGCGCGTGCGTTCATGCAGCACTAAGCGTTTTTCTCTAATGCTTGTTTTGCTTTGTTGACTACTTCAGTGAATCCTTTTGGATCATGAATTGCCATTTCAGAAAGCATTTTGCGGTTGATTGTAACATTCGCCAACTTCAAACCATGCATCAAAGTAGAATAACTAACATCATTCAAACGAGCAGCTGCATTGATACGAGCGATCCACAATTTACGCATTTCGCGTTTCAGATTACGACGATCTCTGTAAGCATACTTCAAAGAGTGCATTACTTGTTCATGAGCTGTTCTGTACAGTAAGTGTTTAGAACCAAAATACCCTTTTGCTAACTTTAAAACTTTTTTTCTACGGTTACGTGCAACCGTTCCACCTTTTACTCTTGGCATTGTATATTCCTCCTATTAATCTTGGATCATTAGTTTGATGCGTTTGTAATCGCTATTCGAAACTAATCCGCTTTTACGTAATTGACGTTTTTGCTTTTGTGATTTGTGTGAGAAGAAGTGAGACGTGTAAGCATGGGAACGTTTCAATTTGCCGGAACCAGTTCTCTTCACGCGTTTTGCTAATGCTTTTTTTGTTTTCATTTTTGGCATGATGTTTTCCTCCTAAACAATAATGTTATTTTTTCTTCGGTGCAACTACTGCAGACATGGTATTGCCTTCTAGTAATGGTTTTCTCTCAACTAAGCCGATCTCTGATAGTTGTTCAATGAAATCGTCCATAATTTTCTTACCCACTTCTAAGCGAGTAATCAGACGACCACGGAAACGCATGTCGATCTTAACCTTTTTCTCATCTTCTAACCAGCCTTTGGCTTGGCGAAGCTTGGTATCGAAGTCATGATCATCAATGACCGGTGATAACCGAAGCGGTTTAATTTCAGTGACATGTTGATTGCGTTTCGCTTCTTTTAATTTCTTTTGATTTTCAAAGCGATATTTACCATAATCCAGAATCTTGCAAACTGGCGGCGTTGCATTGGGAGCAACACACAGCAAATCTAAGTTGCGGTCGTATGCCATTTCAAGTGCTTCACGGCGCATGCGAATCCCAAGCTGTTCACCTTCCGGACCAATCACTAAAACTTCCTTGAATCGGATACTCTCATTGACGAGTTCGTCGGTTGAAATTTTCTTACTAATAATTGACACCTCCAAATTGTGTTAGCATAAAAAAATGAGTACATACATGCACCCATCACGAAACAAAGTTGATTGTATGTGAGTTGACCCAAGTTCGAATGAAACATCAGGTGAGAAGGGGTGCTTCTTCTTTTCACTTTTTTATTGCTTATTTATCCTATCACATTGTACGCCATCTGTCAAACATTTATGAATAACAATGTTAGTTAGTTTGCCATTTCAAATAACAATACAGCAGTCATACTTCGTATTCATCACTATCCTGCGGTAAAGGCACTCTGCAGCCGTTCCGGAAAATCTGGAAACCAGTAGCTTCTTCCTTTGTACGCAAATCCTTGATCATACACCGTTATCATTTCTTCTTTGCCCTGCTTCGTAAAAAGCAATTCGCCAAATACCTGTTTTAACTCCAAAGTGGATACTTCTTTGCTATCTTGAATCAAAAACCGGACCAAGGGATCGACACGTTGTTCACCTAATTGATCGTTGAAAAATTGCACTGTTTCACTGCCAAACAAATAAGCAAGGCTTTGCTCAGAAATAGAGGGCAGTTCCAAACTGTCAAAAAATGGACGTAGTTGTTCCATTGGAATGAGATATTCTCTTCCATTATGGAATAGCGAAGTCAGTCCTGAATGGGAAGGAGCAAGATAAACCAGTTCTTCTTCAAACAATATTTGATATGCAGGATAAGAAGGAAATCCATAACCTATCGACTCGTCAGGCACCACCATCTGAACTTGAAGCAACTCATTCAATAGCAGAGATCGCTGCACAAGATCCAGCTCTTTTGCTACATTGGCATCATCTGCTCTAATCACAACAGAATCATGCTTTATGAAAAGACCAAGCACTGAATTATATCTTGTTTGTTCGTCAAGCAAGAGATTTAGCCACTGCTTAGTATTTGCATTCTCAACCAGATATCCATCTTGATATAGCGTTGTGTTATTCACTACGCAAATGTTATGATTCGGTGCTTTTGTCTGCACTTGAAACAGACAGGAATCAGCATCCTCCCGCTTCTTCCCTGTTTCCCACTTTGCAAGGTGATCAAGTAGTTTTTCTTTAGACGCTTCATCTGTAACTTGAATTACTTGCTCACCGATGACCACTTCAATGACTCTCGATTGCCCGCAAGCAGCGAATACAACTAACTGTGCTGCCAATAAAAGACGGAACTTGTATATTTTTCTATATATACGCATATGCCCTCCCCATTCGTATCTACAACCATATAATTGTTTGCAGTTTTCGCTATTCGATCACATCTTCAGGAAAGCGTCTGGATGATATGATTTCCAAATGCTTCGATTTCTTGTTTTGCTTGCATTTCATTGCGTTTTGGGTCAATCAGAGTCAATTCCCCTAGCACTGTACAGCCAGGAAGTTCTTCCTTTAGCTTTTGAAAACAACGGGCAGTACTTCCCCCTGCGCAGCAGGCATATAGTGCAATATTCTTGTTTGCCAGCTTTTGCTGCTTCAGAAATGTACGCAGCGGTGGCACGAATGTGCCTGCCCAAATAGGTGTTCCCAAAATGACCAGATCATACTGGCTGCTATCAAAAACATAATTTTCCAATTCCGGCTCATCTGCAAATACTGCACTTTTCCCACCCCAAATAAACTTACTGACTGCCCCGGTCGGATACTGCTTCGTTGGATGCAGTGCAATGCAATCGGCAGATAACATTGCAGCAAGCTGGTTGGCAACCAATTCTGTATTTCCTTCTAATGAATAATATACAATTGCAGTTTTCATATTAGTTCTCTTTTCAGCGAATTTGCTTGATATTTTTTAATACAATCTGGAATGTCTCATCTTCATTTTGGATGATCTCGAAGTATTCGGGGTCATGGTAATAGGCAGCAGGCAAATTCAATTCAATGCCATGATCTGTTTTGATTTTTTGGCTTTTGCTTTTGGAATTGGTGAATTTATTATGCAGACGCATTAAATCAGGCACTTGCAATTTTTTGGCCTCATCCAGATATTCCTTCGCCATTTCTTCATGATCAAACACAAAGCGTGCTAAATCTTCCGTATGAAGATACCCATCATCCTCTAATTGCTGCTGCATATATTCTTTTGTCTTTGCTTCAATCAAAATTGGGTCTAACTCATATGTTTCACTCATTTCGCTTCCTAGATGAGTTAGCGTCTGCAGCACTTCTTTGCAGGACAGCTCCTGACTCGCATGCAAGATCCGTTCCGGAATGACATAGCAAGTATCCCCTTGGATGATTCGCTTAATATCTTTGAAGCGAATTTCCATGGTTTCCAGATGCATCACGATCACTTCATCAACGCTGGCACTAGCACCCGGCAAAATGCTGGCGTTTTCCATAACTTTATTCAACAGCTTACCTTCGGTAATATTTGTCGTATGCTGATAGCCGCTCTTATTTTTGTATTTCAAAGCAACCAGCAAATGGTTCGCATTGTCATATACATCACACAGCAGCATTGCTGAAGTATCGATCTTATCTGATTCCTTGATGATTTCATACCATGTTTTCGCAAGGTATTTGGATAAGTCCAGCAGTGATACTTCTTCATCAGCATATTGCTTCAACCATTCCTGAAATTTGCTGTAAGCTGCAAATTCGCCCTTTTTTAAAGAAGGACTAGCTAGCAGCTTATCAATTTGCTTGCCGGTAAAATGCAGTTCAGATATTGCATCTGCGTCCATTTCCATTTCCGATAACACAAGCTGGCCATGGCTGTAATCAAACAAATGCAAGACTGCTTTATTAATTTGTATCATGTTCGTTCCCCTTTAAAATAACGATAATTGATTTTCTTTTTGAAGATTGTCCAATACACCCATTGATTCCAGCTTCTTCAAGCTTGTCTGATTGATTTGCGAGCGTTGCATCATATCCTGCTGCGAAATAAACGGCTGTTGTTCCCGTGCTTCGATAATTGACAATGCCACGTTCGCTCCCAGACCATCCAGCGCCCCGAACGGCGGAATAATTACATGAGCGTCATCCGGATCGACAATGAAGTCATTTGCTTCCGACTTATGCAAATCAATGTTTGCCATCGAATAGCCGCGCAAATACATTTCCAAAGCCACTTCCAAAGTCGTAATTAAGGAAATTTCCTTGTTGGTTACCGACTTCTTCAATTCCTGATGATTCAAGCGCATTGCAATGTCATTCAATCGCTCTTTAATTGCTCGTGCTCCTTTGGTCATAACCTCCAAATCAAACACATCACAGCGTGTTGTAAAGTAGACAGCATAGTAATAATGTGGGTGATAGACCTTAAACCAAGCAACCCGCACTGCCATCAATACATACGCCACGGCGTGTGCTTTCGGGAACATATATTTAATTCGCAAGCAGGATTCAATATACCATTCCGGTACTTGATTATCCCTCATCAGCTGTTTCCAGTCTTCTTTCAGACCTTTCCCTTTACGGACTGATTCCATAATATCGAACGCTGATTTGGATGGCAGACCCTTTTGGATCAAATACACCATAATATCATCCCGACACCCAATAACTTCTTTCAAAACACAAGTATTGTTGTCGATAAGATCCTTGGCATTGTTAAGCCATACATCGGTTCCATGGGATAGACCGGAAATTTGCACCAATTCCGCAAAGGTAGAAGGTTTTGTGGCTTCCAGCATCCCGCGTACAAACTGGGTGCCGAATTCCGGCAGACCGACTGCCCCTGTTTTTTCACCGGACATTGTTGTATCCATGCACAATGCATCGATTGAATTAAAAATAGAAATAACTTTGGTGTCATTCATCGGAATTGTTTTCGGATCAATTCCCGAGATACGCTCATACATTTTCATAGCAGTCGGATCAACATGTCCTAAAATATCCAATTTCAATACATTGTCATGAATCGCATGGAAGTCGAAATGTGAAGTCTTCCATGCAGAATCAGGGTTATTCGCAGGATATTGAATCGGTGTAAAATCATGGACATCCATGTACTCCGGAATAACGATAATCCCGCCAGGGTGCTGTCCTGTGGTTCGCTTGACATCCTGGCAGCCCATCGCCAAACGGGTTCGTTCTGCACCTCTGGTATCTATTTTATTGAACTCTTCCAGATAGCCGCTGACATACCCGTAAGCCGTTTTTTCGGCAACCCCGCCAATAGTTCCTGCACGATATACTTTATCTTCACCAAAAACCACCTTGGTGTACGCATGCGCATGTTCCTGATATTCACCGGAGAAATTCAAGTCAATATCGGGAACTTTATCACCCTCAAAGCCCAAGAAGGTTTCAAATGGAATATCCTGTCCATCACCAATCATGGTTGTACCGCAGTGCGGACATGGTTTGTCCGGCAAGTCATAGCCGCTGGCAATACTGCCATCTTCAAAAAACTCACTGTGCTGGCAGTTCGGGCAATAATAATGCGGCGGCAGCGGATTTACTTCGGTAATCGTCGCCATTGTTGCTACAAAAGAAGATCCAACTGAACCACGTGAGCCAACCAGATAGCCATCCTCCAGCGATTTCTTAACAAGCAAGTGCGATACATAGTAAATCACCGCAAACCCATTCCCAATGATACTGTCCAGTTCTTTTTTAAGCCGGTCATCCACCAGCTTCGGCAAGTCTGTTCCATACATCTGCCTTGCCTTGGCATAGCAAAGCTCTGTCAAGGTTTCTTCTCCCGCTATATGCGGCGTAAACAGGGAATCCTTGATCGGTTTCACCACTTCAATCTGATCGTAAATAGCATGAGTATTTGTAACAACATATTGGAATGCCTCTTCCGCAGGCAAAAAGTCAAACAAATCAAGCATTTCCTGCGTAGTCCGCAAATGCTGGTTTGGCGAAGTTGTCGCCCAGCGTTTTTCTTTGTTATATATGTACAGCGGATGACGTACTCCGCCAATCCCTTGCGATTGAATATACACATCACGGAATATCTTATCTTCCGGATGGATGTAATGAACATCGCCGCTCACAACCACAAGCTTATTCATTTCTTTGGCCCCTTTGATGATATCCAGCAGGATTTGCTTCAGCCGCTCTGCATTTTTCACAGAATTGGTCGCCAGAAGGTTCGAATAATTTTCAATACTTTGAATTTCAATATAATCATAGAAGGAAATAACCTTTAATAATTCTTCCCAGCTCTTATTGGCAGCTGTATCAAACACTTCATTGTTCAGACAGCTGGAACCAACTAACAGATGTTCGCGCAAGCGTTGAATTTCCTCCCGGATAATCCGTGGTTCGGCAACATATTCTTCCTCTTTGCTGGAACTCTTTCCGGAATAAGCCAGGTATTTGGAATTTGAGAGGGTAACCAGTTCAAACAAGTCTTTTAATCCCTGCTGATTCTTTACCAGTAGTGTCACATGCTTCTTCCAAACCTTTTTAAATGAATCCTCATCCTGAATTCCTTGCAATTCTTCCAGCGACTGCACTTGGTAATCCCGCGCCAAATCATATAACATCAGCTGGAATACGGAAGCCAGTACATTCGCATCATAGTCAGCTCTATGCGCTGTTTCTTCATCATAGGCAATCTTATAAGAACGTGCGATATGTCCAAGAGAATATAAACGTCTGGATTTCCACATCGCCTTGGCAAGATCCAAGGTGTCCACAACCGGATTGGTCAGGGAAGGATAACCATGTTTGCGCAGTACTTCAGTCATGAACCCAATATCAAATTTTGCATTATGAGCAACCAGAACACGATCTTGAAACAATTCCAATATCTGCGGAAGCAATGCTTCAATCGGCTTGGCACCTGCAACCATTTCGTTTGTAATGCTGGTTTTCTCTGTAATAAAGGCGGAAATGGATTGATTCGGTTTCACAAACATCTGCATCCGTTCCAAAATATCACCATGCTTCATCACGACAGCACCAAATTCGATGATATCATCATAGCGGCATGACAATCCCGTGGTTTCCAAGTCGAACAGTACAAACTCCACTTCTTTCAGCAGCTGCTTTCTAGGACGCAGCACAATATCCAAAGTCGGATCTACCATATTCATTTCAATCCCATACAGGACTTTGAAATCCGGATTTTTCTTGCGTGCTTTATCGGCCGCTTTCTGTGCATCAGGATACGCCTGCACCACCATATGATCAGTAATGGCAATTCCTTTATGTCCGAATGCTGCTGCTTGCGCAATCAATGCTCCAACATCACAAACAGCATCCATTTCACTCATCTTCGTATGAGCATGCAATTCAATGCGTTTTTCCGGAAGCAGGTCTTGTCGTTTGGGAAACACTTCGGCAGCTGCAATACTATCAGCCATCAGCACCAGTTCCTTCGCAAAGCTATCCTGCACCACACTGCCGCAAACAATCACTTCATCATTGATATTCAAAGACAACAAAAAGTCACGATGAAAACGCATCCCTTCGAATGCTTTCACAATAAGCGAGTTTGTATAATCCGTCACATAGTAACTCATAATCAGAGTACCTTTTTTGCGGTTTTCACTGCTTTCAACCCAGAAGATTTTCCCTTTGATCTCAATGTCTGATACTTCTTCTACTATTTCATCCACTTGCTTTGCGGTATAAAAAGCTGCCGGTGCTCTTCTGCCTGAAGTAACCGGTCCACGATTGCTTGAGGAAACAAATGCTTTGGTTTCCATAGAGACATCCACTGTTATCTTTTTTTCTCGAATCGTTAGCGGTGTAACAATTCCCCAGTGCTGCAACATGGTACTGACACTATCATACGCCTCTTGTGCTTTTTTATAGTCTTTGCGGCTAACATCGCAGACAATTGCATCTTCCTCCAAAACAGGCAGCAAGCTTCCATAGATTGCTGCCCGGTGGTCAAAATTTGCGCATTCTTTCAAATACAACGCAATATCTTTCATGGATAAGTCGGTTGCTTTGGCCATGAACTGCAGTTCCACAACACAACCTGTCAATTGTTCAAACGCTTGCTTAAAGTCCTGAAACAACGCAAACTCCCAAGTTTGATTCACACAAAGGAAAATCGATACTTGTTTTTTTGTTTTATGCCATTTGATACTCGTAATCGTAGCGGCACTGATTTCTTTTTCATATTGGTGCAATCCTAGTTCCTGAATCAATGCACGATAATCCATACTGTTAACCTCCAATTAATCGAACAACATCCTGATAAGTGACAAAAATGAATAATGCAAACATCATCACAACACCTGCTATCATGAAGGCACCTTCTAATTTTTCGTTTATTTTAATTTTGGTAACACCTTCAAATATCATCATCAATGCTCTTCCGCCATCCAGAATCGGAAGCGGCAGCAAATTAAAGATCCCGATATTTACGCTCAACATTCCCATCAATGCCAAAAACGGAATCAAACCATAAGATGCTTGTTCTTTTGTTACTTCGTAAATGCCTACCGGACCAGACAGCTTATCCATTCCGATTCCACGGACAATCTTCCCCAGTGTCTTTAATACAGAATTGACACTGTTGCCGATTTCCATCGTCCCATGCCACACTGCCTGCAGCGGAGTAATGGCTTTTATGGTAGCCTGCGGCGCCAAGAGCCCCATCATCACACGCTTTTCCGGCTCATAGTACTTCGGAGTCAAAGTCACTGTTAAGATTTCGCTGCCTCTTTGCAAGGTCAGCTGCATTGTACCTTCATAAAACATTGCTTCATTGACAAAATCATAGTAATTTCTTGGTGTTAAAACACTGCCGTCCGGAAATACCACTTTCTGAATTTGGTCCCCGCTTTGAATCCCTGCCTCAGCAGCCGCAGATTGTTCCAGAACATCGCCGATTACCGCTGGCGGAGGCACAACAACCTTGCCATTGTATAAGAAAATGCCAACAAAAATAAACCAGGCAAGCACTAAGTTCATGAACGCACCTGCCACCATGATGATAATACGCTTGGTATAAGAAATACCGGATAAGACACGGTCAGCCGATACCCCTTCCAGATCAATTCCCTCTTCACCAGCCATGGATACATAGCCTCCAATCGGCAAAGCACGGATGGTATATTTCGTTTCACCACGTTTGGTCTGCCACAGTTTCGGCCCCATTCCAATCGCAAATTCCGGTACATAAATATTAAATTTCTTCGCTGTCACAAAATGACCAATTTCATGGACCGTAATAATCGTAGACAATAAAATAATAAAATAGAGGATACCCATACTAGAATGCTCCTTTCTGCAGGCTTTGTGCATATGCACGTACCTGTCTATCGACGTCCTGCAACATCGCAAGCGATGTTACCGGGCAATTTTCAAACCGGCTCAAACAACGGTGAATGAGCGCTTCAATTTCCAAAAAAGATATTTCGTCATTCAAGAAACGAGCTACCGCAATCTCATTGGCGGCATTCATCACAGCAGGTCCAATCCCCTTTGCTGCACCTACTTGATAAGCCAAAGCCAAGAGAGGAAACCGTTCCATATCCATTGGTTCAAATGTTAAAGTACCAATCTGATCCAGCCGCAAAGCATTGTCGTATGCCATTGCCGCATGACGCGGATAAGAGAGTGCATACTGGATCGGAATTCGCATATCTGCTGTTCCCATCTGCGCTAAAATGCTGTGATCCTGAAACTGAACCAGGGAATGAACAATGCTTTGGCGATGAAGCAGTACCTGAATATTGGAATATGGCTGATGAAACAAGTAATGTGCTTCAATTACTTCAAACCCCTTATTCATCATCGTAGCACTGTCAATCGTAATTTTGGCGCCCATATTCCAATTGGGATGAGCCAACGCCATCTGTTTGGTGACATGCCCCAGCTGTTCCCGGGTAAGATCCCGGAAGCTGCCGCCGCTAGCCGTAATAATCAATTTGTCTACATCTCGTTGATCTTCTTTATGCAAGCATTGGAAAATAGCGGAATGCTCGCTGTCAATTGGCAGCATGTCAACATCATGCTTTAAGCATGCTTCATGAATTAATTCCCCCGCTACCACCAATGTTTCTTTATTGGCCAAGCCAATCATCTTTTTTTGCTGAATTGCAGCCATTGTCGGAGCCAAGCCAACAAACCCTACCAGTGCATTAACTACCATATCGCTTTGCGGCAAGGTTGCTAATCCAATAAGACCTTCATCTCCGTCATAGAATTTAGTCTGCGGATATTGCATAGCCAAGCGCTGGGCATCATCCTTTCGTTTGACACACACATGCTCAATAGGCATTTCTTGCAGAAATGCTTCCAGCTGTTTGATATTTGAACCTACGCTGATCCCCGCAACAGAATAAAGCTCCGGATTGGCCCGGACGATATCCATCGTTTGTGTTCCAATCGATCCGCTAGCCCCTAAAATAGTAATATGCTTCTTCATGAAAAAACCCTCAAAATCATCACAAACACCGTGATATTAATTAGCAAACTATCAATGCGATCCAAAATGCCGCCATGCCCCGGAAGCAACGATCCAAAATCCTTAATTTGGAAAAAACGTTTAATAGAGCTGAATATTAAATCGCCAAACTGTCCTGTTACCGCCAGCAGCAAACTAGCAGGAATATGCAAATAGGCTGGAAAAATCGGCCAGATAAAGAGAAAGAGCATAGATACTGCAAAGCCCATGAACCAGCCAACATAGAAGCCCTCCCATGTTTTTTTCGGCGAAATACGTTCAATCAGTTTATGCTTGCCGAAGAACTTTCCGCCAAAAAATCCTCCTGTATCTACGCTATACGTAACTGCGACCAAATACAAGAGATGCAAGGAGCCTTGTTTCTCTAGTGACAACACGCTGCGCCCTGCAAACGTTAGAATCAGACTCAGACTGCCGTACAGCAAAACATCCATCACCGTAAACCGCTCTGTAATAAAAGAGATAAGAAAGAGCGACATAATAAACACAAACAACAGCCAAGGATATAGTGCAGCACTTGCAAAACATAATCCAATGTAACAAGTTCCTAAATAGCCTGTAATCGCAAAATGCCAATCTTTGCGGCGAAACGATGTTAACTCGTCAATACATAATCCAATGACAACAACCACTGTCAGCATCATGTAAATACCGCGCAGCAGGAAAATAGGAATAAAAATGGCAAGTAGCAGAAGTGCTGTCAGAACTCTATTTTTCATCTATACCTCCAAAGCGGCGCTGCCGTCGCTGATACTGCGCAATTGCATCCTGAAAGGCGGCTGCATCAAAATCAGGCCACAGTGTATCGACAAACACCATTTCACTGTATGCAAGCTGCCATAGCATAAAATTAGAAATACGATATTCATTGCTGGTTCGAATCAAAAGATCCACATCTGTAAATTCCGTCATTAAATAAGACCCAATCAGTTCACTTGTAACTTCAGCAGCAGATACACCACTGGCAACAATCTTCTGCACTGCCAGCTCCAACTCCCTGCGACCTCCGTAGTTCAATGCCAGGTTCAAGGTCAATCCGGTATTATGCATTGTTCTCATACACGCATCTTCAATCGGACGGCGCGCATAATCGGGTAATTTCTCTACTTCGCCTAGAACCCTTATTCTTACATTATGCTCCATCAATTCACCAATATAACTCTCAAAGAAACGAGCTGGCAAACGCATGATAAATTCCACTTCATCCAACGGCCGTTTCCAATTTTCCGTAGAGAATGCATATAGGGTCAAAGATACTATGCCCAGATCATTCGCTGCAATCACAATATTGCGAATATTTTTAGTACCTTGCAAATGCCCGGCTGTACGCGGAAGAAATTGCTTCTTAGCCCACCTTCCGTTTCCGTCCATAATAATCGCAACGTGTTTTGGTATCTGACTACTCATAGTTCCTCCTATGCCATTCATTCATAACATTGCTATTATAGCACAATCTGCCATCATCAACAATAAACTGCCTCCCCCCAACCATGAAAAAAGTGTCCCGCTTTCACGAAACACTTTTATTTTTTTGCTATACAGACATGATTTCCTTTGCTTTTTCTTCGGCAATCTTATCAACCAATTTGATTTGCTCATCAGTCAGTTTTTGCACTTTTTCCTGGCCATCCTTTTGAATATCCTCAGGAAAATCTTTATTCTTCTTGATTGCATCATTGGCGTCACGACGCACATTGCGAATCGCAACTTTTGCTTCTTCCGCCATCTTAGAAACTACTTTTGTCAGTTCTTTGCGACGATCTTCTGTCAAAGAAGGAACATTGATCCGAACAACTGTTCCATCATTTTGCGGATTAAAGCCCAAGTTAGCTTTCAAAATCGCTGTTTCAATTTCCTTCAGCGTAGAGCGATCAAATGGCTTGATCACAAGTTGCTTTCCTTCTACTACAGTAATGCTTGCGACTTGATTGACCGGAGTCATGCTTCCGTAATAATCCACTTCCACATGATCCAAAATGGAAGCATTTGCACGACCCGTACGAACAGTTGTCAAATCATTGCGGAAGGCTTCAATTGCTTTCTCCATCTTCCCCGAAGTTTGTTTCAAGATTGTTTGCATACTATTTCTCCTCCTTTGTTATGACAGTACCGATATGCTCACCTTGAATGGCTTTGAGAATATTATCCTCCTCATTCATATTAAATACAAGCAGATCAATACCATTTTCCATACATAATGTAACTGCGGTCGGATCCATTACCTGCAAATTGTTCTGCAATAGATCCATATAAGTCAAACGATCGTATTTGACAGCTTGCGGATCCTTTTTCGGATCAGCGCTGTATACACCATCTACACCGTTTTTGGACATCAAAATGACATCAGCGCCAATTTCGGAAGCTCGCAGAGCCGCACAAGTGTCGGTAGAGAAATAGGGACTCCCAACACCTGCCGCAAAAATAACAATTCTGTTTTTTTCTAAATGGCGTTTCGCTTTGCGAACGATAAACGGCTCACAAATTTTTGACATTTCAATAGCACTTTGGACTCTTGTTGGTACACCAAGTTGTTCCAGCGCACTTTGCACAGCCAATGCATTCATGACTGTTGCCAGCATTCCCATATAGTCAGCTTGAGTTCTCTCAATACCAAGTTGTTCAATGACTTTACCGCGTACGAAGTTTCCCCCGCCCACGACAATTGCCAACTCAATATTTTGCTCAGATACACGTTTTAACTGAATAGCCAAACTTCTCAGCGTTTGCGGATCAAATCCTTTTCCAGCACCGCCTGCCAATGCCTCACCACTCAATTTCAGCAATACTCTTTTGTACATGGGAACCCACCTTTCTTTCTTTGAAAAAGGACACAATAAAAGTGTCCTTTGATCTTTAACGTACTTGACTCATTACCTCTTCAGCAAAGTTGTCAACTTTTTTCTCAATCCCTTCACCAACAGCATAACGAACCAGTTTTGCAACTTTCGTATTTGCCTGTGCCAGGTATTGACTGATTTTCAAATCAGGATTTTTGAAGAAAGGTTGATCATTCAAGCAGATTTCTTGCAAATTCTTGCTCAAACGTCCTTCTACGATTCCCTGCAGTACTTTTTCCGGTTTGCCGGATAATGCAGGATCATTCTTCATGATTTCCGTTTGAATAGCACGTTCATGTTCCAAGAATTCAGCAGGAACATCGCTGCGATCAACGAATTGCGGATTCATGGCAGCAGCATGCATTGCAATGTCTTTCGCAACTTCAGCATTGCTTGTATTGCTTAATACTGCTACACAGCTGATCTTGCCACCCATGTGCATATATGCACCGAATGCATCGCTATCTTGCTTTTCAATAATTTCGAAACGGCGGAAGCTGATTTTTTCACCGATTGTTGCTGTTGCATCAATCAGGATATTTTCCAAAGTATATTCAGCAGTTGCTTTGCAAGCAAGCGCTTCTTCCATTGTTGCCGGTTTGTGTTTCAGCAATGTTTCGGTTACGATATCCAACACTTGCAAGAAACGTTCATTTTTAGCAGCAAAGTCTGTTTCTGAGTTAACTTCAAAGATAACAGCATAATTGCCATCCACTGCCAAGCGTGTCAATCCTTCAGCAGCAATGCGGTCTGCTTTTTTCGCAGCTTTAGAGATACCTTTTTCACGCAACCAGTCGATTGCTTTTTCCATATCTCCATCACATTCAGTAAGCGCCTTTTTGCAGTCCATCATCCCTGCGCCGGTTTTTTCGCGTAGTTCTTTTACATCTTGTGCTGTAATTGCCATCTTCATTTCCTCCAATTATTCTTCTGTCGTTGCAGGTGCTGCAGCAGCAGGTGCTTGTTCTCTATTGAATGGACGACGTGGACGACGATCATTGCGATCCCCGCGGTCAGAACCGCGATCATTGTTGAAACGTTGACGACGTTCTTCATTGCGAGCACGACGACGACGTTCATTTTCTGCAGCTTGCTCTTCTACATTTTGAATAACATCAGCCATAGAAACTTCTTCTTCGCCTTCTTCTTTTTGGTAAGCAACACTTAGAAGACCACCTTTGGATTCCATGATTGCATCTGCCATCAATGTAACGATCAGTTTTACAGAACGAAGCGCATCATCATTTGCAGGAATTGCATAATCCACTTCTTCCGGATTACAGTTTGTATCAACGATACCAAATACAGGAATACCCAGTTTTCTTGCTTCCGCAACAGCATTGTGTTCTACTTTTGGATCAATTACAAAGATTGCATCAGGAATTTTTTTCATTTCCTTGATACCGCCAAGGAAGTTTTCCAAACGAGCCGCTTCTTTGCGAATTTGGGATACTTCTTTCTTTGGATATTTTTCCATCAATCCGCTTGCTTCCATCTCTTCGATTTCGATCAAACGTCTGATTCTTTTTTGAATTGTACGGAAATTTGTTAATGTACCACCCAACCAACGTTGGTTGATAAAGAAAGAACCTGTACGAAGTGCTTCTTCCATCACTACTACTTGTGCTTGTTTCTTAGTACCAACAAACAATACTTTACCGCCGCGATCAGCGATATCTTTCATTGCAAGATAAGCTTCATCTAGTTTTACTTGTGTTTTTTCCAAGTTGATGATGTAAACCCCATTGCGTGAAGTATAGATATACGGACGCATTTTTGGATCCCATCTGCGTGTTTGGTGCCCGAAATGGGAACCGGATTCTAACAATTTCTTCATTGAAACAACTGACATAATTTAATTTCCTCGCTTTCCGTTATTTCCTCCATCATTTCCACCAGCAACACTCTTTCGAGCACGGAGTTGCCTGAATCCATGATGTGTGAAGTACACTTTCCTCAAAGTGCCATTTAATAATATACCATAAAGAGGCATTCAGTACAATACTTAGCTGCAAAAGTTACATCTTTTTGCTATAAAAAAGAGAAGGAATTATCTCCTTCGCTTTGCCGTTATCTTTTGAAGTGCGATGCGCAGCACCGTAACTCGCTCTACAGCGCGGTCAGGATAGGTAAATACCGTATGTGCTTCGTATTGCCGCATGATTGCATCCAGCCCGGACCTTTTTTCTGCTTCAGAAGCAAGAAATTCTACCTTGCCTTCGGCCATAATGCTTTCATACTTCCAGCCATAGCTACATGCTTCGTTGCCCTTCACCAATTCATGATTGTGATCCATGGTGATAAAAACCTTAGGATTTTGTTTCAGTATATCAATCTTGCGCCCCTGCGTGGCACAGTGAACAAACAAAATAAATTGCTGTTCTTTGCGTTCATAGCCGAAGTTTACTGTTACACTATAGGGATTTCCTTGATCTACCATTGCCATATGGCAAACTTGACAGGACCGGATGATTTCTTCCATTTCATTATAATCTGTCACTTCTCGATCCGTTCTTCTCATTTCAAACCTCCTGCATCTTGCAATTGTTCCAGCTTTGCTCTTGGGTGGGCCGCAAAATATGCTTTCTTCAAGCTCTCCGTTGTTACATGAACATAAATTTGCGTCGTCGATAAACTGCTGTGGCCGAGAAGCTCCTGCACCAAGCGCAAATCTGCACCGGCATCCAGCAAATGAGTCGCAAAAGAATGCCGCAGTGTATGCGGATGCACCTGCATCAAACAGCCCGCTTTCTTTACTTCCTCATTGAGGACAAATTGAATTCCCCTGGTGGTAATCGGTTCTCCTCTTTGATTCACGAATATAAAATCATGTTCTTTCCCTTGCAACAAAGCCGGTCTGGATACGCTCAGATACTGCATGAGCAGTTCTTTCACAACTGGATAAAAAGGAACAAGACGCTCTTTGCTTCCCTTTCCTATGATTCGCAATACCTGCTCATCCAGCTGAATTTGCTTGCGCGTTAAGTTTTTGACTTCACTAACACGCAAGCCGCAAGCATACATCACTTCCAGCATGCAGCGATTCCGTACTCCGACATCAGTGTGTAAATCAATGGCTTCCAGCAGTTCTTCCAGTTCCTCCACAAACAAGAAATCAGGAAGCTGCTTCTTCACTTTCGGCACTTTGACACTCACAAAAGGGTTATCAAGCACCTGACCGAGTTCATATAAATAAGAGAAAAAAGAACGCAGAACGGAACACTTGCGCGCGACCGAGCTATGCTTCAAGTTGCTGTTTGTTCGAATCGCCATCAAATAATCCATAATCAATTCATAGGATATCCGTTCTAAAGAAGTAATATTCCGGGTTTCTAAATAGGCAATAAACTGCATAATATCACTGCGATATGCACCATCTGTATGTGCGGAGCGGGTATTTGTTCTGGCTACATACAGTAAAAATTGTTCCAATTGTTCGTGCATCATGGTTTCAATTCATCAAATCGCTCTTTCAAGTATGCCAGTGCTTGCAGTCCATAGGCCTCTTTGCGCAGTTTCTTATCTTTGGGGATCTGGCGCAAATGCATAATACCAAAGTTGGCATTCATCGGCTGAAAATCATGACTGGCATGTGTTATATACTGCGCCATTGAACCCATCACACATTCGGCAGAAAGTTCTACAAGTGCTTTCCCCTGGACCAAATGTGCCATATTGATTCCTGCCAGCAGTCCGCTTGCAGCTGACTCCACATATCCTTCAACACCTGTCATTTGACCTGCAAAAAACAAATCTTCCCTTTTTTTTGTTTGGTAAGTTGGCAATAAAAGATGCGGTGAGTTCAGGAACGTGTTGCGATGCATCACCCCATAGCGCACTATGGATGCATCTTCCAACCCAGGAATCATTTGAATGATGCGTTTTTGCTCAGGAAATGTCAAGTGTGTTTGGAACCCTACCAAATTGTAAAGTGAGCCAATCGCATTATCTTGGCGCAGCTGTACTACAGCATAAGGCCTTTTGCCATCCGGTGTCTCTAAACCCACCGGTTTCATCGGACCAAACAGCAATGTTTTTACACCGCGGCGCGCCATTTCCTCAAATGGCATGCATCCTTCAAAATACGTTTCTTGTTCGAACTCTTTTAACGCAACAGTCTTCGCTTGAATTAGTTCCCGATAAAATACTTCAAACTCGTCTTTTGTCATTGGACAATTGATATAATCGCTATCCCCTTTGTCATAGCGGGATTTATAATAAGCTTTCGTGAAATCAATACTATCCTTTTCAATGATCGGTGCAGCTGCATCATAGAAATAAAGATACTCATTTCCTAAGAATTGCTGGATGGCCTCCGATAATGCCGAAGATGTCAGCGGCCCGCTGGCAATAATCGTTGGTGAATTCGGAATGGCGGTAACTTCTTCTGCTACCACTTGCACGAGCGGATGCTCTTTCACAATTTTTGTGATTGATTGAGAAAACCCTTCGCGGTCAACAGCCAAAGCACTGCCAGCCGGCACGCGGTTCGCATCAGCTGCCGAAAGAATCAAACTGTTGAGAAGACGCATTTCCTCTTTCAATACACCAACAGCATTTGTCATTGCATCACTACGCAAAGAATTGGAACAAACCAATTCTGCGAATAAATCACTATGATGGGCCTCACTGCGTTTCTGCGGTTTCATTTCGAATAAACGTACCGGAATTCCTCTTTGCACCAACTGCCAAGCAGCTTCGCAACCTGCCAATCCGGCACCAACAACATTCACAACTAGCGGATTATTCATCTTGTGCGGCTTCCTTTCTTGTGGTTGTTTTCGATTTCGTACTTGCTGCTTTTGCCTTTGTTTTTTTCTCGGTACTCTTGGCCGCCTTTTTAGCCGTTGTTTTGGTTGTCTTCTTCGCAGTCGTTTTCTTTGCTGCTGCTTTGGCAGTCTTTTTCACTGCTGTTTTCTTTGTTTTTGCTGCTGGTTCTAAACCATCGGATGCTTCTTGATCCTTCTTTTTGCTGCCTTCAATAAATCTGCATTTTGGATATGAAGAACACGCAATAAACGGCTTTCCAAAACGACTCTTGCGTTCAATCAACGGACTGCCGCACTCCGGACAATCTCGCCCAACCTCCTTGACTTCCTTTTTATCAGCCTTGATGTAGCGGCATTTCGGATACGCAGAACAACCGACAAACGGCTGACCAAAGCGATTTTTACGCTCCACCAAATGACTGCCGCATTCCGGACAAAGCTCTTCCAGCTGGACAACTTCCTTTTTTTCTTCCAACGATTTGCGATACGTGCATGCAGGAAAGCCAAGGCAGCTTACAAACTTGCCATAGCGGCCCTTACGAATGACCAAATCATTGCCACATTCAGGACAAGGCTCCCCATATGGTTCCGGCTGGATCTTTTCCATATTCTCATAAGCGTAATTGACCAGAGGATCAAATTTATCATAGAACGTTTGCAAGGATGCAATGTAATCACGCTCATCACTTGCGATCTCATCAAGTTCTGTCTCCATTTCCGCTGTATACGTTACATTGATGACACTTGCGAAAAACTCCTGCAATTTATCGCTTGTAAGTTCTCCTTGTTCACTTGGAATAAAGACTTTCGTTTTAGAACTTTCATTTTGACGTTCAAGCGAGACATAGCCGCGCTGAATGATTGTATCAATAATCGTCGCATACGTGCTCGGACGTCCAATTCCCAATTCCTCAAACTCTTTAATCAGCCGTGCCTCTGTGTAGCGAGGCAATGGTTCTGTAAAATGCTGTTTATTGTAAATATTAGATGAAGCAAGCATCTCTTGCTCCGTTAAAACCGGAAGCTTTTCTTCTTTGGTTTCATAATCATCGTACAACCGCAAATAGCCATCAAACACCAATACTGAACCGGATGCTGTAAAGATTGTATTTTGATTTGCAAACTGAACACTCGTTGCATCAAACACCGCACTAGCCATCAAAGATGCCAATGCCCGCTCATAAATCAAAGTATACAAGCGATACTCATCATTTGTCAGATATGCCTTTACGGAAGCTGGTGTACGTTCCACGCTCGTCGGACGAATCGCTTCATGCGCATCCTGCACATTGCCGTTCGTTTTCCGAAGTTTCATCGAACCCACATACTCAGCACCATATTGCTTAGTAATATATTGGTTTGCGTCTTGGACAAACCCATCACTCATTCGAACAGAATCGGTACGCATATACGTAATCAACCCCACCGTTTGACTTTTCAAATCAATCCCTTCATACAATTTCTGTGCAATAGACATTGTTTTCTTGGAACCGTAATTCAACTTTTTGGATGCTTCCTGCTGCAAGGTCGAAGTAATAAATGCCGGTTTTGCTTCCCGCTTTCTTGTTTGCTTCTTGATCGCATCCACCAAAAAGTCCGGCTGCAATGTGTTCAAAATAGCATCCGCTTCTTCCTGTGTTTTGATTTCCGGTTTTTTGCCATCTACTTTGGATAGTGTTATCTCAAACTCCTTGTTGTCTTTCGAAACAAGTGCATGAATCGTATGATATTCTTCACTGATAAAAGCACGGATTTCACGTTCACGATCCACAATCAATTTCAAAGCAACAGACTGTACCCTTCCTGCAGACTTAGAAGATATCTTACGCATCAATAACTTAGACAATTTGAATCCAATGATACGATCCAAAATTCGTCTCGTTTCCTGTGAATGCACCAATCCCATATCAATGCTGCGCGGATGTTCCAGCGCATGAAGTACTGCATCCTTGGTAATTTCATGAAACTCAATACGATTTTTCGCATCTACTTCTAATTTCAATTCTTGTGCCAAATGCCACGAAATCGCTTCTCCTTCACGGTCAGGGTCAGTTGCGAGATAGACTTCATCACTTTTTTGGGCCAAAGCTTTCAAATCCTTCACAATGCCAGCCTTTTCCTTGCTCACTGAATACGTTGGCTTGAAGCCATTTTCAATATCGACCCCTAATCCTTCTTTTCCTTTTGTTGATAAATCACGTATATGTCCTTTGCTGAAAACAACTTGGTAGTCATCACCAAGATACTTCGCAATGGTCTTTGTTTTTGATGGAGATTCCACGATCACGAGTTTCTTCATACTGCTGCCTCCTTATTACTCTACTTATCTTAACGGTATTTTTTTATTTGTCAAATTATTTCGACTGCTGATTTCATCGCAAAATTCTCCAATATCATAGATGATATTGGCTCCTTCCTGAATCAGCAAATGATTTCCGGCACCTAGCTCATCACACAGCCGATGCGGAATGCAGTAAATTTCTCTTCCCAGATCCAGTGCTTCTTTTACAGTTGTTGCGGTTCCGCTGCAAATCCGGGACTCGACTACCACTACGACATCTGCCAGAGCAGCAATCAAGCGATTGCGAGCTGGAAAATGATGCTTGCGAACCGGAATATCATGTGTATATTCACTCAGCAGCAAATGGCTGGTGCCAAGTTCCTGAAATAAAGTGCGATGCTCTTCCGGATAACAATAGTCTAAACCACTTCCTAATACTGCAATCGTCTTTTTTCCGGATTGAATCGCCGCCATATGTGCTGCACCATCAATCCCCTTAGCCATGCCGCTCACAATCACAATATCAGAAGGCAGCTGCGCAACTATTTGCTGCGTCGCCCATAATCCGTACGAACTGCACTTCCGCGCTCCGATAATTGCAACCATTGGCCTGTCGAGCAGTTTGATATCTCCCTTGAAACACAATAATACCGGAGGTTTGCGCAACTCTTTCAAAGAAGCAGGATACTGCTGTTCAAAACACGTTACAAACAATTCAGGCGACTTCATCGCAAACATCGTTTCTTGCACAGATGCCTGCATAACTCTATCATAATCAAACCCTTCTTGTTTCGCAAGCAAATAACACAGATCACGGTGTATCATGGCTTCAATTCTCCCCTCTTAATCTATAGTAAGATTTTGATCTGTGATATCCTATAAAAAACGTCTGCGATCTTCAAGATCGCAAACGCGTCTGGGTCTAACAATTATCCTGCAAAGCACATCTGCAATTGCATGATGTTCTGCTTCATCAAAACTACATCACACGCAAAGATATCTACAGGAACTTTATCGGCTGTTTGATATTCGGTACCAATCACTTCACAGCCAAGTTTCCGATAAAACTGATTGGATGGTGCATGGTGAAAATTATATATAATGATCTTATTTGCTTCCAATTCGTAAAAATCATCCAGCAATTTCAATATTAACTGCAATGCAATTCCTTTTCTGCGATGCTGCGGGTAAACCCACAAGCCATTTAATTCGAAACCCTCTTCCGGAACATTCTTTGATTCTACAAAGCTGCCAAATGCAACGCCAAGCAATTTACCGTGTTCGAAAGCACCGTACAACTTACGAATATCATGATTCTCCTGTTCCGCATTCATCCAGGTCGTCCAAAAAGCAAATTCTTCTTGATATGACAGCTGAATATTGGATAGTCCAGCTATTTCTTCAGGCCAGCATAATAGTTTCAGCTCCATTACTTCTTTCATATCATCATAATTTAATATTTTAATCTCAATCATATCATCATTCTCCTCAAGCAGCTCATTTTACTTCTAACATAATACGCAAACCAACAAGTGATCTATATTTGTTATTCTCTCAAATACTATGCAGTATAGTAATTATATGTTTCTTCCTTATCTTCGTCAATATATTGCTTTTCATTATCATTTGTCAAAAAACAAAAAAAGATGGGATATCCCATCAAAAAAGTGTTAACTGATTCAGCTCTGCAACCGGTCCATAGCTTTGGCGGTGAATCGGCAGGCAGCCATATTCCCTAAGCTTTTCCAGATGTTCCTTCGTCGGATAGCCTACATGCCTGGCAAACCCATACTGCGGATACAACTGATCATACGCTTCCATAATCCGGTCACGTGTCACTTTGGCAATGATGCTCGCAGCCGCAATGCTGATCGATTTCTGATCTCCTTTAATAAGGGGGATCACGGTGGCAGCACTCTGCCGCAAAGGCATGGCATCGGTTAGAACAGCACCTAATGCGACAGAACTATAAGCAACACATTCTTCCATCGCCATACGCGTTGCTTGATAAATATTAAAGCGATCCACGAAAGCAGCATCTTTAATCTGAATACAATACGCAACTGCTTGATCGAGGATAACTTCATACAGCTGTTCCCGCTTTTTCTTGCTGATCGCTTTGGAATCATAAATACCATCATGATCAAATCCAATCGGCAAAACTACTCCGCAAACAACAAGCGGACCTGCAATCGGACCCCTGCCTGCCTCATCAATCCCCATGACAAACTGCTGTTTCTCCCAAAAAGCGGACTCATAGTCATTCCCAGCTCTCATCGACTGTCTCCCACGTAATCGCTCCCAGGTAATTATCCCTGATTTCCTTAATCACCATATCCATCGTCCGCGGCAGATCTACCTCTCCTTTGGTCTTCAGAATTAAGCGTTTAGCACCGATCCGTGCAAAAAGTTCCATCGGTTCATCATGAAGTTCTACCTGATACCGTTCCTCTAAAGCCTTTGGATAATGCGCAGTTAAGTATTCAAGCGCAAAAACTGCAATTTCTTCCTTCGGAAGAATCTGATCTTTGATCGCACCGGTAACTGCCAATCTCTTGGCAATCCATTCATTATCAAAACGCGGCCATAACACTCCCGGAGTATCCAGCAACTCAAACTCCTGGCTTACTTTAATCCACTGCGCTGCTTTCGTAACTCCCGGACGGTCTCCTGTAACCGCAACTTTCCGCTTTGCAAAGCGATTGATCAATGTTGATTTCCCTACATTAGGAATTCCTACGATCATCGCCCGCATCGGACGCGGACGGATTCCTCGCCGAGCATCTCGTTCCCGTTTCGCTTTCAACACCACCTGAGCATGCGCAATCATCTGATTCATCGGCAGCGGTTTGGTTAAATCAAGACCAATGCAAATTGCATTGTCTTTTTCAAAATGGGCAATCCAGCGTTTCGTCTCTTGCGGCTCTGCCTTGTCTATTTTCGTCAGAACTACCATCCTTGGCTTATTGCCGATAATATCTTTTAAAAGCGGATTCTCGCTTGACAGCGGAATGCGGGCATCCCGCAGCTCAATCACCATATCTACCATTTTGATATGTTCTTCCATCTGCCGTTTCGCTTTCGTCATATGACCAGGAAACCAGTTGATGTTGGTTTTTGTTGTATTTTGATCGCTCAATGTTCTCACTTCCTTTACCAGACTTGCAAAAATTCTTGCAAGTTAAATTACTATCACTATGGTTGATAAAGTTTATCAATCCCATTCGTTAAATTCTGAAATCCATTTCTGCTCCACAGCCATAACGGCGTATGAATATCGATTGGTTTATATATGGTACCCTGAAATAATGCATTCCATCTTCTTATAACAATCAACTGCACATCGCTTCTTTTTACTTCATCATCTGTGATTAATCCCAACCGATGTGTTGCCTGAATAACATGGGTATCAGGTGCTACAGTTAAGTGTTCAAAATTTTTATATGTTCTGTCTGTATACTGCCATATTACATATAGCCAATAATTGCAAATCTTGCTTCCTGACAAATAAGGAAATTTCTTCTTATTCTTTTGTTGAATAAATGTTCTGATCTCATCTGCATCATTATCTAAACTATGAAATAAATTTCTGACGTCCCCGTCATATAACTCTACAAATGTTTTGCATAGAGACAGCCATATTTCCGTTTGTTTTTGCTTTTGCAAAGCAACCTTATATTTAGTAAGTGCAAATTGCACTTCTTCAAATGTTCTTTCCAAACATTTTTTAGGATCAAACACAAACCTTGTTTCTTCATCCTGAAACGTTTTGTTCGCATTTTCCCATAAAGTATAAGAGTTTCTTTGATAATTCAATGCCATTGGCAGTGTAAAATACAGATAGTTTTCCTTGGAAGAACTGTCCAGATGTGGATTTTCATCTTCAGGCATTACTTCCCCGCCAAGTTCGCCTTTCTTCCACATCATGTACAGCAAATCAACTTTCTTCAATATTTCTTCGCGTTCATTCATTTCAACTCACTCTAACTGCAACTTAATGCATCCCGAAATGCGAAACTGGAAATACAATCAAGGCATGCTTCGAAACGATCTGATCTTTATGAATTGCCCCGTATTCACGGGAATCGCTTGATTTCGGACGATTATCACCCATCACAAAATATTCGTCAGAACCCAACGTAACGGCTGCAAAATCAGGGGTAAAATAATCATTATTGGCAGTCATCATTTGCTCCCGGTATTCCTCATCAAAGAATGGTTCCTCTACGACTGTTCCATCAATATACAGTTGGTTGTCTTTGTAAGAAACGACTTCATTAGGCATGCCAATGATCCTCTTGATTACATAATCGCCTAGGTGCGGTTCATATAACACAACAACATCAAAGCGCTTCACAGACTGCAATTTAAAACCAATGACATTGGAAAAGCCATAATCATTATGATGCAATGTCGGATACATGGAAGTACCATCGATGCGAATCTGCTTCACAACGAAAGTGGTAATCAGCCATACGGCAAAAAAGCAAAGAATAACACTCCGCAATACATCTAATATCTCAATAAAGATGCTCGTCTGCTTGTTTGGCGTCTTGCTGCTCTTTTTAGGACCAAAGGCATCCAATGGCTTGATATCCCAATGTGATTGCTCTTTCTTTTCGTCTTGCGGCAATTCAGGTTCGGCATTCGCAGTTCCCTGCCCCGAAGCAGCATCAACCGGGCTCTCTGTTTGCTTCTCTTGGTCATCCAAACACAACTCCAATTGCTCGATTTCATTTGTATCTTTCATAACGCACCCCTCCTATTTGAAAAAAAGCCGGATATCCCGGCCTTTTTACTAGCGAATTTCTTCGATACGGGCAGCTTTCCCTGAGCGCCCACGTAAGTAGAACAATTTGTTTCTTCTTACTTTACCACGACGCATCACTTCGATTTTTTCAATCACCGGTGAATGGATCGGGAATGTTCTTTCTACTCCAATTTGGTTTGAAATTTTGCGAACTGTGAACGTTTCACCGATTCCGCTTCCGCAGCGTACAATGCATACACCTTCGAAAATCTGAACCCGTGTTTTTTCACCTTCACGAATTTGAACGTGCACTTTTAGAGTGTCCCCTGATTTGAACTCAGGCAGATCAGTGCGTAGTTGTGATTTTGTTACTTGAGATACTAAATTCATGTTCATATTTCACACGCTCCTTCTTCTTGAAGCTCATAATCAACTGACCAGCGGAACTTCCGTTTGTCCATAGGACCAAAATACTATATCACAATCAATCCTTTATTTCAATTATTTTTTAAAGGAATTCTGCTCTTCCAATATCCCCTTCATCAGTTTTGCCTCTTCTTTGGTTAATTCCCGATGCTGAAGCAAATCCGGTCTTCTTTGCAATGTGCGCCGCAGCGACTGCTCCAGCCGCCATTTGCGGATATTTTCATGATGTCCCGATAATAAAACCTCCGGCACACTCTCTCCACGATAGTCAATTGGCCGTGTATACTGCGGATATTCCAGCAGTCCATCCTCAAAAGAGTCATCCACATGGGAAGCCTCCCGGATAACACCATCCACCAAGCGAATCACCGCATCGCTGATCACCATAGCTGCCAGTTCGCCGCCAGTCAGCACAAAGTCACCAATCGAAATCTCACCATCCACATAAGAACGGATCCGCTCATCAAATCCTTCATAGTGACCGCATACGAGCACTAGATGTGCATGCGTTTCCAGTTTGCGAGCCATCGCCTGCTGAAAAACAGCACCTTGCGGAGACATCAAATATACTTTGCTGTCAGGTGTACGTACTGCTTCAATTGCATCCACGACAGGCTGGCACATTAAAACCAGTCCCTGTCCGCCGCCGCAAGGTGTATCATCAACACGATAATGTTTATCCTGCGTAAAGCTGCGCATATCCACCACTTCAAATTCCACCAGCTGTTTTAAAAGCGCTTTTTTGATGATCGAAGTTGTTTGAAAACCTTCAAACATTTCCGGAAACAGAGTTAAAACCGTAATTTTCACTCTAATCCCTCCATCATATGAATCACAATCGATGTTGCTTCTTCATCAATGCTTTGAATGAACGCATCCACAAAAGGAACAAGCAAATCTTTCTTTTCATCCCTTGATACCCGTAAAATATCATTGGCACCTGTTTCTTCAACACGCTTCACATGTCCCAGCAGCTGATGCTGTTCGTCAAATACTTGATAGCCCACCAGTTCAAACGCATAGAATCCTTCATCCAGCGCCTCAATCTGATCGATATCGATCATAATTTCAAATCCTTTATACGCTTCTGCGCTTGTCATGTCTTTCAACTCTTTGAAACGTACCAGCAAAATTTCATTTTGCCAGCGAGTGCTGCTGACTGTGACCTGCTTTGTTTGTGCTCCCTTGCACAGCCACAGCTGCTGACCGACGGCAAAACGTTCTTCTGCAAATTCTGTCAGCACCCTTACTTTGCATTCACCTTGTACACCATGAGTATTTACCAACTGACCAACTTTAATTTTTTCCATTTTATCATCCTCTAAAAAGAAAGGATGCATAATCCGCATCCTAGTACGATTCAAATTTAATCGTAATTTTTTTACTTTCACTTCTAGACGCGACTGACATCATTTGACGAATTGCACTAGCCATACTTCCTTGCTTGCCGATCAACCGCGCTGTGTCTTGCGAATCACAATATACATACAGCAAGATTTCGTTTTCATTCAAACTAGGCATTTGCTTTACACTTAAGCCCGTTTGATTTTCTACCATCGGCTTCACCAAATTCAATAATACTTCTTCGAAGTTAATCATGGTTATTTCGCAAGTTTAGAGTCGTGGAATTTTTTCATAATCCCTTTGCTGGAAAGAAGATTACGAACGGTATCAGATGGTTGAGCACCATTTTGAAGCCATTTCAATGCTAATTCTTCGTCAATTTTCAAGTCAGCTGTTTCGCTGGTTGGGTTGTAATGACCGATGGTTTCGATAAAACGGCCATCACGTGGATAACGGGAATCCGCTGCTACAATACGATAAAACGGAGCTTTCTTTGCACCCATTCTTTTCAAACGTAATTTTACTGCCATATTCAATTCCTCCTACTTAATTTATTTAGTACCGTATCACTATACTATATCCAAAATACCCTGTCAAGCATTTTTACTTAACAGACTATGAATTTTTCATCGCTACTCGTTCCAATACCAAAATAGAATCTTTAATTGCATCACAGCACCGTTCAAACTGGTCAAATATACGGGTCCAGACAAGAAGCTCTATAGGATCTTTGGTGAAGCGATATAGCTCCCGCATGACTTCCGCATAATAGCGATCTGCTTCTCGCTCCAAATCTGCAACCTCCCGCATACTGTCAAAAAACTTTCCGGAATGCTTGGAATGCTGAAATTCCCGCAATGCAATCAGAGCCTGCTGGCATTGGTTGACTATGATCTCCCCAAACTTCAGTGTCTGCGGACGCAATTTGTTGATATCATACATATACATCCGCAAAACTACTTCTTCAATCCCGTCTCCGACAGCACCCAGCGCATGTACCAGTTCCATAATATCTTCCCGTTCCAGCGGAGTGATGAATGCTGTCCCCAACCGTTTCAATACTTCTTGCTGCAAGGTATCCCCATCATGCTCCAGCACTCCCAGACGATTTTTTAAAATTTCAATCCGGCTGCTTTCGAAGGAATGCAATTCTTTCAATAAGAGCTGTGCTTCTTCCAGCGCCAACTCCATCAATTTTACAAATCCGTCATAATAATACCGATCTTGTCTTGCCATACAAAGCCTCCTTATTGAAATAATCGCATAAATAGCTGGGCCATCCAAAATCCTATGACACCGCAGCCAGGGAAAGTTAAAATCCAAGCCAGAACCATTTCTCTCACAATGCCCCAGTTGATCGACGTGAGTCTTTTCGCTGCTCCGACACCCATAATTGCCGTTGTTTTGGTATGTGTTGTACTGACAGGGATACCCGTCAGTGTCGCAAGAAGCAAACACGCAGCAGAAGACATATCTGCCGCAAAGCCTTGGTATGGTTCCAGTTTGACCATATCCATCCCTACCGATTTAATAATCCGATATCCTCCGATTGAGGTACCAAATGCCATGACGGCAGAACAAAGGATCATCATCCACACGGGAATCACAAAGTCGGTAACGTTGCCTTGGCCATTCGCCAAGAAGATGCCAAGCATAAACACGCCCATGAATTTCTGACCATCTTGTGCGCCATGCATAAAGGCCATAGCAGCGCCTCCAAATATCTGCCCTTTGCGAAATACTTTATTCAGCCGATAGCGGTCTTTGTTCCAAAAGCCGATCATAATTGCTTTTGTCGATCCAAAACCAGCCACAAATCCCAGTATTGTTGATAATAGCAAGCCATAAATTACCTTGATCCATTCTTCACCATTGATGCCCGAAAAGCCTCCTTGCAAGGCAATAGCTGCCCCCGAAAGCCCGGCAATCAAGGCATGGCTTTCACTCGTTGGAATTCCGAAATACCATGCTGCTGTGGCCCAAAACACAATCGCAAACAATGCTGCACAGAGTGCTATCAGCGCTTTTTGGGGATCACCGCCAAAGTCAACCATATTATAAATCGTCATTGCTACTGTCGCATTGACCATTGTCATGACAAAAACCCCAAGAAAATTAAAGACAGCAGCCATCAGTATGGCTAAACGCGGACCGATGGACCGTGTCGAAATACAGGTAGCAATCGCATTTGGTGCATCCGTCCACCCATTCACCAAGATCACTCCAAGCGTCAATAGCACCACAAAAAAAAGCGAGAAATTATTGGTAAGCTGTGCCATAAACTGAGAAAATTCTACTGTCATCCGAATTCCTCCTTCTATTTTTACTACTTTTAACCTCTTCCTCCAGCATAAGAAAAACATGTGATTTTATGTGCATATGGTAGCACATTTCATTCATTGATACAATCAGTCCAGCAGAATGTTTGTGCTTAAATCGTTAGTAAAGCTAAATGCAAAAAAATCTGCGCAAAAAAACGACGGTAATTACCATCGCTTTCCTTTCATAAAGTTTGGAATCTGTCCTTTGCTGATCTGATTCATCTTTTTATTCATATTCGGATCTAAATTAGGCATTTTGCCAGATTTCGCCATTTGCGACATCATTTGCATCGCTTCTTTTGTTTTGGAGAACTGCGAGATCAAGCGGTTTACTTCCGTTACTGTAGTTCCGCTTCCCTTAGCAATTCTGTTTTTACTGGAAGAACGCAAAACAGATGGATCTTTTCGCTCTTTCTTCGTCATACTCAAAATGATTGCTTCGGTACGCTTCATGGAATCTTCCGTCTTGCCATCATCCATCTGCGGCATCTGCGCCAATTGATTCATACCAGGTATCATTTTCATAATCCCTGATAATGGCCCCATTTTCTTCAGCTGTTTCATCTGCATCAGCATATCATTTAAGTCAAATGAGCCATTCATCATTTTTTCCATAAGCTTTTGAGCTTGATCCTCATCGATATTTTCTTGTGCCTTTTCGATTAAAGTCATGACATCGCCCATGCCAAGGATGCGATCAGCCATTCGTTCCGGATAGAAAATATCCATATCTTCAATTTTTTCGCCTTGGCCGGTGAATTTAACCGGAACTCCTGTTACGCTGCGAACAGAGAGCACACTTCCCCCTCGAGCATCACCATCCAGCTTTGTGATTACAAGTCCGGTGATGGATAATGCCTGGTGGAAAGAATCTGCAACATGAATAATGTCCTGCCCACTCATTGCATCAACAACCAGCAAAATCTCATTTGGCTTTAAGAATGATTTCAATTCCCGCAGTTCCTGCATCAATGCTTCGTCTACATGCAAACGGCCTGCGGTATCCACCATCATAACATCGAATTGATTGGCAAGCGCATAAGAACGTGCTTCCTTGACGATCTCAACAACAGGCACATGAACTCCCCGTTCAAATACTTCAACTTGAATTTGGCGCCCCAAGGTCTGCAATTGCTCTATTGCTGCCGGACGATAGGTATCACATGCTACCAGCAGCACTTTCTTTGCATTCTTCTTATTCAGAATATTCGCAATCTTAGCGGTTGAAGTTGTCTTACCGCCTCCTTGCAATCCCACCATCATAATGGTGCTTAATCCATGATCCGCCAATGTCAGTGCGCTTTCCTCAGCACCTAGCAATGCGACTAATTTATCATGAACCACCTTCACAACCATTTGATCCGGATTCAGTGCGTTCAGCACCTTTTCTCCGATGGCTTCTTCTTTGATGTCTTCGATTAATTGTTTTACTACCTTGTAATTCACATCTGCTTCTAAAAGTGCCAGCCGCACTTCCTTGAGCATATGTTCCATGTTTGTTTCACTTAGTTTCGCTTTCCCCTGGATATGGCGAAATGCATTTGTCAACTTCTGTGATAATGATTCAAATGCCATACAACACACTCCTTTATCTCGCGTTTCCTATTATACCAAATTCTCAGCGGAAAACATACCATCAATTTCGCAAACAACAATCGAGTAGGGCGAAACTAATCGCCCTCTCACACCACCGTACGTGCCGTTCGGCATACGGCGGTTCGGTTAAATTTCAAAGCATGTTGTCTTGTATAGTAATCAAGACAATGAACTAGTCCTGCTT
>JAEWFD010000028.1 GCA_023388995.1 Bacillota bacterium
ATAATCAATAATTGTCCTTGTAAATTCATTTCTGATGACACCTCCAGGAGATAGTCTAACAGAAATCTGTACAAATTTGGACACTTGTATTTTCGATTATTTGTACATAAACATATTACCATTTACATCTAGTTCTTAATTATAGTCTTTTTCACAATATCATTATGATGTTTGGGCAAGTAAATGAATTTTTGAAGTTTACTTTATATTTGCTATTTGGTATCGCACTATGGTTTATCCTGCACTTTCTAAAAGCACTGACTTATTTTTTTGCATTACAGCTTCGTGTTATTGATATCAAGGATATGACAATAGTAGATGAGACATCTGCGAGTATAGCAGATATTGAATGATAAAAAGGAGTCAATTATGCGAAAGAAGAGAACTGCTGTAATCGTATTTTGTTTAATTGCATTAAGCTTATTTTATTATGCCACAGCAAAGAAAGAAGTTGAACTGATCGAAGCTAAAACAGTAGGCTTTGCTTCTTTTGAAGAATTAGACGCTGCAAGGCCAATTATTGTAATTGGGGAAAAGATTGAGGAAGTAGATACAGAGATATTCAGATCTAAAATTAGTGGTAAGGTAGTTGGCGGATACACAAAATCAGAGTTTTTGATTCAGAAGATACTTAAAAATGAGTATAATCCTAAAATTATTGATAATAAATCTATGCTAGTTTTAGAGAGTTCATTTGTAAGCCATGAAGCAAATAAAATTTATTCTATAAACGGCTATAAGAATATGAAACGTGGTGATAAGTATTTATTATTTTTAAACAATGAAAAAGATGGATTATTCGCAATACGAGGCATTACTTTTGGAAAAGTACCACTAAGTAACAATGGAATTGAGATACAAAGCATTACAAAGGAAGAAGAGGAAAGCAATAAAAGACTGTTTGGTGAAATATTTAAGCAAGCAAGAGAGAAGTATGCCGAATAAGTTAAAACTATTTAGCAAACCAAAAAAAGAACCTGTGAGGGTTCTTTTCAATGCTATGCTTGACTTAAGAATCAGGACAATAACGCATTCAATTACATACTTAGGGGAAATTTAGGATAACTTAAGGATAACAGTGATACAATACATGCCCATCTTCTTAAGTCAATGTTAGTATATCCTTGTTAGTGTGCTTTATGCAACTGAAACGATTGTGAATCGCTTCATATGTAACAATATTATGGTTTTACAGCACGTTGTCTGGCAGTTTCAAAAGCTACGACTGCTGTAGCACTGGATGCAGTAAGTGCATTGCGAAAGGTGCTGCCATACGGAATATAGATATTCTGATCAGAAAGCTCCAGCACGGACTTAGATAATCCGCGTAACTCTCCGCCAATGGCAATACATATGCCTTGTGTTAGGTCTTGTTCATAATACGCAACAGCATCTTCTCTCATGCAGCATAGCAGTTTGATCTTTTGCTCTTTTAGCTGCTGGATGGTGTGTGCGACATCTTTGCTGACATGAATTGGGATGTATTCACTGGCCCCGGCAGATGCCTTGGCGATCGTGGATGCGGCAGTAGTCCAGTTGCGTTCTCCCACGATGATGCCATTGCAGCCGCTCGCACATAAACTGCGCAGCGCATATGCAAAGTTATAGGGATCTTCAATTCCTTCCAGCAGAACCAAAAAGGGAGTTTTGGATTCTATCAGCTGTTCCAGTGGCTGATATTGACGTTCACCTACCCATGCCGCAATGCCGCCATGAGTTGAACCTTCGCAGAGTGCATCGATTGTTTCACGATTTGTTAAGGTAACTGGAATGTTGCGGGCAGCTGCTTGATGCTTGATGAATGAGGTATCCTTATCTTTCTTTTTATGATCGACAATCAACTCATAAACAGATCTGTTGCCGCCAAGAATCGCTGCTTTTACTGAAATGGAGCCTTCTAAAATATGTTTGGTTTGATCCATATTATAGTTTCTCAACCTTTAATTCATGCTGAATCTGCAAGAAGTCAATACCCTCTTGTTTCTCGAAGGAAGCATGAAAGCCATCTCCTGCTGCATAGCGGGGGATAATATGAAAATGAAAGTGCGGCACTGTTTGTCCTGCTGCTTCTTTACAATTGGTAAGAAGATTTAAACCATCGGCATTCATCGTTTTCAATGTATGCATCGCCAATTTTCGAGTTACTTGCATCATATGTCCGTATACTTCGTCATTGCAATCCAAAACATGCTCACAGTGATGCTTCGGAATCACGACAGTGTGACCTTGGCTAACAGGGTTTATATCTAAGAATGCAAGTACCTTGTCATCCTCGTAGACTTTATAGCTGGGAATTGTTCCTTCTGAAATCTTACAAAAAATACACATACTAAAACCTCTCTTTCGTAACGTTATTATACAGTAAAAAAAGGGCAGCTGCCCAATTTTACTTCAAATATTTCTCAAACCAGTTTGTCATTTCTTCCAAGCGGCGAATGCGGTGCTTCGGTTGTCCGCTGCGGCTGAGTTCGTGATTTTCTTTTCGGAACATGCATAACCGTGTTTCTACTCCATGATATTTCAAGGAAGTAAACATCTGCAGACCCTCTACAAGCCAGCAGCGGTAGTCTTCCTCACTATGGATGAATAAGGTTGGTGTTTTCACTTTGTCCGCATATTTCATCGGAGAATGCCACCACATCTTATCCACATTTTCCCATGGATCAGCTTGTTGCTGGTCGGTATTGAAATAGTATCCGATATCAGTGGTACCAAACTTGCTGATCCAGTTGGCAATACTGCGCTGACTAGCTGCACATGCAAAGCGATCCGTATGGCCAATGATCCAGTTTGTCATGAATCCACCGTAACTGCCCCCGGTTACACCCAGTCGTTTTGCATCAATCTGCGGGAATCTGTCTAGTACGACATCAGTGAACTTCATGAGATCATCATAGTCAACAGTACCGTACTTGCCGCGAATATCCATAAAGGCATTGCCTCGGCCGTCACTGCCGGTTGGATTGGTGAAGAAGACAAAATAGCCAAGGTTGGCCCAGACTTGCATCTCATGATAAAAGATAGTGCCATATACGGTTTTGGGACCACCATGAATATCCAGGATAGCTGGATAGGAGTTTGCAGGATTATAGTCTTTTGGTCTCAGGACATAACCATCGAAGGATACACCATTGTTTTCAAAGGTAATCAGTTCCGGATCTGCAATATACTTTCCATCTAAAATTGCTTGATTGAATGCAGATACAGGCTGCAGCTTTTCGCCAGTTACTTCATAGAGTTCCTGCAATTGATTGTTGTGCATGGCGGTCACATAAGTGTGGTCTTTAGTGACGATGAAATCATCTACACTTCCTGCAAAGGTAGTTGCTTTTTGAATAGTACCGGAAGCATCCAATACTTTCAAATAAGAATCATGATCTTCTGTACTGATAAAGTAGGCTTTGTTTTCAAAGATGCGAAGGGTGGTTGAACCGCCATAACGGCAATCGCTGCCAACAGTATTTCCTAAGCCTAGGTCATGGCTTGCCAAGAAAGAAAGATTGCCATCCTGATAGAAGTAGAAATCACCATTGGTATTCATCCCGGCTGCTTTCATATCAGTCAGGTTAACTAAGATACCTGCATTAAAATATTTGGCGGTGCGAACGGCATAAGAAGATGTGTCAAGAAGTACTGTATGTGTTTTGGTTGTGATATCATATTCCGTTAGTCCCTTTGTCAAGTCCCGTTTGCCAACCATTGGTTCTTGAAGATACAAAATTCTAGTCTCCGTACAATCAACGATATAACAATGATCAGTCTCATTGCTTAACAAGGTAAGTTCATCTTGCTTGATATCATATAGGTATAAGCGGGAACGCTTGCTTCTGGTAAATCCGGAACCATTGCTCCAAAAGGGAATTTCATCCAAGACTTCATAATCTTTCTCTTCTTGGAACTTCTTGTAATACTGTGTTTTTTCTTCGGGAGTCATGCTATGAACATCAGGATCTAAATGATGTTCCCACACTGTCAAAGCAAGCCGGTTTTCACTCATTACTTCAAAGGAAGTGACTGTTTTTTTCAGCCTGAAGGCTTCTGTTGCCTCGCCGCCATCTACCCCGATTTGATAGAAGATAGTCCAGGGTTCTCCTTTCTCCACAAGCTCCTGTATTTTTTTATCTCTGCTGCTGGTGAACAACACAGTTGTATCATTCAGCCATTTAGCACTTTTCTCTTTGTTGAGTGCGGTCAGCTGCCGGATTTGCTTCGATGCAAGATTCAGTTGATAAATGTTGGATGAATAGGAATTGTCCTCTAAGTTGGCATTTGTTTTGGTGAATGTCGCAAAGGTTCCGCTTGGATTACTCTCCAAATTACTAAGGTAGGTATACTCAATAAAATCTTTTAATGCAAGTTGATTCATTCTTTGACCTTCTTTCTTTGTTTCGTACTGTACCATGAATCATCCGCTGATGCAATAAAAAAAGCGATGGGAATCGCTTTTAGTCGAAAATTAAATCTGGTGCAGTTTGTTTCAATTGGTTGTAGATAGATTTGTCGTAAAGCTTGAAGCCAGCTTCTTTCAGGAAGTGACGTGTTGCTTCATCGGAAATAGAAGTATTGTTTGCCAGTGCTTCAATTGCTTCAGCCTTGAATTTTTCAGGGTCTCCTTCAATGACATTTACCAAATAGAATTTGCCTTTTTCACCTTCGATAATTTCTTTGTATAACGTAGGGCTTGTTGTATTCAAAATCTTATTCAATACCACAGGGTCCAAACTGGAACCCGAAGTCAGAATTTCTTCTTTGCCATAGAAGCTGGTAGAACCGAATTCTTTCCCGACAACACTGTATGCTTCGCCCGCATTGATTTTGTCAGAAGCTGTTTTTGCTTTATCTTTGTCAGCAATTTCAATTACTTGTACTTTTCTTGGTTTTTGCGTCAAGGCCAAGGTATCGAATTTTGTTTCGATATATTTTGCCACTAGTTTCGCATTGCGTGCATTGTACAGCACAACTTCTTCATAATATGCTTCTTCGGTATCGTAACCATATCCTTTGATGAAAGATGCGAATTCATCGCCAAGAGCACTCTTCAGATTTTTCAAGTTCTCTTTCGCTTCTTCTTCCAGCTCAGCAGTTCTTTCAATGTTTTGCTCAGTAATATGATTCATCACAGCATCCAGTGTTTGATTTGCACCATCATTTGCAACCAGGAAGCCATAGAGTTGTGATTTCTTCACTTCTACATTCCCGATTGTCATTACGACAGCATTGCTGTCACTTACTTTTGTGTATTTGTCGCTGCAGCCTGTTAGAACTACGAGGAGTAAAAGGGCAGCCAATAGCGTTTTATAGTTCATGTTCACCATCTCCTAGTTCGTTTCTTCTTCTTTTTCAATCCGCATGAAGTCTTCCAATTTTGCTTGGATTTTTTCATCCGCAAACTTAATATCCAGTTTGGAAGCAGCTTCTTCAATTACACGCAGTGTTAATTCTGCATTTTCTTCTTTAAATGCTGCCAGTACATCGGCATCTTTCATTAATTCATCAAAGCGTGCTTCTGTTACGTTGATAATATGCCAGCCATACTGGGTTTTGATCCATGCGCTGGTTTCTCCATGTTGAAGTGCCAAGGCAGTTGTCAAGAATGGCTCAACAAAGCTGGTATCCTCAGTAACAAGCCCAAGATCACCACCGGCAGAAGCACTGCCGTCATCGGAGAATTCTTTCGCAACATCACCGAAGTCTTTTCCTTGTGCCAATGCCTTTTTTGCATCTTCCAGTTTTTGTGCTTCTTCTGTTGTAGGCTTATCTGGATTTTCCATTTTCACTAAAATGTGGCGTACCCGGCGCGGATTCTTTTCTTCAATAAATGGTTTTAATGTTGTATCAGCGTGATTGGTGATATACGCGCTTGTTAATTCTTCCAGCATTAGATAATGCAAGAAATAAGTCTTCAGGTCAGCTTCTCCGTTCAGACCAACTCCAGCCAATGCAGCATCTAATGTTTGCTTGTATGTATCACCATATTGTGATTTGAACTGTTCGATCAACTGCTCAGCTTGCAGCTTTGCACTTGTCTGCATATCCTGATCAGGTGTGAAGCTTGCTGCCACAACAGCACGCTCATAGAATAAGTACAACGCGTACCCTCCATACTGACCCGACATCATTTTGTCATAAGCATCATCTGCCAAAAAATCATATCCTTTGATGGACGCAATCACATCTTTGCCGCCAACTGTTTTACCTGCAACTTTTCCTTTATTGGAATCATATGCGAAGTAACCAATAGCACCGACAAACAGTGTTGCGATCACAATTAAAATGCCATATTTTTTTAATACATCCTTGATATTCATTGTTATCTCCTTCCTTTGGATGGAACATCTAGAATATTATAGGTTATTTCCCTATTTTTTGCAATGTTTAGGTATTTGTACACGAAGTATTTTATATCAGGCATAAATTAAGAGTGACAAAGGAGGTCAATATATGCCAAACACTTGCGGATGCCAAGGCGGATCTGGATTTGTTGTATGCTTAGTACTCTTTATCCTATTAGTAATCATTGGTTGCATTTGCTTCTAGATGCATAAAACAATAAAAAAAGCCATGTCTTGGCTTTTTTTATTTGGGAAGATGTGTTGCACCGGAAATGTGGTATAATAACAAAAATGGAGGTTTGGTCGGTATGAACAAAATCTTGATTGTAGATGATGAGGCAAGAATCCGCGACATTATCAAAACCTATCTGGAGTTCGATGCTTTTCGTGTCGAAGAAGCAGAGAATGGGCAAATAGCCTTGGAGATGATTCTGGACCAAGACTATGATTGCGTGGTGCTGGATGTCATGATGCCCGTCATGGATGGGTTTAAGGCGTTGCAGAAGATTCGGGAACTGAAGCCGCAGCTGCCGGTTTTGATGCTGACAGCCAAAGGTGAAGAATACGATCGTTTGGAAGGCTTTGACAAAGGTGCTGATGATTACGTCGTCAAACCTTTCTCGCCAAAGGAAATTGTGGCCCGCATCAAGCTGCTTGTTCGCAAGTATCAGGTGGTGAAGCCATCAGCAGAAGAGAACGTCTTGAAATTTTCCGGCATTGAAGTGGATGAACCGGCACGCACCATTTCTATTGATGGCAGTAAAATCCAAACAACTCCCAAAGAATTTGAACTTTTGGTCTTTTTCTTGCGCAACCGCAATCTGGCATTGTCCCGGGAACAGCTGCTGAATGCAGTGTGGACCAACGGTGACAGCGATGACCGCACCGTTGATGCGCATATTAAGATGCTGCGTAAAAATATTGCTCCCTACAGCAAGCATATTGTGACTGTATGGGGTGTTGGATATAAATTTGAGGAATAGCAAATGGAAAGCATAAGATTTAAGTTATGGACCACAATTATGACGCTGGTGTTTATTATCTTGACACCAATTTGGTATTTTCAGGTGGTGCGGCTGGCAGATTCCTACGCTGCTTCGCGGCAGAATGAAACAGAGAAAGTCACGGTCTATTTAAGCAATCAATTGAAACAAATGGATTATACGGATGAATTCCGCGAACTGGCAACGCAAGTCTCCTTATCCAGCGGGATCTGTGTGGTATTTTATGATGCCAGCATGCTTCAAGATTTCAGCAATGCCCGCATCTATGACACCAACTCAACGCAAACCGGCAGTGTCTGCCAGATGGATTTGCTGGTAGAAGATCAGCAGAAGTATATTGTCCAGCAAACAGCGGTCAACCAAGATAAAGTCATTCCCTTTTTGGAAACCAGCATGGAGGATTATCCAAGCTATATTTATGCTTCCTATATTAAACTGGAGAATGAGAATTATATTATGGTAACCTCAGGTGACGTTGCCCCAGTAGGACGTGTTTTGATGACGATTAAAGAGCAGCTAATGATGATAACAATACCGGTTATTATCGGAGCGAGTATCATTGCCTTCTTAATTGCCCGCTCCTTCAGCAAGCCGATTATGAAACTGACGTTGGCAACAAAAGAAATGGCGCGCGGCAAGTATGAAACACGGGTTGCAGTAGACAGTGATGATGAAATTGGTATTTTGCAGACAAATTTCAATGACATGGCGGAAGAGATTTCACATTTTGAGGATATGCGCAGGGATTTGATTGCGAATGTCTCCCATGACTTGAAAACACCGCTGACCATGATTCGGGGATATGCGGAAACCATTAAAGATTTAACAGGTGATTATAAAGAAAAACGGGAACAGCAGCTGGATATTATCATTGAGGAGAGCGATCGCCTGAACGCTTTGGTGAACGATATTTTGAATCTGTCGAAATATCAAAGCGGACAAATCGTGCTTGATTACAGCAACTTCGACTTGAATGAAATGATCCTCGGCACACTGGATCAGTATTCCTTGTTAAAAGATCATCAAGGATATCAATTTGTATATGAACCCTCTAAGATGCCGGTTATGATCTGGGCGGATTCATTGCGGATGAAGCAGGTGTTTTATAATATTTTGAATAATGCCATCAACCATACCGGGGATGACAAGAAAATTATCATTCGTCTTGCGGATCGCGGCAAACGATATCGCGTGGAGATCAGTGATACCGGCTTTGGCATACCAAAGGAAGAATTGGCGCGTATTTGGGATCGCTATTATAAATTGGATAAGAGCGGCAAGCGCCGAGTGGCAGGAACCGGCATCGGTCTTTCGATTGTAAAGTCGATTTTATCTGCGCATGAAGCATTATTCGGAGTGGATAGCGAAATACAAAAAGGAGCAACGTTCTGGTTTGAACTGAAGAAGCCGGAGCAAAAAGAAGAAAATATTATATAGGCAGGTGAGCACATGGGATATCAATTAGACGGCAAGCTGGTGATTGGCATTTCTTCCCGGGCATTATTTGATTTGGAAGAAGCAAACCAGATCTATGAAACACAAGGATTGAAAGCATATCAAGCATATCAAGTAGCAAATGAGCAAATTGCTCTGCAGCCGGGGTCGGGTTTTCCTATTGTGCAGGCCCTTTTAAAATTAAATGAGCATGCATATAATCCTCGTCCTGTGGAAGTGATTGTCATGTCCCGCAACAGTGCGGATACCAGCTTGCGGATTTTCAATTCACTGGAATATTATAATCTGCCGATTACTAGAGCTATTTTGAGCGGCGGAGCAAGTCTTTCTGCGTATTTAAAGGCATTTAAAGTCGATTTGTTTTTGTCGGCACACGAAGAAGATGTCCAGCAGGCCATTGATTCAGATGTGGCAGCAGGCAGGATCTATCCGCAGCCTTGGAATGGGCAGGAAGAAATTCATCCTTTGCGTATTGCGTTCGATGGGGATGCGGTCTTGTTTTCAGCGGATTCGGAATATATTTACCAAAGTCAGGGACTGGAAGCGTTTCAGGATAATGAAAAAGCCCATGCCAATGAAGTCATGAAAGAAGGTCCGTTTGCGAACTTCTTAAAGGCCCTTTCAGCGATCCAGCAAAACTTTCCGAAAGAGGATTCACCGATTCGAACGGCACTGGTGACAGCCCGCAATGCACCGGCACATGAGCGGGTGATTAAAACACTGCGCAGCTGGAATGTGAATATTGATGAAGCGTTCTTTTTAGGCGGCATTCAAAAGGCAGAAGTTCTGGAGGCTTTTGGAGCGCATATTTTCTTTGATGATCAAACTGTACACACCGATCCTGCTTCTAAAGTGGTGCCATCGGCGCAGGTACCGTACAAGCACAAGGGGAACGATTGATTATTTTGTGAAAGATTCAACATAAATGAATACATAAAACGTTGAATGTGATAAAATAGAGAATGAGGAGGAATTTACATGAATGAATTAACAGCCTTTTTACCGTATTTGCAAATAGGAGTACCGGTATTATTGTTTATAATCTTGCTTTTGGCATGCTGGCGCAAAGTGCCGGTAGATCAGGCAATGGTAATTACCGGTTTGAAGAAACGGGTATTGACAGGCAAAGGGGGCTTCATGGTTCCGTTGATTGAAGCGGCATGTGTGGTTTCTTTGGAAAATATGTCGATGACTACAGATGTAACGGAAGCACCATCCCAGCAAGGGATTTTCGTGGATATCGTGGGAACGGCGGTTGTAAAGATCCGCAATGAATCGACAGCGATCTTCAAAGCGGTGGAACAGTTCCATACCGGCAACTATTCTACGGAGCGTACCAAAGAGAAGATCAGCGGTATGGTAGAGCAGATTCTGGAAGGTAAGCTGCGGGGGATTATCTCGACAATGACAGTTGAGCAGATCAACAATGACCGCAGTGCCTTTGAACGTAAAATTGAAGAAGATATTAATAAAGAATTAGACGAAATGGGTCTGCACTTGATTTCTTATTCCATCTTGAAAATTTCAACACAAGGTGGATATCTGGAAAACCGTGCTCGCCCGCAAGTTGCACAATCAAAGGCGGATGCGGAAGTGGCAGAAGCTGAACGCAAGCGCGATACGGATATCAAGACAGCAGAAGCCATCCGTGAAGGTGAAAAGGTAAAGCTGGCTGCCGATGCGGAAGTAGCGCAATCAGAGCGTGACAAGCAAATCAAGATCGAACAATTCCGTGCGGAGCAAGACAAAGCGAAAGCGGATGCGGACGTTGCATATAAATTGCAGGAAATCAGAAACCAAAGTACCGTAGCTGAACGGGCAGCTGAGCTGGCGAAGAAGCAGGCGCTGGTGGTAGAAGAAGAATTGGTGGCAACGGTGAAGAAACCTGCCGATGCCCGCAAATATGAAAGTGAAGTAACCGCGGAAGCACAGAAAATTAAGACCATTAAGGAAGCGCAGGCAGAAGCCGAAAAAATGCTGCTGCTAGCGAAAGCGAAAGCGGATGCCCTCAAGATGGAGGCGGAAGCGGAAGCCAATGCGATTCGTTTGCGCGGGGAAGCAGAGGCTGCATCGATTCAAGCAAAAGGGATTGCTGAAGCTGCTGCGAAAGAAAAAGTGGCAGAAGCAATGGCGAAGTATGGGCAAGCAGCAATCACGGAAATGGTGGTTAACCAAATGCCTAAAATTATGGCAGAAGTTGCCCGTCCGATGGAACAAATCGATAAGATTACAGTTATCGACAATGGCGGAGATCAAGGTGCCAGCAAGGTTGCCAAGACTGTTACCGATGTCACGACCAATGGCTTTGAATTGGTGAAGAGTCTGACGGGAATTGATCTGACGGCAGCGATTCAAGGATTTGTCAATCAAGATCAGGATGAAGTAAGGGGCTAGTTTTCCCAAACTGATGATAAAAAGCAGTTGTCATACCGGATAATCGGAAGATAACTGCCTTTTTTTGATGGATAATTGAGAACCAGCAGAAGATGTGTTTACTGGCATTGCTATGAGTATCAAGCAAGCATAACCATGCAGTCACTCATCTGATCTTCTGCTATATTGGGCGGTATAAATAAAGAAACTATTGTTTTACGCTAAGGCAAAACGGATGACCTTCGGGATCAAACATGGTAGTTGAAGTATCGTAATACTGTATTTCTGCTTTTGTAGCACCACATTGCAAGGCGTGAGAAACTGCTTCTGCCAAGTTTTCAACTAAAAAATCGATATGGGCCATTTGTTGTTGCTTGCCGCTCTCCCACGGCCAAACGGGAGGAATATATTCTTCAACCTCTTGAAAAGCAAAGATCCAACCCTGCGGCGAACGCAAGCCTGCCCAGCCACCGCCTGCCAAAATCTTTTCCCAACCCAACAGCTCTGCATTAAAAATCTGCCAGTGCTTCCGCATTTTGGCAGTCATATGCAAACCCTGCGACTTCCTTTATCATAAAGTACCTCCTAACTTAAATTTAAGTTATTTCATTATACCACACTGCTGACTGATTCTTTTGCTATATTCCGCCAAAGCCAAGATGAAAGGTACGCCATCATTGCCAAGAATATTCTTTGTGCTTGCGCAAACTAGGCAAATTATGCATTTGTCAAAGCTCTAGAGGTATCATATCAGAGATTAAGCTCTTTTTTTGTATCTTTTTTCAAATTCAAGCCAACAATTCTATCGTTATATTTGAGTTGACATATGATTTTTGGTATGATAATGACTGTATGGAAAGGATGATTACGTTGTCGGTATTAGAAATACGTGATTTACACGTTGCGATAGAAGAAAAAGAGATTTTGAAGGGGATCAACCTGGTTATTGAAGAAAACGAAATTCATGCCTTGATGGGACCAAACGGAAACGGGAAATCGACTCTGTTATCCACGATCATGGGACATCCTAAGTTTACGGTAACCAAAGGTGAAATCTATTATTACGGAAAAAATGTACTGGAAATGAGCGTTGATGAAAGAAGCCGTGCAGGCTTGTTTTTAGCGATGCAATATCCGCAGGAAATTCCGGGAGTAACGAATGCGGACTTCATGAAGGCTGCCATGAATGCCAGAAGAGAAAAACCAATTTCCTTGTTTGAATTCTTCCGCAAGATGGAAGGTGCTATTAAACAATTGGAAATGAAATCGGATCTGATTCACCGTCATCTAAATGAAGGCTTTTCCGGGGGAGAGAAGAAGCGCAATGAAATCTTGCAATTGAAGCTGCTGGAACCGAAGATGGCGATGCTGGATGAAATTGATTCCGGACTGGATGTGGATGCGCTTAAAATTGTTGCGGACGCGATTAACGAAATCCGCGAAACACAAAGCTTGTCCATGATGGTCGTATCCCACTATGAACGGTTTTACCAATTGCTGCGTCCGACTCATGCCCATGTCATTATTGATGGCAAGATCGTGGAGAGCGGAGATATAACGCTGGTTGAAAAGATTGATCGTGAGGGGTATGACTGGCTGTATACCAAACATCAGATCACCGCAAACACGCAAGAGCCGGAAGCAAAAAGACCAGTAGTACTTGGTACATGCGGTGCCAATACAAGGGTAAAATAATATGGCTGCATTTCAAATCATTGATCTTCGTACAGCGAGCGATCAGGAAGCATATTCCGTTGCCATTCAGGAAGAACGGACTGTGGTTGTATTTAAACGTTCTATGCATGCTCATCTGCGCTATGAGCGCTCGGAAACGGTTGAGCTATTGGTACATGACGGAGTCACGATTCAGCTCTTCCAGGAGCCGCTTATGGCGGGCATAGCCCTTGTACTTACGATGACATTGAAACCGGGCAGCACTGTCCGGCAATTGGTGCTTCCGCAGCAAGCAGGATATCAGATCAATGAGCAATATCAATTAGAAGAACATGCACGATTGTACAGTGCATTTGGCGAATTATGCGCCGATACCAATGTCCATCAAAGCACCTATCACCTTGTGGGCCGCTTTGCTAAGCTGGAATCAACATTCGTTTATATGAATGCAGGTACCAGCCATAAGACAACGGATATTACGGTTTATCACCATGTGAAAGACACAAGTGCCAATGTGGAGAATTACGGGGTTGTAGCGGGGAAATCAAAACTATTGGTAAATGTGGATTCTAAGATTGTCAAAGGAGCCAGCGGCAGTGAAACGCACCAGACATCGCGTATCTTAACGTTTGATGAAGGTGTTCATGCACGGGTGCTGCCGGCATTGCATATTGACGAGAATGATGTGAAAGCAAGCCATGCTTGCAGCATGGGTGTTATTGATGAAAATCATCTTTATTACCTGCAAAGCAGGGGACTTACAAGATCACAAGCAGTACAGCTGATTGTCAGTGGATATTTATCTCCTCTTTCCGAAATCTTTGACGGAGATGAATTAAAAGAAGAAATCAGCCATATTATTGATACAAAGGCTGGTGAGTATGTTGGACTTGAATCAAATTCGTAATGATTTTCCGATGTTGAAGCAAACGATGCAATCACATCCGCTTGCATATTTGGATAATGCTGCCACTTCCTTAAAACCGCAGCAAGTGATCGACCGGATCACGCGGTATTTCATGGAAGAAGGCGCCAGTGTTCATCGTGGTGATTATGATTTATCGTATCAGGTTTCTAAAGAATTTGAAGAGACACGGGATGTTGTGGCTGCCTTCATTCATGCGAAACCCAAAGAAATTGTCTATACCAGCGGGGCTAGCGCTTCTTTAAATCTTGTAGCATTTGGCTACGGCATGCAAGTATTGCAGCCCGGTGATGTGATTTTGGCGAATGTTGCCGAGCATGCCAGCAATCTCTTGCCGTGGATGAAAGTAGCGCAGGCGACGGGTGCTGTCATTGAATATATTGATTTGGATGATCAAGGAAGAATTACTGTTGAGAATTTCCAGAAAAAAATGAATCGCCATGTTAAGATCGTGGCCATTGCGCATGTCAGCAATGTGCTTGGATACAAAGCACCGGTGAAAGAGATTTGTGCGATTGCTCATCAGTTTGGTGCTAGAGTTGTTGTAGATGGAGCACAGTCTGTTCCGCATTTTGCGGTTGATGTGCAAGATTTGGATTGTGACTTCCTGGCTTTTTCATCGCATAAGATGGTGGGGCCAAGCGGTGTCGGGATCTTGTACGGCAAGTATGACTTGCTGCAAGGGATGGAGCCTAATGCCTTTGGCGGCGGAAGCAATGCCCGCTTTGATATGTGCGGAAACATTCTTCTGAAAGAGGCACCGTTTAAATTTGAATCGGGAACACCTGCCATTGAAGGAATTCTAGGCTTTCAGGAAGCTGTCAAATACTTAGATCACATCGGCATGGAAGAAGTCTATCGTCATGAGAAAGAACTGCATGACTATGCTGTTGCAAAGCTAAGCAAACTGAATACCATTGAACTATACAATCCGCATGCTGATTGCGGGATTTTGACGTTTAATGTGAAAGATGTATTTTCGCAGGATGCGGCGACCTACTTGAATTCCAAAGGGATTGCGGTACGGGCAGGATTGCATTGTGCAAAGATTCTGACGAATCACTTGCACGTCAGTGCTACGGTGCGTGCTAGTTTGTATCTCTATAACACGAAAGAAGAAGTAGACCGGCTGGCGAATGCTTGTGCAACAGCAACGCCGCAAACCTGTCTGGATGTATTTTTTTAGAAAGAAGGAACCACATGGCAAGTATAAAAGAGCAAAGTGAAATGCTGCGCAGTATTATCATGGATCATTACCAATACCCGCGCAATCATGGACTAGTAACCGATGCAGCCTATCAGACCAAACATATGGCCAGTGCTTCTTGTATAGATGATATTGAAGTACAGCTGCGTATCAAAGACGGCACCATCCAGGATGTCCGGTTTGACGGCGTTGCGTGTACGATTTCGACGGCCTCTACCAGCATCATGAGTGAGCTGCTGATCGGCAAGAAGGAAACAGAAGTAAAATACCTGATGGACCAGTTCTTTGCAATGATTGACGGACAAGAGGTTGATGAAGATGCGTTGCAGGAAGCAATCGCTTTTTGCAATGTGGGAAAACAGGCAAACCGAATTAAATGTGCAACCATCGGCTGGCGCGCAGTTGCGGATTTAATGGGAATAAAGGAGTATGCTGATGAGTGAGAATCAAGTTCCGTTCGCGGATGAATATAAGTATGGGTTTTCTGATGAAGATGTCAGTGTCTATAAAACAGCAAAAGGACTAACGGCAGATACCATCCGGGAAATTTCCCGCATCAAGCAGGAACCGGACTGGATGCTGGAGTTTCGCTTGAAGGCTTTCGAACTGTTCGAGAAGAAAAGCAATCCAAGCTGGGGTCCTGATTTGTCATTTATTGATTTCGATGAATACACGTATTACATCAAACCCAGTGACCGGCAGGAAAAGAGCTGGGATGAAGTTCCTGAAACGATTAAGAATACATTTGACCGTTTAGGAATTCCGGAAGCAGAGCAAAAATTCTTGGCAGGGGTATCAACCCAGTATGAATCCGAAGTCGTCTATCACAATATGTTGCAGGAAGTGGAAGACAAAGGGGTTATCTTCTTGGATACCGACAGTGCCTTAAAGAAACATCCGGAGCTATTTAAACAGTATTTTGGTACGATCGTTCCAATGTCGGATAACAAATATGCAGCATTAAACAGCTGTGTCTGGTCAGGCGGAAGCTTTATTTATGTACCGAAAGGTGTAGTTCTGGATAAACCGCTGCAATCTTATTTCCGCATCAACTCCGAACAAATGGGACAGTTTGAAAGAACGTTGATTATCGTAGATGAGGGTGCTGATGTGCATTATGTAGAAGGATGTACAGCGCCTTCCTATTCCAAGGATTCCTTGCATGCGGCAGTGGTAGAGATTATTGTGCATAAAAATGCGAAGTGCCGCTACTCAACAGTGCAAAACTGGTCGGGAAATATTTTGAATTTAGTGACCAAACGGGCAAAAGTGCTGGCGGATGCTTCCATGGAATGGATCGATGGCAACATTGGTTCGCACATCACCATGAAATATCCAAGCTGTATTTTGGCGGAAGAGGGCGCACGCGGGATGACGGTATCCATCGCAGTTGCCGGAAAGAACCAAATTCAGGATACGGGAGCAAAAATGATTCACTTGGCTCCCAATACATCCAGCAATATTATTTCGAAGTCAATTGCCCGCAATGGCGGAGCAGTCAACTATCGCGGGATGGTGCAGCACAATCCCAAGGCAACGAATGCACGTTCTAAAATTGAATGTGATACTTTGCTGCTGGACCAGTTGTCTTCCAGCGATACGATACCAACCAATGTGGTGATGAATCACCACAGTATGGTAGAACATGAAGCAACGGTCTCGAAAGTCAGTGAAGAGCAATTGTTTTATTTGATGTCGCGGGGATTAAGTGCAGATCAGGCAACAGAAATGATTGTCATGGGCTTCTTGGAGCCGTTTACCAGAGAGCTGCCGATGGAATATGCGGTAGAACTAAATCAGCTGCTGAAGCTGGAAATGGAAGGCTCCATTGGATAAGCCTTCTGTCCGCAAAGCTGCTTTGCAGCGACGGGAGCAAATTTCCGATAAACTTGAGAAATCGAAGATGATCCAAAAGCGAGTTTGGGACATGGTGAAAGAGGATGGATGCATCGGCATCTACATGGCAATGGCAGATGAAGTGCAGACAAGCACTTTGCTGGAACGATGCTGGGAGCATGGTATGCAAACAGCAGTTCCCAAAGTCGAAGAAGGAATCATCCGTTTCTATCTCATTACGTCGATGGATGATGTGCAGGAAGGTCATTTTCGCGTCATGGAGCCAGTCACAGGCAAAGCAGCAGAAGCAATTGATTCCTTGGTAATTCCCATGGTTGCGTTTGATGAAGAAGGAAATCGCATGGGATACGGCAAGGGATACTATGACCGCTACCTGAAACAATTTGCCGGAAAGCGGATCGGAGTTGCTTTTGATGAACAGAAAGCTGCTTCCCTTCCTACGGAGGCACATGATGAGATCATTGATCTGATTGTGACGGAAGAGCGAATTTATCGCAAAGCATAGCAATCATAAAATTTATTCAGATATATTGAGTGGTGAACTATTTCACTGCTCAATTTTTTTATGCATCTATGACATATTTTTTCTTTAGGTAAAAAAAAGACACTGTTTTTTAGTGCCTTTCTTAGATTTGTTTAATTTCCGTATTGCTTATATACATAAGGCAAAATAGTCCATGTAACATCGTCGGCAAAAATGGTATTGGTGTGGATGACAGGTTTTAGTCCTTGGTAAAAATGATGTGCTTTATCACAAGGATGCTTGCGGCATTTCTGGCAGGTAGTAACACCGTTTTCCGCAGCACAGCTCAAGGACTCGCAGCTGAAACTTTTATCAAGACCTCCGGTATGGCAGCCATCACAAAATTGCATTTCGTCACTCCAATAGCCGTTTGTATCTACACCTCCCGCATATACACGGATCAACCGCTCTTTCAGTTCTTCCCTGAACTTCTCGCTGATTGTTCCGCCGGTATAATGGACGCATAAATCGCAGCGCTGCCCGCAACTTGAATAGACTGCCTGCTCTTGGGGAAATGGCTTTCGATTGGGTATTTCCTTCATCCTAATAAGCTGCTTGGCAGCTTCGAGAGCAGGCAAGTCAGCGACAGAAAGCAATAGCCATTTCTCGTTATGATGTGTTTTGCTTAGATCGTAGCTTTCCTGGATCTTCTGTGAAAAGTCCTTACGCTGCATCTCGAATAGCTGACATTCCGCTTGGGTGAGAATAACTTGAAAATCATAACGGTCTTCCCGGATATAGATCGTCAGCAACAATTTCCCGTCATGATATATGCTTAATTCATCTTTACCGTTACCTATTTCATCTAAAGCATAATTTCCTCGCAGAAAGCGCATGGTTTCTGCGCTGACTTTCTGCAGCTCTGTGTGCTTGCACATATTGCAACCCCCTATATTCTCAATCAAATTTGATCCGTATTTATGTATTATTCTTTTTGGCATGCTGGGCATAGAAAAGTTGATGTGCTGCCTGTTTTGATGGAAACTATCGTTTCGCCGCAAACAGGACATGGCTGATTTTCTTTATAGCCAATCAGAAAATGATCCATTGTAAAGCCGCCTTTTTGCCCGAAAAAATCACTTTCGTAAGCAAAGGCGCCTTTCTTTCTCGATTCGTTTAATAACTGTATGATACTGTCATAAAGAAGCTCAATTTCCTTTGCATCCATATCTGCTATTTTCTTTTGCGGATGCAGACGGGCTTTGAACAAAATGTCGTGCATATACATGTTTCCGATGCCGCCGATATTCTTTTGATTCATTAGAAAAGCTTTGATTTGCGTCTTTTTCCCTTTTAAAAGAGATGAAAAATAAGCAAGCGTAAATGTTTCGTCAAAAGGATCAACCGCAATATCTTTGGTGTTTGGTTCTGCAGCAAGTTCACGATCTGAAACAAGTAGAAATTTGCCGAACCACCAAAAGCGGGCAGTGTAGCCGCTGCCATCATGAAAGAGAACCTTTATCTGGTATTTGTCAGCTGCATTTTGCTCATGGTCGAAGAACAAGATATCTGCTCCCATGCCAAGAGATAAAAGGATATGCTCACCATTAGAGAGTGTCGTAATAATCCATTTTCCTTTATAGCGGATATCGTCGATTTTTGCATCTGCGGTTCGTGTTTGAAATTCATCGGAAGTGATGTTGGCACATTTTTCTTGCAGCAGGGTAATCGTGTGGATGGTTTTCCCTCGCAGGGTATCGTTCATTTGTCCTGCGAGTTTCGCAATTTCAGGTAGTTCAGCCATGTTCTATTTTCCTTTCTCCTTTTTAAATTGAATGGGAATAAAAATATCTTGTTGGTATCGGTTCAGCTGATTTGCGATATCCCATGGCAGGATCTCCTCGATCATTTCATAGCGCAAATCTTCTTCTACGTTTGTATCAAATTCATAGTGTTCGCTTTTGCTTATCCAGTCCTTGAGCAAAAGGAAAGTATCATCCATGTCTTCCATATAGGAGCTTGCTATGGCGAATAATCTACTTGGAAATATTTCGTCTGCATATTCTGTTGTATTCTCATAATCATCCGGTATTTTGATCAGCATGATCCATTCGCCATTTGCTTCTTTGCGGTAAAAACAATTGCGCAGCCCTGGATTTGGAATAAAGCCATATTCCGCAAACAGGCTCTGCATTTTGTATTCGATATTTACTGCTTCTTTTGTTTTCAAACGTGAAGTAAGAAAGCGCATGGCTGGCAAACGAATAATTCGAACTTCATGCAGCTTCAATGCCTCACGGCTGATTTTTGACAGTTCTTCAAAGGTGACTGTCTCATTTTTTTCGCTTGCAGTGAGTCTTTTTTCCGTTTCTTCATAAAGCAGGGTAATACCTGATATTTTTTTGATGCCGCTCATCAGCATTTTTTGCAAGAAATCATTGACAAGTTGTTTCAGCTCAGATAAAGCTGATATTTCTGTATCCAGTGTTTCCAGTTTGCTTACAAATGCTTGAATCAAGGCTGCGGTGTTTTCACTTTGGAATATAATGACCATATCCTTAACCGGAATTTGCAATTTTCGTAAAATAATAATCTGTTTCAATCGTTCAAGCGCAGCAGTATCATAATAACGCTGTGTTTTGTTATCTGGGTGGCTGCTCCATAAAAGCCCCATTTCCTCGTAATATCTTAACGTTCTGCTTGATACGCCGAAGTTGTCAACCACTTCGTTTATTCTGATCAAATCCAAACTATCACCGCCTTTTAGTTATTATACAAGTTGACGTTAGGTCAATGTCAATAGGATATCTCGGAATATGAAAAAACTATTTTCGCCGATCGTGATTGTCTAAATTTAGATCTTAACTGCCTTTCTCGTGGAGATTGCTTAAAAACCATGCTTTTTTCGGATACTTGTGGTAAACTAAGCATAGATAAATAACACAAAGAAAGGGAACTTATGAACAAGATGGAACGTAAGAGTGTATTGGCAACATTGGTAGACAAACGGCAGCTTTCGTATCATCCCATTCCGGGAAAAGTGCCGGCACCAACTGAATTCTATGAATTGGAGTTTCAAGTGGAAGAGCAAGTGCTGATTTTCGAAGTAAGTGTGTTTGAGTATACGGTAATGGAGCTTGGCGATTCTGGTACTTTGACTTATACAGGGAATCGCTTGATCAGCTTTGCGGACAAAATTAAAGAAGTATAGTGCTCCTGTTTCGGGAGCACCTTTTCTTGGAGGAACAATGAGACAGACAACATCGGTTTGGATTGCTGCTGGCACATGCTTGGCATTATATCTCTTTCGGCTTTTGGGATTTTCCATGATCCATCCAGCGATGCAGCTTGTGTATAACCTGATGCTGTATTGTTTGCTGGCGTATTCTCTTTACTGGTATCGGAAGCAGCAATGCATATGGCTGCATCCGCTTTTGCATGTTTTTTTGCATATCGCACTATTTGCTTTCATTGTTTTTGATCATTGGCTGGCAATCCCCCTCTTTCTGGTCTTTCCGCTAGCAGGGCGGCCGCAATGGAACCTCGTCTGGAAGATCCTATGCAGTATTACCTATGGAATTGCTCTTTTTTGGCTAGGCCTAGCTTTGCTTGTGGGAAATGTTATGACCAAAACCAGCGAAGTGTATCGTCTGGCATCACCGAAAGAAAATCGCTTTTTGCTTGTGGAGGAACATAACCAGGGAGCAGCAGGAGTGAATTATGTACTTGTTGTTGTGGATACTTATTTTGCTTTCTTTCAGCACCAGGAACGTTATCTGTTTGATGACGGGAAGATTTCCTATGCTTCTTGGCGGTGGGTAGATGGACATACCTTGGAGGCAGACGGTGAAATTCTGCGGGTAAAGTAATCAGGCATGAAGCTGCAATTATTCTTGCAATGAATTGCGTAGTACCTTACAATAAAAAGACTGAGCAGATCAAAATTTGCTCTTTTTGCGTCTAGCAGGAGGTGATTGCATGATTACAGTACAGCAGTTAAACAAAACCTATCGGGTTGCGAAACGCAATGCGGGGATGAAAGAAGCTGTTTCTTCGTTGTTTCATAAGGAATATACAGAGATTGCGGCATTGAAGGATGTTTCCTTCGATATTCAAAAGGGTGAGATTGTGGCATACATCGGTCCCAATGGTGCGGGGAAAAGCAGTACCATCAAAATCATGAGCGGGATTCTGACTCCGGACAGCGGCACTTGTGTTGTGAATGGCTATGTACCATGGCAGCAGCGAAAGGAATATGTCCGCTATATTGGCGTGGTCTTCGGGCAGCGTTCCCAGCTATGGTGGGATGTACCGGTGATTGATTCCCTGGAACTAATTCGGGATATCTATCAGGTTGAGTCGCATCGCTATCGCCGTAATTTAGAGGAACTAACAGCTTTGCTTGATTTAGAGGAGCTTTTAAAGACACCGGCGCGGCAGCTTAGCTTAGGGCAGCGTATGCGCTGCGAGATTGCAGCATCCTTGCTTCATGATCCCCAGGTATTGTTTTTAGATGAACCAACCATTGGGCTGGATGCAATCTCCAAGCATGCAGTGCGGGACTTTATCCGCAAGTTGAATAGGGAGAAACAAACTACGGTCATTCTTACAACCCATGATATGCACGATGTGGAGGCATTGAGCGAGCGGATTTTGCTGATTGGCAAGGGAGAAATTTTGCTGGATGGCAGTTTGGGAGAACTGAAAAAGCGCTATGGCACGATGAAAACCATTCAGGTGGAGTATTCGGGTGGTGCGCTATCCAGCAAAGCCGGAATGGCGCTAAGCAGGCAAGAAGCAAATAGCTGTACGATTCTGGTCAATACCGAAATACTGTCTATTTCCGAAGCTATTGCCCATATTTCGCAGCATCTGGAAGTATCAGACTTAAGCATCGCTTCGGCTAGTGCCGAAGAAATGGTGATGTCCTTGTATCAGGAGTTTCAGCTATGAATGCCTATGCAGCTTTTTTTCGTCTGCGGCTGCTGGCTGGCCTGCAATATCGTTCTGCGGCACTTGGCGGCGTTGTGACGCAATATGTCTGGGGCTTTATGACTATTTTGATGTTTCGGGCTTTCTATCAAAGCAATGCAGATGCTTTTCCGATGGCATTTGCTCAATTATCTTCCTACATCTGGATGCAGCAAGCTTGCTTGACCTTGTTTGCGACGTGGTTTCTGGATAATGAGATCTTTGCGTCTATCATGAATGGTGATCTGGCATATGAGCTGGTGCGGCCGTTAGATCTCTACTGGATGTGGTTCACCAAAAATATGGCGCTCCGGCTATCCCGCATGGTGCTGCGCAGCTTTCCGATCTTGGTGGTGGCAGTGTTCCTGCCAGCCCCTTATGGATTGATGATACCAACGTCACCAGTGCAGTTAGTATTGTTTTTGCTTACCATGATACTGGCGTTTCTTGTTGTGATTGCTGTTTGCATGTTGATTTACATTGCAACTTGCTATACGAAATCAGCAGTAGCCACAAAAACCATTTCTACCTCTATCATGGATTTTCTGGCAGGGCAGATTATCCCGCTGACCTTCTTTCCGCAGGCGATGCAGAAGATACTGAAACTGACACCGTTTGCTGCCATGCAGCATGTCCCGTACAATACCTGCAACGGGGTACTGGCAGGGCAGGAACTCATGCAGGCAATTGTTTTGCAGGCAGCTTGGCTGGCAGTTTTGGTTTTGGCGGGACTATGTTGGATGCAGCGGATGTTGAGATGGGTATCCGTACAAGGAGGGTAGTGTGAAACAAGTTTTAACTTTTGGGATTTAGCCCACACTAAAAAGAACTTTAAGGAAACAGCAAAAAGATTAACTAGGTTCGGGAATTGTATCTGACGATGAGAGCGAATAAATTCCTTGTTTC
>JAEWFD010000031.1 GCA_023388995.1 Bacillota bacterium
AAGCAGGACTAGTTCATTGTCTTGATTACTATACAAGACAACATGCTTTGAAATTTAACCGAACCGCCGTATGCCGAACGGCACGTACGGTGGTGTGAGAGGGCGATTAGTTTCGCCCTACTCGATTCTGGATTGTATCTGAAGAAAATCCGTGATATAGTTTGCATGGAGATGGTATAACATGAAACGAATTTCAGGGTACTTATTAAGTGTTTTAAACCTGTTTCTGATCATAGATACAATTGCATTTTGGTCACGTATCCAAAATCCTGATGGAGAGGGAACTGGACTATACCTGTTAGGGTTTATTGAAATCAATGATAAAGTACGATATACAGAATCGTACCTTTATCTGATTCCATTGATGCTTATTGTAATTTGCATTACTTTAATAACAATCAGATATTGGAAATACATTATGAGAGATAACGATAGACCAGACCGTAAACAAGACTAAATTTTCATCGTAACACAACATTGTATTCAAAATTAAAATAAAAGTGTTATTAATTGCAAATAATCTATAAATGACAAAAATTACTTTAGACACTTCCTCCCTACAATAGACAATAGGAGTTGAAATTGCGCAGCATTTGTAGTATGCTTATTAAGCCATCACAATGTTAGCCTTTGAATCTGGTCAGGGTTGGAAAACAGCAGCCATAAGAAGTGCCTAGCATGTGTGATGGTTTTCTTATATCAGAAAGGTGGTTTGCAATGACTGAACTATGTTTTATGAAAGAAGCAATCAAGGAAGCGAATAAAGCATGGAAGATCGATGAGGTGCCAATTGGTGCTGTCGTGGTTTATAACGGAAAGATCATTGCAAGAGCGCATAATAAAAAAGAAACAAAGCAAAATCCTATATCCCATGCAGAAATAGAAGTACTGCAAAAAGCAAGCCGGAAACTAGGCAGCTGGCGGCTGGAAGATTGTGATTTATACGTGACGCTGGAGCCATGTCCGATGTGTGCAGGAGCAATCATGCAGGCAAGAGTCAGACATATTTATTATGGAGCAGCAGATCCCAAAGGAGGAGCCGCTGGAACCTTATTCAATTTGTATGATATTTCCGGTTTCAATCATTATCCCAAAGTAACAAAAGGAGTTATGGCAGCAGAATGCGGTGAACTGCTGACAAACTATTTTAAAGAGAAAAGAAATCATAAAAAACAGCAAAATCAATCCGCAACGATCTAATCGTAAGGAATTTCACGAAAAGCGCGCATTTGCGCTTTTTTACCTTTATCAAAATATGTATTTTTAGTATAATAGAGGTTGTGAAGGGTTGTGATGAATATGGCATATCAGGCATTGTACAGAACTTACCGACCAACAGATTTTAATGAAATGGTTGGTCAAAAACATATTCTGCGAACATTGCAAAATGCTGTGAAAAGCAACAAAATTGCTCATGCCTATTTATTTACGGGGCCTAGGGGAACCGGCAAGACCTCTGTGGCTAGGATTATGGCCAAGGCTGTTAACTGTACAGGCCATGACCAGCATACAATTCCATGCAACCAATGCGAGAATTGCATTGCCATTCAAAAAGGTACGCATCCTGATATCATTGAAATTGATGCGGCCAGCAACAATGGTGTTGATGAAGTAAGAGATTTAATCGAAAAAGTGAAATATGCACCTAATTTTGGTCGTTATAAAGTATATATCATAGATGAGGTTCATATGATGTCAGCTGGCGCATTCAATGCATTGCTGAAAACACTGGAAGAACCACCAGAGCATGTATTGTTCATTCTCGCAACAACAGAGCCGCATAAAATACTTCCGACAATCATTTCCCGCTGTCAGCGCTTTGATTTATCCAAGTTTCCGGATCATGAAATCCAAACGATTTTAAGGCAAGTAATAGAAAAAGAAAACCTGACTTGCGATGAAGAAACGATTCGTCTGATTAGCTCCTTGGCAGATGGAGGAATGCGGGATGCACTTAGCATCTTGGATCAATGTATTGCATATGCGGGCAGCAATATTTCCATTGACACGATTAATGAAATATACGGAATAACAACTGTAGAAGAAAAATTAAAGCTGTTAGCTTACGTTTCAAAAAAAGATACAAAGGGCTTGCTAGATCAATTGCATCGCTTTTTTGATCAAGGAATTGATGTGAAAAGGCTATGTTTGAACTTAATGGAATTAGTGAAAGAAAGTATCATCTATCAGTTAACAGGCAGTGCAGAATTGCTGGATCAACTGAAACAAGATGAAGCAGAATCACTAACAGAATTATTTCCGCAAAAAATGCGTTTTGCGATGATCGAGACGTTGATGGAATGTCAGGAAAAATTCAAGTTTGCAAGCAATTTAGCTTCTTACTTCGAACTGGCATTATTGAAAATGATTGCTTACGAAGAACCAGTAGTGATACTGTCCCAGCAACGTCATGAACCAGCGACTGTATCAGTACCTAGAAATCATGCTCCGATAGCACCGCTGCAGACGGAACCAGCAAAAAGCGAACCGGTGAAGCAAGCAAAAGAAATCAAGCAAGCAGAAATCTTGAATCTGTTAGTACAAGGAAACATTCAAGATCGCAAGCAAGTTGAATACGCCTGGCAGCAATTATCAGAATATTTCCTGGATGATGCATATCGAACGATTGCCAGATGGCTGTCTGATTCCGTCGTCGTAGCGAGTAATGAGAGTTTTGTACTGGTGAAAACAAAACGGCAAATGCAAGCTGATTTGATGAATGACGAACTGCAGGAGCAGTCGATGATACAGCTTATGGGTAAGCTATTACCAGCAGGCAGAAAAGTATTCGCGATCAGCGAACGCCAAGCAGATGAAGCAATAAAAAAATTTGTGGAATTGAAAAATCAAAATGCTTTGCCGGCACCTATCCCAATTGAATTACCTGCCGAGATTGTGCCGGAAGTAATAGAAGAAACAACAACAGATGTCGAGCAGAGATTACAACAAATCTGCGGCAATATATTAGAAATAGTGGAGGACTAACTACAATGAATATGCAATTTTTAATGAAGCAAGCGCAAAAGATCCAGCAGGACATTGCCAAAGCACAGAAAGATTTAACAGAAAAAGAGTATGAAGGAAGTGCCGGCGGCGGAGCTGTAAAAGTTCAAGCAAAAGGCGATCACATTGTAACGCAAGTTACGATTGATCCAGATTTGATGAAGGAAGATATCGCAGATGTAGAAGCAATGCTGGTATTGGCATTCAATGATTTGACAGATAAAATCTTATCTGACCGGGAAGCTGTAATGCAGCCAATTACGGGCGGCGCTAAAATACCTGGTTTGATGTAATATGCGGTATCCGAAACCGTTTGAAGAATTGATGGAAGGCTTTCGGAAGCTTCCCGGTGTTGGTGCTAAGACTGCAGAACGGTATGCCTTTCAGGCATTGGAATGGCGCCCTGAGCATGTCTCTTCATTCATGGAGGCACTTCAAAAGTCTCACGAACAAATCCATGATTGTGCTGTTTGCGGAAATATGGCATTGGAAGAAAAATGTGAAATTTGCAAGTCTGCTGCGCGTGATCAGGATACGATTTGTGTTGTAACAAGTGTCAAAGATATTATTGCAATTGAAAAAACGAATGAATACAACGGGGTCTACCATGTCCTTCACGGTGAAATATCCTCTTCAAAAGGAATTTTGCCGGACGATATTCATATCAAAGAATTACTGGCCCGGGTTACCGACACAACAAAAGAAGTTATTGTAGCAACCAATCCAACGATGGACGGAGAAACAACAGCACTCTATTTGATTAAGTTGTTGGAACAAAAAAACACAACAGTCAGCAGATTGGCACATGGTTTGCCGATGGGGGGTCATCTGGATTATGCAGATGAACTGACGTTGATAAAGGCAATGGAAGGAAGAAAAAAGATCAAGGAGTAACTACATGAAGACGGATATTCAAATTGCACAAGAGAATACCATGCTGCCGATTGGCGATATTGCCAAGTCGATTTCGCTCTCTGAACATGATCTAATCCCGTATGGGAAATACAAAGCTAAAATTGATTTGCGCATCATGGAGAAATTGCCTGAAAAGAACGGTAAGCTAATTCTGGTAACTGCAATCAATCCGACAAAAGCAGGAGAAGGAAAATCTACTACTACCATTGGATTGACAGATGCTCTTGCCCGTATGCAATGCAAGGTTATGGCAGCCCTTCGTGAACCTTCTTCCGGTCCGGTCTTTGGTCTGAAAGGCGGTGCTACCGGAGGCGGATATGCCCAGGTTGTGCCAATGGATGATATCAATCTGCATTTTACTGGAGATATGCATGCCATTACGATGGCTAACAACCTGATTAGTGCCATCATTGATAACCATATTTACCAAGGCAATGAACTGCAAATTAATCCGGAACGAATTGTATGGAAACGCTGTGTCGATTTAAATGATCGTGCCTTGCGGCAAGTTGAGGTTGCCAAAGGTGCAAAAAATGGTGTTCCTAGAGCAGATGGTTTTAATATTACCGTTGCCAGTGAAATTATGGCAATTTTGTGCCTTTCGAAAGATCTGCAGGATTTTGAAGCAAAAGTAAACCAATGCATTATCGGATACAATATGGATGAAAAACCGGTATACGTAAAAGATCTGAACATTGGCGGAGCACTGAGTTTGATCATGAAAGAAGCGATTCAGCCAAATCTTGTTCAAACGCTGGAACATACGCCGGTATTAATTCATGGCGGACCATTTGCAAATATTGCCCATGGATGCAATTCCTTGATTGCAACGAAAATGGCCCTGCGCCTCGCTGATTATGTTGTTACTGAAGCAGGATTTGGCGCTGACTTAGGGGCTGAAAAATTCTTGGATATCAAATGCCGCCTAGGAGAATTGCAGCCAAGTGCGGTTGTAATTGTGGCTACTATCCGGGCATTGAAAATGCATGGTGGAGCCAGCAGCGATAACCTGAAAATTGAAAATATTGAGGCATTGCAGCGCGGAATTGAGAACCTTGCAAAGCATATCGAAAATATCAGCCAGTTCCAATTGCCATATGTAATTGCAATCAATAAATTTACTGATGATACAGACGCAGAAATAGCAACATTAATGAAGTGGTGCGATGCCAATCATCATCCGGTTTCGTTTTCCGAAGTTTGGGGCAAAGGGGGAGCCGGCGGCTTGGATTTAGCTGAAAAAGTGATTGCACTTTGCGAGAAAAAGGCAGTTTATCAGCCAATCTATGACACCAATTGGTCAATTAAAGAAAAAGTAAATACGATCGTAACCAAAATTTATGGCGGAAAAGATGTTGTCTTTACGCCGGAAGCAGAGGAAACGATTGCATTGTTTGAAAAACAAGGATGGGGAAGTCTGCCAGTATGCATGGCCAAAACACCAAATTCTCTTACAGATCAAGCAAAAGTGGTGGGCAGACCGCGTGATTTCACAATTACAGTAAAAGAACTGCGTATTTCCCATGGAGCAGGATTTATTGTTGTTCTATGCGGAAGCGTAATGACGATGCCAGGGTTGCCAAAGATTCCTGCAGCATGCAATATGCGTCTGGACGCTGACGGAACAATCCACGGCTTATTTTAGAATCATAACGGAAAGAGGCATTGCACCAGTTTGCGAAATACGGCAAAACAGAGGTGGCAGATGTCTCTTTTTATAATACTGAAATAGGATTGCTTGCTGCTTCTGATAAAGAGTGTTAAACTCCATCTGTAACTTGAAGGTGTTAATGTAATGAGAGGGGTATGAATGTGGCTACAACAAAAGATATACTAGCTCAAATTAGTAATAAGTCCACCAAGCTAGGGGACTTACGGAACATTGCGAAAGAAATAAAAATCAATCATCAATTGGCTATGGAGCTTTGGTCAAGTGAACAGTATCTGGCTCGACAATTAGCAATTTTGATTATGGACAAAAAACAGCTTACCCAAGAGTTCATCGATCAAATGGATCAAGATATTCAACAGCATGAAGAAGATGAAAGAATTCAAATAATTGACTGGTTAATGGCCAATCAACTGTCTAAAGATAAAAAGACGATCGCATTAATGGAATCTTGGGCAGATAGCCCATCTTCGCTTCAAAGACGTCTTTTTTGGTATTACCAAGGTCGTTTGCGCTGGGTTGGCCAAACACCGCCGCCAAATAGTGAAGAGCTGCTTGCCATGATTGAGAAACGCATCGAATACGAAAAACCTGAAGTGCAATGGGCAATGAATTTCACCGCAGCACAAATTGGTATTTTTCAAGAAAAATATCGCTCCCGCTGTATTCGGCTTGGAGAACGAACAGGTTTATATAAAGACGAAATTGTCGCAAGGAATTGTACGCCGAATTATCTGCCTAAATACATTGCTGTACAAGTTGCTAAATTAAGCAAGTAGGTGTACTAAGCGCTTTATTTTTACTTTGATAAAGTAGGATGCGTTCAATATGAGGGAAATGGCTTAGTTTTATATTCTTTTCGACTGATAAAAAGATACAAAATAAGATAATCCTAATTAAAAAACAATTGAATATGATACAATAAAGGAAAATATCATGAGGAAATGAGGGAAGTTCATGTCATCGATTGCCTATATCACAGATAAACATATGATAGAATTTCATAGGATTCATGGCAATCGAACCATGAATTTTTGGCGCCCGGGAGCGAGTATTCGCTTTGCAGACTTTCATGAAGGTGATTTGCTGTTCTTTCTTTCTAAAGGAACCGTACGAAATAAAGAGAAAGGTATTGTTGGATATGGGCGTTTGAAACGCAGTGAGAAGCTAACCCCAAATCAAGCATGGAACAAGTATGAAACATGGAACGGATATCATACGAAAGAAGAATTTTTTGAAGCCATTCAAAAGTTGAATAAAAAATCCGAGTTCCCTAAATTCATTGGCTCTTTGCTTCTGGAAGATGTAACTTTATTTCAAGGTCCGGTTTATCCAAGTGAATTAGGAATTCAAATATCACCGCATTTAGAAAGCTATGCTTATCTAGACCGCGCGGATGAACAAAATACTATGAAAATTTTGGAGAAAGCAAAGGAAGTGCGAATGGATGCATGGTCATTGTCTCTTGATGAAACAACTTATGATGATCATGAACAATATTTGTTTGAACAAGCACAATTATTAGATTTAGTCAGCAAGTCCTATGAATGGTTAGGGAAGCGAAGAGAAGCAGAGAAGAATTATCCAAAGCTAAAGAAAATGGTTAAAAGTTTGCTTCCTCAATTGAAACATGATCCCTTTTGGTCGGACGTGGACTATATCAAAGGAAGTGCAACAGAGTTGTATTTGCTTGGAAGAAATCAAATTTATATTCTGCTGCCGCTCATTTTGCCAAGCAAAGCGGTGAATACAGCGATTGCCAATGCAATTGGGCGTTTAAAGGCGTATGAAGGTTATCTGCTAGCCAATGAGCATTTGCAGCTTGATATTCAGCTCAGCATGCTGGTAACCCAGGAGTTGGATGAAATTTCTAAAAAAATTATTGAGAAAAATAAGATTCAATTAATTACAATAGAATTAGATACTTGAGGCGAAAGCCTCTTTTTTGTTAAATACAATTGTCTTTACAATAAGCACAATGAAACAATATTGTTTCTATTTCAGATACAAAATGAAAGAAAATATACAAATAATGAAAAATAACTGAAAATACGGATGAAAGTTGATTGACTTCTCAAATAGTGAGGCATATACTAGAGCAAATATGATTTGCGAACCAAATTATATGAAAGGAGAAGGAATATGAAGAAATTGCGGTATATACTGACTCTGCTATTGGTTGGAGTACTATTTGCAGGATGTGCAAAACCTGCAGATGGTCCAAAAGGCAATGAAGAGCCAGTTAAAAAAGTATTAAATCTAGCAAAGGATACAGATTTATCAACGATGGATCATCACATTGCAACAGATGGGTTATCTTTTGAGGTGATTACGTCAACAATCGTTGGATTATATCAATTGGATGCAAATGGTGTTGCGATCCCGGAACTTGCGGAATCTTACGATACCAATGCTGATAAAACAGAATATGTATTCCATATTCGCAAAGATGCAAATTGGGAAAATGGAACACCGGTGACAGCTGCTGACTTTGTATTCGCATGGCGTCGTTTGGCAGATCCAGTTACCGCCAGTGAATATTCTTTCATTGTCGAAACCATTAAACTGAAAAATGCTGCTAAGGTATTGAGCGGTGAGCTTCCTACATCAGAACTGGGTGTAACTGCGGTAGATGAAAAAACATTGAAACTGGAACTTGACCTGCCTGTAGAATTCTTGCTGAGTCTGATGGCTTTCCCAAGCTTCTTCCCATTAAATGAAGAGTTCTATACAAGCCAAGGAGATCAATACTCTTTGTCACCTAAAAACTTACTGGCAAATGGACCATTCAAATTAACGGAATGGGTGCAAGGAAATAACTTTGTTGTTGAAAAGAATGCTACCTTCTACAATGCTAATAAGATCGCTGTAGATAAAATTGACTTTAAAGTGATTCAAGATACGCAATCGGCAATGATGGTATTTGAACAAGGAAACTTCGATGTAGTAAAACTGACAGGTGAATTGGTTGATTTATACAAAGACCGCGAAGAATTCAGCAATCGCTTGGAAGGATATTTGTGGTATCTATCTTTGAACCATCGGGTACCTGAACTAGCAAACAAGAACTTGCGCTTTGCAATCGGTCTAGCATATGACCGCGATAAAATTGCTGCTAACGTATTGAAAGATGGATCAATTGCTGCAACATTCATTGTTCCAAAAGGATTAAGTACAGGACCGGATGGCAAAGACTTCCGTGAAACAGCCGGATCATATTTGGCAATGGATAAAGCAAAAGCATTGGAATATTGGAATCAAGCAAAAACAGAACTTAAGAAAGACAAAGTAACTCTTGAATTGCTGTTTGAAGATACGGAAGCTTCTAAATCGGTTGCAGAGTTCATCAAGGCAGAAGTCGAAACTACTTTGCCTGGTGTAACCTTGAATTTGAAGTCACAACCGAAGAAATCACGCTTGCAGTTAATGCGTGATGGCGATTACCAAATCGGTTTAACACGTTGGGGACCGGACTATGCGGATCCGCAAACATATCTTGATTTGTTCTTATCAACAAACACCTCCAACAATACAGGACGTTATGTCAGCACAGTTTATGACAAATATGTATTGGATGGTACAAGTGGTCAATATGCAAGTGATGCCGCACTACGTTGGGATAGCTTCAAAAAAGCTGAAGCAACAATGCTGGGTGATGATGCTGCAATCTTACCGGTATACCAAAATGGCGGAGCATTGATGACTAAAAAGAATGTTACCGGAATTGAATATCACGTTGTTGGTATTACCAATTATCAACGCGCCAAAAAACAATAACTAATACAGCGGCAAAAAGCCGCTGTATTATAGTAAAGGAGATAAGCTATGGCAAAATACATTATAAAACGGCTGATGTTATCTGTGGTAACATTGCTGGTTATCTTGTTTGTTTTATTTTTGATGTTGGAGTTTATGCCGGGGTCTCCCTTTAATGATGAGAAATTAACCGAAGCACAACGACTACTGCTGTATGCCAAATATGGATTAGACAAACCATTCTGGTATCGCTTTTTCAACTATATTAAAATGATGCTGCAAGGAGATTTTGGATTGTCTTATGCAATCCAGAAAAACCTTGCTGTTTCTTCCATGCTGCAAGCACGAATGATGGTATCCATCCGCATTGGTTTGCAGGCAGTAGCCTTAGGTTCACTTTTTGGTTTACTGCTGGGAGTAATTGCCGCTATGAAACATGGCACCTGGCTAGATACTCTTACTGCCATGATATCGGTGGTCGGAATTAGTGTCCCTTCTTATGTATTTGCACTAGGCTTGGCATTCTTTCTTGGCTTCAAGTTGGAATGGTTTCCCATCTTATATGACAACACTAAAACAATACAGTCCTCTGTTCTTCCGACTATTGCTTTATCGATGTTTACCATGGCTACAATTGCCCGCTTTACCAGATCCGAGATGATTGAAGTTCTGAATGCCGATTTTATGCTTTTGGCGCAAGCAAAAGGGATTAAGGAATGGAAACTCATTGTAAAGCATGCACTGCGAAACGCCTTTATTCCCGTTATAACAGTTTTGGCACCATTGGTTGTTGGTTTGATGACAGGGAGTCTGGTTGTTGAGAAAATATTTGCAGTGCCAGGACTAGGGCAACTCTTGGTTACAGCAATTCAGATGAATGATTATAATGTGGTTATTGCAGTATCATTTGTATATAGCTTGCTGTATATCGTAGTGATGTTATTTGTGGATATCCTGTATGGCATTATCGATCCACGGATTCGTTTAACGAAAGGAGATCGATAAAATGGAAGCAAAAAGACAATGGAAGTCTGTTGATTTTGAATTGGCAAACGCCGAAAATAAAAATCAGAAGCACGAACACTATGAAAACCATTCCTATTGGAAAGATGTCTGGAAGCGATTCAGCCAAAATAAAGGAGCTATTCTAGGGTTAATTTGTATTGTGATTATCATCAGCTTTGCAATTGTGGCACCTATGATCAGCTCTCATACGTATAAATCCATGATTGTGGAACATGCAAGCTTGCCGCCGCGAATTCCTTTTATAGAACAGTTTGGTATCTTTAATGGATATCGCAAAGGGATTGATGTGTATGCGGCAAAGGGACTGCAAGATGTCTATTATTATTTCGGAACAGATACATTAGGCCGGGATCTATGGACCAGAGTATGGTTTGGAACGCGCATTTCTTTGTATATTGCATTTGTTGCTATGCTCATTGATATGGGAATCGGTGTAATCTATGGACTGATTTCCGGTTATATCGGAGGTCGGACTGACCTTTATATGCAACGCTTTATTGAAGTCTTGAGTGGTATTCCTAATTTGGTAATCGTTACATTGCTTGTTTTAGTATTAAAACCAGGCATATTATCAATTACGATTGCGCTCATGATTACCGGATGGATTGGCATGAGCAGATTGGTGAGGGCTCAAGTGTTGAAGCTGAAAGAGCAGGAGTATATCCTTGCTTCCAAAACACTGGGAGCATCGGCCTACGAAATTATTGTACAAGACGTTATGCCAAACATCATGGGACAGGTTATAACAATGAGTATGTTTTCAATTCCAAGTGCCATCTTCACAGAGGCCTTCTTAGCCTTTATTGGACTAGGGCTGCAAGCACCGATGGCATCACTGGGTAGTTTAATATCTGACGGATACAAATCTATGACTATAATGCCGCATATGGTAGCTTTCGCAACAATTGTCCTTGCCATATTGATGCTTAGCTTCAATGTTTTGGCGGATGGCTTGCGGGATGCATTTGATCCGAAACAACGAGAAATGTAGGTGAATGGAATGGGTAAAGTACAAAAAGAAAAAGTATTGGCAATACGGGATTTAACCATTTCCTTTCAAACAAACAATGGTACCGTAAATGCCATCCGTGGTGTAAAACTTGATTTATTTAAAGGAGAAACCATAGCAATAGTTGGTGAAAGCGGAAGCGGAAAGTCTGTAACTGTCAAAGCGATTATGGGTATTTTGAGCAAGAATGGCCGGATTGAACAAGGTGAAATTAACTTTGAATATGATCAAAATGGCAAACGTGAAAAGATCGATTTGGTAAAACTGAGTCCACAGCAAATCCGCCGGCAGATATGCGGAAAGCGGATTGCAATGGTCTTCCAAGATCCAATGACCAGCTTAAATCCAACGATGTCTATTGGAGCGCAGATCATGGAAGGAATGCTCGAACATGACAAGCTGTCAAAGCAAGAAGCACGGCGCAAGGCAATTGAGCTGCTGGAATTGGTGGGAATTGATCATCCGGAAAAACGGATGAAGCAATATCCGCATCAGTTATCAGGCGGAATGCGCCAGCGGGTTGTAATTGCAATTGCATTATCCTGTGATCCGGAGATTTTAATTTGCGATGAACCAACAACAGCATTGGATGTAACAATTCAAGCCAAAATTTTGGAACTCATCAAGGACATTCAGGCAAAGAAAAACATTTCGGTCATTTATATTACCCATGATTTGGGGGTGGTGGCCAAAGTAGCAGATTATGTGGCTGTTATGTATGCCGGTAAAATTATTGAAAAAGGCAGTATCAATGAAATTTTCTATGATCCAAGGCATCCCTATACTTGGGGTTTGCTGTTATCGATGCCAGATATTGACACTAAAAATAAAAGGCTTTATACGATCCCGGGAAATCCAGTCAATTTGCTGCACAAGGTAACCGGAGATGCATTTGCTCCAAGAAATCCGTATGCTCTGAATATAGACTATGAAATGGAACCGCCAATCTTTGATGTTGGTGGTCAGCATCGGGTAGCATCTTGGCTCTGTCATGAAATGGCACCTAAGATTGAAATGCCCGATGAATTAAAAAGGCGCATCGAAACCATGAGAAAGGAGCTGGTATGATGGAAAAGTCTCCTTTGCTTACAGTAACAGGATTAAAGCAGCATTTTGTTATCCAAAAGAACTACACAACGAAAGCGGTAGATGGTATTTCCTTTCATATCAATGAAGGAGAAACTTTCGGCTTGGTTGGCGAAAGCGGCAGCGGAAAATCAACAACTGGCAGATCCATTATTCGTTTGACGAAGCCGACTGCCGGAGAAATTATCTTTGACGGAAAATCAATCGGCGGGCAGCTAAACAAAAAAGAATGGGAACATTTGCGGATTCATATGCAGATGATATTCCAAGACCCAATGGCATGCTTGAATCCTCGCAAAAAAGTAGAAGATATTATTGCTCAAGGGCTGGAGATCCACAAGCTCTGTCAAACAGAAGCAGAAAAGAAGGAAAAGGTATATGCCATCTTAGAAAAAGTAGGTCTGTCTGCAGAACATGCAGATCGCTACCCGCACCAATTTTCGGGTGGACAGCGGCAGAGAATCGGAATTGCGAGAGCATTAATTATGAATCCGAAATTGATTATAGCGGATGAAGCGATTAGTGCCCTTGATGTTTCTATTCAAGCGCAAATTGTGAACCTGATGAAAGATATTCAGGAAGAAACCAATACGGCAATCTTATTCATCGCGCACGATTTGGCAATGGTGAAATATATCAGCAACCGGATTGGTGTCATGCATTTGGGGCATATCGTGGAAACTGGAACCACAGAAGAAATCTTTGCTCATGCGGTACATCCATATACAAAATCCTTGTTGTCAGCAATACCGCATCCTAATCCTATCGTAGAGAAACAGCGTATTGCCCTTGTTTATGATAAAGAAAAAATGGGCGTTGATTATACGAAAGGTATGGTGCATACGCTTTCTGAGACACATCAAGTACTTGCGACAAAGGAAGAATTAGACAATTGGACACGTGAAAAAGCACTGCCTCACTAAGAAGCAGTGCTTTCATCTTGCGGATAAATGATCTTGCATTGCATCCGGCATGTTGTTAGAACTTCATGGATAGCAATGGTCAATGCATGCGGGCATTTGGCAGATTCCAATGATCCATTTGTTACATTAGTATAGAAATCCTCCAGCTGATGCTTGAAGGGATTGTGCAAATCAACTTCAATAGTTTTTGTTTCTTCCCCTTGTTTGGTCAGAGTCATTGCCAATAAGTTGCTAGGGGCATGGAATTGAATGGTTCCCCGTTCACCTTGAATTTCGGACATAGCCATTGAGGTGCTTACTTTGGAGTTTTGAATGATTGCATCAAAACCATCATATTGGAAAATAGCACTGTTGATGCAATCCACACCAGTATCCAAAAGCTGTGCTGAAGCATAGATATTGTGAGGTGCACCAAATAAAGCAACGGCATCAGAAATGGTATAAATGCCAAGATCCATGAAAGCTCCATTTGCAAGATCTCTTCTGAAGGTTGTTGGATTTTGTCCATTTAGATACGCGTCATATCGTGATGAATATTTTTCAAAAGTAAAAACTGCTCTGCGAATAGGAGCAATGTCCTTGATTAAATCTTGCAAAATTGAAAAGTTAGGCGAATACAAAGGCATAATGCCATCATGCAGATAAGTATGATGTTCCTTTGCGATTTGAATTAGTTCTTTTACTTGTCTGCCATTGACTGCCATTGGTTTTTCACAAAAAACCGGAATCTGTCTTTCTAAGAAATATTTTGCCTGCTCAAAATGCATTGCGTTCGGTGTTGCAATATATACGGCATCCAAAAGATTGCTCTCATACATCTGCTCATAATGATCAAATACATGAGGAATTTGATATTTTTCAGCAAAACGGATCGCATTTTCTTTTCGTCCGCTGCAAACAGCAATTGCTTCGCAAGCAGGGACTGCAGCAATTCCTTGCATAAAACTATCAGATACAAAGTTTGTTCCAATAACTCCAAATTTCATATAGTTACCTCTTTATCATAGATATTATATCATAGAAAAGAAAAAGCCGTGGATCAACCACAACTCTTAAGTCCCAAAATTATTTAAAGATGATTGATTATGAATAACCTAATGTTTGGATGATACTTCCGTCAAGTTTTATGCGGAAAGGCTCTGATGTAGAGGATCCATAATTATAGTAATAGATCCAATCATCAATAATTGAAAAGTTAGTGATATTGGTTGTATGAAGTAACTGTAAATCAGAACCATCCTCCTTGATCCGATATAAATAGCGATGAGGACTGTTGGCACAAAAGTAAATCCAGCCATTGTCATAGTCCATATGATTTATCGGCAATGAAACAAAAGTATCTGCAGAATCATCCTGATTCAATTTGCATGTTTGCTCCGAACTATAATCCATTGAGAAATATATTTGATTATGCAAGATCCAATAACTGACCATTGGATGAGAGCTCACCTGAGTTTCGGCAGCGGTTTTGGATGACATTGTATATAGCAGCTTTGCATTTTGATTGCGGTCATACTTTAAATAATAGATATCCTGATTGTACATTATCAAATTTGATAGTTCGCCTTGAACCAACGTAGATCGTTCTTGGGTAGAAATTTGAATTTTTTCAATACTGTTATTTGTGGTAACATACAATGTATCATGGTCAAACAGAAACATGTTTTTATGAATAGAGTTAAAGTCAGATAAGTCAGCAATCGACTGATCAGTTTGAAACAGCTTACTGGATTGATAAAGCATTTTATCCATCACATAATAAATGAATCCATTTTCTTCAGCAATTGGAATGATATTCTGATTCAATGTGGTCATATTCCTGCCATTTAAATCTGTCTTAAACAACTCTGCTGTATTATGTTCATCGGGAATCATTATATACAGATAATTATCATGATAGAAAAAAGTTTGAATTTTTTTTGGAAGTACCAGCTTTGCCTGGTTATTGTCAAACTGATACAGATATCCGTTGTCGTAGGTATTGATATAGTAGATCCGGTCGTTAATAGTCAAAAAGCTTGTGAGATTGTTTTTTGTGTAATTTGTAGGGTTAGTACAGCTAGCTAGTATAAATATTAAAATAGTAAGTAATAAATAATTAATAATTTTTCTTTGCTTTAGTTTTTCCATCTTTTCCTCCCTTATATAATAACTAACTTATATAAAATAAACATCAATATAACTACTTTCTATTTTTATTGTACTATAAATATAAATTTTATGTTTGAGCAATGGTTTAAAATATTGATTTAATAAACTAGAAGTTGCTACATCAGGGTATATATCGTTTTTATAACTATTATACCCTACTTATGATCATTAGTAATGATCGAGACAAAAAAACAGGAGAGATTATTTTCTCTCCTTCAGCGTAACTTCTATTCTTTGGATTTAAGTTCACCCACACTAGAGTGAAAGAACCATTTTTGTAAAGTTAATTTTATTAGGTATCATTCTGGAGTGCTGTCTTTGTTTAAAACTTGATACAATGGATTTTTCATAGCAATAAAACTTACGATAAATCCAATCATTCCAATAATGAAAAAAATCACAGAGATTCCCGAACCTTTTCCATTGCCAAAAAATAAGGATAGAACTTTCTGCAGTGGGGATGGTGTTACCATGAATGGCTCAAACAAATGATCTGCCAAAATTCCGCCAAGAAACAGACCAACTGGAATTGTACTGTATTGAATGGTATCTCTTGCTGAAAAGACACGTCCTTGCATTTCTATCGGCACATTGATGCGCATAGTGGCTGTTAGGTTGGCAGTTAAAAAGGCCATAAAAACATTGCCAGTAAACGCTGCTACGATCCATAGCGGTAAAGTGCGAGTCAAACTTTGCCCGACATCGCCTAACAAAAATGATATGCCGCAAGAAAAAAAGATAATGCGAACCCGGTTTTTCGCAGGTTTCATAAAAGTAACAAATATACTTCCTGCAAATATTCCAATGCCAACAGCAGTCTCAACCATGCCGAGTGTCACTAAGTTATTTTCTGTACGGCTGAGCACCAGTGCAGGAAGCATCCCATAACTGGCCATCTTTGCAATTAAGTTTATAAAAGCGAAAAACAGAATCATGCGCAGCAATGCTGAATGTTCCTGCAGAAAATGAATTCCTGCCATACAGCTTTCGATGAAAGATTCTTTTACTTTTTCTTCCTTGCTTTCAATGTTTGGAATTTTGATATAAACAAGCAAAATGAAAAAGGTAACTGAAAAAGTTGCCAGATCAATTAGCAATACTGTTTTCAGCCCACCAAAAGCCAATGCTGCACTTCCCAAGGCCGGGGCAAGTATTGTAATAATTGAACTGGAAAGGGCATGCAACCCACTAACTCTGATATAATGTTCCTTTGGCACCAACAAGCTTGTTGCAACGTAAGAAGCAGGGCTTTGAAATGCATTCATGAAACTGAGTACAAAATTGATAATATACAGATGCCAAATCTGCAATGAGGATGTCAGATAGAGCACCAGCACCATTACCGTACCTATAGCTGCAGTGAAGTCAGCTGCTAGCATAATACGCTTTTTATCCCATCGGTCAGCAATCGTACCAGCAATGAAACAAAACAGAATTGAGGGTAAAAAAGAAAATACAGAAAGCAGAGTGATACTTGAAGCAGTACCTTTTTGCTCACACACCCAAATAATGAGTGCGAAATTAGTCATAGCGGTCCCCAATGTGGAAACAGCTTGCGAGCTCCATAGAATAAGAAAATCCTGGAGATCAGATAATATAGTTTGTTTTCTCATGACTTTGCTCCTTCAACTTTTAATAATTAGTTTGAAATTACAAAGCCTGATGGACGGCAATATTGTGTTATTGCTCCATGCAATTTCCGTCCGGAATCAGACTTTGCATGGAGCTTCAGCAATCGCAAGAATCATAAAAACACCCCTTATTTTATTCAGTATATCATGGACTGCAAATAGATGTCGATGGGATTCGACTATTTGCAATGATCCACAGTTCTTGACTATAACGCAACCGAAATCATACGCAGATGAGCTGCTTGATCAATAAAAAACCGTGGATCAACCACGGCTCTTTCATAATTTATTTACGAGCTACGTCAACAATGCGTCCTTCAATTTTAGGAGCAATTGTTTTTTGTGCTTGAATGTAGTCCATAACCAGTTCTGCATCATTGCGAGGAAGTGTGCGGGCAAGTGGTTTGCCAGCTAGCATGGAGTATCCATCGCCGCCTTTAGCAGTGAAATCAGGAATTGCTACTGTATATGTTTTCTTCAAATCAAGTGGTTGACCATTGATTAAGAATTCAACGATACGAGAACCGGCAGGCTTTGTGGAATCAAATTTGAATGTTCCGCCAGCCAAGTGCAAGAAACCACCGTTTTCGTTCGGGAATTTAGACACGGAGAATTCGAATACTTCCATAATTTGAGCTCCGGTCATATTCATGACAGCAACTTCATTAGAGAATGGATGCATTTGAAGAATGTTTGCACGAGTAATTTTTCCGGCAGGAATAGTAATACGCACATTACCGCCGTTTACAACTGCCAAGTCTGTTTTCGCAGCTGCTTTGTAAGCATCTACAGTAACGTTAGCCGCAACACTTTCGTAGCTGCGAACGCTGTCATAAGGGGTAACACGAGCAGCACGCATTTCAACTGTTGTTTCACCGATTACTTCATCACCGTAAACAGCAAATTCTTTGTATTCAGCATCGTAGATCGCTTTTGCTTTTTCATCTTTCGGGAATTTCTTCAATTGAGCTGCTGTAATTGGAGTAGAGGTAAATGTCTTTCTTCCTTTTTCAACAGTGATAGTGACGTAACGTGCACCATTTGCGAAATTTCCTTCATTTTGTGAGATCAAAGATGTACCTTCATTGTAACATGCTTTTGTAGGGCAAGGTGTATGGGAGTGAGCATCGATGATAACATTGATGCCCGGAACTCTTTCAGATATATCTTTCGCATTGTCCCAACCTTCATCGCTGACACCCATGTGGGTCAAAGCAACGATAACATCAACTTTTTGTGACTCCAGGAAAGCAACCATTTCTTTCCCGATCTTAACTGGATCTTCAATAATGAAATTAGACATAATAGCAGGATCAGATTTTACACCTGTATCAATACCAACCAAACCAAAGAAGCCAACTTTTACTCCTTCAAACTCTTTGATTTCATAGCGTTTGAATGGATATTTTTTTGTTTTCGCATCTTTGATATTGGATTGAATGAGCGTTGCACTATAATTTTTAACATTGCGATCCAACGCTTCTTTCCCAAAGTCAAACTCATGGTTTCCAAGTGTTACGATATCATAACCGACAATGTTCATCACATCTTGCATCAATTTGCCTTTGGTGCGGTTTACAACTGCAGTTCCTTGTAGTGCATCCCCAGCATCAATCAATAACGTATTCGGGTTTTGCTTCTTGAATTCCTTATACCAAGTAGACAGATTCAACAATTGACCATCGCCAGCGATATTCCCGTGCATATCATTGGTATGAACCAGTTGAATCGTAACCTTCTCCGAAACTTCTGCGGAAATAGGTTTCACTTCTGCTGCACTGACAGGCAAAGCAAGCAACGAGATTGCTGCAAGTGCAAGTTTAAGCTTTCTAAACATTATTTCACCCTTTCTATAGTGGAGTTATTCCGCTATCATCATACTATGAACTGGATGCGCTTTCAATTGCCTTAACCAAAAATATACTAAAAAATTACCAAAAAGCAGGAGTAATCGTGAAACGACATTGTTTGTCATTGACGAACAAGATGAATTCGTTCAAAATAGAACTAGAGGTGATATCATGGCAACTATTTTATATGGAACACAATTAAGCAAAGAGATTACAACGAGGTGTCAAGAGAAAATCGCTGCTCATCAAGCAGCGGGACATCGTAGTCCCAACTTATCGGTGCTGTTAATTGGTTCCAATCCAGCTTCTAAGATTTATGTAAATTCTAAACGGAAAAAAGCAATGGAATTGCATATGGATTTTGCGTTATATGAATACGATGAAATGGTTACCCAAGATGAAGTGATTGCTCAAATTCATCGTCTTAATGAAGATAATCTGGTAGATGGAATTTTTGTTCAGATGCCTCTTCCGCCACACTTAGACAGCGATGAAATCATCCGTCATATTGATCCTGATAAGGATGTTGACGGATTGCATCCCGTAAATCTAGGAAAGCTGGTTTCCAAGCAAGCTGGCCTTCTTCCTTGCACACCTGCAGGAGTCATTGAGCTTTTGAAGAGTACGGATGTACCCCTTAGCGGGAAAAAAGCTGTTGTGATCGGCAGAAGTATTTTGGTAGGAAAACCAGCAGCATTGCTGCTTGATCATCAGGATATGACGGTTACAATTTGTCATTCCAAGACTAGAAATATTGAAGAAGAATGCGCGCAGGCAGATGTTGTTGTTGTGGCTGTGGGGAAGCCTAAACTAGTGAAGAAGCATTGGATCAAAGAAGGTGCGATTGTCATTGATGTTGGCATTAATCGATTGGAAGATGGTTCAATCGTTGGGGATGTTGACTTTGAAGATGTAGTTGAGAAAACCTCGTTTATCACACCGGTTCCCAAAGGAGTTGGGCCAATGACGATTGCCATGTTGATGGAAAATACATACCGTGCGTATTGCACACATACAGGAGTACAAGAATAGTATGGCTGAATTTAAATTAAATGATATTGTAGAATTAAAAAAAGAACATCCGTGCCGGAAATCGAAACAATGGAAGATTATTCGCATGGGTGCCGATATACGCGTCAAATGTCTAGGCTGTGGTACCAGTGTATTGATGCCAAGGGTGGATTTCGAGAAGAAGTTGAAGAAAATAGTAACTACTTCGGAAGAAGTGGAGTAAACGGAACTATATTTAAAACAAGGTGCTAATCGTTAGCACCTTGTCTGCATAATCATTTAGCAAACGGGTAGCTGCTGAAATGAACACATATCCATATTTTATATAACCGAACCATTCGAGCCTAAGTTATGTAAGCGAAACAGACTATAAGCAGGCAAAAGCGTGCTTTTTTCCTGCTGAGAATTTTTCTTTTTGTTGCATGAATACCAACAATCAAGTAAACTATTAGGAGTATTGAAAGGAATGATATCATGCCACTAACAGCTGGAATCGTTGGTTTGCCAAATGTCGGGAAATCAACTTTATTTAATGCCATTACAAACTCACAAGTAGAAGCCGCAAATTATCCCTTTGCTACCATACAACCAAATGTAGGGACAGTAGAAGTACCCGATGAAAGAATCAAACATTTAGTTGACTACTTCCATCCTAAAAAAACCATTTACACAACCTTTGAATTTACCGACATTGCCGGATTGGTAAAAGGAGCATCCAAAGGAGAAGGATTAGGCAATCAGTTTTTATCTCATATCCGGGAAGTAGATGCCATTTGCCATGTTGTTCGCTGTTTCCAAGATGAGGACATTACTCACGTTGAAGGATCGGTGGATTCGATCCGCGATGCAGAGACGATTCAATTAGAATTGATCTTTGCTGACTTGGATACCGTGGAGAAACGGATCTCTAAAGTGGAACGGAAAGCACAATCGAAAGACAAAGAAGCTGCTGCTGAATATGCAGTGCTGAAAGTTTTATATGATGCGTTGTATGCAGGGAAGCCTGCAAGAATTGCAGAACTGACAAAAGAAGAGCTGATCATTGCCAAGGGGTATCATTTGCTGACTTTGAAGCCAACTATTTTTGTGGCTAATATGGGTGAAGATGACCTTGCAAATCCATCAGCCAATACCCAGTACTTGCGATTGCTTGAACTAGCCGAAAAAGAAAATTGTGATGTTATTGCAGTATGTGCCAAAATGGAAAATGAAATTGCCCAGTTGGAAGAAGAGGATCGGCAGTTATTTTTGGAAGATTTGGGAATGAAAGAGAGCGGACTGGACCAACTGGTGCGCAGCGCCTATCACATGCTGAATCTCTCGACCTTCTTTACGGTTGGAGAAGATGAAGTACGTGCTTGGACTTTCATGAATGGCATGCTTGCTCCTGAATGTGCAGGAGTCATTCACAGTGATTTCCAGAAAGGATTTATCCGTGCTGAAACATACTCCTACGAAGATTTCGTAAAATACGGATCGGAACAAGGGGTTAAAGATGCAGGAAGAATGCGTTTGGAAGGAAAAGAATATGTCACAAAAGATGGTGACATTATGCATTTCCGCTTTAATGTTTAAACGAAGTACCATTGTTAGGAATAGCAATGGTCTTTTTTGTGATACAATACAATAAAATAAAGGAGCTAACTATATAGAAGTCAAGTAGAAATTTTCCAAATTTCTACTTGGTGGGGGGAAGCCCCCTAAAACACTTTATGAAAGTTCATTGATCTTTGAAAGGTGAATAAGTACGTACTGAAAAC
>JAEWFD010000036.1 GCA_023388995.1 Bacillota bacterium
ATAATCAATAATTGTCCTTGTAAATTCATTTCTGATGACACCTCCAGGAGATAGTCTAACAGAAATCTGTACAAATTTGGACACTTGTATTTTCGATTATTTGTACATAAACATATTACCATTTACAATGGATAAATCGTAGTTGTTTTTATGCTCCACAAAGCCTGTATAAAGTGCTTCTGACTGAGGATATGTGAATATATGGTTTCAACTAAATGTAGTAATTCATCATCTGTGATTTCTATGAAACGTTCAGTCAAATAAGAATTGGAGATTTCTAGATAGTCAGCTGCTAATTGATGTGCCAGATCATATTTATCGTGATAGTGCTTGTAAAAGGTAGTTCGGTTGATAAGAGCAATATCCAGAATGTTCTGAACAGTGATTTCATGAAAATCATTTGATTTTAATAAAGCGATAAAACTATCCTTGATATTTTTCTTGGTTTTTACAACTCTTAAATCGATTTTATGGTTCATGATTAGTTCCTCTTGAATCCATTATATCGATAAACTATTTTGAAGGCAATGAATCATAAAAGCAATTGCGTTTTAGTTGAGCAAAAAAAGAATTTCAGCAACAAAGTGCTAAGTTTTGTTGCTTATCCAACAATAAGACATTTTTTAATGATTGTAGGAAAAAAGTGATACGGTACAATGATGATAGAGGAAAGGGTGATATTATGGTGAGAAAAACCGTACAGCTTGAGCATCTGACATTGCTTATCTGCATGATTTATGTTTATTATATTTCAAGATATAGTTGGGGGCTTTTTCTAGCGTTGCTGTTTGTTCCTGATATTTCAATTGTATTTTATATATTCAATCAAGAAGTTGGTAAAATTGCATATAATGTTGTTCATACGTATGCAGTTCCGCTTGTTATCCTATTGCTAGACGCTTTTCTGTTTGAACATATATTCGTTCGTCCTGTGTGTATTATATGGATTATACATCTTTCAATGGATCGGGTAATCGGATATGGTTTGAAATATGACAAATTCAAAGAGACACACATACAGAAACTATAGAATAACAATATGCAAAGCATACGCAATCAATGTGATATGGTTTGCATTTTTGAATATCACTCGTCGGCAAAACGATAGCCGACTCCCACTTCCGTTAAAATGAATCGTGGATGTGCGGTGTCTTTTTCCAGTTTGCGACGCAGGTTTGCCATGAAAACACGGACTCCTTTGCTATCGCCATCTGAATATCCCCAAATTTGCCGAATGATATAATTATAGGTAAGCACCTTTCCTTTGTTGGCAATAAAAAGCAGCAGAATCTTATATTCCGTGGGAGTGAGATGGATTTCATGATCTTCTACCAATACTTTCCGCTTTTCGTAATCAATGCTTAGCCAGTCGCAGGAAAAAGTAGTTTCTTCTGCACCGGATTGCAGTTTGTGTAAAATTCGTTCTGCAACCCTGATGCGAGCAAGTAATTCACCCATATAAAAAGGCTTGGTAATATAATCATTTGCGCCTAAATCCAATGCAGCAATTTTTTCTTTTTCCTGGCCGCGTGCTGAAATAATCAAAATTGGTATGTCCGAAATTGTCCGCAGCTCACGCAGCAGATCAATGCCATCTCGATCCGGAAGGCCCAGATCCAGCAAAACAATATCAGGTTTGTGCGAAGAGAAAAAGAACAATCCTTCCGCTGCGGTAGCAGCAATCAAAGTAGCGTAGTTTTGCTTGGAAAGTGATATGGTAATAAAGTGTGAAATATATTGATCATCCTCGATGATTAGAATTGTTTTTTTGTCATTCATTGGTTTCCTCCATAGGCAGTGTGAAAACAAATTCTGCACCGTTAGGTTTCTTATCTTTTACTTGTATTTCTCCGCCGTGGGCTTCAATAATTGCCTTGCAAATAGAAAGTCCAAGCCCTAATCCGCGGCGTCCGTCGACGATTTTCTTCTCTTGTGTTACGAAACGTTCAAACAAATGATCTTTGATCGCTGCGGGAATGCCATTGCCAGTGTCGGATACAGAAACCACGAGTTTATTTGCTGCTGCTGCCGCTGTAAGGGAGATACTGCTGCCGTTCGGGGTATGCCGGACGGCATTTTCCAGCAAATTGATAAGGACTTGCACAATGAGTTTTCCATCCATAGGTGCGGTGATGATGGCTTCAGGCAGCTGTACATGAAAATCACGCTCCCGAAGCAGCCGTTCCGTATGTTTCACTGCCTCCGCGATGATATCATCAATCACTTCCTCTTGTTTAAATAAAACAATCCTGTGCTCGCTGATTCTAGTCATATTGAGGATATTTTCGACAAGGTTTGTAAGCCAGACAATTTCTTCGCAAATGTCCGAAGCGAGTTTTTTACGTTCAGCATCTGTAAATGCATCATAGTTATCAGCAAGCAGATTTCCGGCTCCGGAAAGGGCAGTCAGCGGACTTCTAAGATCATGGGCAACGGAACGAAGAAAGGTGCTGCGTTGCTGCTCCCGTTCCATTGCCAGCCGTATTTTCTCACGATCGGCAACAAGCGTTTCCCGTTCCAAAGCAATTCCAAGCTGAGTGCAAACAGCTTGCACAATTAACAGCTGCTGTGCATTTATTTCTTTTTCCTGAATGATCAAAGTTCCCAGCTGTCCGGATCCGCTGCTGATTTCAAATCCCGCCAAATCTTTCTGATCCAGCAGAATCGAACCAGTAAGGCCGGCATAGCGATAAACAAGATCTTCTGCTTTCTTCACAACACTTTCTTTGCCGCTGGCAGAAAGAAAGCCGGAGGCAATCCGATATAAGATTCTAGCCGTTTGCTCATTTTGGCTGGCAAGCTTCATTTCGCTTTGCAAACGGGAAGTGACTGTTCCCGAAACAATTCCTGTTACCAGGAAAAAAAGCAGCAGCATTACATCATTTGTACCATAAATGAAAAAGGAAAAGAGCGGGTTTGTGAACAAAAAATTGAATAACAGCGCACAAAACAATGCAGCGCCAATTGCCCATCCACGGTTGCTGGTAAATACGGCAGTAAACAAGACACTAAGCAGAAATACCATGATGATACTTTCATTGCCAACTCCTAAATAGCCGATTAATATGGATAATGCTGTAGCTAAGCTTAAGATACAGATTGTTTTGACAGAATTTTTCACCATGACAGACACCTCCGCCCAATTATTTTTTATTGATCAGTTTTAATATATCTTTCTGTTCACCAGCAATAATAATATGCTCTTTCGCATGAAAGGTATGATCTGTACTGAGAAATGGCAGGATGTTTTTCCCGCTGCGGATTCCGATGACGTTGATCCGATGCAGTGTACGAACATTTAGTTCGCGGATGTTTTTGTCAATCCAATCATCAAGCACTTCTATTTCCATAATAGCATATTCAGGTGATAACTCAATATAATCAAATGCACCTTTTGAAGAATAACGGACAGCGGTCCGCTGGGCCATATCCCGTTCAGGATAAACAACATCATCTGCACCGATTTTTTTCAGCAATTCCGCATGGATCTCGCGGTCGGATTTAGCTACTACATAGGGAGCGCCAAGTTCCTTTAAAAGAGAGGTGATTTCCATGGAGGATTGAAAGTGATTGCTGATACAGACGAAACAGACATCAAAGTTTCGGACACCTAATTCCGCCAGTACGTCTTTATCCATGCAATCGCCGATCTGTACCCGGGTGACGAGTGGTTCTAATTTTTGTACAGCCTCCTCGTTCATGTCTACCAACATAACTTCATTATGCAGTTCTGTCAGCTTTACTGCTAAATTTTTTCCGAAGCGTCCTGCTCCGATGACAAGCATTGTTCTCATATTCTATGATCCTTTCATAATTAACCGACAATTACTTTGCCGGTTGGATTTCTTAATTTTATGCTGTTATTTGTTTTAGCAACAGCCATGAATACCGTCAAACTGCCGACTCTTCCGGCAAACATCAGCACAATGATGGCGATGCGGGACAGCGGGGCTAATGTTCCTGTGATGCCGGTGGAAAGTCCAACTGTTCCAATCGCAGAAAATATTTCAAACGCAGCATCGGTAAATGGCTGCTTCTGAATACAAAGAACAAGGAGTCCGATCATTGCCATCGCCAGGTAAATCGTTACACTGCAGAAGGCACGTCGTATTGTCTCGAAGTCAACACGGAAATGCCATAAGCAAACATCTTCACGCCCCTTTAGGGAGGCAGCAGCAGTTGCAGCAATAACAGCAAGGGTTGTGACTTTAATCCCGCCACCTGTTCCGCCTGGGGCAGCGCCGACAAACATCAGAAACATAGTGACTAACTTGCTGCCGTCAGAAAGAGAGGCAAGATTGATACTGTTGAAGCCGGCTGTTCTTGGTGAGACTGATTGGAAAAAGGCGGATAGTATCTGGTTTTCTATACTCATAGAATAAAATACTCCATCATGTTCCAGAAATGCAAAGGCAATGGTACCAAGCAGCAGCAGGATAACTGTCGAAACAAGCACTGTTTTGGTATGAAGCCGCAGCTTATGAAACCGGAAGCGGCTGGAAATCAGATCATCCCATACCACAAAGCCAATACCGCCGATTATGATCAAGCTGGCAATTGTCAGGATGACAAGCGGATCATCATATAGCGTAGTCAATGAGGAGAATGGTGCATGAATCCCCATCAGATCAAAACCGGCATTGCAAAACGCCGAAACAGAATGGAAGATGGCGAGCCAAAGTCCGGTTTTAAACCCAAACAGCGGGATAAAGCGGATCGCCAGAAGCAGTGCTCCCATACTCTCTATCACAGCAGTTCCGATCAGCATTCTGCGGACCAGCCGAACAACACCGCCAACCTGAGTAGCACTGACGGCTTCTGCCAGCAGCGAGCGTTCACGGAGTCCGATACGTCTGCCAACAGCAAGGGAAAACAGAATTGCAATGGCCATGAATCCAAGGCCCCCGATCTGAATCAGCAGTAAGATGACTACCTGTCCAAAAAAGGAAAATTGTGACCAAGTATCATATACGACAAGTCCTGTAACACAAGTTGCCGAAGCAGATGTAAATAAGGCATTTAAAAAAGGAATGCCAGTATTGCTGTGACTTGCTATCGGCAGACTGAGCAGGATTGCTCCCACTGTAATAATCAGGGCAAATCCGAATGCAAGAATTTTCATCGCACTCCATTGTTTTATATTCATTGTTCAATCCCCCAGAGTTCCGCCAGCAAGCTATCAAGACTCTCATTTGCATTCAGCAGCTTGCTTGTGCCGATTGTTTCATAAATACTTTGGAATTCGGGCATATTGCAGCGGGCAATAATAGTGATTCCCGGATCTATGCATCTAGCACTGTGGCAGATAGCTAAATTGCTGGAATCATCCGCAGACAAAGCAAATAAAGCGGAATATAGATCCTGTTCAGGAAACATCAGTGTTGTGAGCGTTCTGCATTTTATGCCGGCTTTCTGTAGTTTTGCGGTTGTTTCTGGTTCGCCATAAATCAATATACCTTGATTCGCACGGCCTTGCGGGCTATCACCAATGCCGCCTTTTTCTATAAAGTTATCTAAGCGATACATGATAAGATATCCAAGTGACATGATTCCCAGAGTTGCGATAAAAAGTAAAATAACCATCGATGCCACCAGCCTTTCATGGCAATGATAGCAAAAAGGGAATAAGGATAGTGTTATTGTTTTAGTCTGGCGTATTAATTTTATATAAAGAATCATTACAGGTGCAGTTTGCTTGAAGCAGGTGTTTATAAGGATTGCAAATTGCTGGGGAAATTTGAGGAAGGTAAACTTGGGGCTGGTTAGCGAATATTCTATCCAAAACCCCATGGATAAAAGCATTCAGTTTGTTTCAATGGATGAAATGACGACAAAAAAACCTAGGTATTTCCTAGGTTTTCTTCATATGGGGCGACAAAAGGGGATTGAACCCTCGAGTGCCGGAGCCACAATCCGGTGCGTTAACCACTTCGCCACTGCCGCCATCTCATGCTTTATCAGCATGATTTATTGTATCTTAAATAAAGCCTTTTGTAAAGCCCTAAAATTCATTTTGTAAAAAATCCTTACGTGAAAAACGATCTGGTTCCGGCAAGCTGCACAGCTAATTTGTGAGAGCAAACTGCCGAACCGGAAGTTGCGATGAATCATGTTCGCCTAAGGAAAGCACTATCATGTGTTATCTAAGAAGATATTGTTTTGCGCAGTTTTATGCCGCCGAAGTTTTCAGGATACAGATTGCCGGTACATTCTACTTCAAGGATGTGATTGTAGCCATGCTTTACCCAAAAACACAGTGCCACAGCATTCCTCAATGAAACATGAAGAAGGATATGCTTGATGTTAGATGCTTTGAGCATTTGCTCCAATATATTTAAAATTTCGCTGCCAATTCCAAGCTTGCGAAATTGTTCTTGCACATATAGAACAGAAAGATAAGCGGTATCAGACTGCTCATATCCTAGATAATAAGCAAGGAAGCCAATGATGGCATCGTTTTGCCGTATATTGCAAAAGAAATAGTTTTCTTTTTTTCCGCCAGCAGGAAGATCGCCTTTCTCTAAGCATTCCTGTATTGTGCACGAATGATTATCCTCACAAGGCGGATCAAATAAAAAATAAGCATCACATTCTTGTTCGATCCTTTGCAATGCAGTAAGATCACTGATATTTGCTAATTCAATTGTTAGCTTGTTCGCGATTGTTTCCATATGTCACCATGTTATTCATTGATGCAACCATTGCGCTGCCTATTGGTTAACTTTCGTTACCAATATAGCATATTGCTTTTTCACTTAGGCAGCCGCTTGTTTATTTTTATGTTGGATAATGCCGCTCTTTCAGTATAAAAAGCAAATTACCTGAAGATAGTATAGCGTACATTGCAATTCATTGCATGATTTGTTTTGAAAAAGTAGAAGGTTAACTTCATAATGGGGGATTGCTGAAATAGCCAAAATCGTTTTTATGCATTAGAAATAATGCGGAAAAAGAACAGAAATGTGCTATAATGACTTGGAGTTAAGGAGTGAAGTGATGGAGACGATAAAGATCATGACTGATTCTTCAAGTGGGATAAGTCAAGAAGAAGCAGATCAATTAGGGATCGCCGTAGTACCGATGCCAATCACCATTGATCGTACAGAATATATGGATGGTATCGATCTTTTTTATCATGATGCGGTTGCTCATTTGCGAGAATATCATGAATTTAAGACGGCACAGCCATTGCCTAGGGATTTGATCGGACGTTGGGAAACTTATTTGGAACAATACGACAAAATAGTATATATTCCCATTTCGTCTGCATTGAGCGGATCCTATGTAAATGCATGTGTACTTGCGAATAGTTTTGATGGAAGAGTTGTTGTTGTTGATGCGAAGGCTGTAGAAGCATTGCTGCGCTATGTATGTCTGGAAGCAGTCAGAATGGTGGATGAAGGAAAAAAGGCGAATGAAATTCGCGATGTGTTAGAAGCGAATTATGAAGATACTTATGCAATTATTGTTCCGGAAAATGTGGATCAATTAAAACGTGGCGGAAGAATTACGCCGACGGCTGCTGCTGTAGCCAATCTTTTGAAGATTCAGCCAATTTTGAAGATTGAGCATGGGAAAGTTGATTTGCATAGCAAAGTGCGGACACTTCGCAAAGCATATCAAGAAGCGATGCACCATGTTTTGCAGGTAGATCAAGCAGATCAGTATTATTGGTTTATGATTCAAGTAGATCAAGAGGAATGTCAGGAACTGAAAGCAGAATTTGAACAACGGCTTGGTCACAGTGTACCGCTCTTTCGGTTCACACCAATTGTCATGGCCCATACAGGCTTGAAAACAATCGGGTTTGGAAGGACCAGAAAATATCAATGACAGCACAATCGATAACAGTGCTTTCGATCCGGGAGCATCACGACAAGGCAGAGCAAATTCTGGCATATGTGAAACAGCACTGGGCATCTGAGGCTAGCGCTGCCGTTTATGATGACTGCTTTTATCATTGTCTGCAAACAACAGCACCATTGCCGCAATGGTATGGATTATATGATAGCGAACAGTTGATTGGCTGTGCAGGATTGATTACCAATGACTTTATCAGCAGAATGGATTTGTATCCTTGGTTGTGTGCATTGTATATTGATTCAGGATATCGCAATCAGGGGTTAGGCGGTCATTTGGTGCATGTAATTGTAGAAGATGCTCGCAAATGGGGATTTGAAACAGTTTATTTGTGTACAGATCATATCGGATATTATGAAAGACTGGGCTTTGCTTATATTGGAGACGGATATCATCCTTGGAATGAAAAGTCCCGCATTTATCAAATCAAAACATAGCATCAATCTGAACAGTCTTAGAAAAGGCTGTTTTTTATTTGTAGCTGAACAAAAAAAGCCGCAAATGAACTTGCGGCTGCTGATTATGCTTCTCCTATTTCCAAATGATCTGGAAGTTCTTCATAGAAATCGGTATCATCTTCTTCCAGTGTATAACGGTCTAGTGTGAAGAAGAAGACAATCGCTCCATCTTCCGTATAACAGCCATAATTCTGTTCATGGAGTTCCATGATGGCTTTTACGATGGCCAATCCTAAGCCATAGCTTTTTTGATTCAGGTTTCTTGTAGTATCCATCTTATAAAAACTGTCGAACAAGTGACTGATTTCTTCTTCGGTAATATCATGCATCGCTGTATTGCGAATCTCAATTCGAACTCGTTCCAAATGACGTTTTAATGAAATATGAATGACATCATGCTCCGGAGAATATTTGATTGCATTCTCAACTAAATTGGTAAAAACCTGAACAATTTTCTGATAATCACCGCTGACGATATAGGTGTCATCTTGATGAAATTCATAATGAATATCATGGTCATGCATCAAAATCCGCAGACTGTTCAAGACGCTTTCAATGACTTCATTCATCGTAAAGAAGGAAAGTTCGATCTTGACCAGTCCACTTTCCAATTGTGATAAACTCAGTAACTGATTGACAAGGGAATTCATTTGTTTTACTTGATCCAGAATGATTTGATAGGTTTGATGATCCTGATCATTGCTGGATGTCTCTTTCAAAACCTCGGTGTATGCCTGAATTAATGACAAAGGTGTTTTGAAGTCATGCGATACATTGGCAATAAACTGTCTGCGCATTTCGCTCGTTTCTTCTTCGCGGTTCAAATCCTTCAGAAGAAGTTCATTTTTTTCGATCAGAAGGTTTAAATTCTGCTCAATTTGACTTGCCATCACATTGACATTGCGAGCCAAGTCACTGACTTCATCGTTTCCTTTTGGCTTGCAGCGTTCATCGAATTGCAGCTGGGCAATTTTTTTTGTGACTTTGTTGATTTTGAGAATCGGCTTGGCAATTAAGCCTGATACCAGAAAGATAAAGACGCAGCCAATCAACAAGGAGGCCAATGACAAATATGCAAAGAACCGCAAGGAGAGATCCGCTGTTGCAGAGATATAATCCAGCGGGGTAGAGATAAACAAGTAAGTATTTTCATCGAGAAGCATATACAAATACGATAGATTTTTGTCTTGCACAGAAAATAGCGTATTGGGATTTAATTCCAAAGAAACGAAAACACCATTGGAAATTGACTCCGAAATCCAGTAGTTGGCATTGAATTCGCGGTCCTGCAGGGTAGGACGAGAAAAGTAGGAAATATGTGACTTGCGGTCTTTGTAATCAAAAATCAAGAATGTAAGATTGCGGCTTTCCCCTGATAAGATGGTATTGTCATAGGGTGTTTCACTGGTATAAGCTTTTTTGATGCTGGTACCGTAATTGATCAATTCCTGTTCTTTGTAAGACTGGTAATATGTTTCTACGAAGGTGCTGCCAAAGGCAATGATCATGAAATAATTGATCGAGATAATACCGATCATAATCAGCATCAGCTTGGTGCGAATACTAATTCTCATGAATAGCCTCAAATTTATAGCCGACTTTGCGGATGGTTTTAATGAAATCACCGCAGATGCCAAGTTTTGCCCGCAGACACTTCACATGGGTGTCAACGGTGCGTTCATCACCGGCGTAGTCGAATCCCCAAACACTTGTAAGCAAGTTCTCCCGTGAAAATACTTGATTTTGGTTTTGAATAAAAAACATCAAAAGATCATATTCCTTAGGGGTAAAAAAGACTTTTTCGCCATCAATCAGTACTTCCCGCTCGCGCTGATAGATGCATAATTCCTGATAGACAAGCACATTATCAAACAAAGCTCCGCTGCGTTTCAGCAATGTTTTAATGCGGATGAGCAAGATCGCGGGGGAAAATGGTTTGCCGATGTATTCGTCAGCACCGATATTGAACCCTTGAATTTCATCGTATTCGGTATTTTTGGCTGTCAGCATCACAATCGGTACATCGCTGATAGAACGAATTTCTTTGCAGACATCAAGACCTGAAAGCTTTGGCATCATAATATCCAAAACAATCAGGGAAAAAGTCTCTTTATAAAAATAAGCCAGTGCTTCTTCGCCGTCTTTCGCACCAATGACTTCAAATCCTGCTTTGGTTAAATAGTCGCAGACCAATTTCCGTAAATTTGTTTCATCTTCCGCCACCAGAATTTTATGCTTCATTCTTGATCACCTCAATTTTGCTTTATTATACCTTGTTTTCCAAGAATTAGAAAGTAGCAAGGTCAACCAATTGCGGCTCTTGTCATGATGAGCGAATTAAGGTATGATACTAAGGTAAAAAGGAGAATTAAATATGGTAAAAGGTATCATTACAATGGCCAATCAAGAAGCCATTCCATTCGAACTATATCCTGAAGACGCACCGCAAACCGTTGCAAACTTCATGAAATTAATCAAGGAAGGCTATTACGATGGCAAAACATTTCATCGTGTAATTCCGCGCTTTGTATCTCAAGGTGGTTGTCCGCTGGGGACTGGAGCCGGTGATTTGGGATATACGATTCCATGCGAAACCGCAGGCAATCCACACAAGCATGTAGAGGGATCCTTGTCGATGGCGCATCGTGGAAAGAATACAGGCTGCTGCCAGTTTTTTATCGTTCATGATCCGCAGCCGCATTTGGATGGTGTACATACGGTATTTGGTAAAGTCACAGATAATATGAAAGCAGTGAAAGCAATGCGCAATGGTGATGTAATTCAATCCATTGTACTGCAAGAGACCGAAGCATAATAATCAATATATCTGCTAAATTAAACATGGCAGATCGCTCATGATTGCCCATGAAACAGCTGTTTTATGGGTTTTATTTCATTTTATAGGATTAAGACAGCGATGAAAGGGAGGAATAAAGAATGAGTAAATATGATGATGCAATTAAGATCATGGCTGAAAGGCACGGCAAAGATGACCTTTGGCCAATCTCGACTATAAATGGCGAGAGTCATGAAGTTCGGTTTGTAAATGGGTATTATGAAGATGGGGCAGTCTATACTGTCACTTATGCGCTCTCAACAAAAATGAAGCATATTGAGGCTAACCCTAAGGTAGCTATCTGCACGTTCTGGTTTACCGGTCATGGTATCGGTGAGAATCTGGGATGGGTCCGTGATGAGAAAAATGCGGAAATAATGAAAAAACTGCGTGCTGCTTTTGCGGAGTGGTATGATAACGGGCACACCAATGAAGAAGATCCACATACATGCTTGCTGTGTGTCAAACTCACCGATGGCGTGATCATTGATCATGAAAGAAAATATGGTGCATTCCGATATGAGGTTGACTTTATTGGTAAAACAGCACAATAAACAAAAGCCATCGCATAAAGGATAACATTGTATTGGTAACTACAAATGGCGGCGAAGAGCTGGACATTGCAGATGCTTAGACAGATACTTCGGCGGTCCGGAAAAATTGCTCAATCGCAGTAAGAAACAAAACTACTGGCTCCACGGAAAAAGGGCGAAAAATCGCAAAAGGATCGCGAAATATAAAACATGCAATTATTGGTGGCGGCTGTGGTTGTCTGGCCGGAAAATCGTGCTGTTGCATATATCCATGGTGAAACCAGGTGGTTACATTGAAATCAATGGCACGAGTTTTTCTTCTGCAAAATTTGGACCAAAACGAGATAATTGGTGTTTATTTGCAGTATGATTGAATTGTAAATATGAATTCCTAAATAAGCAGATATGGGCAAAGACAAAAAAGCATGGTCTGCTTTTTTGTATGCTTATGCATTCTTGTGTTTGATGTAGTTAAGAGATATAATGCACATAGTGAGGGGTTGAAAGCATGGAGGCATTGGCGGAGAAAATCATTCTTGCGAAGCAAAATGAGTCTATTATGGAGGATTTGATTTTATGCAGTGAATCATTTATCCTCAAATGTGCAGCAGATACATTACATCGCTATGTTACGAAGCAAGATGATGAATGGTCTATCGCACTTCTTGCATTTACACATGCTGTACAATTATATGTCCCGGAACGCGGACAGTTCTTTTCTTTTGCGAAGTTAATCATTGAACGCAAATTAATTGACCACTCTCGAAGTATCAGAAGGCATTATCAGGAAATTGCTGTTGATCCAACGATATTTGAAGTAAATTCCAAAGAGCAGTCAGAGCAGCCGGCATTGCAAGCGCTGGTCGCGGAAACATTGACCAAGCAAAAAGGATATTCTTTGCGTGATGAGATTGAAGAAGCCAATCAAATATTTAGCAAATATGGATTTCGCATGATGGACTTATCATCCTGTTCCCCAAAAGCTGAAAAGACAAAGGATGCTTGTGCGAAAGCTGTTGCCTGTATCATACAAAATCCAATTTTATTGAGTCAAATGAAGGAAACCAAGCAGCTGCCAATCAAACAATTAGAAAAGTTTACAAAGATACCCCGAAAAATTCTGGACCGCCATCGAAAATATATAATAGCGGCGGCAGAGATTATGTCCGGGGACTATCCTGGCCTCGCAGAATACATGCGATTCATCAGAAAGGAGATGGCGAAATGAAATCTGTTGTTATAGATGTACAAGGAAGACATGCAGCCATATTGTCCGATGATGGTAGCATTGTGAAGATTATAAATCGAAACTATGTGATAGGACAGGTGATTGAAATGAAAGAGATTCGATTTGATTGGCTGAAATGGATGCCGATGTTAGCGGGTGCAGCGGCCACGGTTGTGATTGGAATAGGATTATATGTGTATTACACGCCGTATTCCTACGTAAGTCTGGATGTAAATCCGGCTATTGAGTATTCATTAAATCGATTTCAGTATGTATTGGATGTAGATGGATTGAACGAAGATGGCAAAGCAATAGTGAGTGAATTAGAGAAGAAATCGTTAAAAAATTTGAATATACAGGATGCGATTGAAAAGACAATCAAGCAACTTTCACAAGACGGTTATTTAAAGACGGATAGTGATGGAGGCATAGTAGTTGCTGCAGCATCGCAAAATCAAAACTATCGGGAGCAATTGGTTAAAACACTTGAGAATAAACTTAAAACGGTTGTCAACGAGGATTTGGTAGCAATTGAAACATATTCTGTCGGATTAGAACGTGTAAAAGAAGCTAGAGAGTTAGGGATTACCCCTGGAAAGCTCAACTTGATTGAGAAACTTCACAATAGTTCGAGTGATCCTAATCAGATAAAACTATCAGATTGGTTAGATCGTCCTGTAAAAGAAATTATGAAGGAAATTAAAAGCAATCGACAAGAATTACAAGAGGATCCAAAAAACACCCAAGAAGATGATGATAAACATCCTGACAGCAAAAATGACAAAGAAGCAGAAAAAGAAGAAGTGAAAGCTGAACGTGCAGAAGAGAAGAAGGATGAGCAGCTGGCAAAAGAAGAAGAGAAGCAGAAAAAAGAGGATTTGAAAGAGGAAGAGAAACAACAAACAGAAAACCTGAAAGAAGAAAAAAAGGATAAAACGGATAACCCCAATGCGAAAAATGAAAACGCGAACAAAGGGAATTCGTCACAAGAAAAAGTGAAAGAAACAAAGAAAAAAGACAACTAATCGACAATAAACCGGAACAGATTGAAACTGTTTCCGGTTTATTTTTTGAAGTAATGAAATGCGATTGCATTTAGTTTGACTTGTAACTATTTTATACTTAGAATGGTAGAGCATAGCTGATGAATTAAGTCTGCAAAGAAAGGGATTTGTTAACAACCTGACAGGAAAATCAGCATCTAAGAATAGGGAGAATGCATATGAGCATAAAAAGAATGATCTATATTATCATGGGTTGTCTTGTTTTACTAAGTTCTTTCAGCACGGGTCTTATGTTTTATTTTCTGGATCAAAACCAAAGCAATGGGAAAATTGTGAATTATGTGGGAGTTGTCCGCGGGGCAACACAACGCGTAGTTAAGCTGCATTTGCTGGAGCAGCCGACAGGCGACCAAGTAGCGAAAGTGGAAGCAGCCATGAATGGCATTGTTAGCGGCAATCCGGAGCTTGGTTTGCCGAAACCAAGAGATATGAAGCTGGTTGCCCAGATGAAAGAGATCCGCACTTACTGGAAAGAACAGGTTCTTCCACTCATGAGCAACGAGTCATCTAGCGCCATGTTGCTTGCAAACAGCGAGGAGCTGTTCAATAAAAGCAATGCGGCAGTTACGCAGGCAGAAACCTATTCTGCTCAAGGGATTGTTACATTGAAGATTGTCAGCGTCGTATCGATGCTGCTCAATTTGCTTTCTATTGCTGTTATTATCAGTGTAATTCGCAAGAAAATTCTGCTTCCGGTTAAAGAACTGGAAACCGGAATGAAAGAGTTATCGCAAGGAAACTTGAAGATCCAACTATCCTATGAATCGAAGAATGAATTGGGGATGCTGGCAGATAGCATGCGGATGTCGCTTGCAACTTTATCAGAATACATTACACGCATCGGTCATTCCATGAAGCAAATGGAAGATGGCAATTTTGACTTGCCGCTGCAGCAATACATCGGTGATTTCACGGATATCGGCCATTCGATTGCGGAATTCACCACGCAAATTTCCGATACCCTCGGACAATTGTCGGAAACTTCGTTGCAAGTATCGATGGGGGCCGATCATGTTGCGAACAGTTCTCAATTGTTGTCAGAAGGTGCAGTTGAACAAAGCTCGGCAATTGAAAGCTTATCATATGCGGTAGATGCCATCGTCTCCAAGATTGAATATACTGCTGAAAATGCTCGTGTATTCAATACCAAAGCAAAAGCAATGGGAACAAGTTTGGATGCCAGCGAGCAGCAAATGCGCTCTTTGACAGAAGCGATGAATGAGATTCAAAGAAACTCGGAAGAAATCATTAAAATCAATAAAACAATTGAAGATATTGCCTTCCAAACCAATATCTTGGCACTAAATGCTGCTGTCGAAGCGGCTAGGGCCGGAGAAGCGGGAAAAGGCTTCGCGGTAGTAGCAGACGAAGTTCGCAACTTGGCAGCAAAGAGTGCACAGGCTGCGCAAACGACTGCTGAGCTGATCGATGTTTCTGTGCAGTCTGTCGGAACGGGCAGATCGCTGACAGATACCATGGTCAGAGTATTAAGCAGTGTTTTGGTTGATGCCCGGGAGATTGCCCAAGGAGTGCAGCAAATACAAATGGCATCCCAGGAGCAGACGGAATCAATCGCACATATTACGAAAAGCGTAGATCAAATTTCGGCAGTTGTTCAAACCAACTCCGCAACTGCTGAGGAAAGCGCAGCAGCAAGTGAAGAGTTGTCGGCACAGGCCAAATTGCTGAGCCATTTGGCGAGTCAATTTAAACTGAAACGCCACGCATAAAATAAAGCAAAGAGCAGCACAGTATCTTATGAAAGATCCGGCTGCTCTTTTTTTTGTGAATAAAGACTGGGTGTTATTTATTCGCTTGATAGATTGCAATATGAAAGCTGGCATGTACCGCTAAGGTATCGATGCTGTTTAATTTCGCATGATCTTGCGGACTGGTTTTATAGAAATAGGGAGTCATGGAAAATAATTCACGGATGGCATCATTAGAGGCAAGCGTAAGGGGGTAAGTCAGGCACTCTTCTGCTAAGATTGCAAAGGAAGGGTGTTCTGCTTGTTTCAGTTCATTGAGATAAGGGGTATCATAAAGTGTTTGTTTCAGCTCCCATAAATGATGGGTATGCGGACTTACCACGATTAAAATGCCGTTTGGCCGCAGAATGCGGAGTGTTTCCGTAAAATCCTGAAAAGAAAATAAGCATAGTGCCACATCAACACTGCCGGAAGCAAGCGGAACAGCTGCATTGCTGGCTACCAGGTATTGAATATTCTTGTTTTGCTTGGCGGCACTGGCAATGGCCTCCTTGGAGATATCGGTACCCCAAAGGCTCGCATCAGGAAAGGCCTTCTGAAATTGATTCGTGTAATATCCTTGTCCGCATCCCAAATCAGCGATTGCGGAAACAGCAGGCTGATATTGTTTAATTAGCTCTTGCAATTTCGATGCCAAAGGCTGGTAATAGCCTTTTTGGAGAAACTGCGTCCGGGCGGCTACCATCTGCTTGTTGTCGCCATGATTGGCGCTGTTTTTTAATAAAAGATTGACATACCCTTCTTTGGCAATATCAAAAGAATGTTTGTTTACGCAGCGATATTGCTTGTCTTGTCTGACTAGGGGTTGTGCACATTTCGGGCATTGCATCATAAGATCACCGTTGCCATTATAGCACAACAGAAAGCAGAATCAATAGGTGGTGAAGCCGCCGTCAATCGGCAGAAGGGCACCGCTGATATGCGATGCTTGCTCGCTCAGCAAAAACACAATGACATCGCTAACCTCTTTTGCTGAAGCAATTTTGCTGAGCGGAACTGCTGTTTTCGTCAGTGAACCGCTGCGTGAGAGCTGCGGGTGATTGCCTTGTGCTTTCTTATACATCGGTGTATGCGTAGCAGCCGGCAACACACCGTTGACACGTATATTGTCTTTGCCATAATCGAGCGCCAGTGCTTTCACAAGCCCGCTGACGGCATGCAATGCTGCTGTATAGGCAGGAAGATGAGCAAGCGCGACCAGCCCGCCGACACCGCCGACAAAGACCATGCTGCCACCTTTGTTCTCACAGAACTTCGGCAAGCAGGCATGAGCAGTATAGTACGCACTGTAAAATTGATGCTTCATCACCAGATCAAACTGGGCAAGCGGCAGTTCATGGCAGCGTGCATATTCGCCTAGCAAGCCGGCACTGTGAATCACCCCTGTCAGGCAGTCAATTTTTGTCAGTGTTTCCTGCAGCTGAAAGAGTTCTTCCGGCTTGCTTAAATCACAGCACAATGGTGTCAGTGTCAGCTCTTTATGAGGATCCAGCTCCTGCAGTTCTTGACAGGTATCTTGCAGTGCCTCTTTTTGGATATCGATTAAAATCAGATGGTGCTGTGCCTTGGCAAGAGTTTTGGCTGTGCATCTTCCGATGCCGCTGGCTGCTCCAGTCACAACATATGTGAATTGGTTCATATCATTCGCTCCTTTTCCTTGTTAGTGTGTACCTGCTTTTGCTTGTTAGCAGAAATCGTGCTATGATACGACTTGGTGATAGCATGAAGATCAAAGTGGAATACCGAAGCAATATGAAACATATGAATCTGCGGCTGCTGGATGCTGGCACTATTTTGGTGCGTGCCAATCCGCAAATCAAGCAGGCAGAGATTGAAGCGTTTGTCGCCAAGCAGCAGGATTGGATTCGAAAGCAGATTGCCAAGCAACAGGATAAACAGCAGCTGGCAGCGGATGCGCTCTATATTTTGGGAAAAGAATATCGGCTGATCTATCAGACCGGGACTGCCAATCATGTGGAAACAAAGGATGACCAGATGATTGTGACGCACCGCCCTGATACCAAACGAAGTTATGTTTTAAATCAACATCTGTCAGCGCTGGTCAAACGGATTTTAGCGGAGCGGCTGGAGTGGTGCATGCAGTACTTTCCGAAGCTGAAAAAGCCGCGGCTGGTAATAAAGAAACTGAAGTCAAAGTGGGGTTCCTGCAAATACCGGGAAAGTGAGATTATGCTCAATGCATGCTTGCTGTATGTGCCGATTCCACTAATCGATTATGTGGTGATTCATGAATTGATGCATTTCTATTATCCTGACCATCAACAAGGGTTTCACTCCGGCATGAGCAAGGTAATGCCGCAATATAAAGAATATCAGAAAGAATTGCGCAGCTATGAATGGCTGCTGCGCCAAGGAGGATAAGAGATGCTGGAAGCAGGGTATTTGGTTGTTTTGAATCTGGCTGGCTACATTGCCATGGGGGTGGACAAAGGTCGAGCCAAGCGCAATGCATATCGCCTTTCCGAGCAGCTGCTGATCGGCATTGCCATGGTTGGCGGATCGTTAGGCGTATATTGGGGAATGAAGCAGTTTCACCATAAAACAAAGAAGCCGAAATTCGCGGTAGGTGTGCCTGTCATTGTGTTGATGCAGATCTTGCTGGTATGGTATTTCTATCATTGAAACAATTTTCATTTATTATTTTCTGAAAAGTTATTGACAATTTCAAATTGTTTCATTAGAATAACATCAATATTCGATGACCAAAACAAGTACGATGTGATACCAAAAGCGAATTGGGACAGAGTGGAAGCCCAGTGGTACCTTGCATCCGAAACCGCATTTGCGAGAATTTTGTTGGAACTAAGTATAACAAAACGGGTTGCTCCGTTATCGGCATTGAGGGGTCTGGCTATTGTCAGGCAACTAGGGTGGTACCGCGATCCGTCGTCTCTAGAAGAAATTCTTGAGGCGGCGTTTTTTTGTCAGGAGGTGGCAGTATGCAAGTTGTAAGACATCGGCATCGGAAACGACGATGGGAGTATCTGATGAGAATAGAAGTGAATTACAATCAGAAAAGAGGAACGAAAGATGAAATTAAAAGGAATGATACTGGCCATTTTACTGGTCTTCACAGCTGCGTGTTCAAAAGAAAACACTGTTAACAAACGTTTGGATACGATCTTGAAAAAGAAAGAACTGGTGGTAGTCACTAGTCCCGATTTTGCACCATATGAATTTATTGATTCAAACAAGAGCGGTCAGGACAAATATGTTGGAGCGGACATCGAGCTTGCTAAGTATATTGCAGAGAAACTTGGCGTAACCTTGAAGATTGAGGCAATGGATTTCGACAATGTGTTAGCCAGCATTACGCAAAAAAGAGCGGACTTGGCAATTTCCGGATTAGGGTACAAGAAAGATCGTGCGGAAACAATGGAACTTTCCGATCCCTACAATATTTCTGATGAAAACTGCCATGGCCTTTTAGTCCCGGCGGAACAAGCAGCCCAGTATCTGACACTAGAAGCATTTCAAGGAAAGAAAGTAGCAGCGCAAAATGCATCTTTGCAGCTGGATTATACGACTGCGCAAATCCCGGATGTCAAGCTGGAATTGATTTCGAGTTTGCAGGATGGCATCTTGATGCTTCAGACGAATAAAATTGATGCGCTCGCTACCACTTGTAAAACGGGTGAGCAATTTGCAATCTCATATGAAAATTTAGTGATGGCGGAAGCCAAATTCGTGGTTGATGACAACTCAGGCACCGTAATCGGAATTACCAAAGGCGAAGTAGCATTGCTGGAAAAAATCAATGAAATTATCAAGGAAGTAGTTGACCAAGGCTTGTATGCCGAGTGGGAAGAAGAATATACAGCATATGCAGCTAAATTGGGGGCTGGGGAATGATCCGCAACTTATTGCGCCTCGTGGATAAATGGCCATTGTTTCTTTCCGGCTTAGGGGTAACGCTGGCTTTGGCTGGCATTACCGTGCTGCTGGGAACCATCATCGGTGCATTGATTGCTGTTTTAAAAACAACGAAATCCAAACTGGTGCAATTTGCGGTAGCAACCTATGTGGAATTGATTCGGGGAACGCCATTGCTGCTGCAACTCTATTTCTTCTATTATCTGCTGCCTGATGTCTTGCAGCTGGAACTGTCCAAAACAACTTGCATTGTCATTGCGCTGGTGGTGAACAGCAGTGCGTATGTTGCTGAGATCATTCGCTCAGGGATGCAAGCTGTTGACAAAGGCCAGCGGGAAGCTGCTGTCAGTTTAGGGATGAGCGAAATCAATATTCTGCTGCGCATCCTGCTTCCGCAAGCCATCAAGAATATTCTGCCGGCACTTGGCAATGAATTCATCATGGTAGTGAAGGAAACCTCGCTTGCTTCAGCCTTCTTTATCGGGGATTTGATGACGAAGTCGAAAGAGTTGAATGGCTCTATGTTTATGACGATTGAACCGTTAATTGTCGTGGGGATGATTTACTTTGTCGTGACATTTACATTGTCCAAGCTTATTGGTTATTTCGAAGGAAGGATGATGATCAGTGATTAAAGTGGAACAGCTGGAAAAAAGCTTCCAGCAATTGCATGTTTTAAAAGGAATTCATGAAGAAATCAAACGGGGAGAAGTAGTTTCGATCATCGGCCCTAGCGGAAGCGGCAAAAGTACCTTCTTACGTTGTTTGAATCTGCTGGAACGGCCAACAGCAGGTCGCATCTGGTTTGATGGAGTTGAATTGACTGCGCAAACAAAATTGAATCAATACCGGCAGAAAATGGGGATGGTGTTTCAGCACTTCCATGTGTTCCCCCATCTGACCGTTTTAGAGAATATCACTATCACGCCGATTTTGGAAAAGAAGATAAGCAAGCAAGAAGCAGAAGCAAAAGCTTGTGCTCTCTTGGAGAAGGTAGGCTTGCTGGACAAGAAGGATGAATATCCAAGAAGATTATCCGGCGGGCAGAAGCAGCGGCTGGCAATCGTGCGGGCAATGGCGATGGAGCCGGAAGTGCTGCTGTTTGACGAGCCAACCAGTGCTTTAGATCCGGAAATGGTGAAAGAAGTATTGTCGGTTATTCAGGATCTGGCAACCAGCGGAATGACCATTGTGATTGTAACCCATGAGATGGCCTTTGCCCGCCATATCTCGGATCGGGTTTTGTTTATGGATGAAGGCATGATTGTGGAACAAGGGACCCCGGAGCAATTATTTGATCATCCGACACACCCGCGGACCATTGCCTTTTTAAGCAAAGTGTTATAGGAGGAGTATGATGAACACAACATTGCAATATGATCATTATTTTGATTATGAAGAACTCACGGCAGGATTGCACCAGCTGCAAAAGCAGTATTCGCAGCTGATGACCCTCACTTCCTTGACGAAGACATCCGAAGGACGTGATGTATGGGCCGTCGAAATTACCCACTCCTCTTCTGAGGCAAGTAAAAAGCCAGCCTTTTATGTGGATGGCAATCACCATGCCGGAGAAGTAACCGGATCTATGGCGTCGATGCATTTGCTTGACTATGTATTGACCAACCACCAAGCACCGGAAATACAGACACTTCTCCAAACAATAGTATTATATATCATTCCGCGCATTTCTCCCGATGGGGCAGAAACATATCTGAAAACACCGTACTATTTGCGTTCGGTTAATAAAGCATATCCATATCCTGCCCCCAAGCAGGCAGTATATATGGAAGATTTGGATGGAGATGGCGTAATTCGCAAGATGCGCATTCAATCTAAAACTGGATCATGGAAAGAAAGCAGCACTGATCCGCGCATTATGGTGAAGCGATCGCCGGATGATCAGGTGGGAAACTTTTATGAAATATATGATGAAGGAATCCTGATTGGCTATGAAGGAGAAAGTATTCAGCCGGGCAAACCGCAATGGGGCTTGGATTTCAATCGCAACTATCCGTTCGGATGGTTTGTGGAGAGCAGGCAGCCCGGTGCAGGTCCATACCCGTTAAGCAATCCGGAAACCAAAGCGGTCGCTGATTTTGTACTGGCGCATTCCAATATTTGCTTCGTTTCCACCATGCATACTTCGGGCGGCATCATTTTGTTTCCGCCGGGAACAAAGCCGGAAAAAGCCGGTCACAAGGCAGATATGAAGATGTACCGGGAAATCGGGAAGCTGGCAACGGCAGAAATGGGATATCCGGTGGTTAACATCTTTGATGGCTTTATGCCAGATCAGGAATTTTATTCTTCAGGAGCATTTGATGATTGGTGCTATCATACCCAAGGAATTCCGGCATATACGGTTGAACTATGGGATATGCAGCGCCGTGCCGGGGTGGAACAAGTTTGGCCTTCCAAGAAAACGGATGAAGAATATGAAGCTGACTATGCCAAGGAACTGGCGTGGATTGAGACAAATGTGGGAACCGATGCAATTAAGCCGTGGACGCGCATCGAACACCCGCAGCTAAAGGGTCACATTGTTGAGGTTGGCGGCTATGAATATAAATACACCCAGCAAAACTGTCCGCTGCCATTTTTGAAACAAGAAGTGGAAAAAACAACCCGCTTCTGCTTGCGCAATGCCCTTGTGCTTCCGAAGCTGGAATGGGAGTTGATTCAAGTTACGGCACTTGGGGATACGGTATTTGAAGTAAAAGCGAAATTAAGCAATGTTGGCTATTTGCCTACCTACCTCTGCGAGGAAGCTCGCAGTGTGCAAGCAGCACAACCGATCAATATCAGCTGTCATGTGAATGGTTTGGCGGTAAAAGAAGAACAAGTCAGCGGATTGGCAGGATATGGACAAGCAAATTCCGCATACTCTTACCACGGCATTACGACAAGCAATCATGAATCGCAAAGCAAACTAATGACATTTTATGTAGAAAGCCAAAGCGGAACAACGATTGCATTGACGGCAGCCCATCCCAAAGCAGGTGAAGCGAATTTGGTGATTCAACTGTAATATCTGGATGAAGAGATTTTCTTTCTGCGGTAAAGGCAGCAAAAAAAGCACATACTAATCCCAAAGGCAGAGTGAACACTTCTGAAAATTGTTCTTGCTTTTGGGTTTTGTTTGTTGTAATATAATAAAATGTGTTAAATAGAAAAGAGTATTCGATGGAACAATTAAAATTTAATGAATTAGAAGTATCAGAAAACATCCGTAAGGCACTTGATGAGCTTGGATTTGAATATGCAACACCAATTCAAGCACAATCAATTCCTTTTATTTTAGAAGGCCGTGATGTCATTGGTCTAGCCCAGACAGGGACTGGAAAAACATTGGCATTTGGGTTGCCTATTCTAGAAAAAATAGACAAAAACAGTGACAAAGTACAAGTATTGGTGTTAAGCCCGACGCGTGAATTGGCACTGCAAATTACCAATGAATTGCGCAAATTCTGCGCGTTTGAAGAAGGTGTTCGCATGCTGACGGTATATGGCGGCGAATCAATCGAAAAACAAATTCTTGCATTGAAGAAAAGACCGCAAATTGTAGTCGGTACCCCAGGACGTATCATGGACCATATGCGTCGTAAAACATTGCGTTTAGACAATATTGATATGGTTGTTTTGGATGAAGCCGATGAAATGTTGAACATGGGATTCCAGGAAGATATTGATACCATCCTGCAAGATGTTCCGGAAACGAAACAAATGGTTTTGTTCTCCGCAACGTTCCCGCAAGAATTGATGCAAATTGCCAAGACTTATCAAAATGATCCAATCACAATTAACGTGCGCAATCAAGAAGTGACTGTTAAAACCATCAAGCAATGTGTGATTGAGACGAGTGAATCCAACAAGTTTGAGGTTGTCTCCAGATTGATTGATGCAAATACGTATAAACTTTCCTTGATTTTCTGCAACACGAAAAAACGGGTTGATGAAGTTGCAGAGTATCTGCATATCCATGGCTACCGTGTAAAAGCGTTGCATGGAGATTTGAAACAAAAAGAACGTGATTTTGTAATGAACTTGTTCCGCAAAGGACAATTGGATGTCCTGATTGCAACGGACGTAGCAGCGCGTGGAATTGACGTCGATGATATCGATGCAGTTATCAACTTTGATGTACCGCAGGATGAGGCATATTATGTGCATCGTATTGGTCGTACCGGCCGTGCGGGCAGAGAAGGGGTTTCTTATATCTTGGCAACAAACCGCCAAAAACATAAACTTCGTTTTATAGAGCGTTTGACGAAAACACCGTTGATTCCGGTGAAAATTCCGACTGTGAAAGAAATTGAGCGGAAGCGCATGGAGGTATTGTTTGCTCAAATCAGGGAATTTGATGCAAACAGTGATCTTGTCAATACGTATTTGCCGGAATTGATGAATGCAACGCAAATGAGCAGCGAAGAAGTGAATCGTGTCTTGTTTGCCTTGTTGGTAAAAGAACGTTTTCCAAATAGCACCGAAAGCAAATCTGATTCTATGGAAGCACCGGTGCAAGAAGGATTCCAAAGAATTTTCTTGAACTTAGGAAATGATCATCGTGTTTCTCCGGGAACAATTATTCGTGTTCTGGCAGGAGAGAGCGGTGTGTCCGGTAAAAACTTCGGTTCCATTGAAATCTATGGTCCATATTCTTATGTGGAAGTACCGGAACGTTTTGCAAAGCAATTGTTAGTGATCTCCCAAACAGTGGAATTCGGTGGCAAAACACTGGAATTGAGCACCAAACTGGAAGAACATTGGGCTGAGCAGACAGAAGGCCGCAAAAAAGAAAGAAGCCGCAGAGAAGATGGTCGCCGGGAAGGCAACCGTGGTGAAGGCAGAGATCGCAAAGAACGTAGCTTTGGTGATCGTGACCGCAAACCAAGAGAGAAAGAATTCAAAGAACGCAAAGACAGCAAAGACAGAGGCAGCAAAGAACGGGCGCCAAGAAAAGGCAAAGAAAAAGATGCTCCAATTGATTTCTCAAACTTGTTTGGAAACAAAGGAAAGAAAGCATCAGGTTCTTCTTCCCGCCGTTCCAGTGAGAAGCCACGCCAAAGTGAACGTGACTTTGACCGTGATGGCGGCAGAGGACGTCGCAATGAGAAGAGCGGCAAAGATACATCTGTTCGCAATCGTCGTTTCGATAATCTATAAGAACTGGTCTAAGGATCAGTTTTTTTCTGAAATAACATACTATATATTCATGAATATATGATATATTTGTAATAGAAAGCTGGGGGTAGACAATGAAGCAATTGATTGGAAAAGCAAAAAAAATAATAATTATCAGCATATTTTCTTTCTTGAACGGATGTTCTAAGGAAAGTATGCAGTATGACTTTTTAGCTTTACCCATTTTTAGAGATAATGTGAAAGAGAATCAGTTCTACTACCAAGGCAAAGAAGATGATTTGCTTGTAATATGCACGAAAACTACTTCTTGCAAGATATGGGAAGGTTTTGATTATATGGCGGGTGCTCATTCGAAATGCTATGAGGTAATTGACCAAGATGTTAAAGCTTCGTTTTCTGATTATAAAAAGTATTTGCCGGAAGCAAACACCCTAACGTTATACACTGGTAAATTCATGCTGCCGAAAAGCGAAGTTTCAGTTGATGCCTTTAATCAATTGCTTACAAATCATTTCGTTGAGATTCCGACGATATTCGAGATTCATGATTTATCAATGGATAAGGAGTATGCAGATACCTATGAGTATATATATACGGATCAAGGAATTCAAAAGACTCGCTTATATGAGGTCACTTACGTTGAAGAAGGCATGTTTTTGAAAATAACGGATTCCTGGACAATTGAAGATGAAGCCATTAACAATTATGAAAGGTTCAAGCTTGAAAGACTTAGTTTTACGTTTTTCTATGCAGAATAGTAAATGATGCTCAAGCGATAGCAGTACTCAAACTGGTCCAAGGATCAGTTTTTTGTTTGGTAGGATTATGGGTAACTATTGCTTGACAAATATGTTAAAATAACAACAAAACAAATTTTGTTTGTTTGAAAGGATGATACAGAATGGCTAATGTAAAGCTTACGGTGGTTAGCAGCAGATGCAGAAGCGGATATTGCAAAGCTGGAGATGTATTTATTGTAGATGATCTTTGCCCGCCTTTGTGTCATGAACTTTGGCATTGTGCATATCCAATGCTGTATGCGTTGAAGAATGGTGCAACGCTCGACTATGGCACCCAAAGAATGAAACAATTTGATGTTCAATGTCCGGACGAAGGCAGAGTTGTTCTGCACGGCGAACTGATGGAATAGAGGTTTGCTGTACTTATCGTGTACTACTTGATCGGTTTGCCGATCTTTTTTTCTTGCCGCCACAATGGTGCGGTGCCATCATCTCCCCAATACTCATCCAACCGGACAATTTTGGAGTCGGAAAAACGGAAAAAGGAAGTTGCATGAAAGGATGCACTTTGATCTGTCAGAAAGACTCGTGCTACCGTGATGATAAGTGTATCCAGCTGTTCTATTCGTTCGATCTCTGCCGACCAAGCACCGGGATATTCGCAGTTGGCACGGATATATTCGGCTGCCGTAAAAGATTCATTGGTATTGTGCCAGCAAACTTGGGCATCTGAAGTAAAATATGATATTAAATTGGCGGCGTTCTGTTTTGCGGCATCTTGCCAAAAATTCTGAATCAATGAGCTTTTATCCATAGAGTTCTCCTGTTTTTTCAAAGCGGATGAGTGTGTTTGTTAAGTTGATCGAGATGTAAGTTTGCTTCGTTTAACTTTAGTCATGGTTAATCAAGATAAATATAGCAAATTCAAGTACATGCAGCAAGTTATTCTACAACCTTCTTTGATAGGGGTGCTGGTTGCATTGCTTTATGGAATCAGTTTTCTTCTGTGTTTCTGTGCGATTGGATACTGAAAGGCCGTTCGCTTGTCATATCATAGAATGAAGGAGGGATTCATTTGGAAGAATTATTGCCGAAAGCATTGCAAGAAGTGCTTATTGCCAGCAGCGGCTTATCTGTATTTGTCATGGCCATGATGCAGCGCGTCAAGCAAATACCTATGATTAAAAGTGATTTGAGTATTTGGATCGCAAATGCAGTTGTATGTGTATGTATCGGAATTCCGTTTTATCTGACATTTTATGCCAATTTGACTGCTCTAGATCAGATTACACCGACTCTTTTATTCCGCTCTTGCTGGGTAGCTTTGTTGTCGTTTATTGGTGCTCCATCAATTTACCAAGGATTAAAAGCTCAGACAATTTTGAATTATAGACCAAAAACGCGAAAGGAATTGCAGCCGGAAGAGGAAGAAGAAATACTGGGGATCGAACAATGAGCACCTTTATGCAATATCCGCAGTTTCCGATGAATGCAGTGCAACTGGCTAATCAGAATTGTTTGTATGGAAAGCGGACATATACCCAAAATGGCAAAACAGTATCGGATTTTCATTATGGAATTGATTTAATGGGAGCGAACAACGGCAAAGAGACGATTGTTGCGCCAGCTGACGGCAAATGCATCTACCTCACGGAAAATGATGGTACCGGAAGCAAAACGATTGTCCTTGCCCATGGCGGTTTGATGGAAGATGGCAGTGTTCTCTTGACCAAGCATGCGCATTGCGATCGCTTTTTGGTGAAAGTAAATGAAAAAGTGACACGAAATCAGGCGGTGGCGATTGAAGGCATGACCGGCAATGCCAGCGGTCCCCATGATCATACAGAAACATGGATTATTCCGCCGCATATCTGGTTCAATGGAATAAGTTATTATACATATAGCTTTGCCGATCAGAAACTATATGCCAAGGATCCCCTTACCATCTATCGCTTATATCCGCACCAGGAAGCATTCGGCTTTGGCAAGGAGCGCTATTTAAAGCTGCCGCAACAGGAAAACAAGATCATCGAGCGGGTTCAGAAATTACTGGAAGAAGCATTGGCTTTGCTGCAGGAAATCAATCAAAATACTTGATTGTTATATAAAAAGAAAAAGCAATACCGTGCTATCCAACCGGAATAGTAGATTTATCCATGTAAATTCGCTATACTAAAGAGGTAAGAGGTAGAACATGGAACAAAAACAAATCAAAGCACTTTTTTTTGATGTGGATCATACATTGTTTGATCACGATCTGCAGGATTTTCCTGCTTCCGCAAAAGTGGCGCTTAGTCAATTGGTGGACCGCGGATATCGGATTTACATTGCAACCAGCAGAAGTGAGCAGGAACTGGCAAATGCGCGAGCTTCTATTCAAGCATTTCCTTTTTCCGGCATCATTACCTGCGGGGGAGCGATGATCCGCATTGGCGAGCAAGTCATTGAAACAACTGCAATGTCATCTGCAGCAAGCAGCTGGGTGATGGAATACTGCCGCAATCATCAAGTGGATGTACGCTGGCAGAGCGAAACGGAATGTTGCTTCGACAGCAATCCGAAGGAAGCAAGCAGCCAAACATTTGCATACTTATATCACATGGTGCCGGAAGTAAAGAAATGGCAGAATGAACATTTGTTAAATATTCTTTGTTATACCGAGGAAACACAAGCGGCATATGTTGCCGAACATTTGCAAGGTGCTTCGGTTGTGCGGTTTAAACGAGCTATCGAAGTAACCGGAAAAGGTGTCAATAAAGCCACAGCAATGCGTCAGATCGCCAAGCTGCATGGATATGAACTCTCGGAAATTGCAGCATTTGGCGATGGTGAAAATGATCTGCGCATGATTCAGGAAGCAGGAGTTGGCATTGCGATGGGGAATGGCGTCCCAAGCTTAAAAGCTGCTGCTGATTTTGTCACAAAAGAGATCATGGACGATGGCATCTATCATGCTTGCAGGACCATGGGCTGGATTGAGTAAGAGGGAGCAAACAATGAATATCTTATGTACAATCTGCTGCCGCGGCGGCAGCAAGGGAATTAAAAATAAAAATATTAGAATAGTTCATGGAAAGCCGTTGATGGCCCATACAATTGAAACAGCCAAGCAGTGGGGACAGTATACGAACCTGATTGTGTCGACAGACAGCTCAGAAATTATGGAAGCGGCCCGCAACTATGGTGCTGATGTACCTTTTGCAAGACCGCAGGAACTGGCGAATGACACGAGCGGAAAAGTCGCAGTGGTGCGCCATGCGCTGCAAGCGATGGAGGAAATCCACCAAATTCGCTACGATTATGTCGTGGATTTGGATGCCACAAGTCCGCTGCGCAGTGTTGCAGATATTGCAAAAGCAGTGGAGCATTGCGTAACGAACAAGCTTGATATTGTATACAGCGTCAATGAAGCCCGTAAAAATCCATACTTTAATATGGTTGAATTAGATGCGCAAGGATATCCGCACCTATGCAAGCAGCTGCCTTCTTCCGTTTTGTCCAGGCAGACAGCTCCCAAAGTATATGAATTGAATGCTTCCATCTATGTCTATGAACGTTCCTTTTTACTGGAGGCACAAACCGTTTTCTCCGAAAAAGCGGGCATCTATGTCATGGAGCGAAGTGCGATTGATATTGATGAAGAAGATGATCTGGTGTATTTGGAATATATAATGAAGCAAAGAAGTAATATTTGACCAAAAAAAGATGGTGATTCTTCATGAATTCTCCATCTTTTTTTGGTATACTACGAGTAATGAAGGAGGAAGTGCTATGGCAAACGGAGTCACCAAGATTCTGGTGGTAGACGATGAAGTGAAAATTGCGGAAGTAGTAAAAGCCTATTTGGAGAAGCACCAATATGAAGTCTATACCGCACATGACGGAGAAATGGCCTTGCGGCTGTTTGATGCACTTGATGTGGATTTGCTGGTATTAGATCGTATGCTGCCCAAGGTTTCCGGTGAAGATGTTTGTGCGCATGTGCGTCGTCATTCCTCCATTCCTATTATCATGTTAACAGCTAAGGCAACGGAAGATGATAAACTGGATGGTTTTTACATGGGTGCTGATGACTATCTGACCAAGCCGTTCAGCCCCAAAGAATTAGTGGTGCGGATTCAAAGCCTGCTGCGTCGTGCAAATGCCGCATTGCCGGTATTTACGTCGTTAAGTTACCGTGATGGGGATTTGGAAGTGGATTTAAGTGCCCATCGGGTACTGAAGCAGAAGCAAGAAGTGTTATTGACACAAAGCGAATTCAAATTGCTGTGTGTGTTTTTGAAATATCCAATGCGTGTCTTTCAGCGGGAGGAATTGATTGCGCTGGCATTGAAGGATGATTATACAGGAAATGATCGAGTGATTGATTCACATATCAAAAATTTACGAAATAAAATTGAAACAGTTCCTTCACAGCCAAACTATATTATAACCGTACATGGAATCGGATATAAGTTTGTAGGTGATTGAGATGAAACTGCGATTAAAGTATAAACTGATCGCATCCTATATATGGATTGCTTTTATTGTGGTTGGTTCTTTGCTGGTGACTTCCAAATATTTTATTACCCGGGAATTCAATCAATATGTAGAATCCAACATGGAGAATAATATGATGCTGCTGGCAGCCCAAGTAAACTTGGATATCAATCAGAAGGATCTGCCTTTGAATGAGATGGATTGGGAGGCCTATGGTCAGAAAGCGTTGGAACAAGGTTTTTTAGTTACGATCCAAAATGCTGATAAAGAGGTATTCTGGTGTATGCAATGTGTGCATGCAGAGATCTGTGAAGATTTGCTGCATACGATGGAAACAAGAATGCAGATGGTATCTGCTTCAGCGCATGGTACGTATATGGAAAAGAGTTTTGACTTGATTCGCAAAAATCAGCTTGTCGGAACATTGGTGCTGGGTCATTATGGTCCTTTCCATTACAGTGAGTCGGAAGCGAATTTTTTGCTGCTGCTGCAACGTGTCTTTCTGATTGGAGCTATCTTCTTTACATTGGTGGCAGTCGTGATCGGGTATTTCATGGCAAGCCGCATTGCAAAGCCGATTGGTCAGGCTATCCAGCAAACCAAGCGAATTGCCCAAGGCAGCTATGAAGCAGTTCAGCGGATTCCTTCTACGACCATCGAATTGGAAGAACTGATGGGGGCGGTCAACCAGCTGGCATCCACGCTTGACCAGCAGCTTGCTTTTCGCCGCAAATTGGCACAGGACTACGCTCATGAATTTCGTACACCGCTTGCTGTTCTTCGTTCCAGCATTGAGGGAATGATTGATGGAATTTGGGAAGTAAATGAGGATCGTTTGGCAAGTTTGCAGGAGGAAATATTGCGGCTGACACGAATGGTGGAAGGTATTGATCAGCTGGTGGAAGTGGAAAACCGCCGTTTGATCTTGCATAAGACGAAAGTGCCGCTGTTGGCTTTGCTGACCACAATCTTGCATAATTTTGAAGGTGAACTCACCAGCAAGAAGATCACTGTCTCTTTGCAAGGGGAAGAGATAGTTTATGATGGAGACCAAGATAAACTAAGCCAGGTACTGGTGAATTTGATTTCCAATGCAATTAAGTATAATCGCATCCAAGGAATGATCGATATTTCCTTGCGTTCCGGGGCACATCAGATTGAACTGACGATTCGGGACAGCGGGATTGGCATTTCAGAACAAGACTTGCCATTTATTTTTGAACATCTATTCCGTGCTGATCGTTCCCGTTCTTATGAAACGCAGGGAAACGGCATTGGCTTGGCTATTGTCAAATCCATCATTCAGGCACATCAAGGAACCATTGAAGTCCACAGTCAGCTGGATCAAGGAACAACATTTATAGTACGCCTGCCATACGAAAAAACAGATCTGCATCATAAATAGATCTGTTTTTATATTAAATGTAATACATGAAATTATCCAGTTTTTCTTCCCTTAGGTCCTGCAAGGAAACAGCTTGAAAATAGCGAATCATTGCAGCGCTTGCCGGTGTCCATACAATCTGGTTCAGAAATAAGCGCAATGCATCTTCGGTCTGAGCAGGGACATAAAACATCGGCTGATCCAATGCTGTCAGAATGTCATACAAGGAAAGCTTGCCGGGAGTTGTTGTAAGCTGATATCCGCCATTGCGACCTCTTGCGCTGCGGATCAGCTTGGCTTTTTTCAATGATGCAAAAATTGCTTCCAGATAGCGTTCGGAAATTTGCTGAGAGATGCTTACTTCTTGAATGGAAACGGGAGTATCGGCAGCAGCAAGAAATAAAAGAGCCATAATGCCATATTTGGTTTTTGTGTGTAGTTTCATAAAAGTACCTAAATTACAAAATCATGGGGTTCATGTTCGTATTGCTGGCTGAGCATGCCTAGGGTAATACGGTTAAAAACCGTATCCAGTTCCATTTGCAGCTGCTTGTAGATTTGGTGCAATTTTGTGTCCGAAGGCGAGGTATCAGCCATTTGCTCATCCAATGCTGTTAGTATCATTTGAATTGTAATCTGGTCAGCAGGAAGTGCAAGGCGGTAGCCGCCCAGTTTTCCGCGTTCGCTGACAATCAGATCTGCTTTTTTCAATGACTGGAAAATTTGTTCGAGATATTTGACGGAAATGGAACGTGAAGCAGCTATTGTTTGAATGCTGAAACAGCGATTTGCTTCCAATGCCAGCACCATCATGGCTTCCAATCCATATACTCCTTTTGTTGTTAGTTTCATTGTGATCACCGCTTACAGTATACAGGAAAAAAGAAAAAAGATCAATATCCTATAAAAATAGTAGGATATTTATTGACAGGAAATCATTCCTTGCATATAATAGAATTACAGTAGGAAAGAGGACGGGATTTTATGAAAACCTATCTGGATTACGCAAATACGCGATGTTGCTTAAAACTGTATGAATGAGATCAAAGCGTAAACAATATACAAGAAAGAAAAAGGAGATTCACATATGACTAAAATTTATGACCGTATCGTAGATACCATCGGCAATACACCGCTGGTTCGTTTATCAAAACTGGCTGCTCAGGAAAACGCAGCAGCTGAAGTAGTAGCAAAAATAGAGGCATTTAATCCAGGTGGCAGCGTCAAGGATCGTATTGCATATGCAATGGTGCAAGATGCACTGGAAACAGGCCGCATGAATCTGCAAACAACCATTATCGAGCCAACAAGCGGCAATACCGGTGTCGGGCTGGCACTTGTGAGTGCTTCACTAGGCATTCCGATTATTATTGTAATGCCGGATACGATGAGCGTAGAGCGCCGGAAGCTGGTTCAAGGATATGGTGCCAAATTGGTATTAACACCGGGTTCTTTAGGAATGAAGGGTGCTATCGCCAAGGCGCAAGAATTGCATGAAGAAATTGAAAATTCCATTGTCCTTCAGCAATTTGAAAATCCGGCGAATCCAGCTGTGCATATGCGCACAACAGCAGAAGAAATTTGGCGTGATACGGATGGAACAATCGATGTCTTGGTTGCTGGCGTCGGAACAGGCGGAACGATCAGCGGTGTCGGAAAGGTATTAAAAGAAAAAAATCCGAACATCAAAGTGATCGCTGTAGAACCGGCAAATTCACCGGTGCTTTCAGGAGGAACTCACTCGCCGCACAAAATTCAAGGGATTGGTGCAGGGTTTATACCAGCTGTCTTTGAGCGCAGTGTAGTGGATGAAATTTTGCAAGTGACAGATGATGAGGCAATTGCTGCAGCGCGCAATCTGGCACAAAAAGAAGGTTTGATGGTCGGTATCTCTGCCGGTGCAGCGACTAGCGCAGCATTGCGGGTAGCTAAGCGTGCAGAACTGCAAGGAAAGAGAATTGTTGTTGTTTTGCCAGATACCGGTGAACGATATCTGTCGACTGTATTATTTGACTTCGAAAACTAATATGATAGCAAATTCAGAAATGAATTTGCTTTTTTTATGAATTGGATGTGTATTAACTGAAAACGATAATTAAGTTTACCATCATTTTGATATATCGTCATTATAATACAAGGATCAAAAAAACATTCATGTACACGGTTAAATTACATTTCCAGCAATTGCGCTTGCACTATTCTTTCTATATAATAGAAGGTAGACATTTCAAACAACAAAATAGCTGATAGCGAGGTACTTTATGCATAAGGTCAAACATCGTCGATATCGAATTGCCGTACAGATCAGCTCTGTGCTTTTTATGATACTTTTGCAGCTGCAAATGAAAGTTTTTGTTTTTGCAGCTGAGATACCTAAAAGAGTGCTTTATATCAGTTCTTATTCACAAAGTTTTGAGTCGGTGCCGGAACAGCTGGCGGGAATTGAGTCGGTATTCAATGGGGAAGCAGTTTCTGTAGATTACGAATATATGGATACCAAGCGCCTGGATACAAAGGAAAACCGGGATTTGTTTTATGCATTGCTGGCGTATAAGATGGCTCATGTTGCAGCTTATGATGCGATCATTGTCGGGGACGATAACGCGCTCGACTTTGCCATCCAGTATCATGACACCTTGTTTGCCCAAATACCGGTTGTTTTTTTAGGGATTAATGATGAGAAGCGGGCCTTGGAAGCAAATACTCTGGGACATTTTACGGGCGTTGTTGAGAATGCGCCGTTAAAAGAAAATATCGAATTGGCATTGCAGTTTAATCCGGATGCGAAACGAGTTGTAGCAATTGTAGATAATACACTCACCGGCATCGGGGATCGAGCACAATTTTATGCGATTGAATCCCAGTTCCCGCAGCTGCGTTTTTCTCATATCAACGGATCTGAATATACAATCGAAGCCTTAGGTTCGCAGCTGGAATCGATTCGCGATGATACCATTTTATTGTTTATGAGCTTGTATGCGGACGTATATGGTCGCAATGTAACAATTGATGAAGGTGTGCGGATGATTCGGGAGCATGCACGTGTTCCTGTTTACCGCCAATCTATCGGTGGTGTCGGTGATGGAATTCTGGGGGGGAAGATGGTTTCCTATCACGAGTCCGGAGCAATCGCTGCACGGATGGTGCTTTCCCTTTTAAGCGGAACATCGATTCATGATATTCCCGTTATTTTGGAGAGTCCCAATCGCTATATTTTAGATTATCAATTGATTGTCCAGTACAAGTTGCCGGATGATGCGATTCCGGCAGATGCAATTTTGGTGAATAAGCCGGTATCGTTTTATGATATGAACCGTGACTTCGTGAATGCGGTGCTTGCCATTATCAGCGTTTTTGCGATTTTGTGTGCACTGTTGTTTATCGATAACCGCAAGCGGAAGAAAATAGAACGCGAGCTTAAAAGCAGCTTGGAAAAATTAAACCATGCACATGAAGAACTGATGGTGTCGGAAGAAGAAATTCGTACGCAATACCATACCATTCAAGAGCGGGTAGACGATATTGAGTTGTTGAATCAAAAGTTTGAAATTGCAGTGGAAAGTACAGACAGTGCTGTATGGGAATTGCGGATTGAAGATGAACAATTATTTTTATCCAACAGCTTTTCGTTTCTAGTTGGCGAACGTGTCAAGAATACGCAAAACACTATGGAGATTCTAAAGAAATATTTAGGACCGGAGGAATTGGAGCGATTGCTGCAAGCTTACCAGTGCTATCTCAACAAGGAAACTGCGGAGATTGATGTTCAGCTGGGATTGCAGCTGCCAAGCGGTGACAGCAGGTGGGTGTGGATTAAAGGAAAAGAAGCAGTTGATTCTCGCGGCTACAGCAAACTGCTGCATGGTATTATAGTTGATATGACGAAAGTGAAAGATCAGGAAATCTTTATTGAACACCTGGCTTTCCATGATTATTTAACGGGCTTGCCGAATCGCCGCAAATTCCAGCTGCGTTTAGAAGAGCTTATTGAGAATCAGACACCATTTGCAGTAATGCTTTTGGATATTGATAATTTTAAAGCTGTCAATGATACAATGGGACATACGAATGGGGATATGCTGTTGCAGGATGTTTCTTCGCGGATGCGCAATATTGAGGATGAATGGATGATGGTATCACGCTTTGGCGGTGATGAGTTCTTGTTCCTGGTTTCTGAAGTTACTACTCATAAAGAACTGGAACCATTTATTCACCGCATTCATGAAGCGATGAAAAGCAGCTACTGGATTCATAAAACACAGCTTATGGTGCAGTACACGATTGGAATCAGCTTCTATCCAAAAGATGGGGAAAGCATGGACGAAATGATCATGCACGCTGATACTGCATTATATCATGGTAAGAAGACAGGAAAAAACATGGTGTTGTATTATACCGATGCCATGAAACAGGAAGTGAAGATTCGTACAGAGATTGAATCCATATTGCGGGATGCAATCACGCATGATGGGTTTAAACTTCTCTATCAGCCAATTATTGATGTTCAAACAGGTGCGATTGTCAGCTACGAGGCATTGCTTCGCTTGAAGCATCATGCGATATCACCGGATCGGTTTATTGGTGTAGCTGAAGAAATCGGTTTAATTATAGAACTCGGACGCTGGGTGACCAAAGAAGCTGTTAAGCAGCTGACATGCTGGCGCAGCAAGGGATTGCAATTGGTTCCGATCAGTATCAACTTTTCCAGCAAGCAGCTGCTAGATGCGCATTATATGCTGTTTCTCAAAGAACTTCTCTTTGATTATGAAATAGATGCGCATTATTTGGAAATCGAAATTACAGAAAGTGTCTTATTTGAAAAGCGGGAAGATAGCTTGGAGTTCCTGCAGCAGTTGCAGCAGATGGGTATCTCACTGGCGTTAGATGATTTTGGAACTGGTTATTCTTCCTTAAACTATTTGACGTATATGCCGGTGAACAAAGTGAAATTAGATAAATCGCTGTGTGATCGTTTCCTTGAAATGGAAGGAAGCGAAGTAATGGAGAGCATTATTTCCCTGGCTCATAGTCTTCATTTGCAAATTACCGCTGAAGGAATTGAGAAGATGGATCAGTATCAACGATTGATTTCAGTTGGATGTGACTATGCCCAAGGCTACTTGTTCAGCAAGCCGCTGGAAGTGGAAGCCGCAGAGGCTTTAATCAGCAAAACGCTGATCACTGTCAATACATAAAAAAAGACTGTACATTGTCCTAAATGACTAGGCGATGACAGTTTTTTTGCTTACATTATGAATTCTTATGTTCTTGAAACCAGTCAGTATTCTTTATACTGGATACTACAAGCATGATTTGTTCGTCAGTTGGATAGATCGGAAAATAGATCTTCAACATACGATTACCTGAAACGAAGACATACGTATTTCCGTTGCGGTAGATTGCCTCGATATTCCAAATAGTCGAATCAAGTTCGGTATATACGCAAGTAGCTTTTGGCGAACAAACCAATAAGTCTTTTTTTATGATATTTTTGAATTGTGGCATATGTAGTTCAAACGCATCATAAAACAGGCCGTAACCGATCAATTGTTTTTGATAGACTTGATAGTAAGAGAGGATCGGGGATGATTGGTGAGATAATTCATACAAATTGGCTTCACTTTCGTATAGCTGTTCTGTCGAAATTGGCAAGATTGATCCCTCGACTTCGTAAAAGCTGTCATTCTTTGCAGGTGTAGACATCACACTAATAAAAATAGCAGATAATAGGGCGTTGATTAATGCATAGTGTCCTCTGTCGCTTCCACTGATTTGACCCGAAACAAACTTGGCGTTTGATTTCATGTGAATAAATGTGATAAGGGGAATAGTAACAACTAATATAATGACAGCAGAACTGGGAATGTGCAGCATAATAAACGGAACTAAGATAGCAATGACAATCAGGCAGCCATTGCGAATCAAAAATGCTATGCTTGGATAGGCAGGCAATGGTTGGTGATTTGCGACTTGTTTTCTTGCTTTCCGGTACCAGAAGTGGTAACTGAGGACTTCTGCAAGGACAATCAAGAGTAGAATAGGAAAGTAGGAGTACTTCAATAATTGTGCTGTGGACGATAAATTTGCAGCATATTCTGTTTTGTATAGAATAGCAAGCAACCATGCAAGGAGTGGTATCAGAATAAAGGCCCAAATGGAGGACAACTGCCGTTTGTGCATTATCTGATGAATCGCATGTAATGTTACTTCGTCGTCGGTATCGATTGGCAAGGGGTCTTCTGTATTGCCGGCGAATACCAGCATATTAGAAGATTGAGCGACGAACTTCCAACCTGCTTCTTCGCAATATGCTTGAAAATCAAATTGTTCCTCTGATGGAATAGCTTTTTTATGAAACGTATTCGGGAAATAGGTAATTGTGAACGGAATGTTTTGAGCCTCTATGCGCTGATAGATCCAAAAGTAGGGTGTGATGGCTTCCAGCATCCATCCTTTTTGCGCCATCCGCTCCAAATGCTGTTCTATCTTATGGAAATCTAAAAAGCTATGGATTGTGAGTTGGTATTTTTTCTGCTTCATGGTTTGTCCCCCTGTGTGATGGTAATATTGGACCACAATTAACGGTTAACGAGATAGTGTTTTCGTAACATACGTAATTTGTTCTGCTGTTGGCGCTTCAGGAAAGGATATTTTAAGATATCGATTTTTCCAGACAACAATGTACTCATCTTGATTGCGCAAAACACGATCAGCTTTCCACGGATCAGGATTAGTTTCTTCGAAGCGGCAGTAATAGTAAGTACACTTAAGCTCATTTAGGATATTGGAATCCAAGAAAGAAACGTATGCATCTACAATTGTGTAAGAAAGGGAGCGTTTAGATTCTTGCTCATAGAAAAAAAAGTGAGAGTAAGAAAGAAAAAACGTTGCTTGTTCGTCAGATGATTTTTTTGTGAGTGAAGATAGCCCAAAGGATTCCGCAGTAAGTGGTGGATTGAATTGTTGCTCACGTTCTATTGCCGAATCTGTTTGCATAAAAATAAAGGGACCAACTAACTGAAATAAGAGAATCGTTACAAAGCCTGCAAACATAGTATAGGTACGATTTTTTTCTCTGGATACTTTTCTTTTACGGAAGATATAGGTCCAACTGTTTGAGATTATTACCAGTAGGACTGCCAGGCCGATAATTCCAATTTGACCATACAAGGACAATTGTATAATTGCACAAACTGCCGTCAGACCCATTGCGAGCAATATGGGCAAGCGCCATTTCGTATATGCAGGCGGCAGCTGCGCAGAATTTTGAGCACAATTTTTTGCTTGACGATACCAAAGATAATACTGTGCCAAGTCAAGCGTTTGCAACAAAGAACTGAGTAAAACAGCAAGAAAAGCATACACAAATAAATAACTTGAAAGAGTAGTGATCACTCGAAGGCGAAACTGCAAGAACCATATGCCAATCATCAAAAACATACCAAATAAACTGAATTGCATGCGCGGCAGGAATGATTGATTCATAATGGTATGAATGTTTTCTAATGTAACGGCGGGATCGGTGTCCATAGGAGTTGGATGTTCTGTATCGCCTGCGAAAATCAGCATTTGTTCCCATTACGCAATGAACTTCCATCCTGCATCGGAACAAAAAGCCTCAAACTCCTGTTGTTCGATCGGTGGTTCCGAATCATATTTTGAGGCAGCATCCAGATAGGTGACTGTAAAGGGAACTGCTTGCGGTGTAATTCTTTTATACTTCCAAAAGAAAGGGGTTATCTTCTCCAGCATCCAGCCTTTTTGAGCCATTTTGGATAGATGGGTTGTAACTGCATAAAAGTCATAGTATACAAATAGATTAATTTGATATTTATTCTTCATGACTTCATTCTCCTTTGGTCAAGTATTGATCGTAATCATGCAGCTGACGGCGCAGCCGCTTCATTTCTTCTTGCAGCATGGCTTGCCCAGCTTCCGCAATTTTGTAATACCGCTTTCTTCCATCAATTCGTGTTTCTATGATTAGTTTTTCTTTACAGAAGCGATCTAGCAGGTGATATAAGGTACCGGGACCCACAACAACACACTCTTCCGTAATAACTTTGATCCGTTCCATAATCTCGATACCGTGGCATTCTTCGTGCAAGCACAAAAGAATATAAAACATCTGTTCTGTCAATGTTTCCAGCGATGCTCTTGCCATAATACCTCCTAATATCGAATATCGATATTAATGATATTGTATGCGAGGATGTATAGTTTGTCAACTATGTTGTGAACAAGATATATGTATAAAAAGAACCATTCTTTCGCAAGAATGATTCTGAATAGGTTATACATTTTATTGGTATTCAATACCGTTTTTTATTGAATGCCCAGTTGGCTGATGATATGAATGATATCTTTCCAATCTTCTAGCAATTTGGAAAGATATGCTTGGCCCTGCGGGGTGATACGATAGTAATTCCGAATGGGACCTGCAACTGTTTCTTTTGCGAATAGTTCGATTTGCCCATTCGCATGGAGCCGCTTTAAAATGGCATAGGTAGTACGTTCTTGCTGATTGGGGAGAATGACTTGCATTTGCTTCAGTAATTCATAACCGTAAGCTTCTTTGTTGGAGATTAACCATAGCAATGTTAACTCCAAGATACCGCGTTTCATTTGCGTGTTCATTTAAAATGCACTCACTTTTTTCGTCTGCTTGCGCAATTTTTGAAAACAAAAACGGATGAGCAAAACAATGATCCCAATAGTGAGATTACTTGCTATGATATAGACGATTGCATATAAATAAGCATGCAATGCGCTTGGATCAACCAATGTATGTAGCATTTCTAATAACAGATTGCCCGCTGCAAACAGGCTGGTATTTGCCAAGATAAGTCCGATATAGTAACCTTTGTGTTTGATCGTAAAAATAGTAATGATAATGGCAATTAGAGATGCGTGAGAAAACCAAAGAATGCCGCTTATGATTGGTCCGATATGCCATGGATCGATGATTGTCGTTAAATAATCAAGAAAGAATGAATGCCATGAAAACCACCCGACAAACAAGACTGCTGAAAGAGACAAAAAAGTAATGACACCTAATAACCATAGAGTTCGTTTCAGTGGTTTTTGGTCAGGATAAGAGAAAGCAAATGGATGAAGTAGGGGAAGCAGCAAGAATGCTTGAAGCATCAAGTTGCGTACGGTTATATTGAAAGGCTGACTAACAGATTTCAATAATAGATAGCCAAGGACAAATAATAAAAGTGAATAAGTGCCTTTTATCCATAATAAAGTTCGATAGTGCGGTACTTCCCTAAGTAAATTCTTTGCTAGCAAAGCTGGATCGCCAAATAAGATACATAGTTCCTCTTCACTTGATCCATCACTTATGCCGGAATCAAAATATTCATTATAATCTTCAATAATTTCTTTAATTTTGCTTTGTTCAATATTCCAGTACAGCTTTTGTTTCAGCCTCAATAGATATTCATCTTTGGTCATGATCCCTCCGTCTACTGTATGTCGATCAGTAGTTGATTTGACTATATCATAAGGAAGTAAAAAGCACAAGGATTTCATTACCTTAGGTAAGTTGATAAAAAGCTTACTTCATAGATGACATATAAAAAACGAACTTTCTCAAGTTCGTTGCTAGTTTCATGGAGCGGATGATGGGAATCGAACCCACGTAGTCAGCTTGGAAGGCTGAAGTTCTACCATTGAACTACATCCGCAAAAGTGGTGACCCGTTGGCGACTCGAACGCCAGACCCTCTGATTAAAAGTC
>JAEWFD010000019.1 GCA_023388995.1 Bacillota bacterium
GGTGTCCTCCTTTAGAGTTTTTAGACTGGACTCGATAAAGTCTAATAGTTCTAATATCTCTAATTAAGGTTATTATTGCATGATGAAAGCAGATTTTAAATCCACCATCTTATTTGGCGCTTACGATTAATCGAGTCTAATTTTTTCGCAGTATCTAAAAATCATGATATCTTTCTTACATTGTAAGAATCAAGCAAAGACAGTTAAGGTTCCGATTACTACATATTAGTATTTTGAGAAACCTAACATTACAATCAGTTCTGATTTCCTTCAGTTTACCATGTGTGATGAATATTTGATAGTAGATTTAAGTATTTAGTAATTTCATTCGCATATATCTTGTGGTTGGCATTATTTTACATTTTAACGCAATTTTCCCTATGATAAACACGCATTTTATGATAGAATCCAATTAGTACTATAACATCACAATGGAGGGGAAAATTATGGCAGTAAATTTAGACTTTGAAAACGATTTATGGTTAATGGCAGATAAGTTGAGAGGAAATATTCAGCCATCTGATTACAAGGATGTAATTTTAGGCCTTATCTTCTTGAAGTATATCTCCGATAGTTTCGAGGAGAAATACAATCAACTTGTCAACGAGGGCGATGGCTTTGAAGAAGATAGAGATGCTTATGTGGAAGAAAATGTGTTCTTCGTTCCACCAAGTGCAAGATGGGATTTTATCAAAAAAAGTGCCAAACTAAGCACAATTGGACAGATTATTGATGAGTCAATGATTGCCATCGAAAGAGAAAACAAAAACCTCAAAGGAGTTCTTCCAAAGAACTATGCCAGACCAGAACTCGATAAAGTAAAACTAGGAGAACTAATTGATCTTTTCTCATTCAATTTAGGTAGTAAAGAAGCAAGAGCACAAGATATCTTGGGACGAGTCTATGAATATTTTTTAGGAAAATTTGGTTCTAGTGAAGGGGAATTCTATACACCACCTTCAATCGTTAAGTTGCTTGTTGGCATGATAGAACCTTTTGAAGGCCGAGTGTATGATCCATGTTGTGGTTCTGGAGGAATGTTTGTTCAATCGGCAAAGTTCGTTGAAGAGCATCAAGGAAGAAAAGACAATATCCATATCTATGGTCAAGAGTATACAGCAACAACTTGGCGCCTATGTAAAATGAATCTGGCCATTCGTGGTATTGATGGTAATCTCGGTGAAAGAGATGCTGATACTTTTGGTAATGATTTACATAAGAATTTGAGAGCAGATTATATATTGGCTAACCCACCTTTCAATGTTAGTGACTATACATTAATACAAGATGATGCTAGATGGAAATATGGTATTCCACCTCAAAATAATGCCAACTATGCTTGGATTGAGCATATGATTAGTAAGTTATCTCCTAGAGGGATAGCTGGTTTTGTGTTGGCCAATGGTTCTATGAGTACTTCTACAAAAGCAGAAGCAGAAATCAGAAAGAATATCATTGAAGCAGGACTTGTAGATTGTATTGTTACTATGCCATCCAACCTATTTTATAATGTTACTATTCCTGTTTGCTTGTGGTTTATCTCGAAGAATAAAGAGATTAGAAAAGACAAAATCTTATTCATTGACGCTCGTAAGATGGGTACCATGGTTACTCGTAAACATAGAGAATTATCAGATGATGAAATGAAGCAAATCTATGATACCTATCACAATTGGCGAGATGAGAAGGAATATGAAGATATTCAAGGTTTCTGTAAATCAGCAAGCCTTGATGAAGTAAGAGGTCATGAATACATTTTAACTCCAGGTAGATATGTAGGTATAGAGGAAGTTGAAGATGATGGTGAGCCATTTGACGATAAAATGGCAAGGTTGACTGGTGAGTTGGCTGAAATGTTTGTTAAATCTCATGAATTGGAAACAGAAATTAAACAACGGTTGGAGACAATTGGATATGAACTCTAAAGAATGGAATATGGACAGTATTGAAAATCTAACAAAACGGGTAAAAGTCGGTTTTGTAGGTTCTTGTGAAAAATTCTATTGCAATAAATCAGAGGGCATTCCAATGATTAGAACCACTAATTTAAAAGATAATGGTATAGATTTCTCAGAATTAAAATATGTTACCAAAGAGTTTCATATGAAAAATAAAAAATCGCAATTAAATCAGAATGATATTTTAGTTGCGCGTCATGGTGATAATGGAAAAGCTTGCTTATTTGATAAAAACATTGAAGCTAATTGCTTAAATGTAATAATTGTGGAACCAGATGAAACGAAATTACTGCCAAAATTTCTAAAATATTTGTTTGATTCACCTATAGTAAAGAATCAAGTTTCTGAAGCAATTGTTGGTTCTGTCCAAAATGTTGTGAACACAAAAACAATTGCAAAAATTGTTGTACCATCACCTTTACTTTCGGAGCAAAAAGCCATAGCTGACACACTTTCCTGCCTTGACAATAAAATCGAACTCAACAATCGCATTAACAAAAATCTTGAAGAAATGGCACAAGCAATCTTCAAAAGTTGGTTTGTTGATTTTGAACCATTCCAAGATGGTGAGTTTGAGGATAGCGAATTAGGGGTGATTCCTAAGGGATGGAGAGTAGGAACAATTGGAGACTTAGTTTCAGATACAGTTGGTGGAGATTGGGGTAAGGAATCTATCGAAGGCAACTATACTGAAAAGGTTACTTGTATTCGTGGAGCTGATATACCTGAAATTTCCATTGGGAAAAGGGGTAAACCTGCGACAAGATATATCCTAAAGAAAAATTTAGATAAAAAGAACCTAACTGAGGGTCAAATTATTATTGAAATATCTGGAGGCAGTCCCACACAATCAACAGGAAGGACAGCCTTGATAACAAGTGGATTGATCGCTAATTCTGATAGTCCTTTAATATGTACGAACTTTTGTAGGGCTTTAACAATTAAAGGAGTGCATCACTCATCTTTTGTATATTCTTTATTACAATATTTATATAGTAAAGATTTATTTTTCTTATTTGAGAATGGAACGACAGGTATAAAAAATTTAGACACTAATAATTTGTTTAGCAAACATTCAATTGTTATACCTAATCTTGAGACAGTAATTAGTTTCGATAATTTATTCAAGAAATTTATCAACATAATTTATGAAAATGGCTCTCAATCTGAACAACTATCATATATCAGAGATTCTTTATTACCAAAACTTATGTCAGGTGAAATACGTGTTCAGGTTGGGGAGGAATAGTTATGCCAAATTATAAAGCTAACATCGAATCAATTTCTAATCAACTCATTGCTATAAAAGAACGTGTTCAATATTTTATTGATGATAATCATTGGCCTGAGGTAGGAAGATATAAAGAAATTATTTTAAGTGAAGTTTTAAGAAACACACTACCTCAAAATGTTTCTATTGCAACTGGATTTGTTATGTGTAGTAATTCTCAATTAACATCTCAAATAGATATCATCGTTTATAAAAATGACTTTCCTAGCTTATTTAAATTAGGTGATTTTGTTGTGGTTTCTAGTGAAAGTGTAGTTGGGATTATTGAAGTAAAATCTAAAATAACTTGTTCCAATATTGCTGAGGCAATTGAGAAAAGCCATAATAATGGCGTTTTGATTTCAAAGGACATATTTAATGGAATATTTGGATTTGAAACTGACTTAATATTAAGAGATAATCGTGTGAGTGAAAGCGTTAAAAATGCATTCGCTTCGAAACACGGATTCATAAACCATATATGTTTAGAGAAAGATTATTTCATGAAGTATTGGTCGGAAGGATATCCAAATGAAGATGATAACAGACCTTGCTTTAGTACATATCATATAGAAAACTTATCTATCGGATACTTTATTTCTAATCTGATAGAAGAAGCTTTTACACAAACACATACAAGTCAAATCAATAATATTATACGAGAGAGTATATATCCAATTTCCGAAGGAAAAGAAACATATAGATTGAGAGATTATGATATCAAATTTGAGTTGGAGGAATAATTATGTCTAAAAACAGTTTCTATGAATCTCATCTAGAAGAAGCTACTCTTGAATGGTTTCAGGAGCTAGGTTTTGAGAATGTGTTCGGTCCAGGTATTGCAGTTGATGGTGAATATCCTGAGCGAGATAATTATGAGGACGTTATCTTGAATGACAGATTGAGAAATGCTCTTTCAAGAACCAATCCACAGCTTACTTCTGATGCATTGGAAGATGCTTTTAGACAGATTGTAATTCCTAAAAATACTAGTCTGATCATGAATAACAAAGCATTCCATAAGATGATTACGGATGGAATCGATGTATCAGTTAAACAACATGATGGAAGCTATCAAACAAAAACAGCCCATGTGTTCGATTTTGATAAGCCACTAAACAACGATTTTATGGTGGTTAATCAATTCACTGTCGTTGAGCATGGAGTTGAGAAGAGACCAGATGTCGTTGTTTTTGTTAACGGCATCCCTTTGGTGGTTATTGAACTAAAGAGTGCCAGTGAAGAGAATGTTGATATTTCACAGGCTTATAATCAATTGCAAACATACAAGAGAACAGTACCATCATTATTTACTTATAACTCTTTTATGGTAATCAGTGATGGTATAAATGCACGTGCTGGCACACTGACCGCTGATGAGGATTGGTTTATGCCTTGGCGTACTATTGATGGTGACGATATAGCATCAACTTCTATTCCACAGTTAGAAGTACTAATAAAAGGAATGTTTCAAAAAGAACGCTTCCTAGACATCATTAAGAACTTCATTCTATTTCAAACTGATGATACTGACATAGTTAAAATTATTGCTGGTTATCACCAATATCATGCGGTTAATAAGGCGGTTGAAAGTTCAGTACGTGCTACTAAGGAAACTGGCGATAGACGTATTGGTGTCATTTGGCATACCCAAGGCAGCGGTAAAAGTTTATCAATGGTCTTTTATGCAGGAAAATTAGTTGTCAATCATAATTTAGAAAACCCAACCATCGTTGTGATAACTGATAGAAATGATTTGGATGATCAATTGTATGGGACATTCTTAAAGAGTAAAGATATTTTAAGGAATACACCTGTCCAAGCAAAGGATAGAGACGACTTAAAACAGTTACTAAATAATAGAACAAGCGGTGGAATCATCTTCACCACCATTCATAAGTTTTCTCCTGAAGATAAGAGTGATGACTCCCCTATTCTTACTGATAGGAAAAACGTAATAGTCATAGCTGATGAAGCGCATCGCAGTCAGTATGGATTTGGAGCCGATGTAGTTACAAGTAGAGAAGAATCAGATGTGAAGTATGGTTATGCCAAATACATGCGTGATAGCCTTCCAAACGCCTCTTACATTGGTTTCACTGGAACGCCTGTAGAATTAACTGACAAAAACACACGTGCTGTTTTTGGTGACTATATCGACATTTATGATATGGCTAGAGCAGTTGAAGATGGAACAACAGTAAAAATATTTTATGAAAGTAGAATTGCTAAAATTGAACTTCCTGAAGAACTAAAACCTATTATTGATGACGAATATGATGAAATTACAGAATATCAGGAAACTTCTCAAAAAGAGAAGTTAAAGAGCAAATGGGCTAGACTTGAAGCAGTTGTTGGTTCACAAGAGCGTGTTAAGCAAATAGCAAAAGATATTGTTGAACACTTTGAAAAACGTGAGCAAGCGCAAGAGAATACTGGTGGTAAAGCAATGATTGTTGCTATGAGCCGAAGAATTGCAATTGATATCTATAAAGAGATTGTTTCCTTACGACCTGAATGGCATAGCGATGAATTATCAAAAGGAAAAATAAAAGTAGTCATGACCGGAAGTTCATCTGATCCAATGGAATGGCAACCTTTTATTGGAACAAAATCTAGCAGAGAAACACTATCAAAACGTATGAAAGACAAGAGTGATGAGCTTCAATTAGTAATCGTTCGTGATATGTGGCTTACTGGTTTTGATGTACCAAGTATGCATACGATGTATATTGATAAACCAATGAGCGGTCATAATCTAATGCAAGCAATCGCCAGAGTGAATCGTGTATTCAAGGAAAAGCAAGGTGGGCTTGTAGTTGACTATATTGGAATAGCTGAAAACTTAAAAGAAGCATTAAAGCAATATACAGATAGTGACAAAGAGACCACTGGCATAGATTCAGATGTCGCAGCGATGGTGCTTCAGGAAAAACACGACTTAATTAAAGAACTATTGCATGGACATGATTATAGTAAATTCTTTATTGGCAAGCCAAGTGATAAAATGAAAGCTATTGTTGAAACAATGGATTACATCATAGAACTTCGTGAAGAACGAAAAAACGACTACATAAAGTTAGTTACTGAAATGGCACGTGCATATTCATTATGTGCAACAACTGAGATCGCTGAAAAGCTCAATGTTGAGGTAGGATTCCACAAGGCGGTTAAGGTTAGTCTTATAAAAATGATCAGTGACGACAACAAAAAGAAAACAACATCCCAACTTGATACCGAATTGAACCAACTGATTTCTAAGTCTATCTCGTCAAATGAAGTTGTTGATGTTCTAGCATCTGTTGGTTTATCCAAGCCAAATATTGCAATTTTATCCGATGAATTCCTCGATGAAGTAAAAGGTATGAAACAAAAAAACTTAGCTGTTGAATTGTTGAACAAACTTCTCAAGGGAAGTATTCGATCGTTTTCAAGAAAAAATCTAGTGCAATCTAAAAAGTTCTCAGAACTATTAGATGCTGCAATTCGTAAGTACCAGAATCGCACAATCGAAACGACTCAAGTTATAATGCAACTTATAGAACTTGCCAAAGAGATAAATGAAGCAGAAAAACGTGGCGAGAACACTGGCTTAACACAAGATGAATTGGCATTCTATGATGCACTTGCAGAAAATGAATCGGCAAGAGAAGTAATGGACGATGCTGTATTGAAACAAATTGCGAAAGATTTAACTAGTGCAATTAAAAGTAACTTGAGTGTCGACTGGGCCATCCGTGACAGTGTGCAAGCAAGAATGAAGATGATTGTGAAACGACTGCTTAAGAAGTATGGTTATCCACCTGATAAAACACCAAAAGCTGTCGAAATCGTAATGGAACAAACAAAGTTAATGTGCATGAATGAAACCAGATAGAAAAGGAAAAAAATATGAAATACTCAGTCTTTTACAAAAATATACTAGATCATTTATCCGAATTCAAAACAAAGAATTTTCCAGAAATACCAAATGGTACATTTAGAGGCAATACATATAGCCATATTTTTGATGAGACTTATAGAGATGCAAATTTACTTTGTTCAAATAGCAAACCAGACATAAAATATCATGATTGTTCTCATCATCTTAACTCATCACAAATAATGTGTATCAATTTTTTCTCTCCATTTATTAGTAACGAACCGATATTTTTGGATCTTTTAAATCAATACATTGATTTACCTAAAGATTGTAGCATTACAAAAGCCGAATTCGAATATACTCCGTTTGGAACAAATAATACAAATTTTGATTTTTATATTGAACTTTCGACAGGAGAAAGAAGCTATCTTGAGATTAAGTATACTGAACCAAACTTCGGTAAAACAAGTTATGACAAAAATAATCCAAATAAATACGAAGATAAGTGGAAGAACTTTTACGCAAGACAATTAGAAAAAAGTTTGTATTTGAAAAATATCTCTCAAGAAGATTTTTACAACGACTATCAGATTAATAGAAATATTGCATACATTCAAAACGAGAAAGACTATGTTATTTTCCTGTATCCTTTTGATCATCAGAATTTGCATTCAGAACTAGCCACGTTCGATTATAAAAATGTTCTAAAGATTAATTGGCATGAAATCACTAATAACGCTTTAGCTTTAACTATGGGCACAGACTTGCACAATCATTTCATAAAATTTAAAGAAAAATATTTGGATTATAGCAAAAGCTAATTAAATATCAACGTAGCCTATTAGGTCGATGTAACTACATGAAAAAAATGAAGGAAAGAAAATGAATATTATGTTAGTAATTTTTAGCTCAATTATATCTGGTTTGTTAGGTGTCTTTGTTTCGAACTATTATCAAAAACAATATGAAAGAAAAAGAGACAAGGTAAAACTAATTGAGGATTTACTTGGTAATAGAAACGATTTAACTTCGTTAGAATTTTCTTTAGCACTCAATAAGATATTCATTGTATTTTTTGATAGTCAATCGGTTATGAATTCACTAAAAAATTTCCATGAATGTACATTGAGTAGTAATCAAAGTGAGCAATTAGCGAATGAAAAATTGTTACAATTATTTAAGGCATTAACCGATGATGTAGGAATTAGAACTAAGTTTACGGATAATTTTTACTTGCAACCTTTTAACGTCGCAAGGCAAAATCACATAAAAGGATAAGGAGAAACATTATGGCTGGGAATGATATTTTTAGTTTATTGTTTGGTGCTGCGAAAGTGATTGCTAAAACTAAAATAAAGCAAGAAACTGGAATTGATTTAGATTCTATTTCTTCTAGTAAACCAACTACTGAAAAAGTTGACGGACGAGGTAGATATGAGAATGTAGGTGGAGGTAAGACTCTTGGGGAGCTTACAAAAGAAGATAGAGCAAAGTATAATAATGAGTGTGGCGTATATAGGATGATGGATAAAACAACTGGTGAAACGGTTTATGTTGGTAGAGCAGTTGAACACAATAATGGTGGTTTTAGGAAAAGGGTCGCTGATTATACAAGAGAAAGTGATACCGGTAGAAAGCACAAGTCTGGTCAGTATATTTATGAACATAAGGACAATCTCATGGTTCAATTCAAGTCGACAGGTACTGGAAAAGAAGGTGCGGATAAAGCGAAACAATTGGAGAAACAAACGATTGAAAATGAGTTGAAAAAAGGTGCTAAATTAATAAATGTTCAACATAACCGAGAAAAATAGATTTTTTCGTGGTTTGCTTTTTATATGTAACTGTTATTAGGATTTTCTTATTTCTCAGAGTATAACTGAATGAGAAGCCAAAAAGGAGATAACTACTGAATAGAACTAGTTTTAATGATAGTTTAGCAAGCCATAAAAGGCTGATTGAATTGATACTTATGTACAAAGACGAAAATGGTATCTCTTATGTCACCTTTCCTAAGATAGTAAAGAAAATGGGAAAATCAAAGGTATTGCTCACTCAGTATGTCAATCGATGAATCTACTAGATACATGCATAGAGAAACTCAGACGTGGAATCTATAGGGTACACTATAGCGATATGGAGCTCCGTGGCACGTTCAAAGCAGTTAGTGTGCCATACTTTAGTTGTTTGGAGAATGAACAAGCCACACTGCGCAAAATGAGTGAAGCAGAGTAGATTGAATACCTCGATGTCCCTTTCAAGATTTATAAGATGGCTGAAGATTATCTTAGTCCATCCCAGAAATGAATGCAGTAACATCCATAGTGTTTAAGAGAATTTAATTCGTGTCAAACTATCTTGTTTACAATGATTTAAAGTATATGAATGTCGTATAATTTGATTGACTAGAGGATACATTAGTCAAAAAGGTAACTTTAAAGAAGCATTATTGTTTTACGTAAACTAAGGGGATCGAAATGAAAAAAATATTATTATGTTTGCTAACCATCTTCCTATCGAGTGCTTGCACATCAAAATCTAAAGCAGTTGAACTTAATCATGATCAGTTAATGAAAGGTGATTTTTCATCGATTGCTGGTGAGTATGTTAATCCGAAGGGAGAAACAGTTGTTATCAATAACCAAGGATTAAGAGAGGGAGAAGTTTCACAAGATGAAATTTACTACTTAAACGGTATTTATCAAATGCCTATTAGAAGACCTGAAAATGAGCCAGAAGGAGGTTATACCCTTACAGTTTACCCTGTTGATGTTGAAATTGAAGACTTAGATAGCGATATTGCAAAAGTACGTATTTCATATGGTCAAGCGAGTCCAACGTCAAAAGATCAAATTCACACTAAAAAATAAAGTATTTTTTAGTTGCTATCAAAACGATAAAAGTGCTAGTGCTCTTTTTAATTTGTAATTAAGCGTAGGGCTATCTCAAATGAGTTGATGTTTTGGTTAACTAGCAACGACATATTTAAATGTAGAAAGTAGAGAAGTCAATTGTTTAACGAATTATTTTTCGTAGACACTCTCAGTATAGCTGACATTTTCCATTAATTTATATATATCACTATTAATGTCAAATACTTCCTCATAATAATTAGTTTTTTCATTAAATACATAAAATATTTCATAATGTTGATTTTCACTTAACGAGTAAAAAAGTACAATACACTTACCATCAGAATAAACTACAACTCCAACGCTTTCTCTTTTTAGAATAGAAAATTTGCTTATTTTACTTTGCTCAATTAGTTTTATGCTTTCTAAAACTATTACTTGGTTAATTTCATTGTTATAATTATATTTCTCTTCTTTTAAATTATTTTTAATTAAAAATACAAATAAAAGTAAAATTAAGATTGTTATGAAAAATGAATAATATTTCCAACGTTTCATATTAGCTCCTTAACAAACTCTGAAGTTTAGATAAACTGACTTTTTTAAAATTGTTGCCGATTAATAATATGCAAATAACTTTTAACGCAGCAGTTTTTAGTTACTTAATATTTTATACCAAATATCTATTTAAGTCTATTAACATGTAGTTGCTATTTTTTATTGACATTTTGATATAAATCTATCGATATTTTGAAATATAAGAAAAATATGGCTACTTTTTAGAAGACTGTATAGATTTTTGGCATAACGATACAAGAATATACTATAAAAGTCTTAGAGAAATTATCTGAATGAAAATTTACCGTTGCAATTTACTAATGTTGAAATACCAACTATTAATAAATCTTTTAAGGCCTGAATTTATTACATCCTCGGAGAGAAGCAATGGGACTGCTTTTCATGAAACAAATAGAAATAAATGAAAAACTTTGTGTAAGGTGCTTGACAAACTAACAAACAATGATAAAATGAGACACAGAAAAACTGTGATAAGGAAAGTACAGACACGATTGCTTAGTAGAGAACCTTGAAGTGGTGAAAAAGGGAAGCGTTTTGTTTTGGAAAATGGCCTTTGAGTTGCATACCGAAGGGAAACCTAAGGCTATGACGGGTAGCCCGTTAAAGCTACAGAGTATCATCTGCAAAGTGGACGTACTCGATGAGTTGAATTTGGCGACAAATTCAAAAAATAAGGTGGTACCGCGACTGACCCTCGTCCTTATGGATGAGGGTCTTTTCTATGGAACGGAGGATATCACCATGAGTATTGCACTAGAAGCATTGCAAAAGCAAATTCAAACACATGTGGAAACACAAAAACAGACTTATCAGAAGATTGCGCTGGAAATTCATGCGAAACCGGAAGTCAGCAATTACGAAGTCTTTGCTTGTCAGACATTGTCAGAACAATTGCGCAAAGAGGGATTTGAAGTAACCGTTGATGTGGCAGGTCATCATACCGGATTTGATGCCCGCTACCAGTCAGCAAAGCCGGGGCCTACTCTGGCCTTTCTGGCAGAATATGATGCATTGCCGGGAATCGGACATGCATGCGGTCATAATTTGTTCGGAGCTACTTCCTCATTGGCAGCCGCAGCATTGAAACAGGTTGTGGATCAAATTGGCGGTGAGGTGCGGGTATATGGAACACCGGGCGAAGAAGGCGGCGAAAATGGCAGTGCCAAAGGAAGTTTTGTCCGCGAAGGTTTCTTCAAAGATGTGGATGCGGCACTTTGTGTTCATCCCAGCACGGATCATGGGCTGACAACGACATCGCTGGCAAATGATCCGGTTGATATTGAATTTTTCGGAAAAGCATCACATGCTGCAGGAGCTCCGGAAAAAGGGATCAATGCTTTGGATGCCATTATCCAAGTATACAATTCAATCAATGCACTTCGTCAGCATCTGACGGATGATGTTAGGATTCATGGCGTAATTACCCATGGCGGAGATGCAGCCAATATTGTACCAGCTTATGCATCAGCACGATTCTATCTGCGTGCAGAAACACGAAATACATTGAATGATGTTTACCAGAAGGTTTCCAACATTGTACAAGGCGCAGCCTTGGCTACAGGAGCAACCTATAAATTTGGCTTGTTCCAAAACAGCGTGGATAATCTGGTGCCAACACCATCATTCGATGCTTTATATGAAAAACACTTAAATGCCTTTGGTCATCAAATACCAGCTGTTTCAAGCAAAGGAAAAGGGTCAACAGATGTTGGCAATGTAAGTCAGGTAATACCAACAATTCATCCCAATATTTCGATCTCAGATGTACCAGTTGCCGGACACAGCATTGAGTTCAGGGAAGCTGCTTGCAGTCAAAAGGGGCTGGACTCCATTGCCTTGGGAGCAATACTATTGGCGTTTACTGCACTTGATTTATTAACAGATCCAGAGAAGCTGGAAGAAATCAAACAAGACCATAACATTAGACTAGCTGCGCAGTAGGAGGGATAAAATGATTGAATTAATCAATGTAAGCAAGACATTTGATACCAGCAAGCTGCAAGTGCATGCGGTGAAAGAGGTGGATTTAAAAATCCAAAGAGCTGAGATTTTTGGGGTCATTGGATACAGCGGAGCGGGAAAAAGTACCTTAGTGCGCTGCATGAATCTATTGGAAAAGCCGCAAACGGGCCAGGTGCTTGTGGATGGTGTTGATCTCATGACCTTGACGGAGCAGCAGCTGCGGAAATCCCGAAAGCAAATCGGAATGATTTTCCAGCAATTCCATTTATTTGCTTCGCGCACGGTTTTTGAGAATGTTGCGCTGCCTTTGAAGGGACGCAGCAAAGAAGAAATTCAGCAAAAAGTGACTTCCTTGCTTGCTTTGGTAGGAATTGAAGAAAAAGCTGATGTCTATCCGTCGCAGCTAAGTGGCGGGCAAAAGCAGCGGGTGGCAATTGCCAGAGCATTGGCCAATGACCCTAAAGTACTGCTTTGCGACGAGGCGACCAGTGCCCTTGATCCGCAAACCACAATGTCGATTTTAAAGCTATTGAAAGAAGTAAATCAGAAGCTGGGTATTACCATTGTCATCATCACGCATGAAATGACCGTGATCAAAGAAATTTGCCAGCGAGTGGCTGTCATGGAACATGGACGTGTTGTGGAACTTGGTGATGTGGCAACGGTCTTCTCGCAGCCGCAGCAGCAAATTACCAAGGAATTCATTAACAGCACCAGCAATATCAATCGCATTCAGGAATTGCTGGATCAAGATTCCCAGCTGATTGAATTGCATGCAGGCGAACAGCTGGTGCGCGTGGACTTCTTCGGACCGCATACCAAGGATGCACTGCTTTCCATCGTATCCAGAGAATGCCAGGTGAATGCCAGTATCATCTTTGCGAATGTGGAAGTGGTCCAGCAAATTCCGATTGGGGTTATGATTGTGGTATTCAGCGGGATAGCGGAAAACATCAAACATGCGATTGCGTTGCTGGAAGAGAAAAAAGTGAAAGTAGAGGTGCTGAAACATGGGTGAATGGCTAAAACAATATGCCCCTAATTTAGTGGAATTTCAATCTGAATTTTTCATCTCTATCCAGGAAACGTTAGTCATGTTGCTGCTGGCAGGAATATGCACAGTTGCCTTTGGCCTGATTTTGGGAATCGTTCACGTAGTGACCAAAGAAGGCGGCATTCTTGAACAACGTTTCCTGCATTCGGTGATGGACAAAACCATTAACATTTTCCGGGCCATTCCTTTTGTTATCTTGCTGGCAGCCTTAATTCCGTTTACGAGAATGATTGTGGGTACGGCAATGGGGGTCAAAGGAGCGATTATTCCGCTGGTTGTCGGAGCAACACCGTTCTTTATCCGGCAGGTGGATATGGCTTTTACGGATATTGATAAAGGCTTGATCGAAGCAGCGCAGTCTATGGGCATGTCGCCGCTGGAAATTATTATAAAAGTATATTTGAAAGAAGGAATTCCTGCCTTGGCAAAAGGAACCACCATCACCTTGGTGAGCTTGCTGGGACTGACAGCGATGGGTGGTGCCGTTGGCGGAGGTGGTATCGGAGCCTTCGTAATTCGCTATGGACATAATCGCTACATGCACGATATTACGTATGCATCGGTGATTGTAATATTGATTTTGGTATCCCTGATACAAGGGATCGGCAGTTATATTGTAAAGAAAACAACACATTAAAAACAAGGAGAAACAAGATGAAGAAAATAGGATTGCTCATAGCACTGGCAGCGTTGCTGGTCATTACAGGTTGTGCCAAAGAAAAGGGACCAGAAAATACCGTAGTAAAAATCGGTATTGTCGGCAGTTCCCGTGTATGGAAGCATGTGAAGGAAGAAGCAGCAAAAGAGAATATTACACTGGAAATTGTGGAGTTTACCGACTATCCGCAGCCAAATGCTGCATTGGCAGCGAAAGAAATAGATCTGAATGCGTTCCAGCATGTGATCTATCTGAATAAGGAAAAAGAAAGCCAAGGCTATGATTTGACCGTAATCGGGAAAACGGTTATCGCCCCTTTGGGTTTATACTCTAAGACATTGAAAAGCTTGGCGGATGTAAAAGACGGTGATACCGTATTAATTCCGGATGATGTGACCAATGGCGGGCGTGCTTTGCTGCTGCTGGAAGCCAATGGCTTGATTGAGGTGAAAGATGAAGCTGGGTTTATGCCGACAATTAAGGATGTCACAGCAAATCCAAAACAGCTAACCATCAAAGAAGTTGCTGCTACCAATATTCCGGCATTGCTTCCGGATGTAGCCTTTGCTGCAGTGAATTCAGGTGTGGCATATGATGCCGGGCTGCTGAACAGCGATGCTTTGCTGGCTAGGGAGCAAGTAGATATCACGTCTGATAATCCGTATATTAATGTGATTGTTGCCCGCACAGGTGAAATTGACAATCCAGCATATAAGCGGATTGTGGAATTGTACCAAACAGATGCAGTGAAGAAAATTATTGCTGAGGATTCAAAGGGATCTTCCTTGCCGGTTTGGTAAGTATAAAATCATGGTTGCGACCATGGTTTTTTCTTTTTGCGTGGATGGCAGAATTGTTGCATAGTGTGTGGAAAAATAAAGAAAGTATGATACAATAGGCAATATTGGGTTGATCGGGATAATTAGGACAAGAATATGGGTAAATGGCAGTGTTAGGAGAAATCAGATGAATCAAGAATTGTATGAAAAAATGTTTATTCGATCCACGTCCGCAAAACTAGTACTAGAACTTATCTATGACAGCAATCATATACCAGAAGATTACTCCATCGTTGCTTGCAATGCAGCTTTTTTAAGAATGTTTGGGTTTGAAGATGCGAAGCTTGTAATCCGGCAATCGCTGGCGTTGCAAAAAAATTGGAAACATCAGCGGGTTGCAGCCTTTATTGACCAGATTCGGGATCGCAAAAATACCATTACCATATATAGTGATTTATACGCTATTTTGCTGGAAGTGCAAATTGAACATTTAGCAGAGAATTACTATTCTGTCCGTTTCATAGATACGACCAAATCCTTTTTGAAGGATACAGAAATTGACCGTTTTTTAAATATTAACTTGGATATGTTATGTGTCATGGACCTGCAAGGGACATATTTGAATATCAATCAGGAATTTGAGACCGTTCTAGGCTATCAGAAACATGAAATAATTGGCAAAACCTGTTTGGACTTTGTTCATCCGGATGATGCCGTTGCGATGGCGGCTATGCTGATGGAAATTCAAAAAAAGCAAGCCGTGACTAATTTTGTCAGCCGTTTTTTGAGTAAAGATGGATCTTACCGCTATCTGGAATGGAATTTGAAGCCGACACATACGATTGTCTATTCTTCGGCAAGAGATATTACGCAAATGAAGCTGACGCAGGAAAAACTGATCAAAGCCAATGAACAGCTGTCAAATTTTGCAAATGAAACAAAAAGAATCAATTTGCATTTGGAGCATTTGTCCACAGTTGATCAGCTGACAGGAATTTTTAATCGACGTTACATTAATCGTAAAGTAAATGAAGAAAGTCGCCGGATGCACCGCTATCGTTTCCCGCTTTCGGTAATTTTCTTTGATGTGGATCATTTCAAGCAGATCAATGATACCTATGGCCATATCGTAGGTGACGATATCTTGAAAGTGATTGCTTCGATTGTAAACAAGAACATTCGTGCGACAGATATCTTCGGCAGATGGGGCGGTGAAGAGTTTATTGTGATTACACCGCATACAACGGAAGAAGAGGCATTTATTCTGGCTGAAAAATTACGGGAGTTGATTGCTTCCCATAAGCATCCCATTGTGGAACATGTTACTTGTAGCTTTGGCGTGGTTGAGCGCAATACAAATGAAACACTGAAGGAATTTTATGAACGTGCCGATGATGCGATGTACAAAGCAAAAACAGAAGGTCGTAATAAAGTATTCAAGGCAACAATGAAGGAGCCATCCGGTATCGGTTCCGTATACTTGGAATGGAACGACGCTTTATTAAGCGGCAATTCCATGATAGATAAACAGCATAAACGGATTCTGCTGTTGGCCAATGAACTGATCGATATGATCTTGGCAAGTGATGAGGCTTTCAAAATAGAGCAGAAAATGCAGGCATTACAGCGGCAGATTATTCAGCACTTCAAATTGGAAGCATTATTTATGCGTAAAATCGGATATCCAAATCTTGAGGCGCATAAAACAGAGCATCGCCGCTTGATTGAAAAAGGAAATCAGTTTTTAGCGGATCATACGACGGAAAAGCTTAGTCCGACAGCCTTTTTTGCCTATGTGGTAGATGATATTGTCTTTGGTCACTTAATGACGGAAGATCAGAAATATATTAGCTATATGAAAGAAAAAGGACTTACCGAATAACAGGCTGCACTGGTGCAGCCTGTTATGTTTATGATTGATTCATAAAGGCCCGCATCAGTTTCATAAAGGCCCGTTTTTCGATGCGGGAAACATAAGAACGGGAAATATTTTTTTCTTTGGCAATCTGTCTTTGCGTTTTTTCTGTCTGGCCATCTAATCCGTAACGCAAGGTAAGAATCTCGCGTTCTTTCTCATCCAGTGTTGTGATGTATGTTTTCAGTTTCTGCAATTGTTCTTTTTTCCAAAGTTCGCCGGTAATGTCAATCTCATTTTCAATGCCGATGACATCGATTAAGGCAATTTCATTGCCGTCTTTATCAACACCAATTGGATCATTCAAGGAAATATCATGCATGGTTTTCTTGATGGAGCGTAGATGCATCAAGATTTCATTTTCAATGCATCGTGCCGCGTAGGTTGTAAGTTTGTGGTTTTTATCAAAGGAGAAGGTATCCACTGCTTTGATTAGTCCGATTGTTCCAATACTAATAAGGTCTTCACTAGTTGTTTTTTTGTTGTCATATTTCTTTGCGATGTGAGCCACCAGACGCAGATTGTGTTCAATTAGTTTGTTGCGGGCTTCCATATCTTTGTTCGACCAGCGCTCCAACATAACAGCTTCTTCTTCTTTGCCCAGTGGCTGCGGAAACGTAGCTGATTTTAAATATCCTAAAAAAGGAAATACTTGTTTTATGAATTCTATAAAAAAAGAAAACATCATGCTCACCCCTCGGTTCAGTGTATGATGGGAAAAGCGGAATTAGGTATTTCTTTTTGGCAATATTAGGAAAACAGCAATGGATTGAAATTGTTTAGAAGTTTTGCGGTTTTGATCGGTTTCATTTGAAGTGAAGCAGCTTTTTTCGTATAATAGACTAGTCCTAGGAGGAATTTATGCGCCATTTGTTTTTACCTGATTGTTATATTGAACATTTTAGCAAACTGAATTTGGATATGCTTCACAACCATGGCATTCGTGTTTTAATCTGTGATGTGGATAATACCTTGGCAGCACATGATGTGGTAGTGATGGATCAAGAGGTTCAGCAATTTGTGCAGCGCGTGCAAGATGCAGGAATCATTGTTGCCATCGTGAGCAATAATTCGAAGGCCAGAGTTTCGCATTTTGTGGGCACGAATGATTTTTATTTTATCAGCAATGCGAAGAAGCCTCTTCATTTTGCGTTTCGTGCTATTCAACGGCGGTTTCAGGTACAAGTAAAAGAGATGGCAATGCTTGGTGATCAACTGCTTACCGATATGTTAGGAGCCAATACTTACGGGATGCGCTCCATTTTAACGAAGCCGCTTGTAGAACGGGATATTGCCTGGACAAGAATAAACCGCATCATTGAGCAAGTGGTATATGGATATCTGAAAAAACGATATCGGTTTGAGAAAGGAGTATATTATGACAAATAAGCAATGTATGGGTTGCGGAGTGCAATTGCAGGATCTTCATAAAACAGAGATCGGCTATACGCCGAGCTTGGAACAGGACTATTGCCAGCGTTGTTTCCGTTTAACTCATTATGATGATATTACGTTGTATGTAAAGCAGGGCGAAAGCGACCCGCATGTTTATGAGCAAATCCGCAATATGGATTGCCTGGTTGTTTGGGTAGTGGATTTGTTTGATTTTGAAGGTAGTTTGATTGCCGGGCTGGCACGCCATATCGGCAATAAAGATGTATTGCTGGTGGGAACCAAACGGGATTTGCTGCCAACAACATTGAGTGATCAAAAACTGGGACGCTGGCTGCAAGGGCGGCTGAAGCAGGAAGAGATCAAAGTACGGGGGATTGTCGTGACGGCATCCCACGGCAGAGATGGCATTGACCATGTGAGGGAAGCTATTTCCCAGCTCAGCAAAGGTCGCAGCATCGTCTTTATGGGAACAGCCAATGTCGGCAAATCGACGTTGCTGAATGCATTGTTGCAGCAGACAGGCATTACAACGAGCCGTTATCCCGGCACGACAATTGACATGGTGAAACTGGAAAGTGCATTTGGAACTTTGTATGATACGCCTGGCGTGATGCGCAAAGATAATATCGTGCATTATCTGGATCTCAAAGAGATCAAGAATGTAATTCCGCAAAAAACGGTGAAACCCAAGAATTATCAGCTGTATGAACCGCAGACATTATCGATCGGGGGAATGGTGCGGATTGATTTCCCGGCGGGAATTCCGACGACAGTGACCTGTTATTTCCATGATTTGATTCCAATCCATCGGGGAAAATATGAGCGAGCAGACGGCTTGTGGGAAAAACACTATGGGGAACTGCTGGCACCGGTAACTACTGCTGCCGCATCATTTGCCGAGTTTCAACGCTATGATATCAGTCTTGAAGGAACGGATAAAGTGGATATTATGATTCATGGACTTGGATGGGTATGCATTGCATCAGCAAAACAGCGCATTGCCGTCTATGTACCAAAACAAATTGGAATTACGAAAACTCGTGCACGAGTGTAATGTGAGGAACTATGATTAATAACAAACAAAAAGCATATTTAAAAGCACTTGCCAATCAAAAGAAACCATTGTTTCAAGTAGGCAAGGATGGTATTACCGAAAATCTGATTCATACGGTGCAAGATTCACTGGAGGCACATGAGCTGATGAAACTGAATGTATTGAAAACCTGCGAACAGTCTATTCAGGAAGTGGCGATTGAACTGGCCAGAGAGACACATAGTGAAATTGTGCAGACCATGGGTAGAGTTGTTACGTTATATCGGAAAAGCCGCGAGAAAACAAATGGCATCATCTTGCCGAAATAAGCGCATTGGTTTATTTGGCGGCAGTTTTGATCCGCTTCACAATGGTCATCTGCATGTGATTGAACTGATGCATCAGCAGCTGGATTTGGATTTGGTGATTCTTCTGCCCAATTACCAGTCACCATGGAAAGGAACTTCGCAAGTTTCTTTTGCCCATCGGATGGCGATGTGCGAGCTTGCTGTGTCATCCTATTCCTTTTGCGAGGTCAGTGCGATTGAAAGCCGGCTTCCGCTGCCTTCCTTCACCATTCAAACGGTTTCTGCTTTAAAAAAAGAATTGCAGGAGCGCTTTGGTGAAGTGACCTTGTATTTTGCGGTTGGCGATGATCAGGCGAATAAGCTGCATGATTGGAAGGACATTGATTCCTTGGCAGCACTGATAACATTTGCAGTGGTGCAACGGGAGGGTGCAGTTCATTGTGCATATCCGCATGTGCTTTTAAAAGCGCCCATTCATCCAGCAAGCAGCACGGAAATTCGCCATGGTGATTTTAGGGAACTTCCGCCAGCGGTATTACGGTATATACTGAAACATGACTTGTATTTGCAAGATATTATCCAGCAAAACATGTCAAAGAAACGATATCAGCATACTAAGTCGGTAACAAGGCTGGCAGTTCATTTGGCACAGAAGCATGGGCTGAATGTAGACAAAGTACGCTTAGCGGCAGACTTGCATGATATTGCCAAAGAGTTTTCCGCAGAACGAACAAAGCATTATATGGAGCAAGAGCCGGCGGAGCATCAGGCAATGCCGAAAGCGATACTTCACCAATATGTCGGTGCTCGTTATGTGCATGAAATGCTTGGCATAAACGATTCCGATATACTTGAAGCCATTCGCTGTCATACAACGGGCGGTGATAATCTGTATGTGCGTTTGCTGTTCGTGGCAGACAAGATTGAGCCGCTGCGAGGTTATGATGTATCTGCAGAACTAAACTTGGCTTTGCAAGACTTGAATAAAGGATATCTGCTGGTAAAACAGAAACAAGAACAATATTTGAAGGAGATAAATGAATATGATAGTAGAACAACTAATTAAAACACTGGATGATAAAAAAGCAGAAAAGATCATCACAATTGACTTCCGGCATACTCATGCGTTGATTGACCAAATGGTTGTGTGCGAAGTCAGCAACTCCCGTTTGATGGGAGCAATCATCCACAGCTTGCGCGAAACTTGCATTGAACATGATCTTTTGGATTACAAAATTGAAGGAAATGAAGACAGCGATTGGCTGCTGTTCTCCGTTGATCATATTGTTGTTTCCGTCTTCTTGAAAGAAGCAAGAGAACATTACAATATCGAACGACTGTGGCATGATTACGTGGTATAACCATGCAATATGAGGGGTTAGCTCCTTATTATGATCTGTTGATCAATGATATGGATGGACAGTTACGCTACATGACGTTTGTGAAGCAACATATTGCAGAAGGTTCGATACTGGAGCTGGCTTGCGGCAGCGGTATTTTAGCACGGCTGCTTGCCAAGGATGGATATGCAGTACATGCGACTGATCTATCTTCGGATATGATTCAGGTTGCTGAAAATGCAGAGTTTTTGCTGGAGGATGCTGTTCAGGCGGGTTTGCAGCAGGACTTTGCAAATTTGCATTTTGCTGTTATGGATATGCGTTCTTTTGTCATGCAGGAAGAATATGATGCCATTTTGTGCTTTTGTGACAGCATCAATTATGTTTTGGAGCTGGATGAGATTCGCAGTATGGCACAGAGTGTCTATCAGGCATTGAAACCGAATGGGCTATTTCTATTTGACTCACACAGCATGGATCGTTTGACGGAGTTTGCGTCAGGGTATGAAGAATCACAATTTTTAGGTGATTTGGAATATGAATGGACTATCCATACGGATCATGATTTGATTCGGCAGCGTTTGCTGGTTTGGGATGATTCCTATGTTCCGATGCGATATGTCGAAGAAGAACATGTGCAAAGAGTCTATGACCCGCATGTTTTAGCGGATGTGCTTAAAAATGCTGGTTTCATAGATATACGTATTTGGACCGATTTCGATATTGAAGGGATCGCCGCCGGAGAAAAGCAATTTTTTGTTGGGAGGAAACAAGGATGATAGCGATTATTGCAGCGATGCATGAAGAATTGCAGGAAGTGCTCAGCTTGATGGAAGATACGCAAGAAGAGAGAGTTTACGGTGTTTCGCTTTACCATGGAACTTTAGCAGGAAAAGAAGTTGTGGCAATGCTTAGCGGAATTGCGAAGATCAATGCCACTTTCTCTACGACTCTCTTGCTTATGAAATATGCTTTGGATGTTGTGATTAATGTGGGATCTGCCGGAGGTTTGCATGCCGATTTGCGGATGCTGGATGTAGTCGTTTCGACAAGAGTTTGCCAGCATGATTTAGATGTTGGCAGAGCAAAAGGGGAATTGGGCGGACAACCGCGCTTTTTTGAGGCTGATGCAAAGCTGATTTCTTTGGCATCGAATTTGCAGCTGCCAAATGTAAAAGTACATACCGGTCTTATTGTGTCGGGTGATCAATTTATCGTTGCGAAAGCATCCTCTTTTATCAGCAGGGAATTTCCGGACGCCTTGGCTGTGGAAATGGAAGCAGCAGCGGTAGGACAGTCATGCATGAAAGCGAATATTCCGTTTGTCGTGATTCGTTCTATCTCAGATTTGACCTATGAACCGGAAAATGGTATGACATTTGATGAATACTTGCCAATTGCAGCGAGACATTCAGCGATGATTGCAAAACAGCTGATTGAAACATTATAAGACAAAACAATCCGTAAATTATGCCCTGTGGGAAAGACACAAAAAAGAGTGTCATTCTGATAGGGTTTTATTATTTTCAAAGCTAAGGTAAAGAGATGAAAAAACGATTGCTATTGCGTTTCAATGAGAAATTGCTCATCCTGATATGCAAAAGGTAACCAAACAGGATATTTGCTTTTGCATATAGTAATTATGAAGAAGTTTGCATTGCGATGCGAAAGAAAGGCAGGGAGAGCGTTGAGCCAATATAAAATTTGTGTATATGCCATTTGCAAGAATGAGGAACAGTTTGTGGATCGGTGGATGGATGCGGTAAGCGAAGCTGATCTGGTTGTGGTAACAGATACAGGGTCTACAGATGGAACAGTCGCTAAATTACGGGAGCGGGGTGCTGTGGTGCATGAAGAAGAAATCAAACCATGGCGTTTTGATGTTGCCCGCAATATCGCATTATCCCATGTACCGGATGATGTTGCGATTTGTGTTTCCAATGATTTGGATGAAGTATTTGAACCTGGCTGGCGTGCAAAATTGGAGGCTGCCTGGAGTGATACCTGCACACGGGCAAGATATTTATTTACGTGGAGTTTCCATCAGGATGGAACACCGAATAAACAATTTCCAATGGAAAAGATTCATAGCCGCAAAGGCTATCAATGGGTTCATCCGGTTCATGAAGTGTTAGAGTATAATCTTGGCAAGGAAACTGTTGTCTGGGTGCCGGATATGGTTTTAAACCATTATCCCGATCTGACAAAGCCGCGTTCCCAGTATTTGCCGTTGCTGGAATTATCAGCAAAGGAAAACCCTTCTGATGATCGCACAATGTTCTGGTTAGGGCGGGAGTATTATTACCATAAGCAGTATGCCAAGAGTATTCAAACGCTGAAACAGCATATTCAGCTGGAAACAGCAGTCTGGCCTGAAGAGCGCAGTGCTTCAATGCGCTTTATTGCTCGTTGCTATGAAGAACAAAAGCAACAGCAAGAAGCGAAAAGATGGCTATATCGGGCACTTGCTGAATATCCGGATGCCAGAGAGCCATATCTGGATCTTGTAAAGCTGGCATATGCAGAGAAAAACTGGGTGATGATGCTGGCAATGGCAATGAATGCATTGAAAATAGCCAAAAGCAGCGGCAGTTATTTGGTGGAGCCGGAAAGCTGGGGTTTTGCATTATATGATTATGCTGCGATCGGTGCCTTTCAGTTAGGCTTATATGAAGATGCGCGAACACTTGCAGCACAAGCAGCTGCAATGCAGCCAAAAGATGAACGGCTGCAAAATAATCTCAAGCAAATCATTCGAAAATGCCCTAAGAAAGAGGATGACCATGAATAAGCTGAAGGTTTGTGTGTACGCAATCTGCAAGAATGAAGAAGGGTTTGTTCAGTCTTGGATGGAGTCCATGCGTGAAGCAGATTTAGTTGTAGTGCTGGATACTGGATCAACGGACCGCACGGTAGCCTTGCTGGAAGAAGAAGGTGCAGTCGTGCATCAGCAAAAAGTAGTTCCTTGGCGTTTTGATGTTGCTCGTAATCTTTCTCTTTCTCTGGTTCCATCCGATGTAGATATTTGTGTATGCACGGATTTGGATGAACGTTTTGTGCCTGGATGGCGGGCAGCACTGGAAAAAGCATGGTTGAATCATGTGCCGCAATACGCTGGCGTAATCGCCAAAACAGGAAGATATTTATATAATTGGAGTTTGCGGGAAGATGGCACCCCGGATATTCAATTTATGTATTTCAAAGTGCACGAAAGAAAAGACTTCGCTTGGAAATGCCCTGTTCATGAATATATTCAGTACATCGGCACCAAGCCGGTAGAACAAGTTTTTATTGATGGAATGGTGTTGAATCATTATCCGGATGCAACCAAGTCGCGCAGTTCCTATTTGCCGCTTTTGGAACTGGGCGTTGCAGAAGATGCGGAAAATGATCGCATGCAGTATTATTTGGGACGTGAGTATTTGTATCAGAAAGAATGGGAGAAATGCATTGCGGCATTGCGTGCTTATTTGAAACTTCCGAAAGCAAACTGGAAAGAGGAGCGTTGTGCGGCAATGCGCTGGATTGCGAAGGCATATCTTAATTTAAAACAATATAAAGAAGCATACAGGTGGTATTATCGCGCTATCGGAGAATTGCCGAATATGCGTGATGGTTATGTAGAGTTTGCGAAATTGGCATATGAACTGCAAGATTGGCTGATTTGTGCTTGGCTGATTGAGGAAGCATTGGCTATTTCAACAAAGTCTTCTACGTATGTCAATATGGGATATGCTTGGGATCATACACCGTATGACTTGGGAGCTGTCGCATGGTATCGCTTGCGATGCTATGAAAAGGCACTGCAGTACGCAAATGAGGCATATATCAGAAATCCGCAGGATGAAAGATTAGAAAAAAATGTTGCGTTGATTGCAGAAGCGATACATGAGAAGAAGGGATGAAGCGTTTCTTATTTATTCTATTATTAGCGGAATAAATAAGGCAACTAATTTGAAAAGCTTGCATCCATTTTCCTGCACTTGTGAATATATATTTATTTAGCAATAGCAGATTTCCGTATAGATAAAAAAGTAAGAATTGGCGCTACATTTGAACGTAGGTTCGACAAGTGGCAGTGGTATTGCATCAGCTAAGCTAAAATAAAAAATAGCTCTTAATGATAAAAAAGTCATTCCCTAAGGAATGACCAATTTCACTATTTTATGATAACTTTATGTTCTGTCAGCCATGTTTGAAGCTGTACAGCTGTAAATGGCGCAAGTACATCATATTCCAGGACATCCTGAGTCGTATATTCACCAGCAGCATTTAGTTCATAAATGACAAATGCCGGATAATTTGCGAACCCATAATCGCTTTTTAATTTATTAGTGGATTGAACCGGCAATGCATTGATATCCTGATACTCTATGTAATTGAATAAATCAACTTCCAACTCTTTTGTGATGATTGGAAATAATTGTGATGCAATGTAATCGCAATCACTGTCACTCTCTGTGCAATAATAGATCACTTTACGTTCAGCAAGATTTGCTGCCTTTGCAGAAAGTGTACGATCTTCATTGACTGTTTCCGCTTCTGGCTGCTGCGTGAATGACGTAGCTGTCAAGGAAAATGGTTCTTGATTTTGTTGTATTACTGCAGGCGCTATTGTATTGTAAGCAACCGGTATCACTTCGGGAGTAAAATAACTGTAGACTGCATATCCCCATGCCGCAACAGTACATGCTAACATCCCGGATAGAATTAGTTTTTTAAGCATAATTAGCTCCTTTATAAGAATTGCCATTGTGATTGTATCACTATTCATGAAAATAAACAACCCCCAAATGAAAGACGGTTGTTGGTATGAAATTAGTAACAGTGAATTTTTATTGATAAAAGCAGTGATTTTCTTTGACAAATGAAAATCGATGGTTTATAATGTAAATCATTGAAAGACAATGAAAAGAAGAGTAAGTTTAAGGAAACTGTTAAGAGAGTCCAGTCAGGTGCAAGTGGATCGGTGGAAGTAAGCTGAAAATGGTCTTGGAGTCGTACAGCCGAGGAAGTTCTTAGGTTGTAACGGAGGCATCCGTTATCATGTGCTAGAGTATCCAGACAGTTGTCTATGTACTTGATGAGGTGGATATTGTGAGATATTCATAAATTTAGGTGGTAACACGAAACGATCGCTTTCGTCCTATACAGGACGGAAGCTTTTTTGTTTAGGAGGGAGAAATAGTCATGCTTGAGATCAAAGATGCGTATAAGCTTTATCGGCTTAAAGATGAAGATGTTGTGGCACTCAATCATGTAAATATGACCATTGCAGATGGTTCATTGCTGGGAATCATGGGTGTCAGCGGGGCTGGCAAAACAACACTGCTTCGTTCACTGGCATTGCTGGAACCATTGACGAGTGGGCAGATTCTGTTGGATGGTGTTGATCTGACAGCAATTACCGAGGAAAAGAAAGCTGCATATCGAAAAAAAATCGGCGTTGTATTCCAAGGCTATCATTTATTCGAGCAGCAAACGGTCTTTCAAAATATTGCATATCCTTTGAAGATTCGCAAAGTGAAAAAAGAAGAAATTTTGCAAAAGGTATCGGAATTGATTCAACTGGTGGGATTAGATGGAAAAGAACATGCTTATCCTGTACAACTATCCGGGGGTCAGAAGCAGCGTGTTGCTATTGCAAGAGCGTTGGCCTGTGAACCATCGCTGCTGCTATGTGATGAGCCTACCAGTGCTTTAGATTCCATGACAACCAAATCCATCTTGCAACTGCTAGCTGATATTAATCAGAAAAAGCAAGTGACAATTGTGATTATTACCCACGAGCTGCATGTGGTGAAATCGATCTGTCAGCAAGTCTGCATTATTAATGATGGTGAATTTGTGGAGTACGGCAGTGTCAAGGAAGTATTGGAACAACCTAAACATGCCTTCACAAAATTTCTGGTAGGGGGTGAATTACATGGCTGAATTGTTAATAAAGGGAAGTTTTGCGACATTATATATGACAACATTTTCGACTTTATTGGCATATGCGGTTGGAATGCCCTTGGGAATTGTCTTGATATTGACAAGAGAAGGCGGCATCAAACGCAATCCGGTGATTTATCACATTCTGGAAGCAATCATCAATGTATGGCGCAGCATTCCATTCTTTATCCTCATGTTGACGGCGATTCCCTTTATTCGGTTTGTTGTCGGCAAAGCGATTGGACCTACTGCGGTGTGTGTCGCATTATTCATTGGAGCTGTTCCCTTCGTTGCTCGCTTAGTTGAACAAAGCTTGCTGGAAGTAGGGGCAGGAATTGTGGAAAGCTGTATTGTAATGGGATCGACTACCTGGCAAATTGTGCTGGTACTGTTGCGGGAGGCAATTCCTTCTTTAATCAGGGGCGTTTCGATCACCTTTATCATGCTGATTGGATATTCCGCCATGGCAGGTTTCTTAGGTGGCGGCGGGCTTGGCGATATCGCTGTACGATTTGGGTTATATCGCTATGAATATGAAACGATGTTGTATACATTGCTGGTTATTATAGTGATTGTAATGGTAGTTCAATGGATGTTTGCAAAACTTGCAAAACATGTGGATCGCAGGATCCGATAAAAGAAAAGGAGAAATAACATGAAAAGATTAGTATCAATTTGCACGCTTGCTGTATTACTTCTTGCTGGATGTGCAAGCAAACCGTCGGAACCAAAAGCCGATACAACAATTAAGGTGGGAGCATCTCCAACGCCGCATGCCATCATTTTAGAAGCCCTTCGTCCGGAAATTGAAAGCAAGGGATATAAACTGGAAATTGTGGAATTCAATGATTATGTACTTCCAAATACTGCCTTGGAAGCAAATGAGCTGGATGCCAACTATTTTGCACATTTGCCTTACCAGGAAGATTTCAACGTGAAAAATGGCACCCATATCAAAAGTGTCTTGGCAGTGCATTTTGAACCATTTGGCATCTATCCGGGCAAAAGTGCATCACTGGATGATCTGAATGGAAAAACATTTGCGATTCCGAATGATACAACGAATGAAGCACGTGCATTGCAGTTGCTGGCAAAAAACGGGTATATTACGCTAGATCCAAGCAAAGGGTTGGAAGCTACTCCTAAAGATATCACTGAAAATCCGCATAATCTGCAATTTGTGGAACTGGAAGCTGCTACAATTCCAAGAACCTTGGCAGACGTAGACTTCGGCATTATCAATGGCAACTATGCCTTGTCTGCTAATTTGGGGGATTCTGTATTGCTGACAGAAACAAGCGACAGCGAAGGCGCAGCAAAATATGCAAATATTTTATGCGTCAAAGAAGGAAACGAAACTAGTGAAAAAACCAAAGTCTTGCTGGAAGCATTCAAATCAGCTGCAGTAAAACAAGTAGTTGCGGAAAAATTTGGTAAATTGGTAGTATTGGTGATTGAATAAGCGAAGGAAACCTAGTTTTGCTATGAAACAAATTGAAAGTCAAGAAACTTTTTGAAAAAGGTGTTGACAAGATACTGTTTCTTGCGTATACTAAGCCATATCAAGAAGATTATAGAGGTAGCGATGCAGATGAGTAATTCAGGGAGCCGGCGGGTGATGAACTGAATGAAAGGCAATCATCGCCGAACAGATGCATTGGCAAGTGTATCCTGTGGGGTTATGAGGAATACTTATAACACTCCTTCATTCGAAGGGCGCTATCACATCCTATGTAAATAAGATCGTGCTAGCACGATCTTTTTGATCATAGAGGAGGAAACTGAATATGAAAAGATTTGCTGCCGTATTACTTACACTAGGTCTTATTGCCGGATGTAGTTCAAATACAGGAAAACAAGAAGTACCAAGTACGATTGTTGTAGGGTTGGAGTGCAATTATGCACCATTCAACTGGACGCAGGCTTCATCTAATGAAACTTCTGTTGAAATTAATGGCGGAGGGGGTCATTGTGACGGGTATGATGTCGTGATTGCCAGCAGAATTGCAGAGGCGATCGGAAAAACATTAGTTGTGAAAAAGACTGCTTGGGAAGCTCTGGAATCAGGCGTTGCCTTGAATTCCGGGGATATTGATATGATTGTTGCGGGTATGACTGACACGGAACAGCGCCGCACCAACTTGGATTTCTCAGAATATTATTACAGTTCTGATATGGTGCTGATTGTCCGTAAAGACTCTTCGCTTGCGAATGCAACTTCGCTGGCTGATTTCAGCGGTGCGAAAGTGGTAGCGCAAAAAGGCACTTTGCATGATGAATTGGTAGATCAGATTCCAAATGTAGTACATGCGACACCGCTTGCTAATTTCCCGGTATTGTATGAAGCTGTTAAATCAAAAGATGCAGATGCGGCAGTGAGCGAACGTCCGGTTGCATTGGCTGCTATGAGTGCCAATCCTGATCTGGTTATCGTATCGTTTGCAGAAGGAAGCGGCTTTGATGTGAATGCAGAGGATGTTACTGTTTCTGTTGCTGTGAAAAAAGGCAACGCAGATCTAGTGGCAGCAATCAATGAAGCATTGCGTAAAATTACGCAAGAAGAGCGGGATCAAATCATGGCTGATGCCATTGCGCGTCAACCAGAATAATGAGTCAACTATTCTTTCCTGTGGCAGCAACCATGCCGCAGGATTTCTTTGGTCAAATGCTATTTTTATTCAAAGAGTATTATCCGCTCTTACTCTTTGGAATTAAAAATACAATTTTAATTTCCATTACCGGAACAATTTTAGGTTTTCTTGGTGGCTTGCTGCTAAGTTCCATCCGGATGATGAAAGACAATCGCCGCAGCCATATTGGTGTGCGCATTATTCGTTTTTTTCTTCGATTGTTATCAGGTATTTATATTGAAGTCATTCGTGGGACTCCGATGATGGTGCAGGCGATGGTTTTCTACTATGGTGGGCGATATATTGGGATTCGCTGGTCCAATCCGCTGATTGCCGGTATCTTCGTAGTATCGCTGAATACAGCAGCATATATGGCTGAAATTATCCGTTCAGGTATTCAAGCCATTGACAAAGGACAATTTGAGGGGGCTTATTCCTTAGGGATGAACGAGCTGCAAACAATGGTCTTTGTGATTCTGCCGCAAGCGATTCGCAATGCAATGCCTGCCATCGGCAATGAATTTGTCGTAAATATCAAAGACAGCAGTGTTTTGAATGTAATATCTGTTGTGGAGTTGTATTTCCAAACAGGATCTATGGCAGGAACGTATGGTACATTCTTCCCGGCGTTTACCATTGCCAGCGTGCTATATCTGATTTTAACCTATACAACAACCCGAATTCTGCATGTCATTGAACGACGGATGAATATGCCAAAAGGCAGTTATCCGCGCTCTCAGACAGTGCCTCACGCAATTCATTTCAAGAAAGGGGAGTAAAGATGGAGCGAATTATTGAAATAAATCATGTAAAGAAACGCTTCGGACATCTCGAAGTCTTGAAAGATATTGAATTTCACATTGATAAAGGTGAAGTAATCTGCTTGATTGGCTCCAGCGGCAGCGGAAAGAGCACACTGCTGCGCTGTGTGAATCTGCTGGAAACACCGGATGAAGGACAAATACTATACCACGGCAAAGATATTCTCAAAGGTGAAATGGATATGAGTGCTCATCGCAGCAAAGTTGGGATGGTATTTCAATCGTTTAACCTGTTCGGACATTTATCCGTGCTTGAAAATTGCATCATCGGGCAGCGAAAGGTATTGAAGCGCAGCAAAGAAGAAGCAACAGAAAAGGCGCTGTACTATCTGCAAAAAGTAGGAATGGAAGAATTTATTTATGCTTCTCCTAATCAAATCTCAGGTGGTCAGAAACAACGGGTTGCTATTGCACGAGCATTGGCGATGGATCCTGAAGTCTTGCTGTTTGATGAACCTACAAGTGCATTGGATCCGGAAATGGTAGGAGAAGTATTGACTGTTATGACCGATCTTGCGAAAGAAGGATTGACGATGCTTGTTGTTACCCATGAAATGGGGTTTGCACGAGAAGTTGCAAATCGTGTAGTTTTCATGGATCAGGGTGTCATTGTGGAAGAAGGCAGCAGTGCTGAGATTTTCTCCAATCCGAAAGAAGAACGAACTAAAATGTTCTTATCCAGAGTTTTAAACCGCTAGCCAGGGAAGTTTCCCTGGTTTTTTTATGCTTGACAGTTATGGATTACAGTTGTAATATACTTATGACTACAAGTGTAATCGAAAGGAGATTCTATGAACGAAGAAAGAATAACAGATGCAGAATTGGAAATTTTAAAGATACTATGGCTCAAGCAGCCTGCTTCCGCAAAGGAAATCAGCTTACGCATTGAATCCCATGCCTGGTCTGAGAAAACTGTTCGTACTTTAATCAGCCGTTTGCTGCAAAAGGGCATTATTCAAGTGAATAAGCAAGGAAAAGAATATGTATTTCAGACTACGATATCCAAACAAGAATACCAAAACTATGTAACCAAAAGTATTGCAAATAAAGTATTTCAAGGATCTATGTCATCGATGGCACTGCATGTACTTCAAGATGTTTCTTTGTCAAAAGAAGATGTGCAGGAATTGAAGGATCTGCTGGCACGATATGAGGATTGATCCGCTGTTTGCGTTGCTGTCATCCAGCATTGCGATCGTAGTGGTGATTGGGATGCGTCTTTTGCTGCGCAAGTATGTGAGTGCCAAATGGCTGTCCTTGCTCTGGCTTCCTGTTGCATGGATGCTTTTGTTTCCGGTCCGGCTGCAAAGCCCGCTCAGCATCTATCAACCGGTGCAGCATATTATATATCGTACACAGTCAGAAAGATTGGAGGTTCCGCTCATCCAGGAACAATCAGATTTGTTTACGGAAGAAGAGATTGTCCATCCTGTATTTGATTTGCAGCAGGTTGGTTATCTGATATGGGTAACGGGGAGTTTTATCATGCTTCTCTATTATGCAAGCATGGAATATCGGCTTGCACAAAAAATAGGGAAGAATCATATTGTTGATTCTGAATTAGAGAAGCGTGTGCGCATTATTACAAAGGGTGAATTACCTGTTTTGATCAGTGATGCTGTTAGTAATTGCATGTTATTTCAAAACCGTATTTTTCTCAACAGCAAGCTGACAATGCTGGAAGATGAGGATTTGCATATGGTGCTGTGCCATGAAATGGCTCATTATCACAGATATCATCATTGGGTGCTGCAGATTATGAAATTTATTGCTGGTTTGTATTTTTTTCATCCTCTAATATATCTGATGAAGCATTTGGTAGATCTTGATTTAGATGAAATAGCGGATCATGATGTAGGGTTGCAGTATAATCGTGTCCAATATTGTGAATTGCTGTTAAAGTTGGGTACAGAAGTTTCTTCCGCAGGAGTTCCTGCCATCAAAAAACAGATTGGAGTGAAGGCTATGAAACAGCGTTTTTTAGCAATCTTAAATGAAAAGAGAATGAAGCTGTGGATGAAGCTGGGAATGGGGTTATGCATTGTATTTTTAGTTGCCTTATTTGTTCAGCCGCAGCAGGCAATTTCCAAAGTGACGTATTTAGTTCCTGTTGAAACAAAGTCAACTCGTAATGTCAGTTTCAGCAGTTCTTCCGAAGCAGTGCAAATTGTAGTGTCAGGTAACAAAGAAGATATTGCTGCCATTGTCGAACAGGAATTGGTGGCAATGGTTGACTTGGATCGCTTAGAACTTATGATGGATTCACAAATGACGGATGCCGATGTGCAATATGGATCCGATCATTTGGATCGTTCAGTTTTGGAACGTGTTTCGATTGAAGCTGATCCAATTGAAATTACGCAGCTTTCAGAGTATGAGGAAGAAGAGCCTCTTATCGTTGATCTGTCAGCTGTCAAGCCTATAAAATACATCTATCCAATTGATAATCCTGAGATTACATGTCGGTATGAGTGCTATGCAGGTCATAAAGCAGTTGATATCCGAAATAAAGAAAAAGACTATGCGCCCGTTTATGCAATTGCCGATGGCGTTGTAATAGCCAATTTATATAATTCGGTGAATGGATACCATATCAGAATTGAACATGATCAAAGCACAGTATCGGGATATAATCATTTTAAAGAAGCATCGCCGCTTGCTGTTGGTGCAGCCGTAAAACAAGGAGATATTATTGGAATTAGCGGGCAGTCGGGGGTTGCGACTGGGCCGCATGTGCATTTGGTTTTAGAGAAAGATGGCAAAAGGGTGAATCCACTTGCTTATTTAGGAAAGTAAAAGGCGCTTAGCGCCTTTTATAGTGGATATGAAGAAGTATTGCTGTGATAGGAACAGAAATTAGTAAATATAAGAGTACCGGTACAAGGAATGGATGTCCAGGAAGATTCAGATGCAATATCTTTGTTAAAACATAGAAGATTGTATCCGGATTCATAATGCTATCCAATAAAAACATAATAGGGAAAGGTACCAGAAGCCAGATATTGAAGCAGTAAAATAGTGGTTGCGCAGGCAAGTTGTGCCGATATCGCAACAACTCGTATAAGCTGACACCGGCAATCTGGATCAAAAAGCCAAGGCTGATAATCAACAGGTTCTGGTATGAAAAATAGGCACTGAGCACGACAATGAATCCCATCGCTATAATAGCGGTTCCTATCACATGGACTGGTACTCGCGATTCTGCGCTGGAATTGCCGGGTGCTGCTGTACTAACTTCATCAAGCAGCAAATAATCGGTACTGACGCCAAACAGCTTGCTTAATTGGATTACATTCTCAACTTCCGGTATGGATTCGCCATTCTCCCATTTGGAAATGGCTTGGCGGGAAACATAGAGCTGAGTTGCAAGCTGCTCTTGTGACAACCCGGCTTGTTTGCGTAATGTTTGCAGTTTATCTGATAGTGACATAATAGTTCTCCTTACCGTTATACTATAAGAAATTCTTCGCTAGCAATCTATCACTTGCACATGGAATTCGCGCAACTGGTAGTTGCATACGCAGAAAAGGTGACTTAAAGGGCAGATAGCACTCATATATTTTCTTCTTCTGCTATTCGGAATCGACAGGGTCTATTGTAATAGTGTTGCGAAATTGTCTGCTTGTCCTGAATGATGATTGTATCATATGGATAATGAGATTCCAAGGTTGGCAGGAAAGTCCCTTGTGTATCCGCCTTTTTTTTTGTACAATAGAACAAGGTGGTCAAGATGAAAAAAGTGCTGAAAGTAATATTGCAGCTGATGCTGCTGTGTTTGTTATTTGTAGTGGGACTAGGGATCATTCACTTTGTTTATATTGTGAGCATCAACAGCAATCAGGAATGGCAGCTGCAAAAAAAATGCAAAGAATATGCACAAGCGAACGATGTGGAATTGCTGGAGTCATGGAATACTTTTTACTACAATGACCGCATCGATAATGTTGTCTGTGTGATAGAGGATATTTATCCCCGTTTTGTATGGGTAGATGGGGAAGGGACAGTATTAGCTTCGCGGAACTATCGCAGTTATCAGGAAATTGAAGGGTATGAAAAAGAAGACAGCAAACAAACATATACGCTTTCCTTTTATGAAAACGAACCGGTGTATATTTGGAGACGGATCGCTGAAGATCAACTCCAAATTGGATATTACAGCTTTGATTTTCCAAAGCTGCTGTTTGAGATAGATAGTGAGGAATAAGCATGGATAAATGGTGGAAAGAGGCACATATTGATCGCAGAACTTATTTGCTGAAGGAATATCAAAATCTGCAATTAAATGAGCAGGAGTTTTTATTGATTTTGATGATGGACTTTCTGCTGTCAACCAAGCTTGAATGTCAGGTAGAAGAACTGGCGGTGTTATTGAAGTTGCAGGAAAAAGCAGTGGTGAATTTACTGAGCAGTTTGGTGGATCGTGGCTGGATTGCTATGGAAGTAACAAATAAGAAGATTGGCTACAGCTTGGATCCGGTATTTCAAAAGAAGCCAATTGTTCAGATATCCCAGACATTATTTGATTTGTTTGAAGAACAATTTGCCCGCCCGCTTACATCCAATGAAATGAAACGGTTGAGCAACTGGATGCAGCTTTATGATCAGGAACTGATTGCATGGGGGCTTCGGCAGGCAGTGATCTATAAAAAATATAGCTTTAGCTACATTGATAAGATTTTGAATCAATGGCATTTGAATGGAACTACTGCGGAGATGTTAAATCATGGCAAGAAGTAGAGAAAAAGCAATTGATATACTTGAGAAAATAGCGGTTTTATTTCCTGAAGCACATTGCGAACTAGTACATAGCAGTGCGTTTGAATTAGCGGTTGCAGTGATTTTATCCGCACAGGCAACGGATGTATCGGTAAATAAAATATCACCGGCATTATTTGCTCGGTTTCCAACCGCATTTGCGATGGCGCAGGCAACGATACCTGAAATTGAATCGTATATACGCTCAATTGGATTGTATCGGAATAAAGCAAAATCTTTGTCAGCACTTGCCAAGAGATTGGTAGAACAGTATGATGGTGAAATTCCAAATACGTTTGAACAGATGATTGAACTTCCGGGAATTGGCAGAAAGAGTGCCAATGTGTTGCTCAGCGTCTGGTTCGATATACCTGCTTTTGCGGTCGATACGCATGTGGAGCGTATCAGCAAGCGCCTCCAGTTCAGCAAGCAAGATGACAGCGTGCTGGAAGTTGAGAAAAAAATGTGCAAGGCCATCCCAAAAGAACTGTGGAATAGAGCGCACCATTATTTTATCTTCTTTGGCAGATATTTATGCAAAGCACAAAGACCGGAATGTGAACGTTGCCCGCTGCAAGAATATTGCTCTTATTTCAAGCAAAAGCAGAAGGAAGAAGCAAGGAAGCAAAAATCTGTAAAATAAGAAATACCCCTGTTGAGGGGTATTTTTCATGCGAATGGATCAATGATATCAACTGGCGGTCCAGTGGTTTCTTCGCCGCCATTGTCTCCGCCGATTCCGCCATCTTCATCGCCAGGATCTGGGAGGAAATCATTTGGAATCGTAACATCTTGACAGATTTTATTGCTTGTCACACTTTCCGCAATGGACAATCCGTAATAGCCGCATACCTGAACCGATTGTACCGGAAGCAGCGGTATTTGGATGGCACCTGTCGCAGATGTGTAATGCTGAGTATAAAGCACGCTGCCGTTGGACACCAATTCTACTTTATATACGGCAGAACCGAAATAGAGCTTAGGATCAAATAAGCGCTTCCCTTGGGCACGCAATACAATATCTTTGCCGTTTAAGGTATGCGTCAGTTCATAGTCAATTGTAGGAGATGCCGGAAGCGTTCGATCCTGATCCGGATATGGTGTGAACTCATAAGACAATGTATTTGTTTCCGGTTGATATTCCACATGGAAGCTGTTCAAACTAGCCAGCGGCTGCGGGGAAATTGAGGTCAGCTTGTCATTTTCTTTTTTGATATATCCTGTAATGATACTGCCGGGATCCATATCATCTGTTGGAGCGGCATACGGGAAGGTTCCTAGAACATGGGTAATACTGGTGATATTTTTGGTTGGCTCAATTGCTTTTGGATAACTCTTGCGATGCAGGAAGAACAACATTTCCTTGGCAATGGTTACCGGTACGTTAAGCTGTGATTTTGCTTGCGTGAAATATGGCTGCGGTCCGCTCTTATCGGCAGTATCATAGCCAGTCCATACAGCAATCGAGTATTCACTGGTATAAGCATTGACCCATTTATCTTTCATGGCATTGTTTGGAATGCCGTATTTCTTTTGGGCATCGTTGCCATAATCGGTAGTACCGGTTTTCGCATATACCTTGTAGTTTGGATTCTTTAAAATCTGCATGTAGTTGAACCATTGGCTCTCAACCGCACCCTGCAAGAGCGTAGATGTCATATATGCCGATTCCGGAGAAATGACTTGAGTAGGCAGGTAGGAAGGTTCCACTGGCTCGCCTCCTTGCAGGAAGACAATACGGCGGATGGTATGCGGTTCAATGTGCTTTCCTTCATTGGCAAAAACGGCATAAGCCGAAGCCAATTGGGTCGGACTCACTTCAAAGGTAGCAGCTCCGATGACGTATCCTAAATTAAATGCTTGCGGCTTATCAAAGCCCAAGCGTTCGATCTGCTGGATCAAAGCCTCAGTTCCCAGCTTGTCGGCCAGCATTTCATATGTCAGCATTGCTGTCGTATTCCGGGAGCGGGCGATCGCTTCATTGAGGGTGATTTCGCCTAAATAATTGCCATCCACGTTTGGCAGCAGCAATTTGGTGCCGCGATACGTAAGAGGTTTATCTTCTACGACATGGCTGGTTGCCCAGCCCAGTTGATCGAAAGCCATGGAATAAGCCAGCAGCGGTTTGGCGGTTGAACCTGCTTGTTTTCTCATAGTAATGGCGCGCATGTTACCACGTTGCACCTCAATGCCCCGGCCATTTCCAAGCGCTACAATGTTCCCTGTGTGTGTTTCAATGACACTGAAGGCGGCTTGGAAGAAATCATCATTTTTCGGATAAGGGATATTGACGCCCGCCAAGATTTCATCAGCCTTGGTTTGCGCATCGCGATCCATATACGTATAAATTTCCATTGGTGTCGATGCCGGATCTTTGCCGGTGATGCGTTGGGCTTCATCTAAAACAGCATCAATATAGCTTTGGAACGGCAGATTGCTTCCGCTGTTTTCGCCAGCCAGCAAGTTCTCGATTTTTACGGAACGAGCCAATGCTTCTTCTTCTTTGGTAATATATCCGTGATAGGCCATTTGGTAGAGCACCTGATTGCGGCGTTCTGTTGCCAAATCGAGATTGACGTATGGATTTAAGCGGTTCGGCATATTGACAACACCAGCCAGCATTGCTGCTTCCGGCAAGGTGATTTCCTCAACACTTTTCCCAAAGTAATATTCCGCAGCCTTCTGCACCCCTTTGGCCCGGGCACCGAAGTTGATTTTGTTGATGTATAATTCAAATAACTCTTTCTTGTCAACCAGCTGTTCTGCTTTGATGGACAAGTAGATTTCCTGCAATTTCAAAGCAATCTTCTCTAACTTAGTCATGTTAGGATCAGCATGTTCCAGGAAATAAGCATTATCAATAACTTGCATGGTGATCGTAGATCCCCCTTGAGAAAGGGAACGGGTTTTCAAGTTATTGATGGCAGCCATCATAAAACGCGGCAGGTCAAAGCCGTTATGCGAAAAGAACCGGGAGTCTTCGATCGAAACAAAGGCATCGATCAAGACTTGCGGCAATTGCTCATAAGTTACTTTTTGCCGGGATTCCACACCGATGTCCGTGACTAAATCACCGTTGCGGTCATAGATGCGCGTAGATTCCTGAGAATCCAGTTTTTGAACATCCAGTTTTGGAGCGTCAGCGATAACGGTAGTAATATAGAAAATACCGATGCTGCTACCGATAAAAAACAATGAAAGTCCAAATGTAAGTACAATATAAAATACTCTTGCTTTGTTTATTTTTCGTTTGTTTGCCATGAGTTTCCTCCTCTAACATATAGTGTATCCACAATTTCCAAATAGTGCAGCCGTGGATAGAGACCTTGTCTGATTAAATGACCTTCCTGCTTGACCCATACATAAGTAAGGGAACGAATACCGGGATCATCATATTGGGCAATTACTTTGCGGGCATCGATGAGATAAGTCTCATTATGCTGAGTAAACCGAAGAATTAGGAAGCCAACTCCGCCATGAAGCCAGACTTTGCGCAGATGTTCAATCTGATGAAGGTGAATGTCCTTCAGCGGAAACAGTGTTTTCAAAGAAATCTGCTTCGCTTCGAAATCGATGGGCAGTCCCTTGTAGATTCCATTGTAATCGGTTGTGGAAGGCAATTTGAAATATGCTTCGACAATCTTCGCTTTAGAGCGTCGGGGATAATCTACCTGTACGATTTGGACCGGCGTTGGTTTCTTATGAATCAATGCAATATCCATAGCGGCATAATACTCATTGCTGATATTGATATCATCTTCTAAACTCATTCCTTTTTTTTGATGCAGCTTTGCATTTAACGGTACACTTGCGACCGTTCTTGGCTTGCTTTTCTTTGTTGGATATCCGATCATCTTATCACCACGGTTCAATTATAGCGTATTCTTCAATTTTTTTCCATAAGTAGTGACTAGCTGTTGCTTTTTCGTGACAATTTACATAGAATTAACAAGAAAGGATGTGAGCCGATGGAAAAGCGGTTTTTGTTAAATACACAACTGATTTTGAATCAGGAATTCCATATTGACTTCAAAGGCTATTCAGCCAATGAAGTAGATCAGTTTTTGGATATGGTAATTTCCGATTATGAGTACTTTGATCAATTGGTTGCCAAGTTCGGGGAAAAAATCGACCAGTTGGAGAGAATGAATGCTTCCTTGAAAGCTCAGATCGTCGAATTAGAAAGCAGGCAAGCTTTGAGTCAGGAGCCAGTAGCTGTTTCGCAATCAGATTTGATCAAAAGACTTGCACAATTGGAGAATGAAGTGTATAGTAAAACACGGTAATTTCATATACGGCAATCGCTGCCTTGCAAGATAGGTAGAGGAAAGTCCATGCTCGCACGATCTGTGATGATCGTAGTGTTTGTGCTAGATAAAGTCATAAATCTAGGCAAGAAATTGACGGCCGAACAAGTACCTAAGGCGCAAGCTATGGTAGGAGTCTGTAAAAGTGCCACAGTGACGAAGTCCGTTTGGAAACAAGCGGAGTGGAACGAGGTAAACCCCACAAGCGAGAAACCCAAATTTTGGTAGGGGCATCTTCAATCATGAACCGAAATGAGCGAAGGACGCATGATGCGTAGATAAATGGTTGCCTTCTAAGTAATTAGAAACAGAACATGGCTTATGTATATGGAAAACACAGCCGCATTCCCAGGAGTGCGGTTTTTTGTTTGCGAGATAAAAATATGGTTGACAAAGCTTGCAGTTTAATGATAACATGTTAGATGTTAGCTATCGCTAACTTTTCAAGTGAATCTGCATGCTGTGTTTGTTGCCAATTATCATAATTCGGATGAAATATCATAGTACTATGCAGATGGCAGATTGCAATCCGTCAGCGAAACAGTCAACGCAACGGATGTAATCACAAAAAATCGTTAATTGTAGCAGGTAATGACCTTGTTTGCGGCATGCAAGCATCCTTAACACATTATCTGACTTGGATAGCAAGGATAACGAAGTTCAGCCAGCTTTGTTATCCTTTTTGTTGCATTGCATTTAGCAGCAGATTGTTTATAATGATAGCAAACAGGAGGTATTCTTATGCTTCGTTTTGGTATTATTGGGATTGGTACAATCAGCCATCGCTTTATGAAAGGGATAGCTTGTTCAGCAAAGGCAGAAGTCATTGCTGTTGCGAGCAGGGATGAAAAAAAGGCACAGGCATATGCAGATCAGTATGGTATTGCCAAGGCGTATGGATCCTATGAAGCGTTGGTTCAGGATTCAGCAGTGGATGCTGTTTATATCGCGACACCGCAGCAAGTACATTATGAGCACATTATGCTGTGCATTGCGAACCATAAGCATGTACTGTGCGAAAAGCCTTTTGTGTTAACTGCAAAACAAGCAGAAAGTATTTTCGACTATGCCCGAATGCAGCAGGTGTTTGTGATGGAAGCGCAAAAAGCATTGTTTACACCGGTGTTGAAACAGGTGAAGGAGTGGCTGGATCAGGGGGAGATCGGTAAGCTTCGTTATGCCGAAGGTTCCTTCTGCTATCAGAAGCAGTTTCCGGATGATCACTTTATGAATGACCCGCTGGGCGGGGGAAGTTTATACGATGTTGGGGTGTATCCGCTCAGTGTTCTGGACTATTTGATTGATACGCCGCTGCTGGAGAGTCAGGGCTTGGCGATTTTGAATGGGCATCGGGTAGATGAGCTGGCACAGCTGATTTTGCGGTATGAACCGGATATTCTAGCCAGTATCCGCAGTGCAACGGCAGTACAGACGGCAAATGTCTTGTCATTGTATGGAACCGATGGCTGGATTGCAATGCCGGATTTTTGGAAAACGACGAGCTGCACAATATGCCGCGGCCAAGAAGAGCAAACCCTTACAATTCCATTTGTGAGTGAATTTCAATTTGAGATTGACCATATGGTGGATTGTATTCATGACCAGCTGCTGAGCAGTCCGATCATGAGTCCGCAGCGCACGATCCAGACGATGAAATTAGTCGAAGCATGGAAACAAAACTGGATGCGTGTGTGCGATGAGAATTGCTGACTTACAATCTTTTTTAGGGAAAAGCTTGGATAACATTGTATTATTGTGGGGAATTGATTATAATTAATTCGATTTATATAGGTGGTGATGAAATGCAGGAAATCGGAAAGATTTTAAAACAGCATCGACTGGAACAGAATCTATCCCTGGATGAAATCAGTGAAAAAACAGCATTCAGCATTGCTCAGATCAATGCGCTGGAAGAAGGAAATCTTGATTATTTCAAAGAAGATATTAGTTATGTGAGGTTTTTTGTCCAGAATTATTGTAAAGTACTGAAAGTTGATTTTAATCAATTCAAAGCTACGTTTGATCATTCTATGCTTACCTATACAAACATGCTGTCTCAGAAGGAAATTGAGGAAATCAAGAAATCAAATGAGGAGATTCGCTATAAAGCGCAAATTCATACAAACCAGAATACAAAGAAGCAAAAACGTAAACTGGACTTTTCGGTCTTGTCTTTATTGGTTTTGGCTACGATCATGGTTGGTAGTTTGTTTTTCATGATGTCGCAGTATGTAATTCCAAGTATGCTGTCGGAAAAATCACCGGGAACAACGAAACCAACAGTCATCATCGATGATACCATTATCACAACTTCACAAAGCTCGGCAACGACAAGCAAGGCGGGATTATCATTGCTTACAGTGCAGCCGCTGTCTGCGTCAGAATTTGAGTTGAGCGGATTCCAGGAGGGTGATTTGATTCAGCTTGGAGTTACCTTCAATCATCGAACATGGATTGATGTGAAGCTGGATAGTGTATCATTTCAGAATCCTGCTTCTAAAATCTATAGTCCCAAAGACTCCGTTGTTTATGAGATTGAAGCGAAGCATGGAGCTGTAATTACGATGAATCTAGGATATTATGATAGCAATGAATTTTTCCTGAATGGTACAAAATGGATCATGCCGGAAAATTTGGCAAATTATAAGGGTGGAAAAGTTGTGAAGCTGATCTTGAAAGGAGCATCATCATGAATCTGCCGAATATGTTAACTTCAATTCGGGTTTTGTTAGTGCCTATTATTGTATTGGTGTTGTATTTTCCGTATGCGCAAGTGGGGATTGCGATGCCGGTGTATCATATGGGAGTCGTTTCGCTGCCGCTTGTCAATATCATTGTGACGGTGTTGTATGTTGTTGCTGCGGGTACGGACTTTGTGGACGGATATTTGGCGCGCAAGCATAATTTAATTACCACGTTCGGGAAGTTTCTGGATCCGATTGCGGATAAGCTGCTGGTAAATACATTGTTTATTGTGATGGCTGTATTTGGTGTCGTACCTGCAGTGCCGGTGATTGTCATGATTTGGCGCGATACGCTGGTAGATGGCTTACGCATGGTAGCAATGGAAAAAGGCAAAGTTGTTGCAGCAGGAATACTTGGGAAATTGAAGACGGTATTGCAGATGTTTGCTCTCTTCTTTATTTTGATGAACAATCTGCCGTTTGAGTTGTATGGCTTTCCAATGGCAGATATTTTGCTGTGGTCGGCAATGGCAGTTTCCATTTTGTCGGGTATTTACTATTTTGTACAGCTGAAAGACTATATTTTGGAGTCTATGTAATGGAAGAGTTGGTAGCTTTACTTAGCAGAAAGCAGCTGACACTGGCAAGTTGCGAAAGCTTGACAGGGGGCTTGTTTGCTTCGCAGGTGGTGGATGTAAGCGGTGCATCAAAGGTATTTTTAGGGGCTTTGGTCACGTATGCACCACAAATTAAAGAGCGTGTTGCTCAGGTACAGGCTGCAGCAATTGCCCAGTATGGGGTTGTGAGCGAAGAAGTGGCGCGCCAAATGGCTTGTCATACAGCCAGGATTATGGGGAGTGATCTTGCTGTTTCCTTTACGGGAAATGCGGGGCCACAGCCGAGTGAAGGAAAGCCGGTGGGGCTTGTATACAGCGCTATCGCATACCAGACACAATGTCTGATATTCGAAGATCATTTGCAAGGCAGCCGCAGTGCGATCCGGCAGCAGCTGGTGCAGCTGATGGAAACAAGGATTACGGATTTTGTTTTGGCATTAGGAATAGAAGACAAAAAAGAGTAAACTTAGGTAAAGAGGTGAACAAGATGGAAAAAGTTGATAAAAAAGAACAGTCCAAAAAGGATGAGCTTCTGAGTGAAGCGTTGAAAAATATTGAAAAGCAATTTGGCAAAGGTGCTGTGATGAGGCTTGGGGATCGTGCCAACTTGGATCTGGATGTGAATTCATCGGGCTCAATTATGCTGGATGCAGCGCTTGGAATCGGCGGTTATCCTAAGGGACGGATTATTGAAATATATGGTCCGGAATCCAGCGGGAAAACAACAGTGGCTTTGCATGCGATTGCGGAAGTGCAGCGCAAAGGCGGACGTGCTGCCTTTATTGATGCGGAGCATGCAATTGATCCGGCTTATGCCAAGAATTTAGGTGTTAATATTGAGGAGTTGCTGCTGTCGCAGCCAGACAGCGGAGAGCAGGCACTGGAAATTACCGAAACACTGGTAAAAAGCGGCGCTATTGATCTGATCGTGGTAGACTCTGTTGCGGCACTGGTTCCGCAAATGGAGCTGGATGGTGAAATGGGGGATTCACAGGTAGGCTTGCAGGCAAGATTAATGTCAAAGGCGATGCGCAAATTGTCCGGTGCGATGAACCGGACTGAATGTACAGCAATTTTCATTAACCAGCTTCGCGAAAAAGTGGGTGTCATGTTCGGGAATCCGGAGACAACGCCTGGCGGCCGGGCATTGAAGTTTTATTCTTCTATCCGGCTGGATGTCCGCAAGGGCGAAGCAATTAAAAATGGATCTGATATCATCGGCAATAAAACCAATATTAAAGTCGTGAAAAATAAAGTGGCTCCGCCATTTAAAGTAGCAACTGTTGATATTATGTATGGAGAAGGTGTTTCTCGCTGCGGAGAAGTGCTGGACCTTGCTGTGGAGCATGAATTGATTCAAAAAGCAGGTGCATGGTTCTCTATGAATGGAGAAAAGATCGGGCAAGGGCGTGATGCAGCGAAACTGTATCTGAAAGCCAATCCTGTGTTGATGGAAGAACTTGCGGGAAAAATCAAAGCTATTGTATTTGCAAAAGACAAAGCATAATATACATCGTAGTTTGGATGCAGATCAATGCAGAAGAACTACTTTTTTTATCGGAAAAATTGTTTTTCAAAGAAATTGGGTTGTTTGGCGAATGGGAAATAGCGATACCGCTTTCTGAAAAATACGCAGACAATTCTTGCATCATGCAATTTGGATGGTAGAATCAGGTAGTTTGCGCCTTTTCAGAAAGTTTTTTTCTTGTAACTTCAGGGTTCTTATAGTATGATTGTTAAGAGTAATATACTCTAAATGATTTTATGAAACGGAGGAATAGTTATGTGGAACATCTATTCCATCTTGTTTGGTATGTTTGGTGGTATCGCAGTTGGGATTATCATAATGGTAATCATTTCTCGAATTGGACTCAATAAGGATCAACAAAAAGCTAGCCTTATTTTAAAAGAAGCAAATCTAAAATCAGAAAGTATGTTGAAGCAGGCGACGTTAGATGGTCGTTCTGTTGTTCATGAACTGAAATTAGCAGCGGAGAAAGAAATCAAGGAACGGAAAGCTGAAGTTGTGGAGTCTGAAAACCGCTTGTTGCGTCGCGAAGATGCATTGAATTTTCGAGATAAAGTGTTAACAGAAAAAGAAAGTCAACAAGAACAAAGAAACCGACAAATTAGCGAAAAGCAAAAAGTACTGGAACAAATGGAAGCAGAGCTTCAGAAGAGAGTGAATATTCAAGTGGAGGAATTAGAACGAATTTCTTCCTTGTCGCAGTCTGAAGCAAAAGAAGAATTGTTTGCGATCGTTGAAAAACGTATGGCAAATGAAATTGGAGCTTATATCAGGGATAAAGAAGAAGAAGCAAAAGAAAGAGCAAACGATAAAGCGCGCAATATTATTGCCCTTGCAATTCAGCGCTATGCGCAGGAAGAAGTACAAGAGAGAACTGTTTCAGTTGTATCCTTGCCTTCCGAAGAAATGAAGGGTCGTATCATTGGGCGTGAAGGACGTAATATCAAAGCTATCGAGCTTGCGACGGGTGTCGATCTGATTATTGACGATACACCGGAAACAATTACGATCTCCTGCTTTGACCCGATTCGCCGGGAAACAGCACGGCTGGCATTGGAATCACTGATCCGGGATGGCCGCATTCAACCTGGCCGCATCGAAGAAGTGGTCAACAAAGTAGCCGCAGAATTGCATGAAACCATCCGCAAGGCAGGGGAAGATGCAATCTTCCAGCTTGGCATCGGCCGCATCGACAAAGAGCTGGTACAGCTTGTTGGAAGACTGAAATATCGTTACAGCTATGGGCAGAATGCATTGGCGCATAGCATGGAAGTAGCACATTTGGCAGGCATGATGGCTGCGGAACTTGGCTTGAACCAAAGTTTGGCACGCCGTGCAGGTTTGCTTCATGATATTGGGAAAGCATTGGACTTCGAAAGTGAAGGAAGTCACATCGAGCTTGGTGCTAAAGTTGCGAAGAAGCATGGTGAACATGCAGTGGTTATCAATGCCATTGAATCACACCATGGTGATAAGCCGGCTACCCATTTGATTGCCAATCTGGTTGCAGCTGCAGACACCTTGAGTGCTGCACGCCCAGGTGCTCGCTATGAAAGCATGGAAAACTACATCAAACGCTTAGAGAAGCTGGAACAAATTGCGACTTCGTTTGATGGTGTTGAGAAAACCTATGCAATTCAAGCGGGACGTGAGATTCGGGTTATGGTTATGCCTGAGAAATTGGATGATTCGGGATGCCATCGTTTGGCGCGCGATATCAAAGACAAGATTGAGGCTGAATTAACTTATCCTGGTCAAATCAAAGTAACGGTAATTCGTGAAATGAGAGCAAATGAAGTTGCGAAATAGGGGCTTTGCCCCTTTTTTTGGAGGTAAATAGATGAAAATAATGTTTATCGGCGATATAGTGGGCCGGGTAGGCCGGGAAATGGTCAAAGAACATGTAAAGCGGCTGCGGAAAGAGCACCAGCTTGATTATGTCATTGCGAATGGGGAAAATGCGGCTCATGGCAAGGGAATTACCAGCCGCATCTACCGGGAACTGCTGTCCTATGGAGTGGATTTCATCACCCTGGGGAATCACGCATTTTCGAAATCGGAAGTAAAACTGGAATTCAACCAGCTAACGCAGATGATTCGGCCGGAAAATTTGAAAGAAGCGTATGTTGGCACCGGTCATAAAATGGTGTGTATCAATGGACAGAAGGTTGGAATTATCAATCTTTTGGGCAAAGGGTTTATGGACGTTTGTACGGAATCACCTTTTGAAGTGATGGACCGCATTCTGGAAACGATGCCATGTGACTTGTACATCGTAGATTTGCATGCGGAAACGACGGCTGAAAAACTGGCATTTGCATTTCGCTATCAAGATCAGATTCAGCTCTGTGTCGGAACGCATACCCACGTACAGACGGCAGATCAGCGCATTATCGGGAAGACGGCATATATCACCGATGTCGGTATGTGCGGAGCCTACCATAGTATCCTGGGAAGAGATGTCGATGAGGTAATCTCCCGCTTTGTGGATGATGCGAAGACGAGATTTACTGTTGCAGAAGGTGCTGGATGTTTCAGTGCGGTTATTGCGGAAATTGACGAAACAGCAAAGAAAGCGATCGCGATGGAGCGTGTTTTGCTTCTTCCGTAGCATGTTTACTCCTTTCTTTTCATATGATAACGTGAAAAGGGGGTTACCCACTATGGAAGTATTGAAAGTTTCTTCGAAGTCGAATCCTAATAAAGTTGCTGGTGCACTAGCAAATTTACTCAAGGAAAATCCTCGTATCAGTATTCAGGCAGTTGGTGCAGCAGCCATCAACCAAGCTGTAAAGGCCATTGCTATTGCGCGCGGTTTTGTGGCACCTTCGGGGATCGATATTATTTGTATCCCCGCATTTGTAGATATTGAAATTCACAACGAAAAAAGAACAGCAATGAAATTTATTGTGGAAACGCGATAAGTTAACCTTTCCAACACCGAAAACTATGATATAATAGCATCGTTAAGGAGGGTTTTTCTCATGCCAGTGAAAATTGATTGGGATACTTGTATTGGCTGCACTTCATGTGTGAACGTATGTCCAGTTGGCGCTTTGTCAATGACTGATGACAATAAGGCACAATGTGATGAAGGCACTTGTATCGATTGTGGAGCTTGTGTAGGTACTTGTCCTACAGCAGCAATCACACTATAAAAACCCAAGCGTATGCTTGGTTTTTTTGAGGGAATGACGCAATGTGGTTGCGTTTATGAATAAAACAATAGTACAATAACAAAAGTCGCGAAAGTGATTTGGTGTAGCAGGAGGAATTTTATGAAACAAAGACCAGGATGGATTTTGCCATCTTTGAAAGATGCTCAGTTGAGAACAAAGGAAACGGCGGTCATTTTAACCAATGAATTCAGTATGCCGGCGATTGCGGAAGGAATCGGAATGGGCAAGACATATTATATCCGGACATTTGGCTGTCAGGCAAACGAACGGGATCAGGAAACGATTGCCGGGATTTTGGAAGAAATGGGATATACTTTGGCAAACGATTTGTTTGATGCTGATCTGGCTATTTTGAATACCTGCGCTGTTCGGAAGAATGCGGAAGATAAGGTATTTGGAGAGATCGGCCGTTTTAAGCATTGGAAACAGGATCATCCTGATTTTGTGCTGGCAGTTTGCGGCTGCATGGCGCAAGAAGAAGGTGTTGTCAATCGGATTTTAAGCACATATCCGCAAGTGGATTTGGTATTTGGCACTCACAACCTGCATCGTTTGCCGGAATTATTGGCGCAGGTGGTTCTAAAGCAGGAGAAGACGATTGAGGTATATTCCAAAGAAGGGGAAGTCATCGAGAATTTGCCGGTACGCCGCTTTGGCCAGCATAAAGCATGGGTAAATATCATGTATGGCTGTGATAAGTTTTGTACGTATTGTATTGTTCCCTATACGCGCGGAAAAGAGCGTTCTCGCCGGGTAGAGGATATTTTAACGGAAATCCGGATCTTAAAAGAGGAAGGCTTTCAGGAAGTGACTTTGCTGGGACAGAATGTAAATGCCTATGGCAAAGACTTGCAAATTGAGGGTGGCTTTGCTTATTTGCTGGAAGAAGCTGCCAAACTGGGCATTGCCCGGATTCGTTTTACGACGAGTCATCCATGGGATTTCAGTGATGCAATGATTGATGTTGTTTCGCGTTATGCCAACATTATGCCGTTCATTCATTTGCCGGTGCAATCAGGAAGCGATGAAATGCTGAAACTGATGGGACGACGTTATACCATTGCTGAATACAAAACATTGTTTGACAAGTTGAAGGCAAAGATTCCGAATTGTGCTTTCTCAACGGATATTATTGTCGGCTTCCCAAATGAAACGGAAGACCAATTCCAAATGACGATGGCTGTTGTCAACTACTGCCAGTATGACAATGCCTTTACGTTTATTTACTCGCCAAGAGAAGGAACACCGGCGGCACGTATGGCGGATACTGTTCCTTATGAAGAAAAACAACGGCGTTTGTATGAACTGAATGATTTGGTGCGCAAGTATTCCAATGAACGGAACCAGGCATATCACGGACAAATCGTGAAGGTACTGGTGGATGGGCCATCCAAGAAGCGTGCTGATATTATGAGTGGTTACACAGAAACCAACAAGCTGGTAAATTTCAAAGCGAAAGACTGCAAGCCGGGAGATATTGTGGAAGTGAAGATCTTAAAAGCGAAATCATTTTCGCTGGATGGAGAGCAATGCTAGGATAACCGGGCTGGTGCCGGGATACTTTCCTCTTTTTCATCATATGATAGAAAAGAGGTGAGGGTTGTGGCGAGAAGGGAAATTGTTACAAAGACGATTTTAAGCAAGACCAAAAAATTTCACAGCGATGTTGTGGAAATCAAAGATGATAGTGTCAGTAAAGTATTGGGTTGCTGGTTATTGAATCCGGTGCTGCGGTATGAAAAACGTTCGGATGATGCAATCATTGTGAGCGGTACTTACGATATCAATTTATGGGTTGCCTGTGCCAATCATACAACAACAAAGTGTATTATCCAGACACAGGATTTTGCCCATACCGTGATTATGGATGCCGGAGATGAAGAAGTAATCGGAGATGTGATTGCCTTTGCGAAATGGTTGAGCAAACCGATTTGCACCAAGGCTGATTGTTCCGATGGCTGCTTATATTTAACGATTGAACAAGAACTCCAGCTGGAGTGGATTGGTGAAACCAAGCTGCGGGTGGAACTGGTTGAAGATGAATTGGATCATATTATCGATCATCAGGTTGATACCCAGTATTTATTGAAATAGTAGATGATGAACTCTCAGGAATGGGAGTTTTTTATTGTTTTGTTTAGCGCTGGATGATAATAGCTACACTGGGGATAAAGCAATCCATGACTGGTGGCTGATCAATGTCATTGTTTTTATGGATTGCGGTTATTTCATAAATCATTTAATTCAGTGTTAAGACATCCTGCACTTTATACTACAAACTATGGCGCAATAATGGTAAAATAATTAAGTATGGAGGATGATGTGATGCAGGCTAATACAGAATATACTCCGATGATGAGGCAGTATTTAGAGGTCAAGCAAAAACTAGGCGATACGATTGTATTTTATCGCTTAGGTGATTTTTATGAAATGTTTTTTGAGGATGCGAAACTGGCATCCAATGAGTTGGATCTGGTATTGACGGGAAGAGATGCCGGAGTGGAAGAACGTGTTCCGATGTGCGGGATTCCGTATCATGCGGCTGCGGGTTATATTCAGCGGCTGGTGACCAAAGGATACAAGATTGCGATTGTGGAGCAAATGGAATCACCGGCGGAAGCAAAGGGAATTGTCAGACGGGAAGTTGTCAAGATTATTACACCGGGAACCTATGTGGATGAACAAGATGATCGCTCCTGCAATTATATTGCCAGCATTGCGGCTTCCGTTGTAGATTATGTTGTGACACTGGCAGATATGGCGAGTGGTGAAACATGCTATCGGAGATTAGATAAAACAGCATTGGAATTGGAGCAGTTTTTGCTTTCCATGAATGTCAAGGAAGTGGTGATCGGTCCTGAATTCGATCGCAGCGTATTGGAGCGCATTGCCCAGCAAACAAACGTGCGTATTTCCGTGTTTGAGCAAAGTGAGGAATTATTCGAATATTCCTATTTATTATTTGGCGTTCAGGAGCCGCTGGTATACCATTCGTTTTACCGGCTGTTGCAGTATCTTAAGGAAACTACCAAGCAAAGTCTTGCCCATTTGCTGACCATTACGGAATTGGATAGTCAGGATGAACTCAAAATGGACTATTACACGAAACGCAACTTGGAGCTTACCATGACAGTTCGCAACCAGACAAAGCAAGGAACGTTGTGGCATTTTTTGGATCATTGCAAGAGTGCCATGGGTTCACGGCTTTTGCGCAAGTGGATTGAGCATCCCCTGACGAGTTTGAAAGCGATCCATCAGCGATTGGATGGTGTCTCATTTCTGGTGGATAACTTTTTAGTTCGCGATGAAATTCAGGAACATATGAAAGAAGTATATGACATTGAACGAATTGTGGCGAAACTGGCATATCAAAATACAAATGCCCGGGAACTGCTTCGTTTGAAGAATACATTGCTTCATGCGCCAAAACTATTGGAAGCAATGCAAGCATGTGATGCCTATCGCGGTATCGTTCAAATTGATTCCTGCGGTGATTTGCTGGCGATTCTTGCAAATGCATTTCTGGAGGATGCTCCGCTAAGTATTCGCGACGGAGGAATATTTGCGCAAGGGTATGATGCGCAACTGGATGAACTGCGGGAAATCAGCCGCAATGGCAAGCAGTTTATTGCGGATATTGAAAGCAAAGAGCGAGAGCGCACAGGAATTAAATCGTTGAAAATCGGTTATAATCGTGTATTTGGTTACTACATCGAAGTAAGCAAAGCCAATTTGAATGTAGTAGACGATTCGTTTGGCTATATCCGCAAGCAGACATTGACGAACTGTGAGCGTTTTGTAACGCAGGAACTCAAAGAAAAAGAAGAAGCTATTCTGCACGCGGAAGAGAAAGTGATTACACTGGAATATCAGCTGTTCATGCAGCTTGTGGAGAAGATTCAGCCTTATTTGCCTAGCTTGCAACGTCTGGCTTCCGTTTTGGCGACCATTGATGTACTGCAAAGCTTGGCTAAAGTAAGCAGTGAATATGGATATGTGCGTCCTGTTTTCCAAGGCAATGATATCTGCATTGTTAAGGGGCGCCACCCCATTTTGGAGAAGTATTTGAAGGATCATTTATTTGTCAGCAATGATTGCATGTTGAAAGAAGAAGAAAGCATTATGCTGATTACAGGACCTAATATGGGCGGGAAGAGTACCTATATGCGGCAAGTGGGCTTGCTGGTGATCATGGCCCAAATGGGCTGTTTTGTCAGCGCAGCTTCTTGCCAATTGCCGCTGTTTGATCAGATTTTTACCAGAATTGGCGCCAATGATGATCTGCTTGGCGGGCAATCAACCTTTATGGTGGAAATGATGGAAGCAAATCATGCGTTGATGCAGGCAACAAGCAAATCCCTGATTTTATTTGATGAGATCGGACGCGGGACATCGACTTACGATGGAATGGCTTTGGCTCAGGCAATGATGGAATATATTTGTCAGGTGCTTCATGCGAAAACATTGTTTTCCACGCACTATCATGAGTTGACGGCCCTTGCTGAAACCTATCCGCAAATTCGCAACGTTCATGTAGTCGTTGAGGAGCAAAATGATCATGTAACCTTCTTGTATCAGGTAAAAGAAGGGAAAGCAGATCGCTCGTATGGCATTAATGTTGCCAGATTGGCAAAATTGCCGGAAGCAGTATTGATTCGGGCAAAGCAAATTTTGGATGAACTGGAAACAAAACAGCCGTTGTTGTTTGAACAATACGAAAAACCGGTTCTCGTGAAAGAAAATCGGCAGGACAAGCGAATTCGCAATTTACTGGAAGAGATTGATCCTTATCAAACTACGCCGATGGAGGCTCTTCAACTACTGAATCGACTGAAAGAGCTAGTTAGAGAGGATGAGGTGCATGGCTAAAATTCAGCTGCTGGACGCAAAAATAGCCAATATGATTGCAGCCGGGGAAGTTGTGGAACGGCCAGCGGGAGTTGTGAAAGAATTGGTGGAAAATGCCATTGATGCGCAGAGCACCCGGATTGAAATCCATGCCAAAGAAGGCGGTATTCGTTATTTGGAAGTAATCGACAATGGCAGCGGGATGAATAAAGAGGATGTTTTGATGGCCTTTCAGCGCCATGCCACCAGCAAGATTCAAAAAGAAAGTGATTTGTGGAATATCCAGACCTTGGGATTTCGCGGTGAAGCACTTCCTTCGATTGCTTCCGTCAGTGACGTATGGATCAGTTCCTGCGATGGCACACAATCGACAGTAGTTATTTTAAAAGAAGGAAAGGTTGCGGATGTCCAGCCAGGGGTTTTCAGGCAAGGAACCCAAATCAGAGTGGAGCATTTATTCTATGCCTTGCCGGCACGGTTAAAGCATTTGAAAGCAATCCCCTATGAATTCAGTTTGGTACTTGATCTGGTGCAAAAACTGGCTCTTGTTAATCCAACGATTGCTTTTTTGCTGACGCATGATGGAAAAGAAATTTTTCGCAGCAACGGCAATGGAGATATGAAAGAAATATTGTATGCAATCTATGGCCGGGATGTGGCGAAAGCGGCAGTATCCATTCATGCAGCAAATGATGATTTTACTGTTGGCGGATATTTGATCTTGCCGCATATCAATCGCAGCAATCGCTATCATATGGTGACCTTTTTAAATGACCGGCTCATCAAATCATACCGGCTGCAGCAGGCTGTGTTGGAGGGCTACCATGATTTCTTGAGTGAAAAACGCTATCCGATGGTATTCTTGACGGTAGCGATGGACTATAAGCTGATTGATGTGAATGTGCACCCAAGCAAATGGGAAGTACGTCTTTCCAAAGAACAGCAGCTATATGAATTAATTCAAGCAACAATTGCTGCAACATTACGGCAAAATTTGCACCAAGGATCCGCTATGATTCCCGAAAGAGCGATCGAAAAAAAGCTGGAGCAAGCGCCAACGCAGTTGCAATGGTCACCTTATGCCACGACCTATCGAAATCCGGCACCAATTGTCAAAGAAGTCGTAAGTTTACCACAATATAACAATGAAATTGTGGAAAATAATCCGCAAATTGTGGAGAAACAAGAGGTTATTCACAAAGAAACAGCAGAGAATGGGGAAAAAGAAGCCTTGATCGTGGAAAACAAGGTTGAAATTGTGGATAAAATGGAAGATGTTGTGGAAAATGATGGGATACCGGAATATTTGGTCATTGGCCAGCTGCATGGCAGTTATATATTATGTCAGAATGAGAAGGGGCTTGTGATTTTAGATCAGCATGCTGCAAATGAGCGCATCCGCTATGAAGAAATATTAAAGCAGCTGGAACAAGAAGAAATGCAGGTACAACCGCTGTTGCTGCCGCTAGTATTGCACGTTGGAAAAAGTACTATGATGCGGATGAGTGAAATCGAAGAATTCTTACAGACTTTAGGAATTCGGCTGGAACCATTCGGAGAGCAGGAACTTCTTTGCCGGGAACTTCCGCTATGGATTCAAAAAGAAGATGAGACGGCATTTTTGATGGACATGATCAGCTTGTTGCTGGAGCAGAAACGACGCCATATTACGCAATTCAAAAAGCATGAAATTGCAACGTTGGCTTGCCATACTTCTGTGCGTTTTAACCGCTACTTGGCAAAAGAGGAAATGGAAGTACTGGTGCAGCGTTTATTCCGCTGCGAAAATCCATATCATTGTCCGCATGGTCGTCCTACCATGATTGAATATGAGACTTCGGCATTGCGAAAGCTATTTGATCGGGGGTAGTTATGGAAAAAGTAATATGTATTGTAGGTCCTACGGGAGTAGGAAAAACGGCACTGGGGCTTACTTTGGCAAAAGCACTGAACAGCGAAATTATCAGCGGTGATTCCATCCAGGTATATCGGGGGATGGATATTGGCAGTGCCAAGATTGCAAGACAGGAAATGCAAGGAATCAGGCACCATTTGATTGACATCTTGGATCCCAAAGAGAGCTACAGTGTCAAGCAGTTTCAAGATCAAGCCCGTGCGATTTGTTCCAAGTTGCATCATGAAAATAAAATTCCTGTTGTGGTAGGCGGAACGGGACTTTACATCAAAGCATTGTTATATGATTATCAGTTTGATAAAAGCAGCGATGGTCAGATGGCGGATTTGTCAGTTTACGAAGACTACAGCAACGAAGCGTTGTATGAAAGGCTGAAACAAATTGATCCTGATGCGCTGACCACCATTCATGTCCAAAACCGCAAGCGTATCATCCGTGCATTATCCATTTATGATACCAGCAAAGTTACGAAAAGCGCATGGATTGCGAAGCAGAAGCAGGAACTGCTGTACGATGTTATGCTGATTGGATTGACGTGTGAGCGAAACGTATTGCACGAGAGAATTGGATTTCGTGTTGAGCAGATGTTTGAGCAGGGTTTGGAAGAAGAAATTAAGACGCTGCTAGAACAGCAGGTCAATTTTACGGATCAATCCATGCAGGGGATTGGATACAAAGAGTTTGCTCCATGGCATGCGAAAGAACAGACAATCACTGAAGTCAAAGAAAAGATAAAAACACATACCCGTCAATTTGCCAAGCGCCAGTATACCTGGTTTCGCAACCAGATGCCGGTAAATTGGTATGATATTCAGAATGAATCATGCATCAGGCAGATCTTGGAAGAAGTGATGCTGTGGAAAAATCCGCAAGGATAGGGAGGATGAATATGTTTTTCAAGCAAGCAGAACAACTGGAAACAAAGCTCATTGAGGTATATAAACAATTGCACCAATGTCCGGAATTAGGACTGACGCTGCCAAAGACCAGCGGTTATCTGAAAAAACAGCTGGAAGCACGGGGACTAGAAGTACATAATATAGCTGGCTATGGCTTGACAACTACCATTGGCAATCCCGATGGACCATGTATTTTGCTGCGTGCTGATATGGATGCTTTGGAGATTATTGAGCAAAGCGGACTGCCATATGCCAGCCAGAATGGATGTGCTCATGCCTGCGGTCATGATCTGCATATGACGATGCTGCTTGGTGCAGCTATGATGTTGAAGCCATTGGAAGCTGAACTATCAGGCTGTATTCGCTTCTTGTTTCAGCCCGACGAAGAAGGACATGATGGCGGTGGCGCCAAAGTGGCAATTGCAGAAGGTATTTGCGAAAATGTCGGTGCAGCGATTGCGGTGCATTGCAATCCCACTGCTGATGTCGGCATTGTAATGAGCAGACCGGGACCGTACTTTGCTTCCCAAGATGCCATTCGCATTGTTGTAACGGGTGTCGGTGGTCATGGTGCGACTCCGGAATTCACGGTTGATCCAATTTATGTGGCTCATATGATATACATGGCTTTGCAGGAAATCTTTACGCGCGAAATCAGCGGCAAAGAAACAGTTGTATTCACAATCGGCAATTTCCATGCAGGAACGGCATTTAACATTATTCCGACACAGGCTGTTATGGAAGGCACCTTGCGCTGTTTTCAAAAGGATGTACGAAAGAGAATCAAAGAACGAATCTGTGAGATTGCAGAAAGTGTAGCAAAGTTGTACCGGGCGCAGGCAGAAGTTACCTTTGTCCGGGAAATTGATGCAACGGTAAATGATGATGCATTGTTTCAGGCAAGCATGGATGCATTGGAACAAGAGTTTCCATTAGAGGCTATTGATCGAAATGCAGCTATTTTGATGGGAAGCGAAGATTTTGGCTTAATTGCCAAGCAAGTTCCGGGAACGTTATTCATGATCGGCTGTGGTGCAGATGAAGGACAACGTTATTTCCTGCACCATCCAAAGGTGATTATGAATCCGGCAGGAATTAAATACGGCGCTGTTGTTTATGCGCGAACTGCGTATGATTGGTTACAAAAGGCAAAGGAGCAATAATATGAAGAAAATTGTATTAGGTGGCGGATGTTTTTGGGGAGTGGAAGAATATTACCGGCGTTTGAAAGGTGTTTTGGCAACACGCGTTGGATATGCGCAGGGAAATGTGGCTCATCCGCGGTATGAGCAAGTGAAAAAGCAGGTGACGCATCATCGGGAAGTTGTGAAGATTACTTATGATGAAACACAAATTACGCTAGAGCAGCTCTTGGATCATTTATTTCGGATGATCGATCCGACGATCAAGAACCGGCAAGGAAATGATATTGGTGAATCATACCAAAGCGGCATGTATTATGAAACAGATGAAGATAAAGCAATCATGGAAGAGTTTCTTGCAGACAGAAGCAAGCACTATGAAAAGGAAATCGCAGTGGAACTCGATCGCCTGCAAGTATTTTGGGATGCCGAAGAGTATCATCAGGCATACTTGGTTAAAAATCCGCAAGGCTATTGCCATGTTAATTTTCAATTGATTCAAGAGCATGAGAAGAAGGATCCTCAATGACAATCGTCTGGACGATTTTCAAATTGGGAATGATACGGCTGGATCATGCCAAGCTGCATCAGATCTGGAAAGAAGAGCTGGTTACGAAAACAGCTTTGTTAAGTGAGGAAGAATACCAATTTATTCAAGCAAAAGCAAAATTGACATTTGGTTCTTTGAAGATATCATACGCTTTTTTCACCGGGCAAGTCTTGCGGTCAGCAATGTTTGGTTCGCTTCTTGTTTTTGTGATGGTGGTGCCAAGCTTATTGCTGTATACAGGACTTTATTATGTGCTGGCGCAGCTGGTTCCACCAGTGCAGATGGAACGACTGTCGATTGGAGCATGTGCAGTATTAGCAGCATATTTTGTTTCTGAGGCATGGACATCTTTGCAAGCTGCAAGGCGCACTTTTGCACTGCTTCCAACCATTCTGATTTTGCTTGTAACAGGAATGATGCTGATCATTTTGCGAATTCCTTCCTCTATTGTTCTTCTGGTGATGCTTGTCTTTTTGATTTGCATCATGAAAGGAGGACCTAAGCATGATTGAGTGGCTGCTGATCCATCTTTTACTGCTTTTGGCAGGGTCTTTATTATATCCTCCTGTATTTGCTGCTGGCTGGATTTTGCTTTTATTTGATATGGCAAGGCAATCCAGCGGTTTAATTCCTTTGCTGGCAAGTTTCTCACTCAGCTTGCCGACGATTACCACTTTGCAGATCTTTGCGTATAGTACAGTAGTGCTGAAGCAAGGAGGGGAACTGCTTATGTTGCTGCTCGTACTTTTGCTGGTCGTACCGCTCTTACTTTATTTGTATTTGGTCGGCGGCACGTCAGTTGCTGCACTTGATGCGCGATTGTGCAAAGCAACCAATGCGATGCAGATTGTATATGCTGTAGTTTTGTGTTTGGCGGCAGTAAAACTAATTAGCTTTGCGATTCCGACAAGTATCATTGCTGTTGCTGCGATCTTTCTAGTTTCTTTGCTGTTATTTCGCAAAACGAAATTACCATTGTTAGTAGTGTTGGCAACCGGACTTCTGATCGCCTTTTTACTGGTCTAGTTCCAAATCCGTTTCACAACAGTTTTGAATCCAGTTCAAGCTGTTGTTTTTTTTATGCCAAATCGATATGATCAATCCAAGGGGTGATAATGTGTTAGAAGTCCGAGAAGTCGTGAAGGCATATGGTACAAATGTTGCTGTAAAGCAGCTGTCTTTTCAATTGAAGCGAGGGGATTTGCTGGGACTTGTCGGGAGTAATGGCTCGGGAAAAACGACAACATTTCGCATGATTTTAGGTCTTCTGCAACCGGATCAGGGCCAAATCTTACTGGATCAGCAACCAGTGCAGCTGGCAGATCGCCGCTTGTTTGGCTACTTGCCGGAAGAACGGAGTCTATATCGGGAACTGACCGTGAGGCGGCAATTGCATTTTCTAGGCCAGTTAAAAGGAATGGAAAGTAAAGCGATCGAGACTGCGACTCAGCATTGGAGTACAATTTTGGAGTTACAGGATTTTTTGCATGCAAGCATTAAAACATTATCAAAAGGAAATCAGCAAAAAGTGCAATTCATGAGCTGCTTATTGCATGATCCGCAGATTTGCATTGTCGATGAACCTTTTTCCGGATTGGATCCTTATAATTTGGAGCTCATGAAACGTGTTTTTCTGGAATTGAAGCAAAAAGGGAAGATGGTGTTATTATCAACGCATCGTCTAGATCATATTGAGTCCTTTTGCTCGCAAGTAATTGTATTGAAAAAAGGAGAAGCTGTTTTACAAGGTGAAATCTCAAAACTGCGGCAGGAAAGTATAATCCGCTATTTGCGGGTGCAGGGGAATTTGCAATATCACCAGTTGCAGATGATGGAAGAAATTACCCGGATTCAGAAAGAAGGCAAAGGATACCGGCTGCAATTCGACAACGAAGAGAATGCCAAGAAAATTATGCGTCAATTGCTGAAGAAACAGGATTTATTGCAACTCTCCTATGAGTTTCCGACTTTGTTAGATTTATTTATGGCGCAAGGGGGTGTGTGATATGAGCAGCCTGTCTATTTTGCTTCGTTTCACTTTGGAAAAAAGAATTTGCAACCGAACTTTTTTATACTGGAACTTAGGGCTTTTAGGATTGATATTGGCACTTTTCTTCTGTGATTTTATTATCCTCTTTTTCGTCCCTGCTTTTTTTGAGCCAAAACCTATCTATGTAGCAGAACTTAGTGATTTCGCTGAATGGGGAAATGCCAATAATAGCTTTTTTACTTTCATTCCGCTTGAATCAGATACAGATCAGCATGAAATATTGGAAGCTGGAAGGTGGATTATACAATATGAGGCACAATATCAAATTATCAGTAAGGAAGAAATACCGGCCAATCAATATCTGGCACTTCAGCAAATACTTCTTTCTTATGATCAGACGCACAATGAAAAAACGAGTATGGTCTTGCCTGTCGTTTCTTTAGTGCTGGAAAGCCAGAACCATGAAGAAAACCAGGCCTGGGCTTTTTTGATGATTACATCCATTTATTTTATTGCACTGGGATATGTGGGAAGTGTTGCATCGGATGTTGTATATGAAAAGTCAACCCGGATGATGGAATTAATCTTGACCAGCGTTTCCAGTTCTACGCATTTAATTGCGAAGCTGCTAGGTGGCTGGCTTGCGTTAATTCTGCAGGTTGCTTGTTTGGGCGGTGCTTTATTGGGATCATTTTTATTGCGGTATGGCTATGATCAAGCTAAAGGATTATGGAGAGTGCTTGTCCAATTTCAATTGATTGAAAAAGAAATCCAACTTGACTTAGGCAAACTCCTAGGCGAGATGATCAGCGAATATGAGCTGCTGCCAAAACTCTTGTTTGGTTTATCTTTTATGCTGCTAGGTATTTTATTCGTACAAACCATTTTAGTCATCTTATCTAGCTTTATCAGCAGCGTGGAGGAGTCGGGAGCAATTCAATCACCTTTTTATTTATTATTTATGGGGGTGTATTATCTGACGCTGTTTTTGAACACACCTGAACAGATGAACAGCGGCTTGGGCCGCGGATTATCCATGCTGCCCTTTTTCTCAATGCTCTTTATGCCTTGCCGGATGTTTTATTACCAAGTATCCTGGCTGGAGATTTTCATCAGCTTGGCAATCGCTGTCGTTGCATTAATATTATTGTGGCTGCTCGGTGCGCCCATTTACCAAATTGGGGTTTTGGATTATTCATCGCAACCCATGCACAAGAAATGGTCATCAACGTTTCGTTAAATGGCGCTTTAAAGCAGCCAGCTGATTGGTACGGGGTTGCTTTTTCAAGTTGTGGTAATTGGAAGCAAGTGCTTTCTCATAGCTTCCTGATTCTTTAGGGATATAAAACTGCTTATGCTTGATTGCATCTGGCAAATATTGAATCAGCGGCCAGGAAGCAGCTAAATCATAATCATATTTATCATCTTCCGCTAGGGACACGGGATTTAACCGCAAGTATTGCGGAGTTTCATATGCGCGCTGCTGAACTTCTTCCATCGCTGCGTGAATGGCACTGCAAGCTGATTGCGATTTTGGCGATAATGCCAGATCGATGACTGCGTTGGCCAGCGGGATCATTGCCTCCGGCATGCCGACCCGTTTTGCAGCATCGATTGCCTGAATAGTACGGGCGACCGCAGCGGGGTTGCCCAGTCCGATGTCTTCATATGCAATGACTAACAGCCGTCGTTCGATGCTATCCAGATCATTGGCTTGCAACAGCTTGGCAAGGTAGTAGATTGCTGCATCGGCATCGCTGCCCCGAATGGCTTTTTGAAAACCGCTGAGTGTGTCGTAATACTCATCACCATCATGATCCATTGAAAGGTTTGCATATTGAATGGTTTCCGTAAAAAATTCGTAATTGATCCGGAAGTCGGAACATGTTGTTGCCAAAACATCTAAAACAGTGAGTGCGAAGCGGACATCGCCGTTTGCCATTGCTGCTATTTTTTGAAGCACCGATTCCTCTATTTGGTATTGTCCTTGCAGACCATCTGGATGATCCATCGCATGTTTTAATACGATGATTAATTCCGCGGCAGTCAATCGCTTGACTTCAACGAGCTGGCAGCGTGAGCGAATTGCCGGATTAATGGAGAAAAATGGATTGGATGTAGTCGCGCCGATCAGAATGATTTTGCCTGACTCTAAATAAGGAAGCAGCAAATCTTGTTTATCTTTATTTAAACGATGTACTTCATCAATGAACAAGAGCATTGTTTCATAATAATCAGATTCTGCAAAAATAGTTGTAAGATCCTTCTTATTGCCAATCACGGCATTAAAGTAGCGATATGGCAATTGCAATTCTGCTGCCAGTACATTGGCGATAGTTGTTTTGCCATTTCCCGGAGGACCGAACAGGATCATTGAGAATATTGTTTGATGCTCAATCATTTTGGTAAGTAATTTACCAGAACCGATCATATGTGTCTGACCGACGATATCTGAAAGCTGACGGGGGCGAACCCGATAAGCAAGTGGCTTGCGCAAAAGAAACACCTTCTTTCAAATGTAAGTGTAGCATGAATGAATTGCATTTTAGAAGCAGATCGTAAATAATGAATGAAGATGAGGAGGAATTTTATGAGAGTTATCTTGCAACGGGTGAAAGAAGCAAAGGTGGAAGTAAATCAGGAATTAGTTGCTGCTATCCCAAAAGGCTTTTTGCTTTTAGTAGGCATTACCCACGAAGATAGTATGGCAGTTATTCGCAAAGTGGCGGCTAAGATCAGCGGGCTGCGCATATTTGAAGATGAAGAGAAAAAATTAAATCTAGGGTTGAGTGATATCGAAGGCCAGATTCTATGTGTTTCGCAATTTACTTTATATGCGGATATTCGCAAAGGCAGAAGACCTGGTTTTGAGAAAGCTGCGAAACCTGAACAAGCAAAAGAACTGTACGAAGCATTCGTCAATGAATTAAAAGAAATAGGATGTACAGTAAAAAGTGGTATTTTTCAGGCAGATATGCAGGTATCTCTTACCAACGATGGACCAGTGACAATTATTGTGGATTCCGAGGACTTGTGATGAAGAAAGAAAAGATAACAAATTAATAAAAAAAGCAGAAATATGATTGACAAGATAGAAGTGATTTGTTAAGATAAATGGGCACTGCTCAGCAAAGCGAGAAGCGCAAATCGATCTTTGAAAACCAAACAGAAACGTCAATAAACAAAAGAAGTAAAGAAGCTAGTAAGTAGCGAAAAGTGATAGAAATATCACGAGTCATAAATCAAATGGAGAGTTTGATCCTGGCTCAGGATGAACGCTGGCGGCGTGCCTAATACATGCAAGTCGGACGAAATACCTTCGGGTATTTAGTGGCGAACGGGTGAGTAATACGTAGATAACCTGCCTATAGGACTGGGATAACTATTGGAAACGATAGCTAATACCGGATAGGTAGAACGAGGGCATCCTTGTTC
>JAEWFD010000021.1 GCA_023388995.1 Bacillota bacterium
TCACCGTGCTTTGTAGTGTAGGCTATCTCAATTGCATTTTATCAAAACAAACTAAGAAGTTATAGTAGAAAGCTCTTGTTTCACAAGGAGTTTGGGACGGCAAAGCCGTCATGGAGGAAAATATGAAGAGAAGAATTGCTTTGATTGGAAGTGATTGTGTTTCCTGCGGCTCCTGTGTAAAGGTATGCCCATTGCAGGCAATACAGATTTACAAAGGAATGATAGCGCAGGTGAATGCAGATAAGTGTGTAGGGTGCGGAAAATGTGCCCGGAATTGTCCGGCAGATGTAATCACCATTGCGCAGCGGGAGGCAGCATTATGAAGACTAGCAAAATGAAAAAATGGTATGAGTATTTATGGATTGCTTCTTCTGTTTATCTGGTTTTAGGAGTTTTCAATATTTTGTTTGCCTGGCTCGGCATCATTTGCTTTATTACACCGCTTGTTTTATCCCTGACTAAAAAAGATAAACTATATTGCAATCGCTATTGCGGACGCAGCCAATTATTTGATTTACTTGGAAAATCTTTTTCACGGCAGAAAAAACCACCGTGTTTCCTCCGTTCACCGTGGTTTCGCTATGGTTTTCTGACTTTCTTTATGTCCATGTTTATTTTGATGCTGGTTTCAACCTATCGCGTTTTTGCAGGAGCACCTTTAAAAGAAACGGTAACGCTTTTATGGATATTCCGGCTGCCATGGCATTGGACTGATACCTCGATAGTAGCGCCTTGGATTGCCCAGTTCGCATTTGGCTTTTATAGCATCATGCTGACATCCACTATCCTTGGATTCATCACAATGGTTCTTTACAAACCTCGTACTTGGTGTGTATACTGTCCTATGGGGTCTATGACACAAGGAATATGCAAATTGAAGTATCGAAAGGAATGGCATGAGTATGGAAGAACAAGCGAAAAAGATAGCGGAATTACTGCGGTTACTAGCGAATGAGAATCGCTTGCTGATTCTTTGTGCTTTAATCGAATCACCACTCACTGTAACAGAACTTGCTAAGTTTCTGCCGGCAATTACCCAATCAGCCCTCTCACAGCATCTGCTGTTACTAAAAACAGCAGGATTGCTGGACTCAAAGAAAAGCGGGCAGCATGTCACATATGCAATTGCGGATGAACGCATCAACATTGTGATTCAAACCTTGAAACAGCAATATTGCGATAAATAGGAGATCTTATGCGTAAATTAATATTATTTTTAGTTTTGATGGCAGGTATATTTACCTGCTCCTCAAAGAGCACAAATGATCCAAAGAAAATTACAGCCAAGGAAGCATATGCAATGATGCAAGATGGAAATCATTATATCTTGTTAGATGTACGTACCCTTGAGGAATATGAGGAAGGTCATATAATCAATTCAATATTACTTCCTTATACAGAATTGGAGACAGAGGCATCCCATATACTCCCCGATCAAGATGTGCGTATCCTTCTATATTGCCGCAGCGGGCGACGTAGTGCCATAGCTGCTGAAACTCTTGCCAGCTTAGGTTATCAAACTATATACGACTTTGGCGGTATTCTTGATTGGCCTTATGACATCGAATAAGACAGTGGGCGGCCATTGTCTTTTTCATTGCTTTATCGCACTTATATTAGAGCATACATCATTGAACCAACGAAATGTAAACAATAAAATCCAATTGCATTTATTTTCTGATATTTAATTGTAAATTTTCAATGTTATCAGTGAAAACGGTATACATTCTCCAATATTTTTCTTATACTGTTATTAGTGCAGAAAGGAAACAGACTATGAGAGAACTACTCTATCTGAAACAAAATTTATGTATTTTGAATTATACAAAATCTTATCCTATTACGTTTGATGAGGTCTTATCTACAAACGGATTTGAACAAGTATTGCTGACATATTTTGCATACCTGAAAAAGAAAGATTACAAGCAATATCAATGGCTTTGTAACTATCAGGAAGCACCTGATGCCATTCATAAGATTACGTATTTACTAAAATCTTTGATTGTCTTTCAACTAGATGAAATTGTTTCGCCATATTTGGATGAACCCAAACGGTTTCAATACTTCATTGAAGATTTATATAATTTCTGGCGGCATACCAACCGTTTCTCCCTCATTACAACACGCACTACAACAGGGTTGCAGCTAGCAAACTTCATAGAAGCTGATGCCCGCTTCAATCAGTTGATTTTGTCATTGTATCGTACAATCGAAGAACGGCTGCAGGGAAAAAAGAATAGTGTTTACCGGCAATTGAATGCTGGCACAAATGCTTGCATTGTCACTCGTGATGTTCCATGGATCATTCCGGCTGGTTATGAAAAACTGGCAGGTATTCCTTTTTTAGATTCTTTAATGCTGCGCACACCACTCATCCTGCATCCTAAATCCAATAAACGAGAAGGATCTTTCCAGGCATCAGCTGATAACCCAATTTTAGAATTCAATGGTGAGTACAATGACTGGTTTTGCTATCCTGCAAAAATAGGTCAATTAACTGCATTTCTATATTTTCATCGTGACTTCATGGCCAACGGCATCTCCCTTGCTAATTTATTTCAGCTGGCAAACGAAGAGGATTTTATCAATCAAAAACCAGATTTGATTTGCTTATATGGTATAGAGGATCAACGGGAAGAATGCCGTTTTTATTACGATGAAGTAAATCAAATGCATATCGGTGCTGTGTCTTATTCCGATCGAATTTCTTACTTCGGGTATCTGAAGAAAATGTCATTAACTTTGCATAACCTTGCTGTTATGCGAAAAAATAAATTGCCGGTTCATGGAGCTATGGTTAACATTACGCTAAAAAGCGGCAGTACAAAAGGGGTTATTTTTATCGGTGATTCGGGTGCCGGCAAAAGTGAGACAATTGAAGCTCTGCGTTTGGTGGGAGACGAGGACATCGCCAAAATGGATATTGTATTTGATGATATGGGATCTATTTCCTACGAGGATGGCCAATTATATGCTCAAGGTACCGAGATTGGTGCATTCATTCGTCTTGATGACCTAGAAAAAGGCACAGCCTATCGTGATATGGACCGCAGTATCTTTATGAATCCGGAATCCAGCAACGCCCGCGTTATATTACCAGCTGCTGATTACGACTTGGTAATTCAAAAACACAAAATCGATATGGTTTTGTATGCCAACAATTATGCCGATGTCTTTGGATTGCTGCCATTCCATACCCTCCAAGATGCAAAACAGACTTTTACGGAAGGCAAACGATTTGCGAAGGGAACAACGCATGAGTTTGGACTAACCCAGACTTATTTTGCAAACCCGTTTGGCCCTATGCAGCAGCAAGAACTATGTGATACTATCCTGGATCAAATTTTCGCAGCATTTGCAAAACACCAAGTATTTATTGGAGAGATATTCACTCGTCTTGGACTTGACCCTGATAATCGCTATGGTATCAAAGAAGCGGCTAGGTCTTTGCTCGACTATCTCCATCGCATTGATCAAGCCTAATTACTGTATGCAAGAATCCTCTAACAAGGCAACGCAAAAAATATGTGCCTGTAAGAGGATTTTTTGTAAGAAATGTTCTTTAAAAGATTATCATACTGCACATACAAGGCAATCATGAACTTGCTGTATTATCTACATTTTACTGATTACAGGCACATAAAGATCTGCAGTGAGTATTCCTTGCTTAAAATAATAATATTCGATATCATGGTTGCCTGCATGCTCGTAGTTAGATTCTATTAACCACACAGAATATATATAATCCCAGGTTTTTTGGACACTTTCGGTAATTGGGCCAATCATGCTGAACACTGCGTAAAGTGAAGATTCTAAATGATACACTGCCATATTCTCAGGCACATAACATCCGGAAGCAACTTCGTGCCCTATCAGATAGTCAAATTCATCGCCATCAGCAAAGATGCAAATTCCCATGCTTTCATCAGCATGTTTCTTTGCAGCTATTTTTGCACTTTCATTTTCGGTGTGCCAGTCATGCCATAACAGCGGGATATCCTGCAAATTGCTTCCATCCGCTTTTAGAGTTGTTCTTTTACCAACAACATCTCTTTTTGGAAGTTTCTTGAATATGGGAGTCAGACCATCAACCATCAAATTATACCGGAATTGCATATAGTCCAGACTCATAGGCTCTCTAATTGAATAAAACGACTTACTAGTTCGGACTTCAGACGGATTTCTTCCATAAACTCGCTCAAAGGCCCTGCTGAAAGCCTCCCTTGATTCATAACCATGTTTTATGCCAATCTCCACAATAGGCATATTCGTATTTATCAACTGCTTCGCTGCTTCAGTCATTCTTCTTTTCCTGACATATTCTTTCAGCGAATCTCCAACTGCATTCTTAAAAATACGATGGAAATGGTACAAAGAATAGCCCGATTCCATGGCAACAGAGGATAAATCAATGTCTTCATATAGATGCTTCTCTATATAACAGATCGCCTTTTCTAAAGAACTCATATAGGACATCATTATCACCTCTTTACTGTATTTACAATTCGCCTGAAGCAGCAGGTACTTTTATTTTACCATTTGCTTCAACATATGTGTACAAAGCCGCAAAATTAGAATCTACCTGCAAAGTATGCAAGGCTAGTTCATCCATAGTCTTGTAGTCTTTTTCTGTCCACTCGTCTATCGGCAGACTCTTATACCCACCCCACATATCCCACGGCTGCATCGGCATTCCTAACAATGAATTTACATCTAAAAGCAAATTGCATCTTAAATATTCATATCCCCACCACTTGAAAATACCAAATAACTCCGGATTAAGTGTTCCTTCCCTGCATAATAGCCATGCTCTTGCTCCTGTCAGAAAATCTTTTGCACTAACATCCAAAGGATCAAAAGGTAATTGCAAGGCGGCTTGCTGGAGTGTATCCAGCTGAGCATCTGCCATCACCCACTTATTCTTTCCTTCATTCCAATATTCCAGCACCCAATGATCAATATATTTATTTGTTTCAATATAATTTGCAAAGCCACATCTTGCTCTGGCTGGTATCCCCGCTTCGCGGCATAACGCTGCAGCAACGACAGAAAAATCCCGGCAGATTGCTATCATTTTATCTTGATTTGTTTTCTGATCCGACACATGATGAAATCCTTTTTTATCTAAAAAGGTTAATTTATCCGCAAACCTTCGTATATTCGGTTCCTGTTTTCTTTCCTCACTGAGCATAACTCCATAAGAATCTGACCAATGTTGATGCAATAAAATATTCTGCACATAACCAACAATCGTTTTGATATCTTTCGGAATGTCTGCAACCATATGTTTCATTGTATTAACTTCTGTCATTCTGTCATGTACTCGATATTGATCAAGAATATTTTTCATTAAATTTCACTCCTATCTTCAACAAAGATTGAGGTCGCCCCCACTTTTTTTAATACTTTCATTATAAATCTCTGACAGCTGAAATGCGTGATATTTTGTGCGCTTTTCTTGTCTAATCAAAAAAGATGATTTACATAATCAATCATCCTTAAAATGTATATTTTCAATTTTGTCTGGCACCTATTAAAAAGTTACCTTATTCTTACTCTCTTTTAGTTTTTTAGAATTCGTATAATAATCCTTGAATGCTATCTTACGATTCAGCACAATTTTTTTCTTTGCATTTCGATAGTTCAAAAATGAGTTATAAAATAACAATGCAAGCATAACGTACATCCAGTATTTCCCTAATATTGTTTCCAGCAACGTTAAAGTTCTCCCTAAAAATGGGGCATCAATTGTTTGAACAGATACCAAGTCAATACTGCGGACCATCTCACCTTGCCAGCTCCATTGCACAAAGCCTACTGCGTCATGTTCGGTAATCGGCAATGGGATGCTGTCCGGCATCATGATAGATACTTCCAAATCCTCTGCTATAAGATCTTTTTGCACCAAAAAGACAGGATCTTGGTCTAATACAAATGAAACATCTTTTTTCTCTTTCCCCAATTGACGATGCTGGGTAAAATCTTGTTTATTTGGAATAGCTATCAGCTTATAGTTTTGAAACAGAGTGGGTGTCAATTGCTTCACGTCTAAATTAGGAGCATGGTGGTACGAAACCAACGGGATTGGTGCCTGCATCAACACAATGATAAAGGACATTCCATTCGCTTGGACATAGGCACTGACACAACGCCCTGCATCACCGGTAATACCTGTCTTTCCAAGAACAACTTCTTGCTGGTAAATATCACTTTGGTGATTCATCGGCAAGAAAGTACCGCGAAGCGGTATTGTTCTTGAAGCTCTTCCTTGTATCTGCATTTGATCCTGGTAAGTACTTTGAATCGTTGCCAATAAAGGACTTTGAAGAAATTCTTTCATTATGACCGCCATATCATATGCCGTTGTATATTGATCCGCTTCATCTAAACCGTGTGCATTCTTCAATTTGGTATCTACGAGCTGTAATTGCTCGATTTTTTGATTCACTAAAGAAAGATATGATTTCTGCGTTTTCTTTTCCAAATAGGATGCGAGGGCATTGCTGGAATCTGCACCGGATGCAATCAACATCCCCTTTAGCGCATCCATCACACTAACTTGATCTTGTACACGCAACCCATTAACTGTTGCGGAGCGGCTAGCTAAGCCGTCCAGCATTTCCTGTGTTATCGTAATTGTATCTGTCAGCTGATCTGTCTCAATGTGGTCTAAAACGACTAATGCTGTCACTAGCTTTGTTAAAGAGGCCGGAGCAGTACGTACCGTTGCATTTTTCTCATAAACAATCGTGTCGGCTTCCACATTCCATATGATGATATTTTTACTGTAGAACGGTATATCTTTCATGGCGGCAGCATACACCCTTATAGGGAAACAAGTAGTTAGCAAAAACAATACGATGAATTTCCAGCGCATTTGTTTAGCATTCAAGCTTTCCTGCCATCTTTTTTCCATGCCCACTACCTCTGACTCTTATAGATCCATTGTACACAGTTTTTTCTTTTGTTTCCATACAACAAAAGAAAAATGTGGATATTATTACCCACATCTGTTCTATGCTTCGTCGTTTGATTGTTCAATTTCAATGCGGCCGCTGATAACAGCGCCTTCATCAACTTTAATTGCTGCACATGTAATATCCCCATACAGAGAGCTTGTTCTGGTCAATTCAACGCGACCTGTAGCACGTACATTCCCGCTAACGACACCTTTTACTTTCACATTGCTGGCAGTAATATCCCCAATGATATTGGCATCGTTGCCAATCAATACATCAGACATCGCTACAATTTCGCCGGACATGTTTTTATTTACAGAAATATTCAATCCTGTCACATTTCCTTCTAAGCTGCCATTGATTAATACGTCTTGATTACTCTCAATATTCCCATTTATTTGACCATCCACTACAAGGTTGGATTCCGTATAAATATCGCCTGTAATTCTTGTATCTGCTGAAATTGTGGAGGTGGAGACAGATTGCAGTTCTTCTTTTTCTTGTTCTGCCATCCTTACTACTTGCTGTGCATATGCTGATCTTTCTCTTTGCAAATCTTCTCTAGTGTTATTTTCCATTTCTTCTTCCTCTATTTCCTGTTCATCCGTCGTATCGTAGTCGATTCCTAATTGATCTTTTTCTTCTTCAGTTAGTTCCTCTTCCAGTTTGTTTACATATCGATTAAACCGATCACGTATTCCCATACTCAAACCTCCAATTATCTGTATGATATCATACTTTCCTGACAAATAGAATGAAATATGATGCATTTCAGTTAAATTTATTTTTACTTAATAGCTGAGCAAATCGTTATTTGCAATATAGACAAAAGAAAGGAAACCTGCTGATATGAATAGACAGAAAAAGAATCCATTCTTGCGATCATTTCATCTACATTCGATTCATATATGGTTTATCGCTACTTTGTTGATACAATTATTAGTTTTTGCTTCTTTCCTGTTTTTTATTTCCTTTCAAGATACAATTCATCAAGCTGTTATCCAGGTCTTTGCTGTATTTATGCTAAGTACATTGGTGATATGGCTGCTGACAGTTTGGATTATACATGATATTACACAATCGGTTACAACGCTAAGTAAATCAGCCGAAACTATGATAACAGGTGATTTCACACCAATTTTTGATGACGGACGCATGGATGAGCTGGGAAAACTAAATCGCTCATTTAATAAAATGGGCTACCGGCTTACAGCAATTGTATCTAACTTAGAAGAAGAGGTTGTGCTCCGAACCCGAGAATTGCAAAGAAGAAATGACGAACTTAATAAATTATCTTTCTCTGATGGGTTAACAGGCATTGCCAATCGTCGTCTTTTTGATGATTCCATTGCCAGCGCATGGGAAGAAGCATTATCCCAGCAACGATCAATTGCCTTATATATGATCGATATTGATTATTTCAAACGATATAATGATACATATGGACATCAGGCTGGAGATGACTGCTTGCGTGCTGTCGGTCAGCTGCTATCGCAGAAAGCTAGACGTACGAGTGACTTGGCCGCAAGATACGGCGGGGAAGAATTTGTTATTTTAATGCGCGAAGTAAATCCACAGAATGTATACACTTTTGCTCAAACTCTGCAGCAAGCTGTTGAAGCAATGCAAATCAAGCACGAAACATCACCATTTGGCTATATTACCATCAGCCTTGGAATGGCATGTGTGGTTCCCAATCCGCATCAAACAGCATCTTTTTTAATAGAAATGGCTGACACCGCATTATATCGTGCCAAGCACAGCGGCCGAAACAAGATCTCCAATTGAAAAGGTGCGAGCAAATGCTCGCACCTATTTTCGCGCTAATTTATCAGCTTGTGCAAATGTTACTTTCAGATCCGTAATCAGCGGCAGAATTTCATTTATGTATGTCGCTTCTTTCTTGATATTGCTTTGCAAAATTTGCTGGTTGAAGAATTCATACATCACAGTCAGCTGTGCTGAGATGGGATACTTATCATCCAGTGTTGCAATTAGATAATTGATAATATCCTGACTCTTAATCAAACTTTTATTCGCTTCCGAAATATTCTTCTCTTGGATATAAATTATTGATTTATTCAACTGTTTGATAATCTCATCATACAGTGCAATCAACATTTCTCCTTGCGTCATCGTACTGACGGAAGCCGTTTTATACTGCTCATAAGGATTGTATGCCATGTGTATTCCACCTCTATTACTGATACATATTGGATAACCAAGCAGACTGGCTATTGGATTTATTGATAACTGTTTCCATCGCACTGAACTGTCTCCAGTATCTTGTTTTTTCCAACTCGTACCGTCTGTTCAGTCGTGTGATATTTTCTTCAATACTCTTCATCTGCTGGTTCAAAGTATTTTGTGTCTCTGATGAAGTGTTTTTCATACCTGCAAGTCTAACCAAAGAACCTGGTGAAGCAACACTAGATTTAGCTGCCCCATCAATGATTTTATTCATGGTAACTGCCAGACCATCTGTTGGGTTGCTGAATAACTTCGCAATTTCAGCAGGATCCTGATTAATTGCTGCTCGTAATTTTTCTTCATCAATAATCAGTTTACCGCCATCTTTATAATTTGCAGATGTAGTAATACCAATTTCATATAACGCAATTGTGGAACCAGCAGGTCTTTTATATAATGCACTGCGCATTTCTCCAAGGATATTATTCAGCAAGGAATCATTGCTAATTAGACCTTCCTTAGCTTTCTCCTCCCACAATTCGACTTCTTTTTCAGACATCTCTTTCTTCTGATCACTGGTCAATGGCGAATATTGCTTATAAGTCTGTTTTTGTGTAACTAGTTTACTGACTTTTTCAATCAAATTATTGTAATCATTCACAAATTGAACAATTCCGTCTAAAATCTGATCTGTATTACTTTCCGATGACAATTCGATCGCAGTTTCGGAAGTCTCTTGCAATGTGATCTGATAGCCATCAATATTAAACTCATTCGTATTCCGCTCAATTTCATTGCCATTCACCGTCAGCTTTGCGTTCTTTCCGGCAATTTCATCACGGGCAATTTCTGCGCCATTGAGTTCTACCACAGCAGAACCAAACAATGTTTTAACAAACGCAGTACCGGCAGCATCATCTCCTTTAAAGATAAATCCGCTTGCTGCATTTGTTAATGAAAGTACGCCATTGTCAAATTGCAATCCGGCACCAGCAAGTGCTCCAATTGTACTGTCACCATCAAATGTATGTCCATTCACAGTAAATGGATTTGTAAAGCCCAGCTCTTTCAGCGTTGAGCCTGCCGTTACGATATTATTCGCATTGTCAGCAAATCCTAATTTAGACCTAATATTTCCATCACCATCATTTAATATACTGACAGCATAGCCATGTTTCGTCTGCAATGTTAAATTCGAACCGGAAATCTCAAGTTTAATATTATCTGTGCCGAATTTACTTGCAAGTTCAGCATCGATAATATGAATAATATCTTCCTGAGTATAAACATCATTTTGAGGAATGGAAATACTATGAGCCTCACCATTTACTTCTAATTTAAAAATCCCTTCCTTTACATTCGTTAAATTATAAGCCTCAGCAGCTGCAATTGATTTTGCATTTACCGTAAAGGAAGAAACTTCACTTGCGCTGCTGACACCAAATAATGAAGTCAGCAAATTTCCTTTGGTCTGTTCTAATTCAATATCTACACCTGCACCCAACGTTGTGGATTCTAAAGCAAATTTATCTGTCAAAGATGAATACGTCATTTTAACTCCGGCGCTACTGGAATTTACTTCACTGATCACATCATTGATTGTTTTATTGCCATCAAACGTGAATTCAACCCCATTCACTTTAAATTCAAAAGAATTACCAGTAACAGGTTCTTTTAAATGTAAATTTTTCAGTGCAACATTTAGGTTAAGCTTATTGGATGCACCATCTTTAAAGCCCATGACAGCTTGTGCTTTATCATTACCCGTAATGACCAGCTGACGGTCTGCACTTAGCGTGACTGTTCCATCAGTATTGAAATTAATACCATTACCAAATGCTTGTTTCACAGAAGCATTCAGTTTTGTAATCATATCAGTATTTGAAGCAGAAGAATTATCGAGCTTTATGATCTTGGTAACACCGTCTAATTTCATTGTTAATGTTGCATCACCCTCTACGCTAGCAAGCTTACTTGCATCAAAATCCAACTGAATTTGTCCGCTCGCTGTTACGGCGCTGGTGTGTTTCGCTGCCGAAGCAAGAGATTCAATGCGATTTATTGTAAGTTTATTATTTAAGATATCACCCGCTGACGAAACTTTAACAGCAGAAGAGTTTGACTTCACCGATTTTGATTGATAGAAAGAACTGGACAGCAAATTCGTTTTTGGAGACAAATAATTAAAATATTTATTTTGAAATCCCTGAAAACCCGTGATAAGGTCACGATAGATATCCTGTTTCCAAATAGTTTGCTGCTTCAAGGCTGTTTGCTTATCAATTTTTGACTGCGTATTTGCAAGCAATTGCTTAACCAGAGATTCTGTGTCAACACCACTTGCTAGCCCCGAAAAGCCTTTGCTTGAATAACTGCTAATATTGTTGTTTCCATTAATTGCAACCATAAGAACACCTCTTTCTTTTTTAGATTTTCTTAGATGTTGAGCGAATCAACGATCCGTCTTCCAAGTCAGTTTGAATGGTATCAAAATATTTCTTTATTTTTGGAATACTGTTGGAACTCTTAATTTTTTGTTCCAACTCCTTTTGTGTTTCTTCAATATGTTTAATAATTAGCGGCTCCATTTGCATAATCCGATTCACCGCCGCAAATATTTCCTGCCCTTTATCGAATAAAGGCAACAATTCAGAAACTACTTCACTGCGATTCAATTGATTTTTTATAGCTTTCCACACTGCTTCACCATACTGCCCAGCAATTGCAGATTGATTTATCTTCACATCAATTTGGTCTATTTCTTCTTTTAATTGTTCTCTTTCGTCTACTATGAATTCCATTTGCTCAATATCACTGTAAGTTAATGCAATGGATGCTTGCTCATACTTCAGAAATAACTGCTTTTTCAATTCCAGCAGTTCTATTACACTTTGCACCATATGTTTCACTTCTTTTTCATCAATAAACGAAGCTGCATTGGATCTGCTTGGGTAATAGCTTCTTTATTGGCATCAATCACTGTCTCCACCAATTCTTTGCGTAAAATACGTATATGTTTAGGAGCAATTACAGCAATCTTCACTGTATCTTTACTGATTTCATTGATAATAATTTCAATTTTGTCATCAATTATGATTGCTTCATTCGATTTTCTTGTTAGTACCAACATATCAATCTTCACCTTCCAATTCAGAAATCCGTTTTCTTAGAGGGAAGTCCTCATCCAATATAACTTGTGCACCTGTATGGGTATTGTGGTTTATCACAACCGGACTCTTTAGATTAATGGTAGATTCCTGAAAATTATCCTGAATCACCATAATGCCAAAGTAATAAAGATCATCTTCAACTGATTTCACGTCTAGCAACTTTATTATTTCTTCTGGCAAGGAGGGCTGATAGGAAGGAATACTGTATCCTAGATTTGCCATGACAAAACAAATATCCTTATCATCTAATGATTGAAACCATGTAAATTCCTCACCAATTTCGGTATCATTCAACATGATAAAGTGATGATATTCTTCAAAACCATAGATTGGATGGACTAAGGTAATTACTTTGTCATCTGCAATTTCTACTTCATCAAAATATTTTGTCTTTACCAACATATCTTACTCCTCCTGCTGTTATCGCTATTCTTCTTCTCTATAATTTGGATTAGCACTAGGTGGTGCATATACAGGATCACCTAGATATTCGATTTGAATGGACGGATATTGTTCAATCTCAAATTTCAGCTGTGACGGAACAAATTTATATTGTTTTTGCAATTGTCCAAGATCTAGCTGCATCGGCTGGAATTCAAGCTGCATGGAATGTGGCTCCCATTTTACTTCACCAGTATTGCTAACCGGAATGTATGCAACATTAGATGCATCACTGCTGAAACGCTGCTGTAACACAGTGGATAAATTTTGTGTTTGCTGATCCATCTGTACAGATTCCACGCTCATGCCATTTACGGCAGATATTTTGAGAGGAATATGTTCAACACTTTGCTTTGCAGTATTCGTTGGCCGATACACATCTCTTTTTGCCGAAACTGCCGGTTTATTTGCTTTCGGTGCACTTCCATTCGATTTTCTAGATAGAGGTACAGTAGGAATTGATACTTGTTTTATCTCTTCGAATTTAGACTTTTCCACGACTACATTAATTTTCATCGGAGTGGTTGTAATTTTAAGAAGATTCATAACTGCACCTCCCTGTTCAAGAATCTATCTCATAAAATCAAAGATGGATTGCGGCAGGATTTGTCCTGCTAATTTCAAACTGACTTGCCATGCATAAATGTAAGAGTTGTTGTACATACTTTCTTCTTCAATGCTGACTGCTTCAATATTGCGCTGTAATGTCTGCATATCAATCAATTCGGATTCAATTCTTTCTTGATTATCATCTAAAAATTTAGCACGATTCCCTACATCGCCAACTTGAATCAAGAATTCACTTCTTCTAGCTTGAAATTGATCCAGGTTTTTTTGCATCAAATCATGATCAAAGGTTGGGCTTTTTAGATCATCAACAATTTTTTGTGCCAAAGAAATAATATTATTAGGCAGTCCATCAGGTGTCAACCCATATCCAAACACTTCAATCCCTGTTGTGGATATTTGTGTAACCGTATTAGGATCAACATTACCGCCTGCATCTAACGATAAACCAAAACCAATATCAATATAACGGTTTGTAATACCAAATTTTGAGAAATCGCCCTCATTTACTGGAATTTTTTCAAGGCTGGTAATATTTGTGACGGGGTCTTTAACCGTGTTTTGAAATTTCCATACCTTTGTATTTGTACCTGTACCATCATCCTCATATACAAATGGTCTTACATTTTTACTTCCTGCATAAATGAAGTGATCTACGTTTTGGTCATTGGCAATTTTCACGATATCATTCATCATATTCTCGATTTCATTGGCCATGATCTTCCGTTCATCCGGTCCATTTGTACCATTCATACCAGAGAGCACTAATTCTTCCATTTTAGTCATGATAGAAGACACGTTCAACATACCATTTTCTGCTACTTTTAACTCGTCGCGCGTATCCTCGATATTCTTCACATACTGTTCAGCCCGCAAAATCTCACGACGTAATTTAAAAGCACGAGCTCCTTCACTTACATTTTCTGATATTTTATTGAACTTTCTACCGGTAGACATACGCATTGTAGAATCATTCATTTGCTTTGCGTTGCGATTTAAGCTTGATAAGTAATTTCGGTGAACCGATCTTTGTGTAACTCTCATATATCATCACTCCTTATTTAGCGGCCAACTAAGCCAGTACGATTAATCAGCACATCTAATGCTTCATCTAATGTTGTCATTAATCTTGCGGTAGCTTGGTAGGCTTTTTCATACATCATCATGTAAGAACCTTCTTCGTCTAAGTTAACAGCAGAGATTGCATCTCTGCGATCGTTAAGGTCATCCGCAACCGATAATGATGCTTCAAATCTTCCTTTATAGTAAGTAAGATCTTGCCCTAATGTTGTGTTGTAATAATCCACGAATTCTGCCAGACTTCCTTCAAATGTACCGATTGTCTGTTTGCCTTCAAGGTTATTGATTAATTTCAGAATATAAGCTTGATCCAAATCACCTTGCCGTTGTGTATCATTAAGAATAATAGCACTATTTGCCATCCATTCTTTATTAATGGTAATATTAGAAGCTGTGATAATATCTGAACTTTCATTGATCAATTGCATAGGGACTTGCTTCTTCACACCGCTCTCGACAATCTCTTTCTTGAATGCAGTATTCATAATCGAAGCAAACTTACTCGCAAACAAATCCAGCTGATTGCGATAAAATTGAACCCCTTTTGCTTCACCAGCCACACCGTTGATCAAGTCAATATTTGCACGAAGTGAACCAGATTCGACAACAACATTCTTTCCGGTACCTTCCCAAGTAACCAATACTGTATGATCATTGCCGCTCTTAGCAAGATTTACTTTATCGTGTGTCTTGCCTTTTACAACTACTTGTTCATTCATGACAACTGTTACACTGCCATCTGCTTCATCAGTAACACGAATATTTCCGAATGTAGCTAAGTCATCTAACAGCAAGTTTCTTTGGTCCAGCAACTCATTCACTCCATAAGTCATGTTTCCAGTTTGATTGTGTACTTGCTCATCGCTGATTTGCTTATTCAATGCAGCAATCTTCTCCAACGTTGCATTCATGCGATTTACTTCTACTTCCAAATCGAAATACTGTTGTTCAGCCAATCCACTTAATTGCGTATCATATTGGCGAATTAACTGGGTGATATTTTTTGCTGAAGACATTACGATATTGGCACTTGTTACTTCTTTCGGTTTTTTATGAAATTCTTGCAAAGCACCATTAATGAAATCAGAAAGCACAGAGTTTAATCCCACAGCAGAAACTTCATTCAGTGCAGACTCTATTCCTTCTGTAATGCTCATGGCTTTGTCATAGTAAGAAGTATTCGCAATTTCTTCTCTGAACCGGCTGTCTAAATAAGAATTCCGGATTTGCCCGACACCTACCATTTTGACACCTTGACCTGCCATGTTAGCTGTCGGCTCCGCAAAACGATTTGCCAATCCCGAAGTAGTCATGGAAACAAGATCCAATCGCTGTCTTGTATATCCTGGCGTATTTATATTAACAATATTCTGTCCTGTGACATCAATCGCTTTTTGATTTGCTGCCATCCCTTTTCTTGCTGTTTCAAATCCTAAAAATGTTGGACGCATTGGTATTACCTCATTTCTATGTTTTTTACTTTCTTTGAATACTTTCTTTCGAATATGTGTTTTCTTTGTGGCTTTCACCTGCAAGTTTCAAGTTTGTCGTTGCCACTTCAATTCCTTTTTGATTGTAGTATTTTACTTCTTGAATTGCTGTTTGTATTCTTTGATACATCGTTGTTAGCTGGTGTTTTTCAGTTCCTTCAAACAAATCCACGATTTGCCTCAAAGTTAAATTCGCATATCCTTCTTCAGCTTGAAATAATTCCCGTTTCTTTTCTATATTTTGAATGCGTTTCTCATTCACTTGCTGAATGGAAATCGTATGCTCGATTGCTTTTAAGTCACCTTGCATCAATGTTTGCAATTTATTTTTTTCATCTACTAAAAGACCTTCAAAAAATACAGCATAGTCTTCTAAAAAGGTTTTCAATGCTTCTACTTTACTCATGTAATCCTCCAAGATATTTTGCCTTTTGCATCATCGCTTCCGCCAAGGATTGAGAGTCTACCTGATACTGATTGCTGCGTATGGAATCCTTTAATTGCGCCAGCCGTTGTGCACCGTAGTCCTCATTCAGTTCATCCACAATGGCTTTGCTTGCTTTGGAAATCACTTTGGCTTGCAATGCTTCCTGGCTGACTTCAATTTTATCGGTCTTTGGTGATAAAGAATGCAAGCTAGTTGTTTTTTGCTCCTGCTTCTTTGCATCCAGCACCGTATTGCTATACGCTTTATGAATCAAACTTGAATTGATTTTCATAATTGCACCATCCTTCTATCAAAATATAAAAAGCTCCTCACTATGATTATCGACTCAATAGTAAAGAACTTAATTCTCATGCACGAACTTCTTTTTGTTTTTTAAATAAATACTTCACAACAATATCTGCATTCTTGTTCTTCAAGCCAATGAACGCACAACCATACCCAAATTGATTATTGGTTAGATCTCTTTTCCGTTTGATCATAGCCGAAACTTCAAATTTATGTCCATCGAGCTGCATAGATATCAATATTTGCGTTCCCATTGCAATAGATGTGTCTACAGTCATATACATGCCGCCAAGACTCAGGTCAATTACATTCACCTCATATGTATTTGTTAGTTCTTTTGCTTCCTTGTCTTCATTTGGTACAACGATAGTTGCAGGCAAATACACATTGACGCGGAAGAAATTGCGTAAGTCCCTATTCATGACATTTTGAACATCAATGACTCTGAAGAATTTTAAATTAGGAATATACAATTTCCCAATAAAAACACGATCCGGCAACTTTTTATGAGTGATAATAACTTTTACTTCTTCCACAAAAAATTTTATGCTGGATGTTCCTAACGCGTTGCTAATCTCAAGGAAATCTTCACCGATCTTTTGAATTACGCCCGTAGTTAAGAGATCATTTGACAGGGTTTTCAATTCGCAAAGCGCGCCATGGTATTCAGCAGGTAGTGCTAATTCTTGTTTCATCAAAATGCTCCTTTCTTTCGGGTTAATGTCTTGGATTCGATTTCACTTCAATAATTGCTTTGATAATAGATGGTATTACATTATCAGAATACTTCCTCATAACAATGGGAATATCCTCTTCAGCAATGACAACATACTTGGGTGTCATCTTATTCAATGTAATTGCCACAACATCCATTTTGCATTTGTCACATTTACAGCAATTAAACTTTGCAAACGCTTCATCCAGTTTCTCTTTGATAGCATACTCAACCAAATTGACCAGCACTTTAGGTTTTGGCGCAGGCATGGTGATTGTATTTTTCGGGTAAATATTAGCCTTCCCGCCAGAGTGAACATGATCAGCACCGATCGTTCTGATTTCGGATGCCTTTTCTTCAATCGCTTCATTTTTTATCTTGCTGCCGCGAACTGCACTCGGCATAATTTTGCTGTACATGACATCTTTGTCGATATCTCGTTTATTCTTACTCATGGACACTTACCTTGCCAATCTCCTCAGCCAGTCGATAGTAGTCTTGCAGGATTCCTTTGCGAGTGCAGTACTTCACAACATCTTTTTGGGCCGACTGGGCTTCTGTAACGGAAATGCTTGGACGAACCGTTGTTTTGAACATCGGTATTTCCAATTCTTTAAAAATAAGATCAGCAGCACCTTTTACTTCCTTATTCAAAAGCTTGCGACCTTCATACTTATTCAGCAAAACACCGGCAATCTGCAATTTGGGATTGCTGTATTCCTGAATGCGATGAATGGTTTCATTTAGCTGCGTAATACCTTGCAAGCTAAAAATATCTGCACACATCGGAATAATTACAAAATCAGATGCAGTCATGGCATTGATCGTTAATATTCCAAGTGCAGGAGGTGTATCAATCAAGATATAGTCATAAAAGCTCTTAATATTGTTAATCGCTTGTTTCAGTAAATATTCTCTGCCTGAATCGGTAAATTCCAGTTCAATGGCACTTAGAAGAATATTAGATGTAATAATGTCCACCGTTTTCGTATGTTGAATGGCGTATTGTGCACGAAGTTCCCCTTTTAAAACTTCATAAATGGTCGCACTAATCACATTGTCAGCACCCAAGCTAAAGCCCAGATTCCCTTGCGGGTCCATGTCAATTACCAACACTTTATGCCCTTTATCGTGAAATACGCTGGCTAACGCTAATGTGGTTGTGGTTTTTCCGACACCACCTTTTTGATTTGTTATGGTATATACTTTACTCATCCAATTCAACCCCAATTCTGATCTTATTTATACTATTCCGTTAGTATCTCACGAACCATTGCCTATAAACAAATCTACTCCTATAGTTTACTATATTTTGGTGAAAAATGCAGTATAATTCATTAATTATTTGTACCATTTACAAGTATGACATAGTTCAATTACTTATGATATTTCCGTAATATACTTATGATACTAATAGAATTTGTGATAAGACAGCGGCCGCAGAATCAGCTAAGCTTCTTCTGCGACAAACAAAAGGATAATCCAATTGGCATTTCCCAGTAAGACTATCCTCAAATACATTATTTTTTGAAATACATGGCTTTCACGACAAAGAATTCCGCTACCATCACAACAAGTGATATCAGTACTCCAATGAGCAAGTTAATCGGAATGACCGATAGCAAAGCAGCATTTCCGACATCTTTTTTGCTGCGACTTGCAACTGCCGGAGAGGTTCTTGGCTTATTGGTATAGGTTGCCTTAGTTTGCAAGCCAGCTGCATTTGTTTTAGCTGCTGTCGTTTCCGCAGCTGAAGAAGCAGAAGTTACAGTTGTTTGTGTTTGATTTCCGGCATTAGATTTTGCAGTTGTTGTTATACCTGCTTTCGTCGTTGTTGCCTTGGCTGTTGTCGTTGCTTGCGTTATATTCTTTGTTGTACTGGCAGAACTAGATGATTTTACGTAATAGCCCTTTGCAGTATCATACACATATCCTTTTTCCAGCCAGCCAATTGCACAACCTACCCATGTTGGATCTGTACATTCACTGCCATCTGTCGCAGCACTGACAGCATCCAAAGCAAATAGCGGATGATTTTGTTTTGTACCAAAGATAAGTCCTAGCACAACCAACACTGCAATTACCCCAAACTTCATAAACTGCTTCATGATATTCCTCCTAATATATTCATCATAATACCATAAAAAAGAACAAAAATATACAATAGAATTGTTATTTTTGTTCTTTCAGTTCTTCAGCTCGCTCCATAATTTTCATATATACCGTCGCAATAATTTGATATAGCTCAGGTGGAATAGCAGAACCTAGCTCCAGCATGCAGAGCATTGTTGCTGCACTATCGTCACGAAAAATCGGAATCCCTTGCTGTTCTCCAATATTAATAATTCTCTCAGCAACCAAGCCATAGCCGGAAGCAATAACAATGGGTGCTGCATCTTGCTGAGGATTATATTTCAAAGCAACTGCTTTATCTTTTTTAGATTTTGACATAAATCCCCGTCCTCCTTTTTGGCAGATCTTCAAACACTTCCATCAGTGATCTTGCTTTTTCCAAAGGCTCCATACGCACCGTTGCTAAATCATACGGAGAACGTAATACAATTGTCTGCAATTCCCTTGCCAATGACTGAAATTCGTTGACCCACCCCGGCGGACAAAAAACGGTCAAGGCCAGCTTGTTCTTCAGAATTTTTGCCTCAACTTCAAATCGCCCGAATAATTCGACATCCAACGCCATTAAAACGTGATAATTTCTGAAATTGCCACTGTCCTCTTGGTTGGCTGCATGTGCTTCCGGATCAATCCATAATTCGCCGAATGCTTTTATACCATTAAAATCTATCGGCAGCACAAAATGAAGCAATGGGGTGAAATTGCTTGGAGATGTTAAAAGTGATTGAACAATTTTTTCTATCTGCTCCGAATTCATGATATGCGTTCCCGATGATTCTTTTTGAATAATTTCGGTCAAGGCTCTTAAAACAGTAGAATGTTGTTCATCTATTTTTGCTAGATTAGCTTTTGCTAAATATTGTTCTACGAAAGACATAAATTGTTTTTGGTCTTCCGGTGTTTCAATATACTTCAGCATTTGCTTCACGGCCTCGTTTATGTTGTTTTCATTGGGTTGGTAACGGGATAGGTTGTACTGAATAATACTGCTATTTTTCGCAATTTTCGGGTTGTACAACAGGCTTTGCTTGATTTCCTGCAGCATTGCCAACACCTGTTTTTTTAGTTCCAGATACCGCCCTTGGACAATCGCATCATTTACACCGGATTTTGTCCACTTGTGAATTTCCTCAAATGCCACTTTCAGTTGATCAAGTTTTTTGCTGACTTCCATGCCCGTAAATTCTTCTTTCAGATAACCCAGATTATTAGCAACAGATTTTAAAACATCAGCTTTTCCCAATCGCTGATTGATCGCTTTCATAAAATTCGCAATATCTAATTTAACTTCATAAAGTCCTGTCTGCTTGTCAAGTTCACTCAGGTTTTCACTGTTTTGATGAACAATTTTTTGCACATCCTGCAGAATCTGCCGCAATGCATCAAACAACTCACCTTTAAAGATTGTTGTCATGTTTGCCTGCTGCATCATTTCGCCAACCAAGTCTTCCGGATGTAGCAGCAGACTTTCATATAGCTTTACGATTTCCTCACTGATTGTATCATTGGCAATCGGAAGCATGCTGACGACCTCCTGCAAAAGGTAAATAGAACGTAAAAAATGAACGGTCTGATCAGGATCATTCAGCATGCCCGTTAATATAGAAGCAGATTCATTTTGCAGCTGCAGCGTATTGTTTTGTTCCAGCGTCTGCTTTTGCTCATTCAGCTTGTTTACTTTCCCCACATCTACCATTTGAAAAGGTACGGTAGGATCTGCCGCTGGTTTTGCAGACGGCATTAAATTGCGATTTATTAAAGGTGTTGTTACCTTGAGTATGTCTGCCATCAAAAACCTCCACAGCTAAAAGCGAATGAAACTATCTCTTATATCACATCGACTTTTTTGATCATTAGTTAAGTATTTTGAAATGAATGTGATTTAAAAACAAAACAAATCCTAAAGTAACAACTCACTATTTATTTTGTGTTGTTATTTTGCTATGATTAGTTAGACTATACAGTAAGGAGGTATTATATGCGCATCGCTGTAATTGGAGCAGGAAATTCGGGATTAGCCATGGCTGCTCATTTAAGCAAAGAAGGACATCAAGTTATTTTATGGAATCGTTCCTTGGCAACAATTGAACATCTCATACAAACCAAAGCAATCCGTTGTTTTGGGGCAATTACCGGGAACATACCGATTTATCACGTTACCAATCAAATGAAAGAAGCCCTTGAGGATGTCAATTTGGTTTTTATTACAACACCAGCCACCGCCCACCGCGACCTGGCGCAATCTATTGCTTTAAACTGCAATTCAAACCTTACTGTGATCTTAAATCCGGGAAGAACGTTTGGGGCTTTAGAATTTAAGCAAATATTTGAAGCATACCAACAGAAATTTCAACTGCAGGTTGCAGAAGCACAAACAATCATTTATACTTGCAGGAAATTGGACGATGACGGAGTTAATATTCTTGCCCTCAAGAACGATATACTCCTGTCTGCTATTCAATCGCAAGATACGCTTCCGATTATCCGCTCACTGCCGCTTTGTCTTCAGGAATTCTATATCCCTGCCAAATCAATGATTCAAACTTCCATCGGCAATGTAGGTATGATTCTGCATTGTGCCCCGTTGCTTCTGAATGCAGGCTGGACAGAGAGTTCAACCAATACATACAAATATTATTATGACGGCATTTCACCAACGATAAGCAAATTTCTTGAAAAAATTGACGAAGAGCGCATAGCAGTATCCAAAAAACTTGGCTGTGCAGTAGAATCTATCATCGAATGGTTCCAGCGTACCTACCACATAACCGGAGAAACCTTATATGACTGCATCCAAAACAATGTTTCTTATCATACCATTGATGCCCCAAGTTCGCTGCAGCATCGTTATATCTTTGAGGATATTCCTTGCGGATTGGTTCCCCTGGAGTCCGTAGGAATCATGCTTGGCCTTGATATGTCTAGTACCAGTTTAATTATTGATTTGGCATCGAAGCTTCTAAACACCAATTTCCGAGCAATTGGCAGAACAGTTCAGCTTTTTGAATTTGCTGATTTTATGGAGCCTAGAAAGGATCTTCCTTATGTACCAATCCAGCCATGAACGTTATGGCTTCATTAAGCCTGCATCAGATGCTCATACGTTAGGAATCAATTATGCTGCCGAGCTATTGCGTGATTGCGGATATGAAGTAATTATTGCTCCCGAAGCTATCGAACAGGCCATGTTGGATTATAAGCATGAAATCAAGCGTAAACAAGTTATTGACTGGATCCGTACAAACTGCATTACCAAACTTGGCTTAAGTTATCGCCTAGATTCTTATGATGCCACACGAATGATGGGATTTCTGCTGGAAGAATTAAAAAAGGCAAAGCTGCCAATGCAGGATATATTCTTTGCCGGTCTGCCGCAAAGCTGCCGAATGATTCAACAAGAGTTCCCGCAGGTCAACACATTTATCGGCAGTGAAACTATTCAGGAGTCGTTGGCAAAAATGGGGGTGCCAGCCTCTCGAATTCCTGCAAGTTTATACGAAGGTTCACAATATGATGATTTCTTATTTGATTTCGGGAAGAAAATTATTGATCGGCAGGAATATACATTCTACCAACCGGTCAGCAGGGATATATATCCTGAATTTGGCACCCGCCAAGATACGGTAGTTAAACGGCTGCAAGCGAGTGCTCACAGCCCATTTGCCCCGCTAATGAGAGCTCACGTTGGCCCTTACCGCGCGAATGCCAGCAGATTGGAGTCAGTTCAAGAATTTTTAGATTGGACTGAAACTTTGGCCAAGAGCGGTTATCTTGATATTTTATCAATTGGCAGTTCACAGTTAACGCAATCGCACTTTGGCCAGAATTGGGAAGGTTTGACCAATGGCGGCGGAGTTCCAATCCACAATGAGGAAGAGTATCGCATGATTTGGGAGCAGGCACGTCCAATGTTAGTGCGTACATATGCAGGTACCAGAGATATCCCTGATCTTGCGAAAATGCATGAAGAAAGCATCAACATATCCTGGCATGCATTATCGCTATGGTGGTTTAATAAACTGGATGAGCGAGGTCCTTATGACCTTTATACAAATCTCAAGCAGCATTTCGATACCATTCGCTATATTGCAAAGACCAAGAAACCTTTTGAAGCAAATGTATCCCACCACTTTGCATTCCGCGGTGCTGACGATGTAACTTATCTGGTATCCGGCTATTTATGTGCTAAACTTGCCAAAAAGCTTGGCATCCAACACTATATTCTTCAAAATATGCTGAATACTCCGCGTATTACCTGGGGCATTCAGGATCTAGCTAAGTCACGAGCTTTATTGACTTTAATAAAAGACTTGGAAGATCGATCTTTCCAAGTTTACTTACAACCCCGTGCAGGACTGGATTATTTCAAGCCGGATTTATATGAAGCAAAAATCCAGCTGGCTGCTGTAACAGCTCTTATGGACGATATTGATCCGCACAATGACCTGTCTCCGCCAATCATTCATGTTGTGAGTTATTCGGAAGCCTCCCATCTTGCAACGCCTGAAGTAATCAATGAGAGCATTCAAATTACCCAGCATTCGCTGCAAACCTATCGCAAACTTCGCAAAGACGGCAAAATACCTGATATGAGCCGCAATGCAGATGTACAGCAAAGAATGCATGATCTTTTGATGAATGCCCGTCTCGTCATCAACGCCATTGAAACAACGATTCACGACCCCTACACTCCGGAAGGATTTTATCAAATATTCAAGGCAGGCTTCTTGCCAGCACCTTATTTATGGGCCGAAGTAGATGAGTTCAGCCATGCAAAAGAGTGGAAGACAAAACCCATTCAAGGAGGGATTAAACTAGTTGATTCGTCAGGAAAACCTTTGTCAACAGAAGCTTTCTTACAGATCAGCAAGCATAATCATGAACTGCTGCAAGCTCAGCCAGATAAAAACTTGTTCTGAAAACATAAAAAAAGGCCGAAGCCTTTTTTTGATTTAGCTAGCTAACTATCTCAGCAATTGCAATACTTGTTGAGGTTGTTGGTTTGCTTGAGCCAGCATTGATTGAGCAGCTTGTCCAAGAATATTCATCTTAGTGTACTCCATCATTTCTTTCGCCATATCTGTATCACGGATACGAGATT
>JAEWFD010000008.1 GCA_023388995.1 Bacillota bacterium
TGCAGCGGGACCAGAAGGTGCGCAAGGGCCAGCAGGACCAGCAGGACCTCAAGGTGATCCGGGTGAAGTTGGACCGACGGGACCTCAAGGGATTGCAGGACCAGCAGGTGCACAGGGACCAGCAGGACCAGCAGGACCTCAAGGCATTCCTGGTGAAATTGGACCGACGGGACCACAGGGTGCAGCGGGACCAGCAGGTGCGCAAGGACCAGCAGGACCGATAGGACCTCAAGGCATTCCTGGTGAAACTGGGCCGACGGGGCCAACAGGACCGATCGGAGAAACTGGGTTAGGTGACACTGGTCCAACAGGACCGACTGGGCCAACGGGACCAACAGGGCCGATCGGAGAAACTGGTTTAGGTGATACTGGTCCAACAGGACCGACTGGGCCGACGGGACCAACAGGGCCGATCGGAGAAACTGGCTTAGGTGACACTGGTCCAACTGGGCCGACAGGACCGGCAGGGCCTGGAACAGGCGACACAGGACCAACTGGACCAGCAGGAGAAATCGGACCAACAGGTCCAACTGGACCAACCGGACCAACCGGAGACACTGGACCGACCGGACCAACGGGAAGCGTGGAGTTTATCCCATTTGATGTTTACGTACAAGCAGGAGCTATAGACGGAACAGGTACACCAGTTAATCCGTTTGGAACGATTGAGGAAGGTATCGCTGCTGTATTGCCGGGAGGAACAGTTCATATTCTTGCAGGCACATATCCAATAACAACAACTATCACGCTTAACAAAGCTAATGTCACGCTCAAAGCATACCCTGCAACTTTGATTGAGTTGCAGGCTCCTGTAATTGCTTTCTTAGTCACTGGTGGCGGAAATACCCTTGATGGTTTTACCATCACGAGCGATGACCCTTATCCAGTAGAATTTATTCAACTAGCAGGTGCTAACAATAAGATTATTAATTCGGTAATTTACGGACCAGAACAAGCAGGACCATCAATAGATTGGGTTGTTAACCGCGGTTTTGTCACCCAAGGAAACGTCACAAATCTATTAGTCCAAAACAATATTTTCTATTCCATGCGCCAGCCATCCTATTTAAATCCTAACTCTACCGGATTCATTACCAACAATGTCGTATACAATACCCGCGGATTTGTCGTTGACCAAGCAATTTTCGTCTTTTCAGGTAATTCGTGGGGCATTCCCGAAAATGCGGTCGATATCGCACTGCTTATTGGAACTATATCAGGTGCTCCGTACGATCCTCTTGCAGAGCTCAGTGACAATAACAGCAACGCTTCCATCAGTGATCAGCGATAATTATTTTTGAAAGTATTCTATCCCTGTATGACGCCATAAGTCCTGCAGGAACTTCATATACAATGTTATCAGCAAAAAAGGTCTTGAGTTTCTGGGATTCACTCCCCTGCTCAAGGCCTTTTATTTACAATTTAGTACTGATATTTGTGATTATCGAAAGAAATGGCATTCACTGCATTGCTGTCGGTATTGTAATATTCCAGCCTTACTTCATCGCCTACCTTGGTGATTGCCAATTCATTGCTTGTGGTGATCGAAACAATGAATAAGGTATCTTGATCTTCCAAAAGCATGTAGTAGATCGTATTGCCATTCACAATGGCACTTTCGATCAGAGCTACTTTTCCCGTAACCGTTTCTTTCGGATCTTTGCTAGTATCATTGCCCAGTCCGCTGTTATGCAAAAGACTCAGGTAATTTGCCTGCGCTTCCTGCACAGTGTCACCAACGCCGACATAAGAATAATTGCGCACCGCTACAAATGCATATTTCTTTACCAAACCTTCTTGGTCCTTCAAAGAGACAAAGTAGCTTGGAGTGCCATTCACATTCAAAATAATCGGAAATGTTGCGCGGTAATTCAAATGCTGCACCTGACCCTCGGCACTGCTCATAGCAGAATATTCATCAGCACCACCAATGCGATAAAATTTAGCTTTCTTGGTCCGTAAGTCAATTAAAGTAAATCCGACAATGGATTGATCGCTGCCCACTGAAGTAATGCCGGTAAAAATATGGGTATTGCCATCAACCGCTACATAATTATAGCCATCCGTTACTTGCAGCATATCTTTTTGGCCAAACATCGTATTAAAATAACCGTGAATATAGTAGCCCCAGTTATCAATCTGCGTAATTGCAAACTCAGCTGGCTGCACACGGTCTACCCACTCCGGAACCTCATCCATGGCATACCGTTTGCTTTCTTTGGTAATTGGATTGACTAAGATTACACCAGTTGCATCCAGTCCTGAATACATCCCGATTTTCGGCTCATAAACAGACAGCACCCAGTATGGGTTATCCTGATCATCAATCTCAAAAGAATAATTCTGAATCATCGCCGTGGGGTATTTCATCCGTACAAAACGCCATAAATTTTCATGAAAATAAGCGCTTGGCGAAAGTTTCATTCCTTGCGGCAAAGTCACCAGCGTAACATCGGAAGGATCATTCACATTCACCTTCACATAGCTCGGAATTCCTTCCTCACGGTTTTGAAACCACTTGATCATGCTTTGGTATTCCAATGGTGCTACCCGATAGATTTGATCACGAATAGTCACCAGTGTATAGGTATTGTCAATATCAAACTGACTGCCTAATCCTTGCACTTCGCCTAGTTTTTTATCCCCCATGACAATCGCAACATCCTTGTCAACCACAGGAATCTTGGACAATGAAATTTCTTTGAAATCCTTGGTAAAATCCACCGTATCATCGACCTGAATCTGTGCCTGCAATTCACTTGCATGGAAAACTTCCATGCTCCAAATTGAACCGACAATCATCATCGCCATGAGCCCCAAAGCAACCATACTGGAAATCCTAAAAATCTTGGTCATCTTTCCGCATAATATGCCATCGAAAATACCATATAAGAAAATAAAACATGACAGGAATATAACAGACCCTTGATCTTTGATATTGATCACAGGCAAATATACATAAAAGGCCGCAAAAGCCAGCACTAACGTTGTTACCAACGCCAGCGCATGGGCCTTTAACGGCTTCATGGATACTCCCTTCTGAAACATCGTGTCATCAACTTTAAATCGAAAACTCCGTTTCATTCTTTTTTCCCTCCTTGATTCGGTCACGCAAGCAACCAATCAATGCATATACTTCATCAATTCCAGCTAGCTTCACACCCGCTGCATAAACATGGCCGCCGCCGCGGAACTTGGCAGCAATGTCATTTATGCCTACATAACGAGAACGAAGACTGCCTTGGTAAGGATACGCTGCATCCTCTTGTTCAATAAAGACACACCAAATATACAAGCCTAAAATACGTGAGAATTCACCGACATTTCCTTTTACATCTTCAAAAGTCAGATCGTATTTGCGATACATCTCCTTCGTCACAATGACATATGCCAGTTTGCCTTCTTCAATTACCAATTTTGAACGCATTTCGGTAATCAGCTGATAGACCGGCAATTCTTTAGCTCGGAAATGATATGCCACCTCTTCCAATTTCACACCGCAGCGAGCCAAGTAACTTGCTGTTTCCAGTGCCGAAGCATTGGTGGAATTGGTTGAGAAACTCATGGTATCACTCATGACACCAGCATATAAGTAAGTCGCTGCTTCTTTGGAAATCAGCATCTCCCCTGCCAGCTGCCGTGCCAGATCTGTCACCAGTTCACTGGTGGATGAGATCTCCGGGCGTACATAATTCAGATTTCCGTACTCTTCCCGGCTCGGATGATGATCGATCTTAATGACGAATTTTGCTTGAGCAAAGCGTGCATCATCTACACGCTCCGCATTGGCGGTATCCAAGACAACTGCCAGACTTTCCGCAATAAACTCGTCTCTTACTTCATCAAACAACGGAAACATTGTTCCATTATCCTTTGTATGCTTACCCATCACCAATATTTCTTTATTCGGATAAAATTCCCGCAAGACAGTGCGAAGTCCAAAGCAGGAACCTAGGGCATCACCATCTGCATGTTGATGGGCAACAATGATGATCCGTTCAAACTCCGCAATCTTGGCAATGATTTGATTCAGCATCTTAAAGTCCCAACAAACGCACGGTATCTTGGGCAATTACCAATTCTTCATTCGTAGGAATGAGCCATACTTGAACCTTGGAATCATCTTTAGAAAGTTTTGTTTCTTTGCCGCGTACTTGGTTTGCTCCATAGTTGAATTTCACGCCAAGTGCTTCGGAAACAGCTTCACAAACCGCTGCACGGATACCGCTGTCATTTTCACCCAATCCTGCTGTGAAGACGATTGCATCTACACCACCCATTTGCACGAAATAAGAACCAATTGTTTGCGCAATGCGGTTCACATACATCTTGCGAGTCAAGATTGCCTGCTCATTGCCATCGGCAATGGCATTTTCAATGTCGCGGGCATCGCTGGAAATGCGGGAAATTCCAAGCATACCGGATTTTTTATTCAAGTCATTTACAACTTCTTCTGCTGATTTATTTGTCATTTTCATGATGTATGTAAGAATTGCCGGGTCAACATCACCGCTGCGGGTACCCATCATGATACCGGCAAGAGGTGTAAAGCCCATCGACGTATTGATGCTTTGACCGTTTTTGACAGCAGCAATGGAAGCTCCGTTTCCTAAATGGCAAGTAATGATCTTGCTTTCTTTTGGATTGCCAAGCAACTCGATCATGCGTTGGCTTACATACAGATGCGATGTCCCGTGGAAGCCGTAACGACGTACTTTATAGTTTTCATAGAATTCCATTGGCAGTGGATACAGGTAGATATCTTGTTCCATTGTTTGGTGGAAAGCTGTATCGAATACTGCAGTATGCCGAGCATTTGGCAATGCTGCCTTAAATGCCTGATAGCCCACCAAGTTTGCCGGGTTATGAAGCGGCGCCAATTCATTTAATGCTTCAATCTCTTTCGCAACAGTATCCGTAAACATAACAGATTCAGTATAAGTTTCACCACCATGCACTACACGATGACCAACTCCGGTGATCTCATCCAAAGAGTTCAGAATCTTATGTTCAATCAAAGCATGAAGCAGCATTTGCACCGCAACACTGTGATCTTTGATTTCTTGATTGACAACAACTTTTTCACCATTGAACTTGATTGTGAAAATACCTACTTCCTGTCCGATTCTCTCAACGATACCGGAACAGATTACATCCTCGGAAGGCATATCGAACAATTGAAATTTAAGGGACGAACTCCCTGCATTTACGGCAATAATTTTAGACATATATCATTCTCCTTTTTCTTACATTTTCCAATTTATTATACAATGAAACACCTCGGTTGAAAATAGAACACATTAAAGTTTCACAATTCTTCGATGTTTCTTAATTGTATTACCAGTTTGGTCACTTCCGGTATTTCTAACGCCGAAAGTTGCTTGTACAGCTCCTCGCGTTGTTCCTCTTTGTGCACAAAGCCAAGCTTTGCTTCATAAGTTTCCAGCAAGGCTTGCGCCTTCTTCAATGTATCATGGACCGCACTGCGGCTGATTCCTTTGTTCTCCGCAACTTCTGCCAGCGACAAATCTTCTTTAAACGTGTATTCATAGATTTCTTGCTGATTGGGAGTTAGCAGGCTGCCATAGGTATCATAAAGGGCATTGTTGTAAAGGGTTTGCTTCAGCATCCTATTTCACCAAACCATCGCACATGCCAACCAGATACGCTTTGATATCAAACGGACGCAAATCTTCCATCTGTTCTCCGAAACCGATGAACTTCACCGGAAGACCGAGCTGATCTTTGATCGCCAATACGACGCCACCCTTGGCTGTACCATCCATTTTGGTCAAGACGATGCCATTTACAGCAGCACTATCCAAGAACTGTTTGGCTTGGGCAATCCCGTTTTGCCCGGTGGTTGCATCTAGCACGAGCAGAACATCATGCGGTGCCCCCTCAATTTCCTTAGACATTACCCGCTTCATTTTATTGAGTTCGTTCATCAGATTCACTTTATTTTGCAACCGGCCGGCAGTATCGCCGATCAGTACATCGTACTGTTCTTCTTTCATCACCCGACAGGCATCCACCAGCACACTGCTCGGATCGCCTTTTTCTTTGCCGCGAACAATACGCGCATCCAAGCGCTGCGCCCACAGTTCCAGCTGATCCATCGCACCCGCCCGGAATGTATCCGCTGCTGCATAAACGACTTTCTTATCCTGCTGCTGGAAGTAATGTCCCAGCTTTGCTGCGGTTGTCGTTTTGCCGTTGCCGTTGACCCCCACTAGCAAGATTGTTTTCGGAAAGCCTTCTGTCAGGGTTTCATCTGGACCATATAACTCTGCCATCGTTTCAATCAAGGTATCCATCATTGAATCAAAATCTTTTTTGGATTGTTTGCTGACAGCCTGCTCAAAATTTTTCAGCAATTTATTGGCAGTATGGATGCCAACATCGGCTTCCAGCAACACAATCATAATTTCTTCCAGAAACTCTTCATCGATGCCTTTGAAGTTCAAGGCTAGTCTTCTTAGCTTGCTGGCAAACTGATTGCGTGATTTTCCTAAACCCTCCAGATAGGTGTCTTTTTCTTTGCCGAACAAGTTATCTTTCAATTGACTGAAAAAGCCCATTATGCCAAAACCTCCTTCTCTGTTAATTGCATTGCATCTGCTAGTTTTACCCGAATCATCTGGCTGACACCTTTTTGCTGCATGGTGACACCATATAAGACATCACATTTTTCCATTGTACCCGGCCGATGCGTTACCACCAAGAATTGCGTTGTTTCCGAAAATTGTTTCAGATAACGGGCAAACCGTTCAACATTGGCCTGGTCAAGTGCCGCCTCCACTTCATCCAAAATGCAAAGCGGAACAACCCGGACTTTGAGAATGGAAAACAATACAGAAAGAGCAATCAGGCTCTTTTCCCCTCCTGAGAACAAACGGATGTTCTGCACGGCTTTTCCCGGCGGCTGCACATCAATATCAATTCCTGTTTCCAAGATGTTATCAGGATCGACCATGACAAGCTTTGCATGACCGCCGCCAAACAGCATGCGGAAAGTTCCATCCAGTTCCTGATTGATCTGATCAAACGTGGTTTTGAACTCCACTGTCATGATCTTATCCATCTCACTGATAGCTCCCAGTATTTTTTCACTTGCTTCTTCCAGTTCCTTTTTACTCGTTGTATAGAATTCAAAGCGGGTCTTAATTTCTTCATATTCTTCCGGTGCATTCATATTGATATGCCCGAGCGCATCAATTTGCTGGCGAAGCGTGCTGACTTCATTTCTTGCTTCTTCCACATTAATTTCTTTGGAGCAGTTGGCAAGCGCATATTCATAAGTCATCTTATATTCGCTGCCCAACCGCATAAGTCCTGTTTCCAGCTGTGTTTCTTTCCGTGCTTTTTGAATATCCAATTCCCGGATTTGCGTTCCCAGCTGGCTGACTTCACGCCGCAGTCCGCGGATATCTTGTTCAATTTGCTCGGTTTGTTCCATCAGTTTAAAGCGACGATCCCGTTTCTCCTGAATGCTGGAAGTGATCTGGTCTTTTAATTGATGTGCCTGATTCAGCTGAATGATCAGGTCATCTGCTACCTGCACCGTTTCTTCATCTTCCATATTGCGGCCTAGCTGCGCCAATTCATCACTGATGCGTTCGAACTTGCTGCGTTTTGCTGTCACAATCGGTTCCAGCTGAGCCAACGTAATCCTTCTTTGGACAACAATATCATTTGTCATGATCAAGTCGCGTTCCAAGGTGTGCTGCTGCGTTTGCCAGATGGTCGTTTCCTTCTTGACCTCTTCAATCAAAGCATCAATTTCTTCATATTCTTTACGCAAGACAAGCGGTGTTTCCTGGTTTTTCACTTTTCCGCCGCTCATGCTTCCGCCGCGATGCACCACATCACCATCCAGCGTAACAATCTTGTAGCCATGCTTCAACAATTCCCCCAGCTGATTGGCATGTTCCAAAGTATCACATAGCAGCACATTGTTTAAGAAACTCATGGCAATGCTGCGATACTGCGGTTCATACTCTACTTTCTCGCTGGCTTTTCCCAAGTAGCCTTCTACTTGCTGTGCCAGCAGCTCATGTTCGCGATTTATATATCGTTCGGCTAATATATTCAGCGGCAAAAAAGTTGCTCTTCCGCTTTCATTGCGCTTCAAAAAGGAAATAGCATTGCGTGCTGCTTCACTGTCTTTGGTCACAACATTCCATAATGCCCCGCCCAAAGCTACCGAGATGGCATTTTCATAGCCTTCCATCGGCTTCAAGATATCCACTACGACACCTTCAATGCCCACCAAGCTGCGCTTCGCATCCATAATGGCACGAACTCCCGCTTGGTTCAAAAGCGGCTGCCGGATCAAATTATGAAGCACATCCTTGCGGCTCTCCATCCGATGCAACTTGCTTTGGCAAGTGCCCAAACGTTCATCTGCTTCCTTCTTTAATTCTGCCTTGGTATTAATTTGTTCTTTTAATTCTTCAATCTCAGCACTGGTCGCATCCATCCGGCGCTGCCGGTCTTCATATTCCAGACGCGCTTCTTCACGCATGATCTGCAATTGCGAAATCCGTTCGGCACTGGCATCCTCTTCATGATTGGCTAGCCAGTTCTTCCGTTTTTCATCAATCTCAATACGCCGTGCTTCCAAGCCGCGAATTTCATCGACAATCTGAAAGAGCGCACTTTGGAGCTCATGCACTTCATTATCCAGCATGGACATATCCTGCTTCATTTGCACCAGTTGGCCGTCATAAATGCTGATGTTGGCATCGTGACGCAGCTTTTCTTCATTGAGATCTTCCAACGTCTGATTGATTTTAGTCACATGCTCATGCAGAGTTGTAACTTCATCCACCAACACCGCAATCTCGATTTCTTCCAGTTTGGCTTTCTTCTCAATGTACTGCCGTGCTTTTTCTGCCTGTTTCTTCAATGGATTTACTTGCCGTTCAATTTCCGAGATCACATCATCCAGCCGATTTAGATTATCTTTTGTTTTCTCTAATTTGCTCAGCGATTCCAGTTTGCGTTTTTTATACTTGCTGACACCGGCTGCTTCTTCAAAAATACCACGGCGATCCTCCGGCTTGGCCTCTGCAAAAGAAGCAATATTCCCTTGGGAGATGATCGACAAAGAATCTTTCCCAATTCCCGTATCCATCAAAAGCGTCGTGATATCTTTCAAACGGCAGGATGTCCGATTCAATAAATATTCAGCTTCACTGTTATTGCGGTATAAAACACGAGTGATTTCCACCTCGTCATAATTGATATCCATGATACGCCTGCTGTTGTTAAAGACTAAAGTAACTTCGGCTTTGCTCAGCGGGCGCCGCTTTTCACTGCCATTAAAAATAACATCGGTCATTGCCGATCCCCGCAGTGATTTCGGCGACTGCTCTCCCAATACCCAGCGGATAGCATCTGCGATATTACTCTTGCCGCATCCATTGGGACCGACAATACCGGTTACTTCACTTTCAAATACAATATTGGCTTTATCTGCAAAGGATTTAAATCCACTTACTTCAATCCTCTTCAAGAACATAAAAAAAGCCCCTTTCCGTCCAAACTAAAAACAATGATGCTTGCATTCATGCAAGTCTGCCTATATTTTACCTTTTTTTACGCTTTTTGTATATATGTTCTGTATTACTCTGCATAAATATGCCGGTATAGACCAACTGGCCGCTTGAATAAACCAGCCGTAAATTTGGCCATACCAACCCATTTGCTGGTTTACAGTCGGCGAAATCAACCTTGAACATAAAAAAAACCGTTGGATGATCGAATTCGTACGCGACTAGCCAAAGGTTTTCAAGAATCATTCACTACACTTTTGTAAGAAACAACAATTTTAGCACCAGCAGTCTGTGTTTATGTAGATTGGCCCAAGAAAGAAGATTGGAATAAAGAATGTAATATCATCTTTTTTCTTGCTTCCCCAAGATGTGCCTTGTTTTAAACTTTGGCTATCTTGCTTTTGATCTTGAACAGGTTCTTGATAATACGTTTGCTTTGCTTCTTGCGTATTTGCCTGATTGTACATTTGTCTTGGTTCTTGATAATTTGCTTGTCTTGGTTCTTGGTAGTACATTTGTCTTGGATCTTGATTAAACATTTCTCTTACTCCTTGGTAAATGTTCGGATCTTGATACATTTCTTGTGCAAACTCTTGCCATCTGCGATCATATCTATTTGTCATTTTCTCACCTCCTACTAGCATCTTATTCACAATGCGTAGAGGCAGCTAGACAAAGCAATCAGTTCTTGGAAACTAATTTTACCAATTCATTTTACTTCTTGTCATTTCATCAGCACTGGACGAATGTTCTAAGACAGATATCCATGATTCATTTCAGCGTTTTCGCATATACTGTTATTTCTTGCGGTTCAATCACTTTCTTTTTTATGTATTTCTCTTATGTTTTTTGGGAAAAAGTGGTAGTATAAGAGGTAGAAACAGAAAAGAGGTAAGTAGATGAAATTTCATGAATATCCTTATACAAGACCTGATTATGAACAATACAAAGTCAAAGCGAAAGCGCTGATGGAACAGTTCAGTCAGGCAAAAGACAGCAATGAACAAATTGCTATCTTGAAACAGATCAATACTCTGGAAGGCAATTTGGAAACGATGGCAGTGCTTTCCAGCATTCGTCACTCCATTGATACGACGGATGCATTTTACGAAGAAGAAAATAACTTTTGGGATGAATATACGCCATTGTTTGCGGAATTAAGCAATGAGCTCTCCAAGCTGATCGTATCATCGAAATTTTTGAATGAATTGAAAGAAAAGTTTCCGAAGCAATTCTTCACATTAATCGAGATGCAATTAAAGGAATTTGATCCTATCATCATCGAAGATTTGCAAAAAGAAAATCAATTGGTATCAAAATATCAAAAACTGATTGCCAGTGCGCAAATTGAATTTGACGGTCAGACATATACGCTGCCGCAATTGGTTCCGCTGACCCAGTCAAAAGACCGCTCTATGCGGGAACGTGCTTTCAATGCCCGCATCGGCTTCTTCGAAGCACACGAACAGGAAATTGATGAAATCTATGATTCTTTGGTAAAAGTCAGAACTGCAATTGCCAAGAAACTTGGCTTCAACAGCTATGTGGAACTTGGTTATGTGCGCATGAAACGCAGCGACTATACGAAACATGATGTTGCGAATTACCGCAAGCAAGTACTCGAACATATGGTTCCTATCAATCAGACGTTATATGCCGATCAAGCAAAACGCTTGAACTTGGATGCACTGCGCTATTTTGATGAAAAATATGTATTCGACAGCGGCAATCCAACGCCAAAAGGTGATCCGGATTGGATCTTGAATCACGGCAAGACCATGTACAGAGAATTATCCAAAGAAACAGATGAGTTCTTCTCCTATATGACAGAACATGAACTGCTGGATTTGGTAGCGAAGAAAGGCAAAGCAGGCGGCGGTTACTGTACATTCCTGTATGACTATAAGAGTCCTTTCATCTTCTCCAACTTCAATGGTACAGCTGGAGATGTTGATGTATTGACGCATGAAGCTGGTCACGCTTTCCAAACATACTGCTCCCGGAATATTGAAATCCCGTCTTTGATTTTCCCAACCATGGAAAGCTGCGAAATTCACTCCATGAGCATGGAATTCTTCACAGAAAAATGGATGGATCTCTTCTTTGAAGAAGATGCTGAGAAATACCACTATATGCACTTGACGGATGCATTCAAATTTATTCCTTACGGAATCACCGTTGATGCCTTCCAGCACATTGTGTATGAAAATCCGGACTATACACCGGAACAAAGAAAACAAGCATGGCGTGAACTGGAAAAGCAATACCTGCCACACAAAAACTACGAAGGAATTGACTTCTTGGAACGTGGCGGCTGGTGGTTCCAGCAAAGTCATATTTTCAGTACGCCGTTCTACTACATTGACTACACCCTCGCACAAGTATGTGCCTTGCAGTTCTATGCCAAGATGAACGAAAACTACGAAGAAGCTTGGAAAGACTACCTGCATCTATGCAAACAAGGCGGTACGAAATCCTTCTTGGGTCTAGTGGAAGAAGCAAACCTTACTTCTCCATTCATCACAGGTACGATCCAAAACATTACGGACAAATTGGCACCGGTTATTGCTGGTTTTGATTCCAGTAAATTTTAAAAGAATAAGCTGAATTGCCATGTGCAGTTCAGCTTATATTTTTGTTTCTCTATTTGTAATATTTTACTGCTTCTATCCAGCTATTTAGCTAAGTAACTATACTAGCGGACTGTTCTTTTTAGGTATGGCACACGCACTAATCAGCTTAGGATTTACATTTAGTAAGTGAATCAAAAAAGACAATAGGCCTTTGATTTTCTTATTTGTAACTTCCCAGCTTTCTACTGTTTTTTTAGAAACTCTTACCAATTCAGCAAATTCCAACTGGGTCATCATCAGTTTTTCCTCACATGTTTGATATTTTCATTTTTTAAGAATTGAGGAATTGCATAGTTCGTTGCTTTCATATCTATCACCAATTTTGGTTATACCCTATATTATAGTTACCCTATATTATAGGATATTTATTTAAATTGATAAGTACAGCGAAAAGCAAAAAAGGTTGACCAGCAACCTTTATTGTAAATGAATCTGTTTTTGTCTGATGATCCATTGTAGCTGATCAATCGCAACAGTAGTCTTGTCCTGCAAAATTGACTGCTTAATCGCATCCTCGCAAATTTTTACAATTTGCGCATGAGACAGTCCATGAAAATCCGACCATGGAAAACGGCTCAGCTCAGATGCCGGCATAAAGCGTTCCAGCTTTTGATATGCTAGTTTTCGGATATCATCGCCTTGCGGCAGCTGATACGTGATCACATCATCGAAGCGTCTTTGAAAGGCCCGATCCAGCAGTTCTTTGTAGTTGGTCGCCGCCAAAATAATGCTGTTTGATTCATCTTGCTCCAAGAATTGCAGCAAGGAATTGACAAGTCGTCTCATCTCTCCGACATCTTGTTCCATGGAACGGTCAATGCCGATGGCATCAAACTCATCCAGCAAATAAACACCCTGTTTACGTTTCATCATCTCAAACACTTGCCGCAGTCGAGCATTGGTCTCTCCCAAAAATCTGGTAATCATTTTATCTGCCATTAATACATATAACGGCAATTGCAGTTCACTGGCAATTACGCTGGCGGTCATCGTTTTGCCGGTACCGGATGGTCCTGCCAGAAGTATTTTCCGTTTGTTATGTAACCCATATTGGCTCAAACGATCCTGTTTGCGATATTCCAAGAGAATTTGCTTGATTTGCTCTTCCTGCGCCTTTGAGAGGATTAAATCTTGCAGACGCTGGGTGGACCGCTTCCGTTCCAGTAAATCTGATACACCAACTTCTTCCTGCTTTGCCGGACTTTGATAAGTTGGCGGTTTGATTATTAATTCTTTAATCTCTTTTGCTGATCGTGCATATCCATCTCTTTCCTCTGCTGCCGCAATTTGCAGAACAGTGGCTTGGAATTGTTCCTGATCTTGACGATAGTGTGCCTTAATCAGCTGTTTTAGCTGCTCATAGGTAGCCATGTACGTTCCCCCTTTTGTACCATATTGTATCCTATTCCAAACAGCATAAAGAAGCATCGTCAAAAAACCAAAAAGCCTCAATGTTTCCATTGAGACTTCCGTTTGTTATTTTTTCTTATTCAAGAAGTAGCTGCCGCCAAGCGCTACACCTGCACCGGCAACTAAGCCAATGATCAGATACAGCATCCAGCTGCTGTCTTTTTGCTCAGGTTTTGTTGGTTCCGGTTCTTTTTGGATATCCAATACAAAATCAATGCTTGTTTTGTTATCTGCCAAGTCTTTAAACTCAACTGTATAGCTTCCGGATTCACTTAGCGTGATCGCATTGTTGGTACCATATGTTTCCGTACCATTTACGAGGAATACACCTTGCTCATTCGCTTGAAGGGTTACTGCTTCTTTAAATACGCCAGGTGCCTGGGCAGATCCATTCACCAATAGTTCTACAGTTGGCGCTGTCTTATCAATTACGAAAGTGACTTCTTCGCTCACATTCTTCTTCGCATTTTCAGCAGAGATGATATAGCTTCCTTCTTCGCTCAATGTCAATGATTTCTTTGCTGTTGCTTCTTTTTTTCCATTGACAATAAAGAATACATTTTCAGCTGCTTCAATCATTACATCTTGGTTTGCGGAACCCCCATCAACTACATTTTTCAAGTTCAGCGCAATAGAAGGAGTAACCGGACCTGTTGTGGATGGATTTCCTTTTGTTGTTGTTCTTGGTGTTGTTTTGGTAGTTACCTTTGTTGTTGTTGTCGTTGTAGTCGGTGTCCCTTTGGTAGGAATAGAGAAAGTGACTGTATTGCTGCGCAGACCTTCTTTGGATTCTGCATAGATTGTATAATCACCGCGAGCACTGATTACTTTTGTAATGTTCAAAGATGTTTCTTTGACGCCATTGATGACATAGTATGCTTCTTTCATGGCATTCAATGTTACACTTTCCAATCCCGGAGTACCGAAGTTCCCTGTCAAGATTGGTTCTTGATTTAAATCCAGTTTAACCGTGATCGCATCGCTCATGCGGCCTTGTTGGTCAACTGCAGAATATTTGAATGTTCCAAATCCTTTTTCGATAGTAGTTGTTGTGCTATAATTTTCTGTAATCGCATTGTCATATAAATAGAATATTACCGGACGATCGGATACCAAAGTAACCGTTGTTGTTGCGGTATTGTTACCAAGCGGTGTCAATACGCCGTTGACTTTAATGTTCGCAACAATCGTAGGATTTCCTAAGCTTGCTTCTACATTGACTGGTTTTATGCCCAATCCCAATGCAAGTACCATGACAAACATCATGCTTAATTTTATTAATTTTTTTGTTAAGTGATCTTTCATTATGAGAAAAACTCCTTTCATACTGTGTTATCATACATGAATTTTTAAAATTAGACAAGTTAAAACCTATATCTTACAGCAATTGGCAAATAAGTTGTCTACCGCGCAATCTTCAGCAAGGCATTCTTGGCAGCTTCTTGTTCCGCTCTTTTTTTGCTGGTTCCTTTGCCTTCCGCCAAGATGCGGTCGTCTAATTTCACGACAACTTCAAACAATGGTGCATTTGATGGACCACTCGTATGAACAACTTCATACTGTACTGTTTTACGCGAATCGGACTGAATAAATTCCTGTAATCTGGTTTTATAATCGTCTTGCAGGATTTTTTTCGGATTTTCAAACATGCTGCCGATTACCAGCTCCAAAAATTGAAACACAACAGCAAACCCGCAGGTCAGATATAACGCTCCTACGAAGGCTTCAAACAAGTCAGCTAAAATAGAATCTCGTTCCCGTCCCCCTGTTTTCTCTTCCCCGACTCCTAGTTTCAGGTAGCGGTTAATTCCTAGTTTGCGGACATATCCGGCTAAAGCCGGTTCACTGACCAGTTTCGAACGAAACAATGTCATCTGTCCTTCATCGAGTGATGGCTGTATTTGATATAATCTGGTTGTGGTGTAGATTTGCAATACCGCATCACCGACAAATTCCAAGCGTTCATTGTTTTCTTTGCAAGACTTATGTTCATTGATATAGGACGAATGAAAAAAAGCAGTCTCAATTTCTTCACAAGGCATTACTTCAAAGCCTTTGCTTTGCAGCCAATGATAAATATTATCCATGGATTGCTCTCCTGACTTCATTGACTACATCATTTTCTACCATCAAATAAAGCTGACGCAAGGCATGAAAGAAAGCTACTTCATTGCTGGAACCATGGGCTTTTACTACGGGGTAATTTACTCCGATACACAGTCCTCCGCCATACTGGCGATAATCAACCTTATCTTTCATTTGCTTCAATGCTTTTTTAGACAGCAAAGCACCTATTTTGGAAACAAGTGATGACATCAGTTGTTCTTTCAGCAAACCAGTCATAAATTCCGCCGCTCCTTCAATGGATTTCAACGCAATATTGCCGCTGAAGCCATCGCACACTACCACATCCACATCACCATCCAGCAAGTCTCTGCCTTCCACGTTGCCGACAAAATGCAAGTCCGTTTGGTCCAGCAATGCAAATGCTTCCCGATGCAAAGGTGCTCCTTTCTTCGCTTCGCCGCCAATATTCAATAAGCCTATCCGAGGCTTCTCAATGTGATACATGCTTTTGGCATAAATCTCCCCCATCAGACCGAAGTCCAGCAGGTCTTTGCTTTGATTTTCGGCATTCGCTCCGACATCCAAGAGTACCAATGGTCCCTTGCGCGTCGGCAAAGTCACCATCAAGGCTCCCCGATTGATTCCTTCCATGTTTTTCATCAACAACGTTGCACTAGACAATAAGGCACCGGTGGAACCGCCGCTCACAATACCGGCACATTCGCCATTGCAGACACTTTCAACAGCACGGACCATGCTGGCATCCTTCTTGCGGCGTACCGCCAGAGCTCCATCCGTCATATCCATGATCTGCGTCGTAGGATGAATCACAATGTTCTTGCTGTTTGCGAGCGGACGTAATTGTGCTTCATCTCCAAATACATGTAAGACAACATCATATTCCAATACAAACTTCTGGCATGCCGCAATTACAACACTGCACCCTTTGTCCAGTGCCATGGCATCTACCGCAAAATGATACATACGCTTTTCTAGTATATTGTAATTGACTTATCTAAAGTCAAAACAATATACATCTCCTTTCTGTTTTCTAGTAAAATTGAATTGTGAATGTGCACTTTTGATTTTTCTTGTAGCTTGACTACCCAAAGGAGTTTACTGCCACTTCTTGAGACTGTAATTGTGATG
>JAEWFD010000003.1 GCA_023388995.1 Bacillota bacterium
CGTTCGACGCAGGATGATTCCTTCTCCGGCAAAGTAGTGGCAGCACTGCGCAATGGCTTTGGCGGTCATGCAGTTACCAAAAAATGATTTTAAACTATGAGCAATAGTCTAAAAAATATACATTGGAAATGAGGGATGCGCCACAAAAACAAGAATCTTCTTCCACATGGCGGATGCCATGACGCAAACAATTTGTTAACTTAGAAAGTTAGGAGAACATTATGGAAATTACTGCTGTACAAGCCTTATTAATCGCTTTATGGGTAGCACTTGTCCAATCTCGTGGTATTGGTTATGCTACTCTGACGCTTCGCTTTAGTCCGCTTATGACTGGATTGGTTTGTGGAATCGTGTTAAATGATATCCAAGGAGCAATGATTATCACTGCTGCGATTCAGTTGATGTACATGGGGATCTTTGCGCCAGGAGGCGGGATGCCTTCTGAACCAGCTGTTGCGACTGCAATTGCAGTGCCTACAGCACTTGCTTCCGGGATGACACCAGAACAAGCGGTTGTAATCGCTGTTCCTGTTGGGCTTCTTGGTGGTTATCTATATCAATTCCGTTTCTTTATCAATACATTTATTATCAAATTGACTGATAAATATGCAGAAGAATTGAATGACAAAGGATTATTCTTGTCTATTATCGTATTGCCGATCTTAGTTGCTTTCGTAATTTATGTTCCAACAATGTATTTGACATTGATGATGGGTGTTGAGTGGGTTGTTGAATTGACGAAATCCCAAGGCGGCGGTATCTTGTTTAAAGCATTGTCTGTTGTAGGTGCCGGTTTATCTTCTATCGGTATTGCGTTGACACTTCATGTTATCGGGAAAAAGAGCTATCTTGTATTCTTCTTCTTGGCGTATTATATGGCAATCATCTTGAAACCGCTTGGAGTTACAACAGTAACATATGCAATCGTAGGTACTTTGATTGCAGCAATCTTCATCTTGGCGCAAAACAAAGATGAGTTTAACTAGAGGAGGATAGTAAGATGAGTGAAACAAATAAAGTAAATGCTGTGGCGCATCCTCAACCTGAAGCGATCACAACGAAAGATTTGCACAAAGCATGGTTCCGCTGGTGGTGGGCAAATGAAATCCCTCATGCGTTTGACCGTTATATTTCTCCGTCCTTGCTGTTTGGTTTAATGCCAATTCTTCGCAAAGTATACAAAAATGATGAAGATTTGCGGGAAGCTTATCGCCGCCACTTGGTATTCTTCAACACCCAAGCAATCTGGGGTGGTGGTACGATTACCGGTATTATTTCTTCATTAGAAGAAAATCGTGCGAAATCATTAGCTGAAACTGGTGAAGATGGTGGTATTTCTGAAGAAATGATCCAAAATACCAAAGTTGGTTTGATGGGTGCCTTGGCTGGTATCGGGGATGCAATTGACTCCGGAACAGTCCAATATATCTTCATCGCGATTGCATTGCCTTGGGCTCAAGAAGGTAGCGCAATGGGAGCATTGTTCCCATGGATCGGATTTACGTTGGCAACATACTTGTATGGTTGGTATTTCACAAGAATGGGATATCGCTTAGGACGTAATGCAGCAGCTGAACTATTGACTGGCCGCATTCAAATGTATGTAAATGGTCTATCCATCCTAGGTTTGTTCATGATGGGGATCATTGCCGGAAGCTATATCAAGGTTAAAACACCAATTCAATTTGTGTTAAGCCAAAAAGAATTTATATTGAATGATATCGTCAATAACATCTTGCCGGGAGTAATTCCTCTGATGATCGTTATGGGTGTATATTGGTACTTCCAAAAGAATGGTCTGAAAGTTACAAGAGCATTATTGTGGATGACATTGATTTTGGGTGCTTTAGGAGCTGCTGGTATTCTAGGCGTTTAATGATGAAGCACATAACAAGCTTGATATAGTCAAGCTTGTTGTATTTAAGCGCTTTCTATCATATAATAGAGGCAATTAAAGTATCAGAAAGGATGATTGATGTATGGGTAAAATTTCATTAGTAAGAATTGACGAGAGACTTGTTCATGGGCAAGTTATGACAAAGTGGTCGAAAGGAATGGGGACAAATGCGATCTTTATCGTAGATGATGCTACATTCAAAGATGACTTTATGAAAACAATCTTTAAGAGCACCGGACAACGCCAAGGCCTAACAGTTGATGTATTTAATATTGATGGAATCATCGAAAGATGGAACCAAGACCAGTTTGGAAAATATGTCGTAATCTTGTTGTTCAAGACAGTGAAAGATGTTTATGAAGCAGCTAAGAAAGGCTTGCCAATTGAACAGTTGAATGTCGGCGGCATCGCAAAAAAAGGAGATGCCCGTTATGTCATTCCTACCGTTGGAATTACCAATGATGATGAAGCAATGCTGGTGGAACTGCAAGCAAGCGGTATGGAAGTTTATTTCCAAACAACACCGGATACGCAAAAAGTATTGTTGAAAGACGCTGTAAAAAAATAAAAGAATGAAATACATCTATGAAAATAGATGTATTTTCACTGGAGGGCAAAATGAGTAAAATTGCAGTTGTAAATTCCAGCAGTTTTGGAAAATATTTTCCGGAGCATGTTGCTAGGCTGGAAAAAATAGGAACAGTAGATTTCTTTACGTTTCCGATTGATACGAGCGGAAAAGACTTGGCTGAAAAGCTGGCAGGTTATGAATATATCATTGCCAGTGTTACGCCTTTTTTCAGAGAGGACTTTTTCCAGCACTGTGATCCTGTGAAATTGATTTCCAGACATGGAATTGGCTATAATAATGTGGATATCGTAAGTGCCACCAAACACAATACTTATGTCACAAAGGTCGGTGCACTGGTTGAAAGAGAAGCGGTAGCAGAAAATGCTGTGGCTTTGTTGATGAGCGTGCTGCGTTGTGTCCGTGAAGCATCAGCGGCTGCCAGAGAAGGCAACTGGGCGAAACGGGCATCCTTCATGGGATACGAGATCAAAGATAAGACAGTAGGTGTCATTGGACTGGGAAATATCGGAAGCCGTGTCGGTGAGATCCTGAAAAATGGCTTCAATGCAACGTTGATTGCGTATGATCCGTATCAAAGTGAAGATGAGATCCGTGCGAAAGGGGCAATTCCGGTTAGCTTGGAAGAGTTGCTTCAACGTTCAGATATCATTTCCTTAAATGCCTTCATTGATCAGCATAGCAAATATCTGCTCGGCAAAGAACAGTTTGCAATGATGAAAAAAGGTGTTTACATTGTGAATACTGCGCGTGGCGAATTGATGCAGCTGGATGCTCTTTTAGAAGCGTTAGATAATAAGACAGTTGCAGCGTTAGGGGCCGATGTCATTGAAGGGGAACCGATCGATGAAACACACCCGTTGCTGAAGTATCCGAATGTCATTGTAACACCGCACACCTCAGCATACACTTACGAGTGTCTGGAAGGAATGGGCGAAAAATGTGTTTCGGATGTGGAACGGGTACATCAAGGATTAGTGCCGGATGGACTGGTCAACACGGACATCTTGAAGTAAACGTGAAAAGCTAAGTCCTATGGGCTTGGCTTTCTTTCAGTGTGCCGGGTATGGCATATATCTAGGTGGTGAAAGTCCACTGTGGGGGTCGATAACTACCAACCACTAGCTGAAGACAAGGGCTTACCCGTGAGGGAGGTACCAAAGGAAGTCGGAGGCAAAGTTCCGGTCTAAGGA
>JAEWFD010000001.1 GCA_023388995.1 Bacillota bacterium
CCTATAGCAAGGATCTGCCGGATTCATTAAGAATGAAATAGATCAAAGAAACAGGAGCTTTCTTCTCATAGAGAATGATACTCCTGTTTGCTCTTTATTGGTATACGGTGTTTTATTTGACGCTTACGAATAGAATTGTAATTAAAGATGCAGATCATATCAAGTATATCGTTGATTTATTTGAAAGCCAGAAACTGCAAAAACTAGCTGCAAATGCTGAAGATGAAAGCAGCATATATACTCTTGAGTTTTACCAAGATGACATGGAACAGATAAACATCCGCATACTGTATCAAGACCGGTTGTATTTTAATCAGTTATTATATCAGATAAAAGGGAATAACGATATTTTATCCTATATAGATCAATATGCTGATCAAATTATTGCAGAGAAAAACTTGCCGCAAGATATCTATATTACAGTAAAAGAAGAATCTGTTTCGTTTCATGGTGCGACTATTGCAATTGTTAATTCCTCCGCTTATGAATACTTCACAGGTGAATACTATTTGCTGGAGCAATTTGCAAATAACGATTGGATGCGTATGCAGCCTATTGACGACGTAGCATTTAATGCTATAGGATACTTTATTAACGGTTTAGCTACATTGGAAATGAATATCGACTGGACTGATTATTACGGAGTATTGAAACCAGGTAGATATCGAGTTGGAAAGAATGTAGCGGATGGTGATCAAGCCTATATAATGTATGCCGAATTTGTAATCAAATAAAAAACCACGTCTTACGTGGCTTAAAACTTTATTTCCTGCCTTGAACCCGTCCGAACTGTCATTGTTCCGCTTTTCGGGTCAAAGGACACGGTACGTCCATAATTCTTTCCTGTATCATCAGCTATAATAGGGATATTTAAATTCTTTAAAATTTGCTTTACTGCTATAATATTACGTTCTCCGATTTTTCCGATTGCTGAATCGCTGAAGGTCTCAAACATTTGAGCACCACCGGCGATTTTTGCTTTTAAGCTGCCTTTTCTGGCACCAGACTGTTCCATCTTGCGCACTAAGGCAGGTATTGCAATGTCGGCATATTTATAGGGATTCGCATCCTGCTGCATACTTGCACTGGTAGGAAGCATGATATGTGCCATACCGCCTAAATTGAGGTTGGCATCATGTAAGCAAATACCAACACAAGAACCAAGTGCATAAGTGATCAGAGTCTCAGGATCTTTCGCAATATTCAAATCACCAATTCCAATCGTAATCATGCTATTGCAATCCCATTTCCAGATTATGAATCATTTTCTTTACTGATTCATCTTTCGCAAATAATAAAATAGAACTGCTCACATTTTCTCCCCCGAGCGTAAAATCATTTTCCATAAATAAAACGCGATTGCTGATGTCTGCGAAATGAATGGTCGGTACGCTCATAATAGAGCCTACCATATCAATAGCGATGCTAGGTACTGAAACTTGGATCGCCATATTTCCAAGAGAAGAAATGGCATTTACATAAGAAGATGCCATGATATTGGATAGTTCGCGCAAAGCGGAAATACCAATTTCGTCAATGGAATATAAGTCCGGAATTTCGTAACCCAACAAAAGCTGCAAAGCTTCCAATGTAAAATTTTCGTGTAATAAAAACATAATCATACCATCGATATCACCGGACAAAAATAATAATAGTCCGGTTACCACGGTATCAGATCCGCCAAGCTTATCCATAACTTCATCATAATCCAGCATGCGAATATAAGGTTGGTTTAATTTAACTGAATTATCCAGAAAGTTAGAGAGTGCGCTGAGTGCATTTCCTGTTCCGACATTACTGACTTCTTTCAGAATATCCCAATGGAGATCATCTAAATCTCTGTATTTATTTTTAATCATAGAATCTCCTCTTTCTTACGAAAAAGCAATCTCAAAGAAAGATTGCTTTATGCACTGAAGTAATTAACCGATCATTTTCTTAACTGTTTGCAAGACACGATCGATTTTAAATGGCTTTACAATGAAATCAGATGCGCCACTTTGAATAGCTTCCAGTACCATGGACTCCTGCCCCATTGCAGAACACATAACTACTTTGGCGGAAGCATCAAAATCTCTGATTTGCTTGAGAGCATTGATCCCATCAAGATTTGGCATTGTGATGTCCATCAAAACTAGACTAGGCTTCTCAGCTTTATACAAATCAACAGCGATTTGTCCGTCTGCAGCTTCAATTAGGTTGGTATAGCCGTTTTGTGTCAATCCGTTTTTGATCATCATGCGCATGAACGCAGCATCATCGACAATTAATATTTTGTTATCCATACATATCTCCTTTATTAATCAACATTCGTTAATAGTTCTTTGGTATTTACAATTTCTGTGATTCTCACAGCAAAGTTTTCATCGATGACGACTATGTCACCACGTGCGATCAGCTGACCATTGACAACGATGTCGACAGGTGCACCAGCTTGTTTTTCAAGTTCAATTACCGATCCTTTAGAAAAATCCATAATTTCTTTGATCTTTCGTTTCGCTTTCCCAATTTCGATGGAAACATTCAGCGGAACATTCATAATCAGATCCATATTCCCTTTTCCTAGCGGAGAGCCGGAAATCGGATCATTTGTTGAGAAACGAGGAACCGCAATCTTCTTAACATTGACTTCCGGATGGAAGGCGGGTTCCTGGTGAGGAGGTGGTGCTTGTATTGGTGCACTTTGATAGAGTTGTGGCTGCGCTGGTGCTTGTGTATAAGCAGGTGCTGGCGGTGGTAATGTTGGTTGCGGAGCCGGTGCCGGTTCCATGGTTTGAGTAAACTCACTGACTAATTCTTTTGCCAATTCATATGTCATAATACTGATAAATTCGCTGCTCATAATGCCGTTAATATCTAGATTGAAGACGATAGATACAATGTTATCATCAGGCTTCAGCGGCAATGCATCCGCGAATGGATGGGAACTGTCCAATACATTGGCATTTGGAGTGGAAATATTCACTGTTTTTCCTAAGAATGAAGATAATGCTGTTGCAGATGAGCCCATCATTTGGTTCATCACTTCACATGCTGCCGAGATCGAGAATTCATCAAAGATAAAATCCGGAGACGGATCATCGCTATTACCCATCAATTGATTCAGTATCAATTGCATATCGGATTGTCGGAAGACCATAACATTGGTACCGCTCAAGCCTTCAACATAGGTGATTTTAACGATCATTGCAGGTTCAAGCCCTTTGTAATCGAGAGCACCCATTGTGGTATTGGTTACCTTAGGAGTCGTAATCAGAACTTGTTTATCTAACATCTGAGAGATAGCAGTTGCAGCCGATCCCATTGAAATATTCATGATCTCTCCAATGATGTCGATTTCTTCTGCTGTCAATACTGCGATTGCATTCGTATTCATTATTGTACCTCTTCCTTATTCACAAGCTGATTAATTTTAATTGCTTTTCTTAACTTTGTCTCCCCAAGTTTAGCAGTAAACCAAGGATTATTATCAATCGTGATTGTGATATCACTGTCAACACGTTTATTGAGAGGAATTACGTCATTTACCTGCAGTTGCAAGATATCATTGATGTCAATATCAATTGTATCAAGAATTGCTTTTAATTCTAGGTCAGACTGATTGAGTGAATTCATAATGACAGATTTACGGTTTTCAGCGCGGTCATCCATCCGTTGTTTATTAAAGCGCGCATATTTGGAAGTGAATCCTTCCATCAGCTGCTCCAGATTGAGTGCTGGCATGCAGATGCTCATGGTTCCAGTTAATTCACGGATTCTGATCTCTAAAGAAACAATCAGAACGACATCTTCAGGAGCGCTAACTTGCACCAAACGTGGATTTGTTTCAACACTTTGAAGCGAGGTTTCGATTTCAATATACTTACCCCAGGAATCATCAAAATATTTGGTGAATTTGTTAAGTACGCTCTCAATTAATGCGATCTCAATATCAGTGAAATCGCGAGTGATTTGATATCCTTTTCCGGTACCTCCCAATAACTTGTCAACTAAGTAAAACCCAAGCTGAGTAGAAATATTGACGATCATTACAGAAGGATCGATTTTCTTAACAGTGGGAGTCAGTTCATACAATCCAATAATGCTGTTGTCAGGCAATGCATTGTTGTACTCAAAGTACCGCTGTTCTTCAATCTGAAGAATTTCAATCTCACAAAATACGCGTGCAATATTGGTAAAATATGAGGTAAGAATACGACTGAATGATTCATATAAACTATCAATTGTACGAAGACGCTCTTTTGTGAATTTCTTGGGGGAATGGAAATCATAAATCTTGACTTTCTCTTTCCCGACCAAAGCCGTTACTTCGGTGTTATCACTTGTGGAAAGTCCTGATAATAAACGATCTATTTGATTTTGCGATAATACATCGGCCATACTTTTTATCTTCCTTTCCGCTAATACGTACAAATAACAACACTATAATTATATAAGGGATAGATACGATCGTCAATAAATAAAGTGTACATTTTAAATGATAAAATAAAACTAATTTGCCTATATAGAACTATTTGCGAGAGTTCAAATTAAAAATAATCTCATCTGTGATTTTATTGAGCGGAAGTTGCTTGATGACTCCCCCGATATTGAAAGCAACCATCGGCATTCCATATACCACACACGAGTCTTTATCCTGTCCAATGGTGTATGCTCCGGCCTCTTTCATTGCTAGCAAACCTTTGGCGCCGTCAGCACCCATACCAGTCAGCAGAATACCAATTGCATGCTCTTTCGCAACTTCCGCAACAGAGTGAAACATCACATCTACGGAAGGGCAATGGCCGCTCACTTTTTCACCACGTTCACTTGTAATGAAGTATCCTTTAAAGTCTTTTTTCAGACGCAAATGGAATTCACCGGCAGCGATAATTACTGTTCCTGGCTCGACACGATCCAGGTGTTCTGCTTCTTTAACGCGCATTTTGCAGATCTTGTCCAAACGTTGAGCATATTGTTTGGTAAATACAGGAGGCATATGCTGCACGACAACAATGCCCGGTGTTGTGGCAGGCAGATCGCGAATGACCGATAAAATCGCTTCGGTACCTCCAGTAGAGGCTCCAATGGCAATGACAACATTCGGATTGCTGCGATCAAGTTTGGTGTCATTTGCTTTTGAAATAGCCAATACTGGTGATTTTACTTTGCTCATTGCGGCAATTTTAATTTTAACCAGCAACTCGGAGATGAAGGTATTTACCGTAAAATCATCCCCTGGTTTCCGTACAAAATCCACAGCTCCCGCATCCAAAGCATCCAGTGCCTGCATAGGCAGCGAAGTAACAACAATAACTGGCTTGGGATTCTGAGGAATCAGCCGCTTTAAAAATTCAATGCCGTTCATGCCAGGCATTTCTACATCTAAAGTTATAACGTCAGGATTCAGCTCCTGAATTTTTCTTGAAGCATCTTCAGGATTAATTGCAGTGCCGACAACTTCTATTCCTTTATCTTTGGCAAGCTGCGTTTTCAGTGCCTGCCGGAATACAAGGGAGTCATCCACTACCAAAACTTTTATAACATTGGTTCGTATCATTTAAACAACTCCTTTTTATAGATTGCTGGTCTGACAAACCGGTAGTCTGTTTCATTTTTATTAATAGATTCAGAATGACCGATAAAGAAGTGTCCGTTATTTGCAGTATGCCGATAGAAGCGATTTACCAGTTTTACCTTTGTATCTGCCTCAAAATAAATCATAACATTCCGGCAGCTGATCAGATCGAATGGTTTTTTGAACGTAAAGTCATCCATTAAATTTAATTCCCGGAAGACAACTTCCTTTTTCATTTGATCTGTAAGAGTACAGCTTCCATCCTTATTATCAACAAAATATTTTTTCTGCCATGACTCTGGCAGTTCATGCAATGCTTCTTTATCGTAGGTTGCTTTGCGAGCTATATCCAATACTTTATTGGATATATCGGTCGCTAAAATGGTTGTATCCCATCCTGTTTTGCGTGATCCAAAGTAATCATCAATGACCATCGCCATCGAATATGCTTCCTCGCCGGATGAACAACCGGCACTCCAAATACGAAGAACCCGGTCTTTGCTAATTTGTTCCAAATGGGGCAGAATCGTATTTTTCAGGAAGTTGAAATGCTCAATCTCGCGCATGAAGTAGGTGTGGTTAGTCGTAATCTTGTTTACTAAGGTTGTCATTTCTTTCCCGGATGCGTCACTTAATACGATTTTGATGTATTCTGCGAAGGAAGAAATGCCACGTTCTTTCAGCATATTGACTAAGCGGCCTTCCACTAAGACCCTTTTCTTAGACAAGTTAATTCCGTATCTTGTCCGAAATAAATCTACTATAGTCTGAAAGTCCTGATCTGTTAACGTTATCATGATAATTCCTCCTTAATTAAGAAAAAGGATATATTACCGAAGCAATATATCAAAATTACAGCGTAGGCAAATCGTCGTTAAAGAAACGATCAAAATCCAGATTCAATATCAATTTGGAATCAATTTGGGAAATGGATTTTAAGAATTGATGTTCCGCTTTCTGACTCATTTCCGGTATCGGATAGGAGTTGGATTGGTTGACATTTACAACCTCAGAAACCCGGTCAACAATTAAGCCAACTTGCATTTCATTGAAATTCACAACAATAATACATGTTTTTTCATCGTAAGCCTGCTCCGGAAGTCCCAGCTTCAAGCGTACATCAAGCACCGGTACAATTTTTCCGCGTAAATTGATGATACCCTTGATATAGCCAGGAACATTGGGAACCGATGTAATATATTCAATACTGATAATTTCAATCACGTAGCCTAATTCTACACCATAGCGAGTATCTTTGATCTGGAATGTTAGCAGTTTCCCGTCCAATTGGCCTTCTGCTTGTGCAGGTAATAATTCTGTGCTCATGATAAACCTCCTACAATCGGCTCAAAAGCCCGTTGGCATCTAAAATCAAGGATATACTTCCGTCACCGAGAATGGTACAACCAGCTAGTCCTTCACCCTTGATATCATAACGGCTCAAGAATGTAGGGAATGGTTTAACCACAACTTGCTGCTCACCGATCAGGTCATCTACAAAAATACATGCACTTTGATCTTGGTTTTCAAGCAGAATCATAGTTCCATCTTCCAACTTGGTTTTATCCGTTTCGATTTTGAAGACATCATGAAGTCTGATAATATGGAATACTTCATTGCGCAATTTAATCATTTCAGCCCCATTCGGATCATGGAATACTTGACAGTCAATACTGTCTTCCACCTTGAATGTTTGTCTGATTGATGTAATAGGTACGGTAAAGATGGTTTTCCCTACCATAAACTCTAATCCGTCCACGATAGCGAGTGTAAGAGGGATTTTTATAATGAAGGTTGTTCCTTTATGTAATGTGCTCTCTATTGAAATAGAGCCGCTTACTTTCTCAATGTTTTTCTTTACAACATCCATTCCAACACCTCTGCCGGAGAACTCCGTTACCTGAGTATTGGTGGAAAAGCCCGGAAGCATGATCATGTTGAAGATTTCTTTGGTGCTGTATTCGGAATCTGCTTTGGTTAGCAATCCGTTTTTGCGCGCCTTGTCTAGAATCTTTTTCGTATCCAAGCCTCTGCCATCATCGGCAACACTGATGACGATTTCGCCGCCGATATTTTGTGCGGACAATGTAATCTTGCCATCAGGATTTTTTCCTAATGCACGGCGTTCATCAATTGATTCAATTGCATGATCCATTGCATTGCGAATCATGTGCATGAATGGATCTGTTATGACATCAATGATTGTTTTATCAACTTCGGTATCTTCACCAAAAGTTTCAAATATAACATTTTTATCGAGTTTCTTATTCATGTCGCGAACAATGCGGTTCATTTTATGGAATAAGCTTGACATTGGCATCATGCGGATAGACATTGTGATATCCTGCAATTCATCTGTCAGCTTGCGAAGCTGGCGAATGGATTTATTGAAATGATCCAACGTGAGTCCTTTTAAGTCTGGATTGCTGGCGACCATGCTTTGCGCAATGACAATTTCTCCTACCACATCCATCAGCTGATCCAATTTTAATTGGTTTACACTGATCAGATTTTGCTTGCCTTTCGCAGCGATTGGTGAAGTTACATCGGTATTTAGTACAGCAAGTGTTTCACTGCTGGCTTCCGCTTCTTCTTCCTTCACAACAGCAGTAGTTTCCTGCTTGGCGGTTGTCAAGAACTCATAGGATTTAATATTGATAGCACTGTCCAGCACATGAATCACTTCATTCATAGATATAGAAGGTTTCACATGCAGCAATAGTCCATCTTTTGCGATTTTGGCGCTGTTGGCAGCATCCAATTGCGGATTTTCCGGCACGGACTGGACGATATCACATACTTCCTGCAACTGTGTAATCAACATAAATGCACGAACGTTTTCCATTTGGCATTCTTCTTCATACATTACCTTAATGGATTGCAGGGGCTCGTTGGAGACAGTATGAATTGCAACAGGTGTTGCTTGCGCTGCTGTTGCATTGGCAGGAACAGGCTGTTTTTTTAATAATGCGATCTGGTGCTTCAACTGATTTGTTAAAGAGGCAGAACTGGTTGTACGGTAATTTGGGTCCTGAATGCGATCCATTTCTCCTTTGAAATAGTCGGAACATTGGAGTGTTAAATCGAATACAGCATCAGAATGGGCATCCATGGCAGTGTGATCTTCACGAATGATGAAAAACATATCTTCAACATGATGTGCAAGTGTGGCAATATCTTCAAGACCCATCATGGCCGAAGAGCCTTTGATGGTATGCATAATGCGGAATATTTCATTGATATTATCCGGAGAAAAGCGTTTGAGCTTTTCTGCTTCAAGAATAATTTGATCTAACTGCTCTAATAGTGTTGTTGTTTCAAAAACAAACATCTCCATCATCGGTTCCATACTGATATCAATAGAACTCATCAAACCACCGTCTTTCTAGTTAACAAAGGGCATTAAAAATCAAATGATTGAAAAAAGGAAAATGAAATCATAAAGTTCACTTTTTCGCAATAAAACGTTAACAATTACAAGGAAATAATAACATTGTTGTTAGTTTTGGTCAAGAATTTGGATTCTTCAGTTATGTACAATTATTGCTTATTGCAGCAAATGATAAATTTTGTATCAAATTGTGCATCTTTTCTATTGGGGATATGTGAAATGTAAAGATTTTTGCTATTTTTCGAAACTGTTTTTCAGCTTGGTTTTCTATCGTCTTTTAGGATTGACAGAAGCGTCGGGATCATGTGGTGAAGTAACTGCCGCATGTAGCGTGATGCATATTGCAGTGGATTAAGAAATGCATAGTTGCTATATAACTTTAAAATATAGTGAAACGCGTTCAATTAGACTTTAAAATGTATCTAAATTATCACAAATTATGAAATTGCATATCGTCTACTCTTGTTCCGTGATATAATTGGTAACAATTACATCTAATTGCTTTTAAGCAATTAGATGGTATAAGGAGAGTGTAATTATGGGTGGTATTCGTGTTAAACTAGTGGTTTTATTCTCAGCAATTATCTTGGTGTCATCAGCTATTCTGGCATTTGTTTCCGTGAATCGGGCAAGTGCATCATTAGAAGCAGAGGCAAAAAAGGCTTTGCAGTCAATGGTAAATGAAACAGCCAAGGTTGCTCTCAGCCGTATTGATATGCAAAAGGAAGTCATTTCCTTATTGAGCCATATGGATGGAATGGAGTCAATGGACTTGGATAAGCAATTGGCATTGCTGAAGAAACAGCTGCCTTACACCAATTTTCTGGATGTTGGTGTTGTCTTTCCGGACGGATCAACCTTCTATACTGATGGCTCCAAAAGTAATTTGGGAGAGCGAGACTATGTGAAATCGGCGTTGAATGGCAACTTGGCAGTTTCCGATGTACTGCTTAGCAAAGTCACAAATTCACTAGTTCTAATGTATGCAGCGCCGATCTATCGCGGGCAGGAAATTGTCGGCGCATTGGTTGGGCGGCGTGATGGCAGTGCCTTGAGTCAGGTGATTATAGATTCCAAGCTCGGGCAAAGCGGCTATGCCTATATTGTAAACCAAGCAGGCACAATTGTTGCCCACCCTGATATTTCAATGGTAATGGAACAATTCAATCCTCTGGAGCAAGCCAAAGAGAATAGTGAACTGCAGTCCGTTGCGACGTTGATCGACCATGTGTTAGTTCAAGAAGAAGGTGTGGAGACTTATATTTATGAAGGTCGTAATTTATTGGCTGCATACGGGTTAGTGGAAGGATATAACTGGCACTTAATCGTAACAGCAGATCAGGATGAGATATTAGCGTCCATTCCGCTGCTTCAACAAGAAATTATCAGAAATCTGGTCATGCTGCTGGCAGCCAGTGTCGTCATGATTGTATTTGTAGGAAATTCTATTGCAGCACCGTTAAGCAGAGTCGCCAAACGGGCGCAATCCGTTGCTCAATTGGACTTAACAGTTTCCATGCCCAAAAAAGACTTGCGGCGCAAAGATGAAATTGGGAAACTTGCGAATGCAATGGATGTCATACTTGCGGCGCTTCGGCAAATTGTGCAGGAACTCCATGCGACCTCAATCCACGTTGCTGAAGAAGCCCGAGGATTAAAAAATAATGCTGGTCAATCTGCCATGGCTTCTGACCAACTGACGATGACAGTGGAGGAAATTGCGAAGGGCGCCTTCGAACAAGCACAGAAGACTGAACAGGGTTCGGTAAAATCAGCAATGCTGGGAGAGGCGATTGAACAGGAACTGAAGCAAATCAATGCGTTAAGCGAAGCGGCAGAACAAGTAAACAGCGCTGTTTCCAATGGTCTGCAGGAAATGCAGGAATTGAATCGTGTTAGCTTAGAAAATAAAGAGTTATCAAAAATGGTATACGAGGTAGTACAAAAAACGAGTGACAGTTCCAATCGGATCTCCGATGCCAGCCAATTGATTACATCGATTGCCAAACAAACTAATATTTTGGCCATCAACGCATCAATCGAAGCCGCAAGAGCAGGAGAAGCAGGAAAAGGCTTTGCGGTTGTTGCAAAGGAGATAGGGCAGCTGGCAGAACAAACAGCGAAGTCGGTGCAAGTTATTTTAGAAGTAATCACCGACTTGCAAAGCAACGTCCAGCAGGCCGTTGTATCTATTGATGATAGTCAAAAGATTGCCAATCAGCAACTGGAAATCGCAAATGCCAGCAAGGACCAATTCTTGCAGATATCCTCTAAAGCATCACAGATGTCATCCATCGTGAAGGCTCTTCATGAAGTAAGCGGCAGCATGGATCAATCCAAAAATCAAATCATTGATGCCCTTCATGGATTGACAGCGATTGCTGAGGAAAATTCAGCAGCGACGCAGCAAGCATCTGCTTCAATCGAAGAACAAAGTGCCACTTTGCAAGAGATGGCACATGCCAGCAACGGGCTTGCTGATCAAGCTGCAGCACTTCGTAAATTGGTAGAAAAATTTCATTTATCATGAAGTAAATCGAACGTATTATAGTAACCGGAAGTTTGCTGTGCTATAATTTGGAAGGTTACAATGTAATACTATAGAAGATGATTGTGGAGGAATAAAATGCTTAAGAATGTTTCAATTAAAGGGAAATTAATGATGTTAATTGTAGTCCCTATTGTATTGTTTTTTGTGTCTACTGCGTTTTCCGTGTACAGCATGAGTTCATTGATGCGGCGCTTAGACAATTTTACAGATGCGACCAATGATGCCGCTTATGCGATTAAGGATTCCAGAATTAATATCCTGACAATCCAAAAACAATTTAATTTATTACGGGATTTAAACATTAACTCAGAAGAAGCGCAAGGAAAGCAGCAGTTCATTGAAATTGAAACAAAAGCGGCGTTAACCAATATTGCGCTATTATATCAACTATTGCCAGATCAAAAAGATTTGATTGCCAAATTTGATAAGACAGTCAATGACTGGTTGGATAAGATTGATTTAGCGATGCAGGCAACAAGCAATGCCGATCCTATTGCATACCGCAGTTTCTTAGAAGAAGCATCGGAGACTGCAGATCAAATTACGTCAGTTGCTGTTCAGCTGGAAAGTAAAATTGATCAAATTGTGAAAGATGAAATTGCAGCATTCCATTTGATGGAACGGGTTAACATGATTGTAATGATATCGTTGTTTGTGATCATTGTGGCAGTTACTGTTCTTGTTGGTATGGTTTCCATGAAATCTATTACCAAACCAATTCAATTGATTACCGATGCCTTTAATGAAGTAAACAGCGGTAATCTGCAAGTGGAATTGAAATATGATACCAAAGACGAGCTAGGTATCTTGGCTACCCAGCTGGGAAAAACGATTCGCCGCTGGCGGACCGTTATCACGGTACTTTGTGAGAACTTAGAGAAGCTGTCAAACAGTGATTTGAATGTTGGTATTAAGCAAGAATTTGCCGGCGATTTTAATCCATTGAAAACCAACATCAATTTAATTGCTGAGAATATGAATGAAATGCTGGGGAAAATTGCTGATGCGGGAAATGAAGTAACGGCTGGAGCTCAGCAAATGGCAAATGCTTCTCAAGCACTTGCGCAAGGGGCTGCTGAACAAGCGAGCTCACTGGAAGTATTGTCTTCTGCCATTAATGAAGTAACAGGACATGTCCGTGTCAATGCGACGAATGCTCAACAAGCAAATGCGAAAACCAATGATATCAGCGGTTATTTAGATAAATCTAATATGCAGATGAGTGAAATGATGAAAGCGATGGATGTTATTACAGAGAAATCCGGTGAAATCAGTAAGATCATCAAGACCATTGATAACATTGCCTTCCAGACAAATATTCTGGCATTGAATGCTGCTGTTGAGGCAGCAAGAGCAGGTGCTGCAGGAAAAGGTTTTGCGGTTGTTGCCGATGAAGTACGTAATTTGGCAAGCAAGTCTGCGGAAGCAGCAAAAGACACAACGGCGTTAATCCAAGATACAATTCATGCCGTTGATAATGGAACGGTGATCGCAAATGAGACTGCTTCCTCACTGGTGGATGTCATCAGAGAAACTTCTTCTATTGTCAGCTTAATCAGCGGTATTGCATCAGCTTCCAATGAGCAAGCTACATCAATCGGAAAGATTACCCAAGGAATCGAGCAAATTTCCAATGTTGTTCACACCAATTCAGCCACAAGTGAAGAAAGTGCTGCTTCTGCAGAAGAATTATTAAGTCAAGCAGAAGTTATGCGTGGTTTGATTTCTAGTTTCCGTCTGAAAGACCAGCTGATAGATCAAAAGAGCACAATCATCCATGAACCGGTTGCTGCTGTGAAGCAGGTTCATAAGCAAGAGAGTGGCGCGTTTGATAAATATGCATGATAATGAAGCATATCAGAAATATCCTTGGTTGATCTTTCGCTTACTTCATAGCAATTACGCAATTAATACAAGATATGTATCAGCGGTGTTAGAAGTTTCTGAGATTGTAAAGGTGGTCGATGCCCCTGACTACATAGAAGGATTGATTCAGGTGCGTGACGAAGTGTTATCTTTGATCCATACCGCAAAGCTCTTTCTGCCGAAAGAGAGCCATCCAAAACCGGTGCTTGCAATTTTACTGAACTACGAAGATCATCACTTTGCCTTTGGCATTGATGCGGTTGTCGGCGTGGAAGAGATTGCTTTAATTTCAAAAAGCAGCGACTTTAATAAGGGGTCCATGAAAAGCCAGTATTTATACGGTGTAGGAAAATCCTTGCTTGATGATCAGCAGGCAGTGATTTTGCTTCTGGATGATGATTATTTGGTACAATCAGTATCAAAAGTTTGTGATTGACAGGTTAATTTTGATTTATTTTTCTAATTTATAATGATACAATAGAGGACAAAGGAAGGTAATATTATGGTAAGTAAAAGTGAGATCCTACTAGAATCTGGTACAAATGAAATTGAGATTATGGAGTTTATGATTGGGGACAATGCTTTTGGTATTAATGTCGCTAAAGTGCGGGAAATCATGATGCCTAGTCCTGTAAAAGTGATTCCATTATCCCATCCATGTGTTGAAGGCGTATTTAAGCCTAGAGACAGTGTGCTTACTTTAATCAATTTACCCAAATACTTGAAATATGATGAGTCAACAGGACTAGGGAAGGATTTGTTTATTGTCACTAATTTCAATAAAACACATATTGCTTTCCGTGTTCACAGCGTGGTTGGGATTAACCGGGTTTCCTGGTCTGATATTCAAAAACCGGATTCTACCATTTATGGCGGTGATGAAGGGATTGCGACCGGCATTGTTGAGTTTAATAAGCACTTAATTACAATTCTTGACTTTGAAAAGATTGTGGCTGAAATCGCTCCGGAAACGAGTATCGATGTGGCGGCTGTCAGTGCCATGAATCGGACTCCGGATAAGACTCCTCTAATTGTGGTTGAAGACTCTGTATTATTGAGCAAGCTGATCATTGAGAGCTTGCATAAGTCTGGATACACCAATATCAAGAAGTTTGATAATGGGGAAGAGGCGTGGAGTTTTCTGCATGAAATGAGAGATGAGCCTATGGAAAAGATCAAAGAGCAAGTTCGTTTGATTATTACAGATATTGAAATGCCGAAGATGGATGGACACCGCCTGACAAACTTGGTAAAAAGCGATATGAAGTTAAGGCAAATACCTCTTGTTATTTTCTCTTCATTGATTAATGATGAGATGTATATCAAAGGGAAGCAGCTTGGTGCGGATGAGCAATTGTCGAAGCCGGATATTATTCATCTGGTGGATGTCATTGACCATTTGCTGGACTATAAGAAGACAGTTGCATAAGTAATTTCAACCAAGTTGGTTGATAATAGAAAGGCTTAACGAGATAATCAGAAATGAGTTCGTTAGGCTTTTTTAGTGAATTAGGAGAGGGTTTTAGGATTCATATATCTAATTAAATTATATAGTTGCTTCATAATAACTGTAGTAGCGAGTATGATTAATTTATTATTAAAGAATATTGTGTAAGCATTATGGTGGTAAGGTTTTGGAAAGTGCTTGGTTGACCATGCAGGTCATAGATTTAATATTTGCTGTGTAGATTAGGACGAAGAATAGCATTAAGACGGAAAAAACATAAAAATGTTCCGTGTGATTGACAATAAATGTGGATTCCTCTAGTATTGGGTTATGATAAAATCTATTATAGGAAGGAGTTTTATCAATGAAGACATTGAACTTAGTAATGATTGTAAAGAACGAAGAACGTTGTTTGGAACGATGCCTTTCAAGTGTAAAAGACTTAGTTGATGATATGATTATTGTCGATACCGGATCTAATGATCGCACAAAACAGATAGCGGCATCATTCAATGCAATGATATATGATTATATCTGGAAGAATGATTTTTCTGATGCACGAAATTTCGCATTATCAAAATCAAACAGTGATTGGAATCTTGTCTTGGATGCTGATGAATATCTTGCACAAGGTAGAAGAGAAGATATAACATCCTTTTTAAATAATGTGAATCAGTTAGGGGCTATACAAATAAGAAATGCATATATGGATCATGGCGAAGTAAGCTATGGAATTGATTACACAACCAGGCTAATACCTAAGAATATTAATTATATTGGAAAAGTGCATGAGCAAGTGGATAGTGAACTTTCCCGTATATTTTTGCCACTTTCGTTTGAACATGACGGTTATTTAATACCTAATAAAGCAGAAAGAAATTTACCGCTTTTGTTAGAAGAATTGAGTAGTAATTCGAATGATACCTATTATCTTTATCAAGTTGCTTCGACTTTGGCAAATATGAAGAAATACAGTGAAGCGATGAATTATTATAGATTATTTTATAAGCAAGTTGAAACTAGCTCTAATTATTATAAAAAGGGCACTATAAGATATATATATAATTTAATTGAATTGGATTTGTTTGAAGAAGCACTGATAGTTATTGATGAAGTTTCAAAAGATTTGAATAAATATGCTGATTTTAATTTTATGTGCGGTATTTTCTATATGAAATTGGTTCTATCCGATACTATTAAGTATCAAGGATATTTATCTTTAATAGAAAAAAGCTACTTGAGGTGTTTAGAAATTGGGGAAGTGCCTATACATCGCGGGATATATGGTTGTGGAAGTTTCAAAGCAGCATATAATTTAGGGGTATGGTATGAGGTTACAGAAAACAAAAATAAAGCGATAGAATACTACAAGTTTTCGGCGTCGCTAGGATACGAAGTTGCACGAAAAAGATTGATTAGTTTAATAAGGTAAGGAAGCAAGTATGGAAATGACAGAGTATTGGTATATGGATCCGGTAAATAATTACTATATGTCTGGAGTCGTGAAGTAAAGAATGCTCACTTGTTTTGTGTAAGACAAGTCTAACATGTTTTAAACAGTAATTATCAGTCTTTATCCAAGAATGCAAAAACAGCACTGGGCAATTCATCAAATCAGAACGAATTCAATCAATATCTTAGCATAACTAGTTTTATCTTTCGTGGCAGTTCGAAAGAATTGACATACACTTTTGCATAGTATATATTATCTTTATAATCCTTTAGAGAGATGGAGGCAAAATGTTTACAAATGCAACACTTTTGATAACAGGTGGAACGGGATCTTTTGGTAATGCAGTATTGCAGCGGTTTATCCATTCTGACATTCGCGAGATTCGCATTTTTTCGCGAGATGAGAAAAAACAGGAAGACATGAGAAGGTTTTACCGTAACGAGAAAATAAAATACTATCTTGGCGATGTACGGGATTATCATAGTATTAATGGAGCAATGTATGGGGTTGATTATGTTTTTAATGCAGCAGCATTAAAGCAAGTGCCTTCATGTGAGTTTTTTCCGATGGAAGCAGTTAAAACAAACATTATCGGAACAGATAACGTTTTAGCGGCAGCTATTGAGGCAAAAGTTAAAAAGGTGGTTTGTCTTTCTACTGATAAAGCGGCATACCCTATTAATGCAATGGGAATTAGCAAGTCAATGATGGAGCGGGTGTTTGTTGCTAAATCAAGGACTACAAGTACGACGGTTATTTGCGGTACGCGATATGGCAATGTTATGTGTTCGCGTGGTTCAGTCATTCCATTATTTGTTGATCAGATGAAAACAGGCAGACCATTCACTGTTACCGACCCTAATATGACTCGCTTCTTGATGAATTTAGATGAAGCTGTAAATCTGGTTCTTTTTGCTTTTCAGAATGCCAATCCTGGGGACTTGATGGTACAAAAGGCGCCTGCCTGTACAATCGGAAATTTAGTACAGGCTTTGAAGGAACTATTTCAAGTAGACAATCCTGTTCAATATATAGGGGTAAGACATGGTGAGAAAGGTTATGAAACGCTTTTGACGAAGGAAGAAAGCATACATGCTGATGACTTGGGAGAGTATTATAGAATACCGGCAGATAACCGCGATTTAAACTATGAACAATACATTGAACAAGGGAAAGTAATAAAACCTTTCATGGATGAATTTAATTCCAATAATACACGGCAACTTAACGTGGCACAGATTAAAGAGCTATTGTTAACAACTGACTTTATTCAGAAAGAATTAAATTTATGAAAATTTTAGTGTTGGGTGCGGGGGGAATGGCCGGCCATATGATTGCCATGCGACTTCAGGAAAAAGGCCATGAGGTCATCTGCTGCGCTAAAAGAAAGTTATCGTTTTGCAAGACAATTGAAATGGATGTTACAAATACGCAAAAGTTGGAAGTAGAATTACTAAGTGGTGGATATGACCTCGTTGTAAATGCAGTTGGTGTCCTTCAGGCAGGGATCAGCCATAATCTGGTGAATGGTATTTGGATTAATTCTTTTTTTCCTCATTGGCTTGCGATGATACTGAAGGATATACCAACAATACTAATTCATCTTAGTACAGATTGCGTTTTTTCTGGACTGGGAAATGGCGGATATACAGAAACAAGTGTTCAATCTGCGAACGATTACTACGGAAGATCGAAGGCGCTTGGTGAGATCGTAGATAGTAAAAATCTTACGATTCGGACATCTATTATCGGTCCGGATATTAATACAAACGGGACTGGTTTGTTTCATTGGTTTATGATGCAAACAGATGAAATATTAGGATATAGAGGTGTCATTTGGACTGGTGTTACAACGCTTGTATTAGCAGATGCGATTGAAACTGCTGCATTACAAAAACTTACTGGATTATATCACTTAGTGAATAACAAAACTATTGACAAGTGTGAATTGTTGGAACTGTTTAATAAACTCAGAAAAGAATCAGTAACGATAATACCTTCTGATGAATACTTATCAAATAAATCACTGATTAGAACAAGAACTGATTTTGCTTTTGTAGTTCAAGATTATGATGAGATGATTATGGATCTCAAAAAATGGATTATTTCTTACTATGTGATTTATCCACATTATATAAATTTATTAAAAGATTAAGTACCTGTATGAGTACTATTGAAACAGGAAAATGGGAACAATGGATTGTTTGGAATCCCAGATCAATCCGCTATATTTCAATTTTAGATAAGGAGGGATCTGTATGAAATCACCGCTTATATCCATAGTAATTCCTATTTATAATACCGAGAAATATCTACCTAATGCAATTGAAAGTGTATTGTCCCAAGCATTTTCTGATTTTGAGTTGTTATTGATTGATGATGGGTCAACAGATTCGTGCGGGGCAATTATTGATGAATATGCGAGTAGAGATGTACGAGTAAAGGCATTCCACAAGTTCAATGGCGGAACTTACACGGGCTATAATATGGGAATTGAAAAGGCTACTGGTAAGTATATTATTTTTGCTAGTTCAGATGATTTACTTGATGAAAAAGCATTGGAAATTATTGCAGAACAAGCAAATGAATATGATTATGATATTATTTTTATGAATGTTGCTACCCATTCGTGTGATGAAGAGCAAAATATTATTCAAAAAAATATCCAATGCAGCATCATGGATAGTAGATTCAAAGTGATTGGTAAAAAAGAGAATGAAAACAACTGGATTCGTTTCATGCAGCTTGGACTTACTCGTAATCCGGGAAATGCTTATAAAACATCAATTATGAAGAAATATCGCTTCAGAACGGATATTTATGGAGCCGATTATCTTATGAATCTTACAATTGCGGATGAAATAACCAGTACATCCTGCCACCCCGCTAATCTTTATCATGGCTTCTTCTATGAATCTATTAAAGAATTGCGATTTAACATCAGCTCAGGAAAGTATTACTCATATGAGCATGATATGTTTAATGAGTTTTTTCAGCGGTCTAAAGAGTTGTTTGCGTCGTGGAATATTTTGGATTTTACAAGGTTAATGATTTTATCAAATGCACGTATTGACCATTTGAAGGTAGAGTTATCTAACATTTTTGCATGGAATAATACAATGACAATCTTTGATAAAATGACGCATGTTATTTCCTACTTTGATGACATCGTAGTTGCGGCATGTTTGATAACAGAAAGACGCCGAGAAGTTGAAGAAGCGTTGTTGACCACACTCAATAGACTCTATAAAAGTATATCTAGTCAAGATGGAGATAACGAAATTATTCACTGGGCGGTGAAGTTAATAGATGTTATAACTTTGACAACAAAACCAATATCCAGAAGAGTCATAGAGTTTCAAAATTTATTATTTGATGAGCATAATCCGCAACGGTTAGGACTCACTTTTTTCAATGAGTTATGTAATGCTAGTATAGATGCAGACAACAGCGTTGCCTTGCTCTATTTTGAAATTGAGGAAGCAGTTCGTATGAATATTGCAAAAGAAAATTACTTGGGTGCTGCTGAGAAAATAGAATTATTATTTAACTCTCAATATTCAACACCAGAGAAATATCTACTTCTCGGACAAAATTGTTACTTTTGTGGTTTTAAGGATGATGCAATTCATGCAATTAATCTTGGTTTGGCGAAATTTCCCGAGTATAAGAGATTAGTTGATGCTGAATTAAAATTGACCAATAAGTAGCAGATCTTTATATACTGACGTCCGAACAGATGATGCTATTTGAATGGTAGTAGCGCTTGGTAAAATGGAAGAGTTAATTATATAAAATTAGTTCTATCAGACATTTTAAGATATCAGTAGTATCTACCCCAGATAGAAAAGAATTGTTTGTACTTTCTTGAAATTGGATAGATTGATATTCCCGAGGAATTTAGGTTTGTGGTAGTTTTCAGGCCTTCTATAATTTTAGCTACATGGCATGAAACATCTGGAAATGTTAAGAGATGGATACGAAATTGCTTTGAATCACATAAATCTGCTCAATCAGTAGTTATACTGATATCTACTGGGTAATTCAGTTAAAAAGTTGAATATGAGTTATATGACTGCGGGAGGACTAAATGAAAATATCACAATGCATGATTGTTAAAAATGAAGAACATAATCTGCAAACTTCACTTGGAAACTTAAAAGGAATTGTTCATGAACAAATTGTTGTGGATACTGGTTCTACAGACAATACAGTGGAAGTTGCGCAAGCGCTTGGAGCGACAGTATATCATTTTGAATGGATTCATGATTTTGCTGCAGCCAAAAATTTTGCAATTGAAAAAGCAACTGGTGACTGGATTATCTTTTTGGACGCTGATGAGTATTTTTCCGAAGAAGATGCGCAGAAAATACCAAAGGCAATAGAAGTTGCTCAAAAAGGCAAGACGATAGGTATCATGTGTGAAATAGCAAATATTGATCGCAATCATAAGCTAATTGGCACCGGGCAGCAAATGCGCATATTTCGAAATCGGAAAGATCTTCGGTATCAGGGAAAGATTCATGAACATATTTCATCCAAAAGAAGCGATTTCAAACATACGAATGTTCTTGGATTGACAATATGGCATACCGGATATGACGCGCAAATAGCAGTCAATCTAAACAAAGGTCAGCGTAACTTGGAAATGCTATTAAAGGAGTATGCAGACGATCCGGATAATTATATGTTAATCCATTATATCGGAGAAAGCTATATCGCATTAAGTCGATGGGATGAGGCGCTTCAACTATTTTATAAAATACGTGATTTGTATCCGGATGCCAATAAAAACATTCGTTATATAACTCATACCAATATTATGGATTTACATTCTAAAATGAACTTATTGCCTCAAAAAGCAGAAATAGACTTTGAAAAAGCATGCAAAGAGTTCTCTGATGTGCCCGATTTTTATATGTGTATGGGAATTGTTTACAGAAATAACAGCGAATATGATAAAGCAATTGTATGTTTGGAGAAATATATTGAGATCAATGAAGTGAAGGAAAATCGAGTGATTGACAGAACAATTGGATTATTGGCAGATGCTCAGGTGGAATTGATGAATTTGTATTTGATTACGAAGAATCTGCCAAATGTCGTAAAAAAAGCTGTTTTGCTGTTACAATATAATAAGTTTGATATCAAAACGTTATCAATATTGCTAAAAATATTGGTTGCGCATGAGAAGATCGATGATGTTATCTCATTTATTCAAAAGATCTATTATTTTGATAATTTAAAAGAAAAATACCTTATTTACAGTACAGCGAAAGTAAATAATCTTCATAATTTACAGGAGGCTATTGCGCTTTATTTTACAGAAGATGAAAAAAATGATCTGGAAATGTAATTAAAATATTTATGTTTTGGCAAATCAGCCGATAGTATATGTGAAGGGTTAAACTTTCGTACAATCAAATAGGTGAAAAGGACTTCACCGTAATTTCAAGGAGGAAAATAACAATGAGAGTACAACACAATGTTAATGCATTAAATGCGCATAGACAACTTGGTATCAACACTGATAAAGGTGCTAAATCACTAGAAAAATTGTCTTCTGGTTTTAGAATCAATCGTGCAGGGGATGATGCAGCAGGATTAGCAATTTCCGAAAAAATGCGTGCACAAATCGGTGGTTTGGGAGTAGCAGAAAAGAACGCTCAAGATGGTATTTCTTTGATCCAAACTGCAGAAGGTGGATTGCAAGAAACACACTCTATTCTACAACGTATGCGTGACCTAGCTGTTCAATCAGCAAATGGTATTTACGATGATACAGAAGATAGAGCTCGTATCCAATCCGAAATCACAGCATTGACAAATGAAGTTGATAACATTGCTTCTAATACAAAATTCAACGGAAAACAATTGCTAAATTCAACCAGTGCAATTACATTCCAAATTGGTGCGAACCATGAAACAGTTACTCTTTCCTTGACATCTAATACAGCTGCTTCATTAACTGTTAACGCTCTTACATTAGGATCACAAACAGGTGCTTCTGCAGCAATCGATTTAATCGATGCTGCAATCAAGACTGTAAATATCAACCGTGCAGACCTTGGGGCAATCCAAAACCGTTTAGAGCACACAATCAACAACTTGGGTGTATCTAAAGAAAACTTGACAGCTGCTGAATCTCGTATCCGTGATACAGATATGGCGAAAGAAA
>JAEWFD010000029.1 GCA_023388995.1 Bacillota bacterium
ACCGTAGCATTCTTAGCTCCGCTGATTCGTACTTTACCATTTAACTTATGCCCGCCTTCAATTTTCAAAACTTCTTTCATATGTGCCTCCTTGAACGTTAACGATATTTGCTTTGATAAAATCGACAGAGTCGTGTTTCAGTGTTATATGTTATGCATGATATCGCCTAGTGGCTGACATGTTTTTACTTTACGCACTAACTATTTCATCATACCATAAAACGCTCTGCAAAGAAATTACTTTTATAAAAACTATATTTCCATAGTTTAGGGGTATATCTTCTAAATTTACTGTTTTTTTCTTTTTTAACTTGCAGCAAATTCGCTGTTTTCATGGAATTCCCTTCCCTCGTTTGGTATAATCAATAGGATTATAAGATAGTAGAGGAATAAATATGCGCAAAACCGCTTTTGATAAAGACGCTTATCTGCATTTGCAGTCACAACATATTGAAGAAAGAATCCAGCAATTCGACAATAAGCTATATCTCGAATTTGGCGGAAAATTATTTGATGATTTTCATGCTTCCCGCGTGCTGCCGGGATTTGAACCGGACAGCAAAGTGAAAATGCTTCTTACGTTGAAAGAACAAGTTGAAATTATCATTGTCATTAATGCTTCCGACATTGAAAAAAATAAAGTACGCAATGATCTGGGCATTACTTATGATGCAGATGTACTTCGCTTAATTGACGCTTTTCGCGGCATCGGACTATATGTCGGAAGTGTTGTCATTGCGCAATATGCCAACCAGCCAACTGCCGACAGTTTTAAAAAACGACTGGAGAATTTAGGCATCAAAGTGGCGATCCATTATCCAATCAAAGGATATCCGAGCAATATTGCTCATATCGTCAGCGATGAAGGATATGGCAAAAATGAATATGTAGAAACAACGCGTCCGCTTGTCGTTGTAACGGCACCTGGTCCAGGCAGCGGCAAAATGGCAACCTGCTTATCGCAGATGTACCATGACTATAAGCGCAACATCAAATCCGGATATGCCAAATATGAAACATTCCCTATTTGGAATCTGCCATTGAAGCATCCTGTAAACTTAGCATATGAAGCGGCTACTGCCGATTTGAATGACATCAATATGATTGACCCGTTCCATCTGGAAGCCTATAACGAAATGGCCGTAAACTATAACAGAGACGTCGAAATCTTTCCGGTTCTGCATATGATGTTCGAAAAAATCGCCGGTTATACTCCATATAAATCACCCACTGATATGGGTGTCAATATGATCGGCAAATGCATCATCGATGAACAAGCTGCAATTGAGGCATCTAATGCTGAGATCATTCGGCGTTATTACCAAGCGCTTTGCGATGAACGAGTAGGCAAGGGAACAGAAGAAAGTGTCGCCAAAGTGGAATTGCTGATGCAGCAGGCTAATATCACGACCGCATCTAGGCAGGTAGTGGCAATCGCCAATGAGAAGTCCGAAGAAACAAATGGTCCTGTGGTAGCAATTGAATTAGAGGACAGCACAATTGTGACTGGCAAGACTACGGAACTGCTGGGGTCCAGCGCTGCTGCCACCCTCAATGCTTTAAAAGTGCTGGCAGGCATTTCCGATCACATTTTGATTATTTCACCGCATATTATTGAACCCATTCAATTGTTGAAAACCCAATCTCTGGGCAATCACAATCCCCGGTTGCATGTCGATGAAATTTTAATTGCTCTGGCAATCTCTGCTACTACCAATCCGCTCTCCCATCTGGCTCTTCAGCAGCTGCCTAAGCTGAAGAACTGCGAGGCGCACTCTTCGGTAATTCTTTCTGCAGTAGATTACAACACATTCAGAAAGTTAGGCATCCAATTGACATCGGAGCCAAAATATCATACCAAAAAACTGTATCACAAATAACAAAAGGATACACAACTTGCTGCTTGCTTGTTTGTGTATCCTTTTATCATAAAGACTAATCAGTTGTTTTATTCATCTTTGCTGGGCACTTCTTTGATAATACACCAAGTATCCGATACAAGCCAAAGACAAAAGCCCATATGCCACCCGCATCTGTTCCTGCTGGAATAAAACTATCTTCAAGATATAAGCTATGGCATTAAACCCAAGCACCAGCAATGATCCATAATATAGTGCACGTTTCATTTCAATGGCCCACCCCTCATATATTCTATTCTACCATGACTACAACTGGATATTATATCCTTTTCAAATAAAAAACCGGAAAGCCCGGTTTAATAATCTTCCTCTTCCGATTCTACCAGAGTGTCTGTTTCTTCCTCTTCATCTCCGGCTTCATCTCCTTCACCTTCAAAATCATCATCGAACTCTTCATCGCCATCATCAATAATGTCACTCAAGTCTTTATGAATTTCTTCGAATTTTCTTCTGCTGCGCAGATCCCATTTGCTGTCTTCCACCACTACAAAGCGAATATCCAGCGAAAGGTTATTGTAGAATAGAGCAATTTTGTTTTCAGCAACTGCTTCGCTGAATCCCATCGTTGTGCTCACTTCGTCCCATAACTTTCGGAAAGTAATTGGTTTTCTTTTTTTCTTCATTAAATCGAATGCTACATCCGTCATTGATCGAATCGCCATAAGCGCTCTCCTCCTTACATTTTCTCTATTGCTTCCACACCGATTAAATTCAGTGCGTTCTTTAACGTGATTTTTACTGCTGTCAGCAATGCCAGCCGCTGATTGCTGAGAGTCACTTGTTCCATATCCAAGACTTTGCATTCTGCATAAAAGCTATGGAACAATGATGCTAATTTTTGTGTATAATTACAAATCTTATGCGGCAAGCGTGACTTTGCAGCTTCCGCAACTACTGCCGGGAACTCATAAATATGCTTCATAACGTCCAGTTCTTTTTCGTGAACCAGCAAGTCATACTGATCAGCAACTGCAAACCCATCCATTTGCCGTAATATCGAGCAAATTCGGGCATGAGCATATTGTACGTAGTAAACAGGATTTTCATTCGATTGTTTTGTTGCCAGATCCAAATCGAAATCGAAATGCGTATCCGGTGCTCTGTTTACAAAGAAATACCGTACACTATCCACATTTGCTTCTTCTATTAATTCTTTCAGCGTAATCGCATTGCCGGTACGCTTGGACATTTTCATTTCTTCTTTGTTTTTGATTAACCGCACCATCTGTATGACATCAACTTCCAGCCGTTTTGGATCATATCCCAGAGCCTGCATTGCTGCTTTCATGCGCGGTATATAACCATGATGATCTGCCCCCCATAAATTAACCAGTCGATCATGACCACGATCAAACTTATCTTTATGATATGCAATATCCGGTGTCAGGTAAGTGTAACTGCCATCACTTTTTCGCAAAACACGATCTTTGTCATCACCATACTGAATCGTCTTCAGCCAAAGTGCATCATCCTGCTCATAGGTCATCTCTTTGGCGATCAGACTTTGCAAGGTTTTCTCGACTTTTTGGCTATCATACAATTCTTGTTCGCTGCTCCATACATCAAAATGCACCCGAAATAAAGCAAGGTCATCAATTAATTTCTGTAATTCCTCCTGGACTCCGATCAAACGCATTGCATGGATCGCTTCATCTTGTTCCATCGAAAGGAATTTATCGCCCTCACGCTCCTTAATTCGCTGTGCAATCATTTTAATATCATTGCCATAATAGCCATCTTCCGGCATAGCAGCATCCAAATGGAATAATTGCTTATATCTAGCATATAGCGAGAGTGCCAAATTATGTATCTGATTTCCTGCATCATTTACATAATATTCTCTTGTTACCCGATAGCCGCTGAATTCCAAGAGCCGGCTGATGGAATCGCCCATCGCAGCACCCCGTGCATGACCAAGATGCAAGTCGCCTGTTGGGTTGGCAGAAACAAATTCCACATTTATTTTCATACCAGCTCCGCTGTTGCTGCGACCATAGTCATCTTGCTGCAGAAGCACTTGTTGAATACTGCCGTAGAGCATATCTGCTTTTACAAATACATTGATAAACCCCGCTCCGGCAATTTCAATGCGCTCAATTCCTGCCTCCTGAAATAGCATGCAGTCTTTGATCTTGGCTGCAATATCAAGGGGTTTCTGCCGAACTTGCTTTGCAAGGCGCATAGCAATATTTGTTGCATAATCGCCAAAGTTTTTGTCTTTTGGACTTTCAATGACGATTTCTTCTAAAGCTAATTGAACTCCATAGGCTGTCTCAACCGCATTTGCAATACTTTTCTTTAGCTGTGTTTCTAATGCATTCACGCTAGTTCCTCCTTCAGTAACTGCCAAGTGATTTTGTAATGTCCGATGACCTGCTGCTCTTGAAGCAGCTGATATTCCACGTGGATCACATTATCTTTCTTGACAATAACCAGTGCCTTGGATTCCATGTACATTTGACCATATGGGCTGTCAATCACAACGGTTTGTCTTTCATTCAGAGATAAGGGAATATTCGATGTGACTTCTCCAGATCGAATAATTTTGATTTGTTCTGCATTTGCAACGATTGTTGTAGTTGCACCTTGATTCTCTTCTCGATATCGCACATGTAAATCAGTTTCATTTTCATGATATTCACTGATGAAATACTCAATTTCTTTGTTTTCATCCCCAAATAGTGATTCTTTTATCATTTTCAGTCTACATATTTTCATAGCATCACTCATTTTCCTAGCCATTATATACACGAATAGGCATTTAATCAAGCATTAGTTTGAAAAATTGTTTTTCGTAACAAACTATATAGGAGGTGATCAAGATGAAAAAATGGATAACCATCCTTTTTATGCTGTTACTTGCCAGCTGGTTATCAGTTGCTCTTTTGTATCTCGTTGCATATTTACAGCCTATTCCCATGCTAGGTCAAAGCGAACGCTTGCAAATATTAGATATAGAACAATCCGTATATTATGAAACCAATTTCGAAAAGAAAAGCAACTGGATTGATTATGAAGAAATACCGGGCATTATTAAATCCGCCTTTGTGGCAGTAGAAGACAAACGATTCTATCTTCATTACGGGCTGGACCCCATCCGCATTGCAAAGTCCATTCTGGTGAATATCCAAAATCCGGATTCTGTTCCGCAAGGTGGTTCCACAATCACCCAGCAATATTCCCGTAACTTATTCTTGAATCAGGAGCTGACCTTAAAACGTAAACTCGTGGAGGCATATTATGCTATCCAAATTGAGATGCATTACAGCAAGGAACAAATCTTGGAAGGATATCTGAATACATTGTATTTCGGGCATGGTGTTTATGGGATTCGCAATGCTGCTTCCTTTTTCTATGCAAAAGAAGTTGGCGAGCTATCGATTGCGGAAGTCGCTACCCTGGTTGGAATTTGCAATGCTCCTTCTTATTACTCTCCTTATATTAATTTGGAGAGCAGCACAAAACGGCGGGCTGTGGTCTTGTATGCCATGGTGCAGAATAAAGTGATCACAGAAAAAGATTATGAGGAAGCGCGGAATACTCCTATTGCCGTGGTTCCTTATACTGAGAAGTCGGAGGATCAATCACTGAGCAGCTATTACCGCGATGGTGTCATTGCCCAATTGAAAACGCTTGGTTTGCTTAGTGACGCTGCCTTGGCAAAAGGCCTTGTAGTAGAAACATACTATGATCCTTATATCCAGCGCAAACTTACTTCCAGCATCCGCAAGTCCGGTTCCGATGTACCGGAAATGGAAGTCAGCGGTGTTGTGGTAGAACCATTTACCGGTAAAGTGCTTGCGCTAAGCGGCGGCAAAGACTACACCGTAAGTCAGTTCAACCGCGCACTTTATGCCCAGCGGCAAATTGCTTCCACAGTGAAACCTCTTCTTTACTACTTGGCGATTGATCAGGGATTTACTCCTTCTTCCCGCTTTTTAAGTCAGCCTACCACATTTCAGTTAAGCGAAATGGAAAGCTATGCTCCAACCAACTTCAATGATGCTTATCCATATAAAGAAATCTCCATGATTCAGGCCCTTGGTGTATCTGATAATATATATGCCGTCAAAACCCATATGTTTTTGGGAACTTCTTCCCTCTACCATGCGCTTATGAATTTTGGCATGAAGCAAACGAAAGATATCGCAGCCTTGGCCCTTGGCAGCGTCAACTTGTCTGCGTTAGAGCTTGCCAGCATCTACAATACGTTTGCCAGCGAAGGACTGTATGTGCGGCCGCAGATGATTCATCGAGTTACCGACTTAAGCGGCAATTTAATCTATGAACGAACAGATGTTCCAAGGCGTTTATTGGATCGCAATCAAACATTGATTGTAAATCAGCTGCTGCGATCACCGTTTGACATCAAAAATCAAGGTTACACTGTTCCTTCCTTGCTTGGCTATGAACCTCGTGTTATTACAGGCGCCAAATCAGGAACCTCCAATTGGGACAGCTGGATTGCCGGGTTTAATCCTGACTATACCGTTGTGATCTGGAATGGCTATGATGAAAGCAAGGAAATGAAGACACTCAAAGAACGGCGCATTTCCCGTTTGATTTATCGTGATTTATTTAATAGCTTATATAAAGATGAATCGGAAGGTCCGTGGTATACGATCAGCGATGAATTGGTTAGTCTCAAGGTAAATCCTTTAACGGGATACTTGGATAATCATGGTTCTTATTACTGGTATGATCGCAAAGGAAGTTTGCCGACATTAGATATGATGACTGTAAATAAACAAGAACCCTAGTGCAGGGTTCTTGTTTGCTGATCTTCTTCAAATTCTTCTTCCAGTTCTTCCCGAATATCTTCCACAATCTGAAACCAGGCATCATTCAATAACTCCAGTTGAAGAGAATTGGCAATTTCCACTTCCTGGTGCCGGAACAATGATTCCAGCATCCTGCTATCCTCTTCTGCGAAAAAGGAGACTGTACGCGGCCGTGTCTGGTTTTCCTTCATGTATTCCAGCATTTGCTCATTGAACACAAGATAAGGATCTTCTTTCGGCTGTGATTCCAAAATGGTGATTACTTCTTGTTTATCTTCATCCACTACGATCGCTACCAGGGAATGACTAGGTCTTCCAGCCTCATCAATCGCATTGGGAACCGGCAGATAATAAGTACCAACCAACCAGTTGCCTTTACGCTGGTAACTTAAACGTTCTGTATTCGACGATATTTCAATTCGCTTCAGCTGCATTTCTTTCAGCACATGAAATGGCTTTATGTTTATTTGATCATAGTTACGTTCGTAAAATGCAAATTCCGGTATCATATCCAGTTCTAACAACAACTCTAATATCAGCATTGCTTCTTTTACAAGCAATGCTTCTTCTTCCACAATCATCCATGGAAGAACACCTGGCTTGGCACTGCGGATCAATGCAACATCACTATTCACATTAATACCGGCTTTTTGATAGATTTCGTATTCCTGATCAAACATCAGATCAGGATCAGCTTGATGAAGCAAAATAAAATCTTGTCTAAGCGGAGCATCCACTTTTTCCAATTCATCAAACTCATCATAGTATTGCTGGAAGGCTGTTTCATTGCTGAAAATGCAGACATGCAATACATGCTCTATCCTGCTGATGATCATATAGCGATGCGCATCCTGATAGTCAAACCCAGCAACACAAGAATAATCATCGCCCAGCTTCACCGCTTTCGTATTCAAACTTTCATATGTTTCAACCAATTCTTTGTAGTACTTTTCTTTCATCATGGTCGCTTCTCCTTTGGAATCTGCTATACTTAATGATAGCAAGGTATCCCTATCTTGCATAGGAACAATTTTACTGAGGTATTATCAATGTTTAACACCCGCATCCGCTCGAGCACCTTACTGGCGAGCACATTGCTGTATTTCGTCATTGGACTGTTATTTATCTTTGATCCCATGAGGAGTGCATATTTGCTGTATTACTTGCTTTCCTATGGGTTTTTCGTGATGGCCTTATTTCAAGTCGCTGCTATTCTGTTTGAGAAAACAAAAAGCAAAGCAGCAGCAAAATGGATCGAGGTCATTGGTTATAGTATCTTCGGGTTATTCACATTGTATCACCCGCAGGAGTTATTTTCCTTGCTGCGGTATCTGGTTGGTTTTTGGAGCGTGTTGAATGTTGTCATCCGGATGATCAACTGGTATGTATATTTCCATGACCGTTTAATCGGTACCTTTCGAATTGCCCTGGAAGCAGTCATTCTTACTGTTTTTTCCATTTTAATCATTGTCGAGCCAATTCGCCAGGCACGCGTAGTATTGATCCTGATCGGCTCTTATTTTATATTATATGGGCTAGCCACCTTTCAAGACTTCCTGAATACGCTGACCAAGAAAAAGTTTGCCCACAAACGTAAAATTGCGTTGCCTGTTTTCATGAATATTTTGCTTCCGCAGCGTTTAGTTTTGTATATCAATCGAAAATTGCAAGACAATCCTTTGCAGAAAGAATTTCTGATCAGCAATCCCACGAATCGCAAACCGGACTTGGAAATTCTAATTCATTTGGGAACCAACGGTTTCGACTCTGTCGGCCATGTTGATTTGGTATTCGATCATCTTGTCATATCGTATGGCAATCACGATCCTAAGTCTGTCATTTTAAATGGGATTGTTGGCGATGGTGTCGTCTTTTTCGCTGAAAAAGCATCGTACTTAACAATGATTGTATCGCAAAAGAAACGGAGTGTTGTTTCTTTTGGCATATTGCTGAATGATCAGGAAAAAGAACAAGTCCGGCAGCAGTTATTTCAGCTAGCAGCCCGTTTCCGCCCTTGGTACTCCAATTTGGAGCGTCATAAACAAGGAATTCCTTTCAGCGGAAGTCTCAATGGCTATGCCAGTTTGCTAACCAAATACGTGGAGCCAAAATTCTTTAAATTCACGCACGGCAAATTCAAAACGTATTTTGTCATGACAACCAATTGTGTTTTGCTTGCAGATACCATTGTCGGAAAAAGCAGCATTGACTTAATTGCCATGGATGGCATGATGACCCCAGGCACCTATTATGACTTTCTCAACAAGGAATTCCAAATCGCTCATAGTATCGTAACATCCCGTACGATCCATACCCAGGCAAATATTCAAGATCTGCAGCCTGATTCTGATCTACAAGAAGCAATCAAAGACATAATCGATCCGCAGCCTTTTCTTGAAGCGTATTTGTTTCGGTCATAGCTGCAATGAGTTAGGCAGCTTTACATAAAACATACGGTAGTCATCCTTGATTTTGCCTTGCACAATAGAAGAAACAATGGTTGATACTGCTGACAATTCTACGATAGCACCATGCTCCATCTGCACCTCAATGACATCAGAACCTTTGCTGATATACGGATGATAGGGAATTTGCATGGAATGGTCTTCCTTGAAGTAATAGCGTGGATCATACCCGGCAGCCAAAAGCTGCTCTTTTTTGATACGCACTTGATCTTTCGACTCAATTACCTCCCGTGCAAATAAATCGCGTTTTAATATGCGGCTCGCTAAATCTTGCAGAACCGGATCATCACTGCGGCTCATTAAATGAATCCCATAAAAAGCACATGGCTCATCCAGCATTAAATAGTCTTGAACACTCATTTCCCCTGACCGGAACATTGGCTCAAACATTGCATAAGATTGAATCAAGCTTGGATCTCTTTCATACAAATCCCGCAGCCTTTGAAACAAGCTAGTCAACATTGCTTCATAACTGCGGCTGATCGGATGAAAGTATACTTGCCAGTACATATGATAACGAGACATAATATAATCTTCGATGGAATGAATTCCGCTTTCTTTAACCACCAGTTTCTGCTCACTGACCCGCAATGTGCGAAGTACCCGTTCCAGATCAAATTTCCCGTAACTCGTTCCGGTAAAATAGGAATCGCGCAGCAAATAGTCCATTCGATCCGCATCCAGCTGACTGGATACCAGCTGGCAAAGCAAGGGATTGGAATGCTTGTGCAAAATCACATCAGCAACCGCCTGCGGCAGGTTTGCGTCTACATCGGCAAGCAACCGATGGATGTGCGTATCTTCTGAAATGATACGCACTGTAAATTCCTCATGATTTTTGCCTGAAATAGCTTCAAACGCATGAGAAAACGGACCATGCCCTACATCATGCAGCAGCGCTGCCAGCATTGCTGTGACACGCTCATATTCATTCAATGCTTCACGGATTGACTTGATTTCATGCACCATCCGCCTCGTAATTTCGTAGACTCCTAACGAATGGGAAAAGCGTGAATGTTCTGCTGTGTGATACACCATATAAGTGCCGCCTAGCTGATGAATGCGACGCAGCCGCTGAAACTCAAATGTATCAATCAGATCCCAGATTACTTTCAAATCAACATGAATATATCCATGAATTGGGTCTCGCATGACTTTCGTTTCCGGTAATAGTTCAAACATGAAATCCCTCTTTTCTGTCATTCTGTTATTCTTTTGCCTTTGCTTAATTCCTGTTATTCAAACAACAAAGATCCAATCCGCACCATGTTGCTTCCTTCCGCCAGAGCAATGAGGTAGTCATCACTCATGCCCATAGACAGATAGTCCATACATACCTGAACATGTCTTACTTCTTTACATGTCTGGAATAAGTTTTTTGCTTCCTGAAATATCTGGCGAATATGCTCCTGATCATCTACATGAGGCCCCATGCACATGATTCCCCGGATGCGCAAAGACGGATAGCGATCCATGGTTTGAAGAAACGGGATGACCTCTTCTTTGGCAAAACCGCCTTTAGTTTCTTCCTGCGCCAGGTTCACCTGGATCAGAACATCAATTGTCTTTTCTTGTTTGGCCGCTTCCTTCTGCAAGGCTTCTGCGAGATTCAGGCGATCCAAAGAATGAATCAGATGCGCATACCGCACCACATCCCGCACTTTATTGGTTTGCAGATGTCCGATAAAGTGCCAGTGCAATTGCGGCAGCTGTTCTGCCTTCATTGCCAGTTCTTGAACCCGGTTCTCTCCAAAGTCCTGTTGTCCCTGCTCGTATAATGCTATGATTTGCTCTATCTTTCTTGTCTTGCTGACTGCTACCAGCAGAGCCTGGCCTGCAAGATTGCTTCTGATGTTATCTAATTTGCTCATATCGTCACCTATCTGTTTTCATTATAGCAAATTTTAGTAATTTCTGACAGATATCCACGATAACATAAAATAGTGAAACATGCTCCGTTCCGGATGATCTGCCAGTTTCTGTTTGATTTAGCGCGAAATAAACAACATTGGTTTTTGCCTTAACGAAAAACGCACTGTCCCCAATGGAACAATGCGCTTTATGCAATTAATAATATACTTCCTGCCTGATCCGGTTTGCTGTCTCAACATCCTTGGCAATACTCAATATTGCCAGAGCAAAATCAGTTACCGCACCAGCCGCTTTGCCGGTAATAATAGTTCCGTCAATCACTGCTTTATCCTGCACATAATCTCCTAAAAAAGCTTCTTCTTGCATACCGGGGAAACAAGTATATGTTTTGCCTTCCAGCATGCCCAGTGAGCCAAGAATCGTTGGTGCCGCGCAGATAGCAGCAAGATATAGATTCTCCCGGTAGAAATAATGCAATAGTTCGATGACTGTTTCATGTTTCTTCAGCGATGCAAATCCAGGACCTCCCGGCAGCACAATCATCTGATAGTTTTCCTTCTTCAGCATTGAAATTGGCTTTACTTGCCCTAATTCAATTCCATATTTTCCTGTTGGATCTTGTTCTTCGATCGTGAACAGATCAACTTCTACACCGCCGCGGCGAAGAAGCGCAATGGTTCCCACTGCCTCTAGATCTTCAAAGCCATTCGCTAAAAGCAAGCATAGTTTCATGATAATCCCTCCTGACTGACCGGACTTGCGGTCTTTTTCATTTCATCAATAACCGGCAGCAACGTTTCATCATTGGTCAAATCATATGCCAATTCCAGATACTGAATTGCTTCCGGCCGTTCGCTTGCTTCGTCAAATTCCTTTGCCAGCTGCAGCAATGTATCTACAACCAGCGTACTGGCGCCATAAGAAATGTGTTTTTCTTCCAGCACTTCCTGAATTGCTTCCATGTCCGGTGCCGGCAGTTCTTCTTTGGTTTGCTCATACATGGAATAAAGTGCTTTCAAGGCAATTTCATTCTTATCGCAGACCAAGCTCATATAGTAATTGGCAGTTGCTGCCTCATAATCTTTTTCTTCCAGATAGTATTTCCCCAGATTGCGATAGCATCGTGCTAAGAGCAGCTTGTCGTAAGCAAGTTCCACTCCTTCTTTGCTTAATGCGGCATATTGGTCGAAATCCCGCAGTTCCAGACAAATCTCCGCCTGATCCAGATACAATGCCACGTCCACCGGATTCCAGCGTCTTGCCTGCTTCAATGCTGCCATTGCTGCTTTATGATTTTGCTTCTTGAATTCCAGATAGCTGATGGCCCGGTACATTTCATGACATGGATAATTGCTGCGCTTAATTTCCTTGGATTGTTCACTAGTCTGCATATACAAGAAAAACTCAATCAAATTGTCAAAACTGAAGTATTGTGCCTGCTCCGTCGGAAGCATCCAAGTTTCCAGTTCTTTTGTCAGTATCGTTAAAATCGCCAATGCTTTTTCCTGTTCATTATTTGTCATCAGGTATTGGCACAGATAATACAGCAAATGCACATAATCCCTTTGATATCTGATGACTTTTACCAAATCTTCTTTGCGCCCTTCCGGAAGAAGATCATAGAATAGCAGCGCCAGCTTGCGGATAATATCCGTGCTTTTCTCATGGGTTTTATAAATTTCGATTTGCTCAGCAATGTATTTGATATCGGCATCATATTCATTCGTAATGCCTTGGGCTATTTTTACATAGATCTCTTTTAGTTCCTGGTTCATAATGTTCTCCTGTTTTCTACGTTATAACAAATTGTGTTTCTCTTTACAAGCGAGATCCCTAAAGAAAAGAAAGAACCTTGCGATTCTTTGCTTTGCTGGTTATTGGCAGCGTTGTTTGGCAATCTCTTTGCCAACCAGATAAATGCTGTTCACAAGATCAGGTCCATGCATCTGATTTGTAATGACAACACGAAGACCCATAAAGAGCTGCTTGCCTTTGATGCCTGTTTCTTTTTTGACTGCATCGAATGCTTCTTTGACACCTTCCACAGTCCAGTCATTCATCGCATGCAATTGCTGCAAGAACGCTGCTTTCACGGCTGGGGTTGTTTCCCATGCCAATACTTCTTTTGCTTCTTCCGTCAATTCTTCTTCCACAAAGAATTGCTTTGCCAGATCTACAATTTCAGCACCATAGGACATTTGTTCATGGTACAACGCAATCAGCTGATGAATCCATGCATCCGGCTTTTGGGATAAATCATATGCTTCCTCCAAGAACGGACGGCAGTAAGGGATTAACGCCTCAAGCGGCATTTCTTTGATATAGCGGTTATTAACCCATGTCAGCTTGTTCTTGTCAAACATGGATGGCGACTTCGACAAACGATGCTCTGTGAATACTTGGATCAATTCTTCTTTTGAGAAGATTTCTTGTTCCCCTTCCGGTGACCAGCCAAGCAATGACATGAAGTTGAACATTGCTTCCGGCAGATAACCCAAATCTTTATATTGACTCATAAATTGCATAATTTGATTGTCCCGTTTGGATAGTTTTTTATGCTGTTCATTGACAATCAATGTCATATGCCCGAATTTCGGAATATCCCAGCCGAGCATCCGATAGATCATCATTTGCTTCGGGGTATTGCTTAAATGCTCTTCACCGCGGAAAACATGGGTAATATCCATGGTATGATCATCTACCACAACCGCAAAGTTATAGGTAGGAATGCCATTGGCTTTTACAAGAACCCAATCTCCGATATCTTTCGATTCAAAGCGGACCGTGCCGCGAATCATATCGTCAAATTCATACGTTTCCTGATCCGGCACACGTACCCGGATGGTATACGGACGGCCTTCTTCTTCATAGTGATGTACTTCATCTTTGCTTAGGTGCGTACATTTGCGATTGTAGCGCGTGGATGCATACCCTGCATCGGTTTGCCGCTTGTAATCTTCTTCCAGTTCTTCGGAAGTACAGAAGCATTTGTAGGCATAGCCTTTCGCAATCAACTCGTTGGCATACTTTTGGTACAGATCCAGTCGTTCCATTTGGCGGTATGGAGCATATTTGGGATTGGGCTTTTGCGGAGACTCATCCGGAATAATGCCCAGCCAATTTAAATAATAAAGCTGCGATTCTTCGCCGCCTTCCACATTTCGTTCGATATCCGTGTCTTCGATGCGAAGAACAAAATCACCATTGTAATGTTTCGCAAACAAATAATTGAACAATGCTGTACGAGCATTGCCAATATGTAAATGTCCCGTAGGACTTGGTGCATAACGCACACGTACTCTTTCCATCTTCATTCTCCTTTTGTTAATAATACAACTGCCTGTGCCATAACGCCTTCTTCACGCCCGATAAATCCCAAGCCTTCGCCTCTGGTCGCCTTGACATTCACTTGCGATATATCACAATGCAGTGCTCGTGCAATGGTTTCGCGCATTTTGGAAATATATGGTGCCAGTTTCGGCCGCTCAATCATGACCAGACTATCTACATTGCCGATCTGATAGCCATTTCGAATCATCAGCTCATAGGTATGTTCCAATAAAAGCACCGATGAGATGCCAGCATACCTAGGATCGGTATCCGGGAAATGTTTCCCTAAATCCCCTGCACCCATCGCTCCGATCATTGCTTCCATGATGGCATGAAGCAGCACATCGGCATCAGAATGACCAAGCAACCCTTTTTGATGTTCAATCTCAACACCACCAAGGATCAGTTTTCGATGTTCAACCAACTTATGGATATCACTGGATTGTCCGATTCGATACAATGAAAGTCACCTCAATTTCAAAATCGTCATTATTATATCACGCTTTATAGGACTTAGAAAGCACAAGTCAATGATTTATGATGCTTTGCGCAATGCATATGAATCCTTACAAAAATGATACCCATTTCTTTGGGCTGTTCTGACTGAAATACGGGCAAGGAAGGAGCATCTATGGTAAAGGAAACGAAAGCAGCCAACAACAGTCCAATTCCGGCAGCTGCCAAAATTTTTTTGAGCCAGGTCGGCTTGATTGATGGATAGCAGTGAAAGGCAATCATAAAAGCAAGCAGGTAACCCACTGCCACAAGACTGATATCCAGCCAGACAATATGGACGCCAAAGGCACCTGTGTAACCATAATAAAGCAAAAAAACGCTCAGCGGCGCTATCATCATGCAAAGGGCTGATGCAATGAGCCAAGCCTGGCCGTTTAGGTGCCATGATTCTTTCTTCCAGACGTAAATTATCAGCCACCAGATTAAATTAGGAAAAAACATCAATTTCAGATGTTCCCAAATACTTTCATTGATCGGACTGAAAAGACCGATCAGAAAGTTGTGATCTGTGATATCATACAAAAAATGAGCTAAGCTGGCGACGATAAACAGAAGTATTGTTTGCTTGATGATAAATCCCATACGAAAGCGGCTGTTGTATTCCATGATTTCTTTTCCTTTTTTCTTAGCATATGAGAATGTAGTGCACATATTCAAAAAAGTCCGGATTTTAGATCCAGACTTCATTTTTACGAAAAGCAATTTATCATTTCACTTTAATGGGAATAAAGTAATCCATCTGGCAATATCCCATTGCATCTGCTGCAGTTGGCGGTGTTGGAATATTTCCCATATAAGGCCGAGTCGGATCTTCTGCAAAACAGCCTTTATCTTCAATGAACTTGTGAATGGCTTGCAGCACTTCTGTATTATCCCGATTGTCAATATCAGTGCCTACAGCATAAAGTCCGCCCGGAAATTCTACCAGCTCAAACTCTGCAGGAACCTCCATCGCTTCCTCATGAATGTAATACCAGCAAAAGCCCCCATGTTCTTCATCAAACCATAAATAATCATGCGGAAACAATGAGCGTGGCAGTTTGCTGAACCATTGTTCGAATTGTTCCAGCGGCCCTTCGCCAAACATGCTGCACTTTGAAGCAACCATTCGGCAAGCAGGTATTTCATATATTCTTACTGATTCCATGTAACACTCCTTTATGCATTTGCATTTTCTATACCATAGCACATGTTGTGCTTTGAAACAACATTTAGTCCATAATCTGCAAGGATAGCAGCTGGTAGGTTTCATCACCTAAGTCTTTCAACATCACCTCTTGTACATTGAATTGCTCAATCTGTTTCCGAATCACTGTTTCTGTTTGAAATGCGGAATTTTTGCAGTTGCTGGCATAATAGGTATTGCCCTTATGATCCATGATGAAATCACCATGACTTTGGTATTGAATCATGCGAACCGTAAACAGATCATCCTTGTTTTGAACCTCCAAAAGCAATTTCTCTTCTACTTCTCTTCGGCCACCATCGCCGTCCATTGCAGGATAGATCAGGTAGTCATTGGCGTGATCAACTTTCACTGTACCGCCATATGCTAACATCCCCGTTTGCATAGCATATGGAAGAGAATCAGGGAATACAATCTGCTGATATTTCGCAAATTCAGAAAGAAGAGCAACGCCGAAATAGCCATCCAACGATCCGATTAATTGATGCAATTCTTCACTTCTCTCATGAAGCTTCTCTGTTTTGGTATTCCAAAATTGGCTTCCATTGGCCGAAATATATACACCGGGCAGTGCCAGCAAGCCTCTTGCCATACTTTCTGTTAATACCATGCCCGCCGTCGTATCAAACTCAGCTGTATCCAGCTGAATGACATTGATATAGGAATGCCATGGCTTGTCAAATAACAGTGTTCGTTCATATTCGCAAGTGGCATCTCCCAGTTTTTCATACATCTTCCACAACACCTGATTGGTATCAATTTGCGGAAACTCAAAATTGGCTTCCTTGCTGTACTTGCTTGGTGTTGATTGAATCAGTCCAGAGATGCGGGATAGCACTGATGCTGCTTGCTGTACATCTGCTTGATTCGCTGCCCACTCTTCTATCAGCATATTCTTCAAAGAAGCAAGCAAGCTGGCTGGAAGATTCGCATTCTCTGAACTCCGTATTGTTACCGCGCCATCTTGATATACAGCCTCAATTCCGGTAATGTGATACCCGCTTAACCGGATCAAATTCTCTGTATTCGTCTGCGTGATCACATACTGTACCTCATGCTTCTTTCCCTCATTTATATAACTGAATGTTTTGGGGTTGAATTCAATGGTATAAGAAGGATCATCACGATATGGGAACTTCCATGTAAACATGCCTTTTTGATTCAGTATCAGCAATTCGATGGTTTGACTTGGATATAGCTGATATAACGCTGGTTCCATTGCCAAGCCATTCAGCAGTTTTTCATCTAAGATAGTCTGATTGATTAACTCATACAGTTGCGCACCATCCAGCAATACTTCCGGTGTCTCTGCCGGCTGTTCTTCTTCTGGCTCTGCTTTTGGCATTGGTTTCATGCAGCCTGTGCAAAGCAATAGACACAACAGCACATACCAAGTTTTCATATTTTCTCTCCTTTGCTTGTTTTTCTCACAGATTTTTGATTTCCTCTTAATTCTATCGTACGTTTTTGTTATGATTATTGCAACAGAAATAAATTGAGGAACCAGTATGATCAAGCAAGAACAAATTCTAGCATTGCGATTAACACGTCAACGTTTGACTAATCCTGTCACAACCGCCGACGAATATGAATCCTTATACCGTGATTTGCAGCCGGGATTGAATGAATATTGGAATGGCTTTGGACAGCCTCCCATATTGTCTTTTCGAGCTGACTTTGATGACATCGAATTTAACCGAAGACGGCAATTGCAGCGTACCTTGATCAAAGGACGTTTTGCAGGCGGAAACATCGGATGGATCCTGCCGGAAGATCTGGAGCTATTTGGAACTGTATACCGCAAACCGTTGGATCAACCAACATTTCAGCAGATGAAATTATGGGATTTAATTCAGAAAGAAGGACCAATGACCATCCAGCAAATCAAAGAAGCTACCGGAATGCTGGTCAAAGAAATAACACCGATTCTGCATCGTTTGCAAGAGGCATTTCTTATTTATGAGGATCAGTATGATGGCGAATGGGATCGCGGCTGGTTTCAATTTCAAGAAATGTTTCCGGATATTACGTTTCAAACGTATACCAAGCAGGAGGCATTGATTGATCTAATGCAACGCTTTGCATATCGCATCGTATTCTTCACCGCAGAAATGGCAAAGTCATATTTCCGTATTTCAAAAAAGGATTTAGGGAACGCACTGCAAGCTCTCACAGCATCCGGGATTCTCATCCATTACCAAACCGGGTATATCCTTGCTTCAGATCAGGATTTACTAGAACAGACAGCACCAATCACCGAACCTTCTTTGTTTGTCCTGCATCGCAATGACTTTTTGGTGCGCGCTCACCAGCATGAACTGAAAGAAGCCTTTTCTCATCCAGATTATGAAACACTGCAATACCTGTTGATTGACGGGGAATTTCATGGTGCTTGTTTCGGCAAATTCCGTTATGGGCCAAATGATCTGGAGGATGTCATGCTGGATTTATCACCGGAACTTTGCCTGGCCAGAAAAGAAGAAATAATTGCAGCCATTCAACTCCAAAATGGCGGTCCGGATCATCCGCTGCGCGCCTATCAGGGTATAAAAATTGCTTAAACTTTTGAATTCATTTCGCCGCTTTTCTTAGAACATGGTAAAATGAAAATAGAGGTGATTAAGATGAAAACACGAAAACTAGGTACCTTGGATGAAACTTCTTTGCTTGGATTTGGCTGCATGCGATTTCCCGTAAAAGAAGATGGCAGTATTGACGAACAGGAAGCTACACGGCTGCTGGAATATGCATATGCGCACGATGTCACATATTACGATACGGCATATCCGTATCATGATGAGCAAAGTGAATTGTTCCTGGGCAAGTTTCTGCAAACGAAGCCCCGCAATTCTTTCTATGTGGCAACCAAGCTTCCGATTTATTACGTCAAAAGCAAAGAAGATGTTTCTCGCTATTTCGAAGAACAGCTGGCAAGGCTGCAAGTTGAATATATCGATTACTACTTAATTCATGCATTGAGCAATGAACGCTTCGACCTGGTACTGCAATATGATGTTCTGTCTGTTTTGGAAGAATATCAAAAACAGGGAAAGATTCGGCATCTGGGGTTCTCCTTCCATGACGAATACCAGGCATTTGAACGTATCATCAATGCCTACCCTTGGCAATTTTGCCAGCTGCAGCTAAATTATATGGATATGGACATTCAAGCAGGACGCAAGGGCTATGAACTTGCGAAGGCCAAACAAATTCCGGTAATTGTCATGGAGCCGGTCAAAGGCGGCACATTGGCAACGTTGCCTCCTGATCTGCGTGCCCTGATTGATGTTGATCATGCGGACTGGAGCAGTGCAGGATTCGCATTGCGCTATGTTGCCAGCTATGACTATGTTCAGGTTGTATTGAGCGGCATGTCTTCTTACGAGCAAGTAGTCGATAATATCATGACCTTTGCGGACTTTGAACCGATGACACAACAAGACCAAGTGTTGGTAGCAACAATCGAACAGCAGCTAAAAAGCAGAATTGCTGTACCTTGTACAAACTGCCAATATTGTCTGCCTTGTCCAAATGGTGTTGCGATTCCTCGCAATTTCAGAATCTTCAATGAAGGTTACCGCTTCGATAATTTCACTCGTTCGCAGTGGCTGTATGACCAATTGGAAGATAGCCAGAAAGCCAGCAATTGCATCAGCTGCCAGGAATGTGTACCAAAATGTCCGCAGTTCATCAATATTCCAGCCGAATTGGAAAGAATTCGCGGAGTGCTGAAATGAGCATTGCGGTAGTCGGAACATCCATCGTTGATCAGATCATTGATACTCCCGGCATGATTCCTGAGGCATGCAACAAATGCCATATCAAAACAATATTTGGTGGCAGCATGCGCAATATTGCGGAAAATCTGGCACATTTAGGACAGCAGGTTTCCTTTGTCACAACAATAGGATCTGATGCCCTTGGTCAGGCCTTGCAGTGGCATATGCAGCAGCTTGGCATCACCATGCTGACAAATACAATTGATCTGCCTTCTCCTTTTTTCACAAGCATTTATCATAAGGAAGATACATTCCGCTTTGCCAGCGTGCCGGATGCCTTTCATATCACGAAAGAATCGCAGATTCCTGTGAATCAACTCACTTCCGCCAACTATGGCATTACGGAGATTGCGTCATATCCTGCCTTATCCTCGCTGCTCTTTCAAACACCGCATACATCGTGGCTGCTCAGCGCCAATTTTTTGGATGATCTGCAATTTCAGCCGCTTTATTCTGCACTCTTTGGAATTGTAATGAATGAGGAAGAGGCTGCGTATTTAGGAAGTGGAATGTCTTATAAACAGCTTGCCCATTCTTTGCTTGAGCAAGGTATGAAAAGAATCATCGTGACGCGATCAGATCAAGGTGTCTACTATCTGGATGAAACGCTTGAGCTGATGATGCCGGCTATTGAAACTCCGCAGCCGCACTATACCATTGGATGCGGCGATGCTTGGATTGCGGGATACATGGATGCCATTCACCAACAAGCTTCCACCCAAGAGGCATTGACGCAAGGATTGCGGGCAGCCAGCATCAAGTTGTCTCACATGGATGTTGTGACTGCCGAGATTGCCCAGATAAGAAAAAATATCATTGCATAAAAAAAGCCCGGCTGGTTTCTGTACCAGACCGGGAATTTTTTATTGTTTGATTGATTCGTATAGATCAATGAATTCATCCGCAATAATCTTAAACGCATCTGCACTCATCAATTGATCCTCTGCATGCATCAACAATAAATTAATTTGTGATGCTTCACCGGATGCTTCTTTTTGAATCAGCTCTGCATGAGCGTGGTGTCCTTCCAGAAATACTTGACTTCCTTCTTCCACCATCTGCCGCGCAGCCGCAATATTCCCGCGTTTAGCTTCCTGAATAGCTTCAATATACATGGAACGTGCTGTTCCAACTGCAGAAATAATTTGAAATGCAATTAATTCGATTCCTTCCATTGTACTCTCCTGTCGCTTTCTTGCTCTTATCTTGTGTCGGATTGTCTCGTTTTATAGTCAACTATATAACCAGTCAATTTGAACATGATCTTCCGCATAAACTACATGCGCCTAATCAATGGATTAGAATTTATGACTATTACCACGTTCTGAAACAATTAAACATTATTTTAGTAAAGATTGCAATAGGGATCATTCGTTTACAACTATTTCCCGGGAAATCAGCTGCCGCTTGGAACAAAAGGAATGATTCTTTGCGCCAGACTTTGGACATTCATTGTTTGCAAGTATACTTTGCCCGGTCCTCTCACTGTCGTTAAAAATAATCCCTCACCCCCGAATAAAATATTCTTGAAGCCTTTCACCATCTCAATATCATATTGCATGTGCTCCTCAAAAGCAGCAACATGACCAGTATCAACTTTGATGATTTCATTCGGTCCTAATTCTTTGACAATCAAATCACCATCAATTTCCAGAAAAGCCATACCTCTTCCGCTTAATTTTTGCAACAAGAATCCTTCCCCGCCAAATAAACCCGCAGTGAATTTTTTCGTGAATACCGTATCTAAATGGACACTTTCTTCGGCACATAAAAAGGCATCTTTCTGGCAAATCAAGTTATGCCCGTATCCTAACTCAACAGGCATAATTGTTCCCACAAACGTTGAAGCAAATGCAATTTGCGCCTCATCTTTCGTTGCCTGATACGTTGCCATAAAGAACGACTCACCGGTAAACATTCGTGCAAAACTTTTGCCTAGACCGCCACGCATGTTGGTCTGCATGGTAATCCCGTCATCCATCCAAGCCATTCCGCCTGACTGCGTATAAATGGATTCCCCGCGATTTAGCTTGATGTTGACAACCGGCAGATTACTTCCTTGGATCTCATATTTCATTTGGATTCTCCTTTTCATTCAGTGGTAAACTCTTTTGTTCCATTTCTTCTAGTCTGGACTGCACACGATTGCCATAGTCAATCATCGTCCGCGGATATTCTTGATGAAAATAACTAGAATGAATCATAAAATCTGCTGTTGCCTGATTATTCGCAACAGGAATATCATATAATACCGCAATCCGCAGAAGTGCTTTCACATCCGGATCATGAGGTTGTGCCGACAAAGGATCCCAGAAGAAAATCATCATGTCAATCTCTCCGTCAACAATAGCCGCACCAATTTGCTGATCCCCGCCAAGCGGCCCGCTTAGGTAGCCTTTCACTGCAAGCCCGGTTTCTTTATTGATTAAAGCTGCCGTTGTTCCTGTGCCGCTTAACTGGTGATGGCTTAAGGCCTGATAGTTTCGCTTTACCCATTGAATCATATCCTGCTTTCGATGATCATGAGCAATTAACGCAATATTCTTCCGTGCGTGAATTGGTTTTTCTATATATTGATCCATCATTTTTCCTAGTATATTGTAATTGACTTATCTAAAGCCAAAACAATATACATCTCCTTTCTGTTTTCTAGTAAAATTGAATTGTGAATGTGCACTTTTGATTTTTCTTGTAGCTTGACTACCCAAAGGAGTTTACTGCCACTTCTTGAGACTGTAATTGTGATG
>JAEWFD010000041.1 GCA_023388995.1 Bacillota bacterium
GAGTCAAGCTGAAGCAGCAGCAGCGGCAGCCAACAACCTTGATTCCACCTCCCACCAAGCAGACATCACCTCCTCCTCGCGTTCATCCACTCCCACCAAGAAGTTCGAGACTGTATCCATGGCCGCCGAGTTAGGCTTACAAGCAGCAGTCTCCAGTGGCAAGAAAGACAAGTCAGGTCCAGCTGGTCAGCCAACATCAAACACAAGTCAGAAGAGTGCACATCTGCTCGCTCGTTTGATCTGTTGAACGCCCATCACTGACTTTGTTTCGCTTTGCTTTGTTCTTTGTTTGCTCTCACCAACAGATAATCCACCTCCCCGACTCAGTCTCACCAAAGTCAGGGAGGCTGTGATCAACGAATGGCTGACAGACACGGACCAATCGGTGACGTGGGCCGAGATCGCACATGATAACGATGCGCAACTCAAGGTCGGACTCACTGAGGAGGTATTGACCCAGCTGAGAGCTCAGATGTTGGTTCGCATGGAGGAGAATGAGAAGGCGATCAAGGCTTGGACGAAGGAGCGCCAGAAGGCTGAAGCAGACAAGAAGGATACCGAGCACACCAAGGACTTCGACCGTCAGATGGCCAATGGACAAGCCGTGCTGCAGAGAGCATGGAAGGTGACCCCAACGCCTGAGATTCTTGCACGTGTCAGTCCTACACAAAACATCTCTCGCTCTGCCAGCTTTGGGTGGTTTGCGCTATCATTGACTGTTTGGTGGCCGACATGTTCTCACTTTTGGTGTTTTGCTCGCTTTTGTTGTTTTCTGATTGCTTTTTCAATCAATGTTCAGTGCCCCGAGGCTTTGAAGACCAATGTCGATAAGCCCACCGTGGAGGACTTCCTCAACCCCGACTCTGTCTACTGCGGCAAGAGAAAGGGTCGCAGTGGCTTCCTTTCCACGAAGCGCAGACGCTTCAACAATGCCTTGAACTTCCTGTTCCCTATTCACCCGGCCATCGTGGAAGGCAATGAGACCAAACCTGATCCCAAGGCCTCTCACTACTGGTACAACCTCAAGTTCCCTGGACATCCTGCCATTGGCAACCTGGGTGGCTTCAAGATGAGTGAGTTGCCTCTTCCCTTCATCAACCGCGCACAACTGGATCTGGCTCAGAAGGTCAGCCTCCGAACACAGATTGCAAGCAAGCAAGGGTACAAGCAGAGATCTCTCATGTCGACTATTGCTCACTTTTGTCATCTTTGATTGCTTTTTCTGTTTCTTTGATTGCTTTTCAGTGGGGCATCGTTGTGAACAAGGCTTGGTTGGCTGACAAGATCGCTGATCGCCTCACTCGCTGCCGCCGCAAGGACAAGCTGGCCGCCGAGTACGCCAAGGAAGTGGAGAGATGGCAGAAGGCCGTGAATAGAGGTATGCTCCCCAACGGATCCCCCAAGCTGTCTGTGTCTGCCTTGGACTCCGACTCCGAGGAGGAGGAGGAGGAGGAGGGCGAGAATGGAGAAGGACATCATGTCAAGAAGGAGAAGGTGGAAGACGAGGAGACCAAGAAGAAGAGAGAACAGCAGCAGAGAATCAATGCTGCATTCACCATCGATAATGAAGCGCTGGCTGCCGCCATCAAGGAGGAGGAGGAGCGGGAGGAGGAGGAGAAGAAGAAGACAATCAAGAAGTCGACTCCCAAGCGTAAGTCGCTCCCCAAGAAAGAGGTCGTCGAAGTCAGCGATGTGGAGGAGGGGACACTCATGTCCGATGTGGAGCAACACAAGCCCAAGGAGAAGACCACCGCTCAGAAGAGAAAGTCTGGGGCAGTCTCGGCAGCAGCGGCAGCGTCAGAGGAGGACGCTGAGGGTGATCAAGAGATGGCCGGAGCAACAGATGATCGCGCCGAGGAGACGGAGGGTGAGAATGAGAGTTCCCCGGAGACCGATACAGAGACCGCCAAGAAGAAGCAGAAGATCGACAAGAAGAAGGGCAGCAACTTGGACTCTGATGGGGAGGAGGAGGTGACCGGAGGCAAGAAGGCCATGAAGAAGGGTCCCACCAAGGAGACACTCAAGGCCATGCTGGAGAGTCCTTTCTATTCCTGGGTCTACTACGAGAACATCTCCTGCTTCTTGCAAGTAAGCGTCAGACTTCACTTCACATGCAAGCAATTGCTCGCTTTGGGTGGCCTTTGATCGCTTTTCGATCATTTTGCTCACTTGTCGTCTCTTTTGATCTCTCTGTTTGTTCCTGTTTGCTCTCTCTCTACTTAGGCTGACATGCCCAATATCATCCGTCCTCCCAAGGGCATGCAACAGTCTGTGCTCGGTGATCGTTCGCGTTCACTTCCCTGGGAGCCCATGATGGATGCCTACATCGCTGATGCCAAAAAGGAGAAGGCGTGTGCCTCGGTGAGCATCTGGGTTGGACCGGGTGATCGAGTGAACCTGGAGGATGTACATAATGATGTCTTGGCCTGGCTCAAGAAGTTCTTCAACAGAGCCTTCAAGGAAGGCGAGGAACAGTTGGAATGGACTGTGCCTGAGGTCAGCTTTCAACACATGGAACAGCAGAGCAACGCACAGCCACTCAGCCAACTCTTGCTTGATCTCTGGCGATCTTTTGCTCACTCCATCTGTTCTTTGTTTGCTTTCATTTCTTTTTGTTCAGAACTGTGTGATCGCTGCCGTGAGTCCCTACTACTACTACACGGGCAAGAAGGTGACCGCCGCGCAAGGACGTCAACAGCGCAGAAACCTCTGGCAGAAGAAGGGAACCTGGTGGCAGAGACTACCCAATGAGGAGCTGTTGATCAACACGTGGTGGGGAGGAGCTGACCCCTACATGGCAGCAGAGGAGAACAGGAGGACTAAGTCTGGACTGGTGCTGTGGCCCGAGGGCTTGCGTGAGGCAATGGATGAGCTCAAGGTAGGAAGATATCAGACAGGGTCTGAGCAGTGTTCGCTGATTGCGTCTCTTGATCACTCTTCTCACCTTTGATTGCTTTTTGTGTTTCTGTCTTGCTTTTTGCGTTCTCTGATCTCAGGAACGAATCGAAGGCGAGCCAGTGGATGATCGCCCTGGCCCCCTGCTGGTCACCATGAACATGAACGATCTGTTGGTGCCGGTGGCCGACGATGAGATGCTGTCCAACGGAGATATCTCGGGTCTGATCCCGTTGAGTGAGAAGGTCGCGCAGAAGAGGGCTCTGGCTGGCAAGGCGACGGCAGACAAATATGGCAAGAAGGGAGTCGCTGCCGACGTCTCCTCCTCCTCCGCCGCAGCCAAGAAGGGAGCCGCCGCATCCTCCGCCGCCGCAGCCAAGAAGGCGGCCGCCGCCAAGAAGAAGGCCACCACCAAGAAGGGACGACGGGCAGCACAAGAGGAGGAAGAAGAGGAGGAGGAGGAGGACGAGGAGTCGGGAGATGTGGACGAGGAAGATGATGAAGAGTAGGAAGGTAGTACAAGCAGGCAGAAGCGTAAGCAGACACATGCAGCAGCTCAAGGGGGCAGGAACACCGATCAGACCCAGTCACAGGCCCAACCAGTGACCGGCTGATACGGCCAGTACGTCTCTTTTCAATCAATTGATCGTTTTAGCAAACATTGTTTGGGTCATTCTTTTTGCCGATACATTGATCTATCATGTTTGCAGACCAATCATTGTTTTTCCTCGTGATCAGTTGATTGTATGGGGGAACGTTGCAAACAAGTGTCGCTTTAAACAAGCAATTGATTGCAAGTGAGCTCTAAGCAAAAATTGTTCGCTCAACGGTCAATTGATTGCAAGCAACAAGTTGTTCGCAAAACGATCAATTGGTTGTAATGACAAAAAACATTTTATACTTTGATCCCAAGTGGGGTTGAGCCCTGGTACTTGCTGTTGTGAGGCTGCCGCCTTAACCACTGAGCTAGGGATGCTAACAAGACAAGCAATC
>JAEWFD010000020.1 GCA_023388995.1 Bacillota bacterium
CCTATAGCAAGGATCTGCCGGATTCATTAAGAATGAAATAGATCAAAGAAACAGGAGCTTTCTTCTCATAGAGAATGATACTCCTGTTTGCTCTTTATTGGTATACGGTGTTTTATTTGACGCTTACATTTAATTTAATGGTTTTTATTTGTTGTCCTTGACATAGGATACAGTTTAATTGAGGTCTTTTTATTGAAGTGTACAAAATGTAGCGGACGAATATTTTTGCATTTCTTCTATCAAAAGTATCTCAGATATAAAATACAGCTTATCATTTTCAAGTTTAAAATATCCATCGACTTCATTTCCGAAATTGGGTTTATCATCCGAATGGATAAGGTCTTCGTTGAACAGTCCCTCACTAAATGAGTACACATTGTCTTTTACAAGAAAAAATTTCCCTCTGAAAATTACTTGATCAATTGTTCGTGAGTGATACCCTATTACAAAATTAACATGGTCATTATTACCATCAGGATTTAGAACAAAACTAATAGGGTCATCATTAATGTTTTTGAAATAAAAATATTTATCGGAACAAACAAATTTCTGGTATGTTTCACTTACTTTGTCCGTAACAGTTATGGTAACTACATATTCTTTTTCCACCTCAGGATATTCTATACTTGAAACTTTGTAACTTATCTGGGTAGTCCCTATTACAGCGGTATCAATTGGTGCAGGGAAAGTAATTTTACCATTAGAATCGATGACAAGAGATTCCGGCAAAAATTCACTTCCGTAATTAATTGTAATGTTTTTATCGGAAAAATTAATAAATAGATTGTTATATATCTGTTCTTTGTTTTGTTTCGCAGGATCACTTACGTTTTCTTTTTTATAGATACTGCACGAGGATAATAAAATAGATAAAATCAGTATTGCTTTTTTCATTCTATCATACTCCTTGATGAGACAGATTTAACTTGTCTCTCTTTCTTTTGTACTTACATATAATAACATAATACAATGATTATTGTTTATGATTGCTATATTATCTATCTGGTAAAAAGAGCACCTTAGGCTAATTTTCAAATAGTGAAAGGCAAACTGTCTGTTTTTTTATTTTTAGTCATTTTTTCCACTTAACCGTATAATTACTAGAATTCTAAAATTATGAGAAACCTCTTTAGATTGATGTATACCGATGGAATGGACGGTTAGTTTCTTGTTCATTGTTTTATCCTTTATACCATAATTATACATAGTGCACTCCCTTACCTAAGTAAATTTTAAAAATAAAAACAGTAGCAGCCCCCGATCAAAGTCAGAGCATTACTACTGTTTATAAACACTAAAATTGTTTGAATGATCAGCTTCTCCGCCATGTTCCAGGCATAAACAGAATCAACATTGGAAATAACTCCAAACGCCCGGCTAACATGTTAAAACTCATTGTAAACTTGGAAAGATCGGAATAAGCTGAAAAATTTCCTGTCGGACCAACCATTTCCAATCCCGGACCGACATTATTGATTGTGGTTGCAATGGCTGTGAAATTGGTTGTCATATCAAAATTATCCAAACTGACCAGTAAGCTGGAAACGGCAAAAATCAGAAAATAAGCAATTAAGAATAAGTTGATAGAATGCAAGGAGTCATTTTCCAGTTTCTTTCCTTCAAATCGCAGCACTTTAATACTACGATTGTCGATGGCATAGCGGATTTCCTTGCCTAATTGTTTCATCATAATAACAATACGGGAAACTTTAATCCCGCCCCCTGTGCTGCCGGCACAAGCGCCGACAAACATGAGAAGAACCAGAATCGTTTTGGAGAAGATCGGCCATTGATTAAAGTCAGCTGTGGCAAAACCCGTTGTCGTGATGATGGACGCAACCTGAAACGCAGCATGGTGAAACGCATCAAACAAAGAGAAGATACCTGCACCGTTGATATTCAGTGCAATGGCAACAATGGCTGATGCAATAATAATTAAATACCATCGTGCTTCTTCACATAACAATGCTGCTTTTGGTTTTCTGATTAAAAATAAATAATAGACATTAAAATTGACACCAAACAAAATCATGAAAATGGTTGTAACGGTTTGCAGGTAATAACTTGGATATGCGGCCATACTTGCATTCTTAACAGCAAAGCCGCCTGTTCCGGCAGTACCGAAGGTGATTGTCAAGGCATCAAACCAGTGCATTCCACCCAACAGCAGCAAGACAACTTGAACTACAGTCATCCCAAAATAAATGGTATATAAAATCATTGCAGTTGTCTTCAAACGAGGTACCAGCTTGCCTACTTGGAAGCCAGGGCTCTCTGCCCGCATCAAGTGCATGGAATGCCCTCCGGCCATCGGCAAAATAGCCAGAATGAAAACCAGTACACCCATTCCGCCGATCCAATGGGTAAAACTGCGCCAGAAGATAATAGATTTCGACAGTGCTTCCACATCGGTTAGAATGCTGGCACCTGTTGTGGTAAACCCAGAAACAATCTCAAAAATGGCATCTGCAAAATGCGGTATCTCCTTGCTTAACAAAAATGGCAGCGCGCCAGCCAAACTTAACACAATCCAGCTAAGAGCGACAGTAACTAATCCTTCTTTGGCATAGAATGCACGATTTTTGGGTTTGTGCAGGGTTGCGGGAATGCCTATTGCCCAGCAAATGATAATTGCTTTGATAAATGCGAAACCACTCGTTTCTTTGTATATTATAGCGATTATGACTGGAAGAATCATAAATGCAGCTTCCACATTTAAGATCCATCCAATGATATAGCGAATCATTGATTTATTCATGCCATGCACCTACTTCAAAATATCATTCAAATCATCCAACCCTGGCAAGGTTGTTACTATGATGACGGTATCACCCGCATGAATGACATCTTTTCCGCTCGGAATAATGATTTTACCTTGGCGATTAATGCAGGAAACCAAAAGATTTTTCTTTAGCTGCAATTTCTCCAAAGGAATATTTAATACCGGTGAGCCTTCTTTCGCCCGGAATTCCAAAGCTTCGACTTTATTGCCTACCAGTTTGTACATAGTTTCCACATTGCTGCCCATAGAATTATGCATAGCTCGAACATATTGAATAATGTTTTCCGCAGTAATCAGCTTAGGATTAATCGTACTGCCGATTGGCAAGTCTTGAATTACATCTTCAAATGTTGAACGGCTGATTTTTGTAATAATTTTGGCTTTTGCTTTTTTGCTGGCAAATAGGGATAATAGAATATTTTCTTCATCCAGATTAGTAAGTGAAGCAAATCCGTCAATATGCTCAATTCCTTCTTCGGTCAGCATTTGCTGTTCGGTAGCATCGCCATAAACAATGTCTGCATTCGGCAGCAATTCACTTAATTCCTGACATCTGGCTTTATTCTGTTCAATGATTTTGACTCGAATATCAGCTTGTTCTAAAAACAAAGCCAGGTAGTAGGCAATTTTACTTCCGCCTACCACCATGACATGCTTAACAGGATTGCTTACAATGCCAATCTGCCGGAAAAATTTTAATGCATTTTTCGGAGATGCGACAATGGAGATTTTATCGCCGCTATGTAACACAAAATTACCGCTTGGAATAAACACTTCTTCTCCTCGTTCAATAGCGCATACGAGAACTTTGTAATTTAGTTTTACGATCATATCCATAATGCGCATATCATGCAGCATTGACTGTTCGGGAACCAAGACTTTCAGCAGTTCCACTTTTCCTTTTGCGAATGTATCAATTTTAATTGCGGAAGGAAGACGCAGCAGACGGGCGATTTCCAATGCTGCTGCTTGCTCTGGATTGATAAGCATAGATAATCCGAGATCTTCTTTAATAATACTCAGTCCTTGTGTATATTCAGGATTACGTACACGAGCGATGGTATTGCAATTTCCTGCTTTCTTTGCGATAAGGCAGCACAAAAGATTCAATTCATCCGAAGAAGTCACGGCAATTAATAGATCTGCTTCTTTTACGCCAGCTTCGAGCTGTGTTTGGTAATTGGCTCCATTTCCAACAACATGCATAATATCAAGTACATTGGATACGGCTTGTATAGCTGTAGGCTTGTTGTCGATAATAGTGACATCATGTCCTTCATAATCCAGTTGTTCTGCTAAAGTGCTACCGACTTTTCCGCAGCCAACAATAATAATTTTCATTGATAAAGACCTCTCTTTACATCCGTAATCATTATAGCACTTTATTAGTTGAATGGAATGGATATAATAGGATAAAAAAGGAGAAACGATGGTTTATAGCCAGGATTACTTTAACAATTAAGGAAATAGGATTTGGTTATCTAAAATTTCTTTCGCGTATTCAATACTTTGTTTATGTAAGCGGCTGCAAATTTCCCGAAAAAAATAGGTATACAAGCATTTATATCATTGTGTTTATGCTATACTGACATTGAAAGAGGGCACAGAAGAGGTGATGAAATGCAAAGACTCAAAGACTACTTACCTGGTTTGCGGATTATTAAAACAGTCCTTGCGGTACTTCTTTGTTTAGTGTTCTTTAGTCTGTTTCATAACAGCAAACCCATTTATGCGGGTATTGCATGTATATTGATGATGAAAGAAGACCACAAACAGACTCAAATCGCAGGGATGAATCGTATACTGGGAACGTTGATCGGCGGTGTTGTATCCTACGGGTGTCTGATCGTCATCGAATGGACAGCTTTGCATGTAAATTTATATTTCATGTCTTTGGTAATTGCGTTTGCCGTATTTATTGTGTTGATGATATGCAAGCTGTGGCAGCTGGATACCTATGTATATTCCATGTCAGGGATTATTACTTTAATCATCTTGCTTAGTTATCAAAATAGTTATAATAATGCCTTGCAATATGTAATTTCGAGAATGCTGGAAACAATTGCTGGTATTTTGATTGCTTTCTTGGTAAATAAGTATGTTGGATTTCATCCTGACGGGAAGGAATTATAAGAATTAATGAACAACGATCTAAAATAATGCAACAAATTAGAGCCAATATCTATGTGGAAAAGAGATCTTTTCTTTATATATACTTTGGCGGAAGTGCTCATAAGACATCATGAAAATACATACGAATGCTAAGAATTATGCTATACTTATGAACGGTGGTAAGATGAATATAAAAGAAGTTATTGTTGTGGAAGGTAAACATGATACGGCTGTGTTGCAGCAGTATTTTCAGGTTGATACAATTGAGACAAATGGTTCTGCGATTAACAAAGAAACATTGCAGCTGATCAGAGCAGTGCAGTCAACAAGAGGCGTTATTATCTTTACAGATCCTGACTTTCCCGGCAGAAAAATACGGACAACGATCCAAGAGGCTGTAGATGGCTGCAAGCATGCTTTTTTAGATGTAAAGAAGGCTAGAGGGAAACACAAGGTCGGTATTGAGCATGCAAGCAAGGAAGACTTATGGGAAGCGTTATGTGCAGTTGTGACTTGTACCAAAACAAGCAGCCAATCCATTACGATGCAAGATCTTATGGAACTGGGATTATGCGGTCAAGCTGACAGCGCTCATAAGCGAGCCCAGCTTTGTGCAAAACTGCATATTGCGCCATGCAATGCTAAGACTTTGGCAAAGTGGCTGTCTTATATGGATTTACAGCCGGAAACAATCGTTCCATTAGTAGAGGAGCAGCTATGAAAAAAGAAATTGCAACTATGAGCAGAACCAAAGAGATTATGCAGCAATATGGACTGTACACCAAAAAAGGCTTTGGTCAAAATTTTATTACAGATGCCAATATTGTTCGCAATATTGCGGTACATAGTCAAGTAACGGAAGAGAGTGCCGCAATTGAGATTGGACCAGGCATAGGAGCTTTAACACAGCAACTGGCTACGCGTGCTAAAAAAGTAGTGGCATATGAAATTGATACCCAACTGATTCCGGTGCTGCAAGATACCTTGCAGGAATATCCGAATGTCCAAGTTGTGAATCAAGATTTTTTGGAAGTAGATTTTGCCCAGCTTGTAGCTGATCTAAAACAAGAATGCAAGGAAGTGGTCGTGGCTGCCAATTTACCATACTATATTACGACACCCATTTTGTTTCGCATCTTTGAAAGCAAGAGTGCGGTTGACCGGATTCTGGTAATGATGCAAAAAGAAGTTGCGGATCGCTTTGGGGCTAAGGTGAATACCAAAGAATACAATGCATTGACGATTATGACCCAATATCTTTGGGATGTACGCATTGTGATGAAGGTAAGCAGAAATGTCTTTGAACCTAAGCCGAATGTTGATTCTGCAGTTGTGGAATTCAAGCGCAAAGAAGCTGTGACACCGGTGTATGACCAGGAAGCCTTCTTTCGGCTTGTAAAAGCATGCTTTGAACAGCGCCGCAAAACCATCCTAAATAATTACCAAGCACATTGCTCAAGCAAGCTGCAAGCGCAGGAAAACTTGGAACAAGCAGGAATTGCTTGCCAGCAAAGAGCAGAAAGCGTTACGCTTGAGCAATTTATCCGTTTGTACCAAATTCATCGGGAGCATGGGCATGATTGAATATGCGCACGCAAAAATTAATTTGTGTCTGGATGTAAAACGCCGTAAAGAAGATGGATATCATGAGTTGGAGTCCATCTTTCTACCGCTGACGCTATGTGATATTCTGGAAATAGAGCCAATTGAGGGGTCCCGAAGTATTGTTATATGCAATGAACCGCAAATACCAACGGATGAACGAAATTTAATACACAAAGCAATATCGCTGATGCAAAATACTTACGGTATATCACAGCAATTTCAAGTATTGCTGCAAAAGCGAATTCCGACGGAGGCCGGGCTGGGCGGCGGCAGCAGCGACGCAGCCGCAACACTGCGAGCCTTGAACCAGTTGCTGGACTTGCGTTTATCAACAGCAACATTGCAAAAGATGGGAAAAACCTTAGGGGCAGATGTACCGTTTTTCATTGAAAGCAAATCTGCTTATGCAGAAGGAATTGGGGAGAACCTGATACCAATCGATATTTCCGTATTTCCGCATATTTTGCTTGTGAAACCTCATGTTGGAATCTCGACCAAGGAGGCATTTCAGCAATTAGATCTGAAAACATGTGCTCATCCCGACAGTCAGAAGGTTCAAACACTGCTAAAACAGCAGAATTGGCAAGCAATGTATCCCCTTTTGGGCAATAGCTTGGAAGATAGCGCAATGCAATTGCAGCCGGAAATACAAGAGATCAAGCAAGCACTTCTTGCGTTTGGCTTTGATTGCGCATTAATGTCGGGTAGTGGGTCCACGGTGTTTGCATTGACCACGCAAGAAGAAGTAATGAAACATGGAAGTAAAGAATTTCAAAACAAAGGGTATTTCGTTTGTGAAACCAATGTTAAGGTTTGATTGGTATTCACATTACAACAGAAATTTGGTAGAATGGAGCGGGAAACATGATTAGTAATGATAAAAAAAATCAAGTAATCCAAAAACATCAACATCAAGGGGTAACAATCCTTGATCCTCTCACGACATACATTGATGAAGAAGTTGTGATTGAAGCAGGAGCAGTGATATATCCGAATTGCTGCATTGAAGGAACTACCAAGATAGCACAAGGTGCAGTGATTGGCATGAACTCCAAACTCAACAATGCCATCATTGGCGAAAGAACTGTCATTGAGAGTTCATGGATTATCAATTCCGAAATTGGCAGTGATACTACAATTGGTCCCTATGCACATATCCGTGAGCATTCTGCAATCGGAAATAAAGTGCGAATCGGGAATTTCGTTGAAATGAAGAAAACACGCTTTGGCAACTTGAGTCGCTGTGCCCATTTATCCTATTTGGGGGATAGTGATATCGGAGAAGATGTTAATGTGGGATGCGGTGTTGTAACGGTGAATTATGATGGTAAGCACAAGTATAAAACGGTTGTAAAAGATCGAGCCTTCATCGGAAGCAATGCAAATCTGATTGCTCCAATTACCATTGGAGAGATGGCAGTGGTAGCTGCAGGATCAACTGTCACGCAGGATGTCCCATCCGGTGATATGGGGATTGCAAGATCGCGGCAAACCAACAAACAAGGATTTGGGAAGAAATATATCGATAAAAAATAAGGAGAACAAGATGAACAGCGAAATAGCAGTTTTGGGATTAAGTGCGAGCAAAAATCTGGTGCAGGAAATCTGTGAGGTATTGGATACCAACGAGTTCCCATGTACCGTGCGCCATTTCTCTGATGGTGAAATTATGGTGGAAATAGGAGCATCTGTACGTGGCAAGCATGTATACATTGTTCAGTCTACCTGTAATCCGGTCAACAACAATCTGATGGAAGTATTAATTTGCATTGATGCTTGCAAGCGAGCATCCGCAAAAGAAATTACTGTTGTAATTCCGTATTTCGGATACAGCAGACAAGACCGCAAGGCATTGCCTAGACAGCCAATTACTGCCAAACTGGTAGCTGATTTGCTGCAAGTAGCCGGTGCTCAACGGGTTGTTACTGTTGACTTGCATGCTCCGCAAATCCAAGGTTTTTTCAATATTCCAATTGATGATATGACTGCTATTCCTATGATTTCTCAATATTTTAGAACGAAGCATATAGATAACTTATGTGTAGTTGCACCTGATCATGGTGGTGCTACCAGAGCACGCAAAGTATGTGAAGGATTGAACGCACCATTAGCGATTATTGATAAACGGCGCAATAAACCAAATGTGGCAGAAGCAATGAATATTATTGGTGATGTCAACGGCAAGGATGTTATCATCGTTGACGATATGTGCGATACCGCCGGAACATTGGTTGCGGGTATTGATTTGCTGAAAAAGAGCGGTGCCCAGGATATTTACTTTGCATGCACCCATGGCATCTTGTCGGGGCCTGCAATCGAGCGATTGCAAGCTGCTCCAATTAAGGAAATCATTATAACCAATACTGTGCCGTTGCCGGAAGAAAAACGCATTCCGAAGATTACGGTCTTGTCGGTAGCGCATTTGCTTGCGAAGACAATCAAGCACATTGAAGAAGCAAAATCAGTCAGCATTGTATTTGACATGTTTGATGACTAAGAACTGAACCTCTTGCCTGGCTAGGGGTTTTTATATATAAAGTGAGACCACATTATTTTCCGTTTGCTTCAATGGCTCCTTATGATATGATGGTGCTGACAGAAAGTAAAGGATAGCGTAATGATACTATTAGAAACACCACGTCTGCAATTGCGAAATTTCCAATTGGCAGATATCGAAGATTTCTATGCTTACATGAGTTTAGAAAGTACCGCACGTTATGAGGATTTTGATCCTATGAGCTATGAGCAATGTGAAGAATCAATCCAACGCAGAATGACGAAGGATCATATTTTAGCAGTCGTATTAAAAGAACACAATGTCGTCATTGGAGATGTAAATTTTACGCTACAAGAAGATGGCGAGACCTATGAAATAGGCTATGATTTTCATGAGCAATATGGTAAGCAAGGGTATGCGACAGAGGCATGTCAAGCGCTTCTAAATCATATTTTTATTACTCTGGCTGGCCGTCGTGTATTTGCACAGTGCAATGATGACAATGAGAACTCCATTCGTTTATTGGAACGGTTGGGATTTCGGCGGGAGGGCTATTTTATGGAAGATGTTTCATTCAAAATGAATGATGATGGAACACCTATTTATATCAATTCCTATTTGTATGCAATGCTACGCAAAGAATATCTGAATCATAAATAACTAAAAAAGAGGAGGGATATTATATGACAGTGATCCAAACGAGAACAACAGTAATTTACCAACTGTTTCCTAGAAATCATACTGAACAAGGAACACTGAGTGAAGTAAAAAAAGATCTTGAAAGAATACGTTCATTAGGAGTCGATTATATCTATTTGCTGCCGATTCATCCAGTAGGCGAAAAAAACCGCAAAGGGGATTTAGGCAGTCCTTATGCCATTCAGGATTATTATGCGGTCAATCCTGAATTAGGAACAATGCAGGATTACATCGATTTAGTTGAAGCAATTCACGCACATGGTATGCGTGTGATGATGGATATTGTTATCAATCATACGGCTCCGGATCATGGATATGTAACAAGCCACCCGGAGTTTTATTACCGTAAAGCAGATGGAACTATGGGAAACAAGGTGGGAGACTGGACGGATATTGTAGATCTGGACTACCAAAACAGATCATTGTGGGATGAAATGATTCAAATGCTTGTTTATTGGGCAAAGCTGGGAGTAGATGGATTCCGCTGTGATGTAGCTTCTTTTGTTCCGCTTGCTTTTTGGCAAGAAGCAAAGAAGGCTGTAGCAGAGGTGAATCCTGATGTAATATGGCTGGCGGAAAGTGTGCATAAAGAATTCTTGCAATATTATCGCAATGAGGGTTACCTTGCGCACAGTGACAGTGAACTGTTTCAAGTATTTGATATCTGCTATGATTATGATATCCATAAAGAGTTTGAGCAGGTATTGGAACATAAGATCAGTTTAGCGCAATATGCCTATATGCTGAATTTGCAAGAGTCGATTTATCCGAAGGACTACTGCAAACTGCGCTTTCTGGAGAATCATGATCAGCCGCGAATCATGGAACGACTGCAAAGCAAAAATCTCGCCAAACATTGGATTGCATTTTCCTATTTTGAAAAAGGCTGTGCTTTCTTGTATGCTGGGCAGGAAGAATATGCTGTACATAAGCCGGACTTATTTACTAAAGATACGATAGAATTGCCAATTCTGGATGAAGATGAAGAATCCTTTTTTAAACAGCTGTCTGTCATCAAAAAGCATCCTTTGGTAACAGCTCATACTTGCTATAAAGTACAGGCAGTTAGTGATGCTATCATGCAGGTTGTTTATCAAACTGCCGAAGAAGTGCTGACGGGCTACTTTCTTTTACAGGAGGGGGATGCAAGGGTAGAAACAACAATGCCGGATGGTGTGTATCAGAATGAATTAGGAAAGCAAAAAATAGAGATTATAAATGGTCAGCTGATACTTGATAAACCTGTTATCTTCTATAGGAGATGTGTATGATTGAGAAAGAGAACTTATTGCAGCGGTTAGAAGAGATTGGACAGTCCTTGCAGAAAACGGATCATGCGCTGGCATTGCTGGGACTAGGATCAGTGGGAATAGAAAGACAACGATTGGATTGTTACTCGGACCTTGATTTTTTTGTGATCGTACAGTCCGGATATAAGCAAGAGTTTTTAGATAATACAAGCTGGCTTAGCAACATAAGGCCAATTCCCTATATGTTTCGCAATTCCGAAGATGGATATAAACTGCTGTTTGATGATCAGATATTCTGCGAATTTGCTATTTTTGAACCACAAGAACTGGCAACGGCAGTATTTTCACCAGGAAAAATTATCTGGTCTGCTCATGATTTTGATCAAACATTATGCATACCGAAGGAGCTCCCGGCAAATCGTGAGCATTCGCTGGAATACCGGATCGGGGAAGCACTAACGAATCTTTACATTGGTATGGGCCGCTATTTGCGAGGCGAAAAATTATCGGCAGCTCGCTTTGTTCAACAATACGCACTGGACCATATCCTGATGCTGGCTGCTCAGCTAGAAAAAGAACAATCTGTCATGGTTGATCACTTTTCCAAAGAGCGGCGATATGAAAAGCGATTCCCTGAAATGGCGAAGCAATTATCGCAAATGATGCAAGGATATGAAAAAACACCGCATAGTGCGCTTGCGATATTGCAGATTATGAAGCAGCTGACATCCATCAATGCATGCATGGAGCAGCAGATCATGGAGCGTATCCAAACTGCTATGCGTTCTGATGAATAAACGTAATATGTAAAAATGCTTTCTTTACCGGGAGCATTTTTTATTGGGCTCATTGCACTTATACCTACTGAATTTGCTTAAGTACAATGTTGTATCAATATATATTTCGTTTTTTTTGAAAGGGCTTAACAAAACTGAAAGAAATAAAAAATAATTATAATTATATTATTTTAATAACAATAGTGTTCAATAGAGAAATATCTCACAAATAGATAACTTCGGGCAAAATCCAACTTATTTGTTCGTGAATTAACAAACTATATCGTCGATCATGATATAATTTTCACGTAGAAAGATTGAGGGAAAATTATGTTGAAGAAAAGCTTATTAGCGGTCATGGTTTTACTTGCCGGATCCTTGACAGCTTGTACGCCGAAGACACCGAAAGCACCTGAGGTAAGCAATCAAGGTACATACGATGTTGTGATTGTAGGATCAGGCGGAGCCGGACTAGCCGCTGCCATTGAAGCGTATGATGCTGGAGCCAATGTGCTTATTCTGGAAAAAATGCCAATCGCGGGCGGCAATACAACCAGGGCGACCGGAGGAATGAATGCCTCGCAAACCAAGTTCCAGCAAACTGAAGGCATCACAGACGATAATGCCATTTTTTATGAAGATACCATGAAAGGTGGCTATGAGAAAAACGATCCTGAACTAGTGAAGTATATGACAGAACATAGTGCAGCAGCCATTGACTGGCTGGATTCTCTGGGAATCACACTAAACAGCATCTCCACATCAGGCGGTCAAAGTATAAAACGAACACATCGTCCTGCGGATGGCAGCGCTGTCGGTGATTTCATCGTGAATGGCTTATTGAAGCAAATCAAGGCACGGAATATTGAAATCCGCTTCCAAACAATGGCTACGAAATTGATTGTAAAAGACAATCAGGTAGTTGGTGTTGAGGTAGATAGTGCAAGCGGGAAAGGCGTTATTGATGCGAAAGCAGTTGTAATGTCAACCGGCGGGTTCGGTGCCAACTTTGATTTGATCGTTAAATATCGTCCGGAATTAAAGGATTATGTCACAACAAACCATGCTGGCGCGACTGGTGACGGCATTACGATGATTGAGGCAATTGGCGGTGCTTTAGTAGGAATGGAAGAAATTCAAATTCATCCAACCGTTGAGCAATCAACAGCATCTTTGATTACGGAATCAACACGTGGAGATGGCGGCATTTTAGTCAATCAAACAGGAGAGCGCTTCACGAACGAACTTCTGACAAGAGACAAAGTGAGTGCTGCTGTGATTGCATTGCCGGAAAAATATGCGTATGTTATATTCAATCAGCGTATCGTGGACGAAAGCAAGGCCATTGAAAAATATACAAAACAAGAATTTTGCTTCAAAGGAAGTACTGTTGAAGAACTGGCAAGTGCCATTGGTGCTGATCCTGCAGTTTTGAAAACAACGATGGATAGCTGGAATGAGGCAGTTGCCAAGAAAGAAGATGCAGCATTTGGCAGAACAACGGGCATGGATTTTGGCCAGGAAGAAGGTCCATATTATGCCATTAAAATTGCTCCAGGCATTCACCATACCATGGGTGGCATCAAGATCAATACGAATACCGAAGTATTGAAAGCTGATGGAACAGCGATTCAGGCATTGTATGCAGCTGGTGAGTTAACTGGTGGTGTCCACGGCGGAAACCGTCTGGGTGGAAATGCAGTGACAGATATTATGGTGTTCGGACGTCAAGCAGGAGTACATGCTGCGGCATATGCGAAAGCACACGGTGCTGTTGGTCATGTTGAGCAAGAAATACCAAATCAAGAAGAAAAAGAATTGATCAAAAAGGATTTGCCTGCTCAATTTAAGGATGGCGTATACCAAGAAACAGTAAAAGGACATAATGCAGATATCGTAGTGGAAGTGACAGTGGAAAATGGTTATATCATAAAGATAGCGGCCATCAAAAATGAAGAAACAGCTACAATCTTTGCAGGTGTAGAAGAACAACTCATACCTGAGATGATTTACCAGCAATCAACAGAAGTAGATGCCATTGCTTCTGCAACTGTATCTTCAAATGCCATGAAGGAAGCAGTACAAAGAATAATGGAACAAGCAAAGAAATAGAATAGCAGAAACCGGATATCTCCGGTTTCTTTTTGTGGTAGCACTTTCATATGTATAAAACTATTACAGTATGACTTATGTAGCAATATAAGGTATACAAGTATTCTGTTTGGTGATAGAATGGAAAGAAAGGGGATAGATAACAATGAATCGATCATATTAAAATCATATAAACTTGCTGCTGAGGAAACCGGCTTTTCGATTGATGAAAGCAGTCAGCTGTTATTTGGCACAAAACGAGGATTTGAAGCACATATCAGTCCGGTTTTGAATGTAAAGGCTTTTTATATTACGATGTTTATCAAGTATCAGGAGCAGCAGCTTGCATATGCTGATATCAATCAAATTGTAAAGTTGCATAAGAAGTTATTAAACCGGTGTGAGGTGAAAGGGTATCAGATTCGTTTTCACGTACCAATTGCAGCCAGCTTCAAAGGGTACGATAAGGCAATGCGTAAAACCATGGAGGCGCTGGATATGCTGACAGAAACACTTCAGGCAAAGGGTTATGAAAATGCATGTGTGCATTGCGGGACATCTGCCGAATTGGAGAACTATGTGATTGGCGGAAGTTCAGCTTTGCTATGTGAACCCTGCTATCATGCGACGAGCGAACAAAAAGAAACAGAAAAGCAATTTGAAGATGAGAGAAAAGAAAATATCATTGGCGGAGTGGTCGGAGCCTTTTTAGGGTCACTTCTTGGCGGGATTTGCATTGTAATCCTGGGACAGCTTGGATATGTTGCGGCTTTGTCAGGAATGGTCATGGGTGTTTGCGCATTGAAGGGTTATGAGTGGATGGGCGGTAAGCTGACTAAAACAGGAATTATTATTAGTATTGCAGTGATGGTAGTGATGGTCTATATCAGCAATCGGTTGGATTATGCCATCGCAATTGTAAGGTACTATGATGATGTGGATGTATTAGAGGCCTTTCAATATATCCCGGAACTGGTTGCCGAAGGATACATTACAGCTAGTGCATACTATCGCGATATTGCATTGGTATATCTCTTCACGGCAGTTGGTTCTTATTCAACAATTGTGAATATTCTGAAAAACCAAAAGAATGCAAGCTTAATTCAGCGGCTGCAGAAATAAATCTAAAAAAATGGTAGATGACGACCATTTTTTTAGTTGCGTATTTCAATAAATGTATTTAACCATAAGCTATATAAATAAGCACGAATTTGGTGATCAGGATACTGCAATTTCATGGCTGACACATAGTGCGTGATTTGATCCTGATAAGAGTTTGCCAGCGATTCTACTGTGACGTGGCGATCTGTCTTGAAATCAACGATATAAATATCTGTTCCATGATATGCCGCAAAATCCATGTATCCCGATATCAGCTGTTCTTGATTATTGAGATAACTGAATGCCAATTCTTTATATACAGTCATTGATTGGAAAGAGTGGTATAAGGAATGACTTTGCAAAGCCAGCAACGCCGGATAAGGAACTTGATCTGCAAGTTCTGCATGTAGATTATAGGCCAAATTTCGAAGCATTTCTTCCGAATATTGAAGCGTATGATCCATTCTTTGGATCATTGCGTGGGTAAGAGAACCGACGGCGGCTTGTGTTGTGTCCGCATTCCATGCTTGAAGCCGCATTGTATGACTGGAAGGCGCAATGGTGCTTTCAATCTGCTGCGGTATTTGCCATTTGGGAAGGATTTGCTGTTTGGCTTGCTGTCTGGGAAGTGCTGTGATGGCATCCAGGGAATTGACAACTGTCACCGAGACTAAAGGTGAATGCACCGCTTGGTTGATTAGCCAATGACCAAAGCCCATCGTACGAATGAGCTGATAGCTAGTCAGCGGGAAACTTGCAAGCATTTCATATTGCGCACTTTTCGCTGAAGTGATCATAAATAAGTGATTTTTGGCTCTGGTTAAAGCAACATACAGAATCCGGATTTCCTCACTTACTTCTGCTTTCCGATCTTCGTGGCTGAGCAGAAGCTCCATCATGGTGGGACGATGCAGCCGCATTGGCAGCTTCATAAATTCCATCCCTACGCCTAACTGCGGATGAAACTGGAATTTTGTGGATGCTTGATTGCTTGCTTTTTCTTTTCCCCAGTAAACAACGGTGTCAAATTGCAATCCTTTGGATTGGTGGATGGTCATAACCCGAACAACATCTTCATCCAGATTGATGGATAAAGCCTCGCTGGATTTGCTGTCAACCAACTCATCGGTGAAATCAATAAACTGCTGAATGGTACTGGAGCCTTCCTGTTCAAAGGCGCAGGCTTTCTCATACAACAAATCTAAATTGGTACGCTCTTGAGCCGTTGTTTTTGTTTCGTAGAACTCGTTCAAACGGTAAATATGAAGCAAGACCTGAGATAAAATTGGCTCTGCTTGTAGTTCTTCAATGTTTTTCGTGACATTGCGAATACGTTGATCGGTGCTTTGTTTCGCAGCTGTAAAATAAGAACCGCTTGTTTTCTGCAATTTCAGCCATGCCATATCCTGATCGGTCAATCCATAAAAAGACATGCAGACAGAAACAAAAGCAATGTCATCCAGCGGATTTTGCAGTACCTTTAAATACGCCCGCATCGTTTCGATCACTGCTGAATTGTAGAATCCTTCTTTGTTATCGATAAAATTGGGAATGCCTGCCCGCTCAAAAGAGCGTTTTAAGCTCTTCTTGCGGCTGTGGCCTCGGACTAAAATGACATAATCACTCCAGCGCTTGGTTTTGTCCAGTTTGTCTTCTAAGATCCATCCGGCGATATAGGCTGCAGTTTTCTCTTCCGTATTTCGATCATCGTCTTGATCGGATAGTTTCAGCAAATCGGTTTGCAAAACATGCAAAGAAATACTAGGTTGATCCGTCATTTGGTGCGATGTGCCGACATGGGCAACGTCTTGCGTTTCAAATAAGCATTCCAAGCGAGGCAGACGCATCATCACCTGAAACAGCTGATTCACAAAATGGATAATTTGCGAATTGCTGCGGTAATTGTGCTGCAAGTGAATGACTTCGTCAAACTGTTCTGCCGAACCGATGTATCCTTTTAGCAGGCTGGGAACTGCACCGCGGAAGCGGTAAATGGATTGCTTGACATCTCCGACACGGAAGACATTGTCTTTGTTTTGAATCAGCCGGATCAAGGTATCCTGGTGATAGGAAGAATCCTGGTATTCATCTACCAGAATATCGATAAAACGTTCCTGGTACCGCTTGGCAATTTCATGATCATGAATCGTCAATAACTCCAAAGCCTTGGCTTCCATATCTTCGAAGTCCATGACTTCTGCTTCTTCTTTCAGCAAGGCATACTCCGCACGATAGTGCAATGCCATGTCAACCAGCAGCTGGATGAGCGGATATTGTTCCTGCATGTCTTTGCATAAAGTATGTTCATCAAACAGGATGGTAGTGAAATAGTTGTCAAGGTCTGTCAGCTGGCTGCGCAGTGCTGTATAATACGCACTGTCTTTGCAGGTTGCGGGTATTTTGGTAACATAGGATTCAAAATGAAGGCAAAAGGTTGTGTATGCCTGTTGTTCGCAGGCTTCTTTCATTGCTTCTAATGCCAGCCGTTTGACAGCGATTTTGCTGTCCTTATCACCAATATAGCTAAGTTCCATTTGCTGCAGAGTTTCTTCGATATAAAAGCAGTAATCTTCTAAATGCCGGAAATAGGCATCTCTGATAAGTGCTGGAAGCTGCGCAAAAGAACGAGCTTGGTAAATGTCTGCCAGCAGAGTTTGCATGGCGGAAACATCTGATAGTCCTGCCAAAGCATCGGCCATAGCCAGTATTTGCTGTTCCAGTACTTCATGGTCCTGCGGCTGATGCGAGCAATATTGCTTTAATTGCGGAAATGCTTCGTGATGCTGATATTGAGACAGCGTTCTGTGCATTGCCTGTCTTTGCAATGCTGCAGCCTGATCATCGCCGATAATGGATTGCAGCCGTTTCAAACTGAACCCGATCAATGCATAATTTTCTTGGATAATGGATAGGCAAAAGGAGTGAATGGTTGATATTTGTGCTCGCTGCAACAGCACCATTTGCTCCTCGATGAAAGACTGCTCAGCAGCTGGCGCTTGTTCTTTTGCCTTCGTAAGAGCTGCAAACAACCGTTTCTTCATTTCGCTGGCAGCTGCTTCGGTAAAGGTCATCGCCAGCATACGATCCACCGGAATGCGGTCGTGAAGCATGCGGGTTAAAATCCGCTCTACCAGAATTGTTGTTTTTCCGCTGCCTGCAGAAGCAGAAACAGTAATATTCTTGCCTGTTGTATGAATGGCTTGTGATTGCTGCGGTGTCCAAGTTGTCATGCAAACTCCTCCTGCGTCTCATCTTCCGGTTGTATCCAAGGTTTCGGTTTTATCTGCTGTCCTTGGAAATGACAGATCAGCCGATAGGGACAAAAAGTACAAGCCCGTTCAACCGGAGTTAACGGGATTTGCCCTTCCATCAGCTTTTGAGCCAGGATGTGATAAAGCTGTTCCAGCTGGGCGGTAATCTTTTCGAACTCTTTGGGGCTTTTGACGCTGATACCCTTAGCTGATTGGGATAGCCCTTGTACAAAGGACTGACTATCATCCAATAGCAAAATATCAGACTCTTTAGAAATGAACGTGATTCCTGTCAGCTTAGCTGGCTTATTTAAACGATCAATAAATTCTTGTTCACTTTGATAGGATACGGTTTTTGCCCGTTTGTCTACATCGTAAGGAACGTGTGTTGCTTCTTTGGGACGCAAGCTGAAATAATAAGCCCCAAATGGTTGCTTCTGCAAGATTTCTGCTAAGATTTTAATATAGGAAACCAATTGCAGGCTTAAGCCGGCATAGAATTGGGCCGGACTGAATGAACGGTCGGAGCTTTTATAATCCATAATGCGAAAGCCATGGGCAATCTCATCGATGCGGTCAACAACCCCTCTTAAGCGAATGGTAATATCCTCAAATGTTGCAATGATGTGATTGAATTGATACTCTGTATGCACCGGCACAAAAGAAGTATGTTGTTCCATGGCGTGCAATTGCATCAATGCTGTTTTTAAAACATGAAAGACTTGCTCCTCAATCAGGGAAAATAAGCGGGTATCATCCGGAAATAGTTCCCGATAGGGACGCAGTTGCTCTTGAATCCATTGTTTGATGGCATGGTCAGGGACTGCTGTATATTGCTTGCCATGGGCATTGATGGCTTGCTCAAGAAAGGCATGGTAAATGGTTCCGATTTCGGCTGTCATCAAACTGAATTGCTTCGGCTCTTCTAAACGAAGCCCGTATTTTAAGAAATAAGCATAAGGACAGCGGGCGTATGTTTCAAATTGGGAAACAGAACCGCTAAGTTCCCAGCCTTGATCATTGGCTTTGAAGAATAATGGCTTGGCTAATGCAGGATCTAGATGGTGGGCAGTTGATTGGTAATGATGCAGCTCTGCAAGCTGCCAGGCAGATGCTTTCGGCAATTGAAACTGCAGTTCCAGATCAAGTGAGGATTCATATGTCTTTCCTTCAAAGTTGCCTTGCGGATAGGAAAGAACCAGATGTGTTGCCAGTTGCAGCACTTTATAATGATGATCCATATGGCGGTGATAGCGGCTGGCTAGTGATTCATATTGCGGAAGCAAACCCGCAATTGTTTCGTCGAAAATACCTGTATGAGCTTTGAAATTGGGATATTGTGCTTGGTGCAGGCCAAGGGCATAGCCATATGTAGCAGGCAAAAAAGGATGATTTAAATCCCCGATGAGGATAGCAGGTTGTTTTCGCGGTGCAGCCACCTGAATGGAGGATAAGAACGAACGTGCAAAATCACAGGCGCCCGCTAAAGGAAGCTCATCCAATGCCGGAAGCAAAGGCTGCATGGTCTGGCGGAATTGGTTCAGCCAGGAAATATCTTGCGGCAGCAAGGTTTGTTCTTTGGCTTGAATCAGGGTATACCACGATTGAACGATGCCGGAAAACTGATGAGTGTCGATCTGGCTGAGCAAAGCATTCACTTCGCACTGTGTTTGCGATGCATGATCTTGCAGCTTTTGCAAATGATCACGCATGTAGGTATTGACTGCCTGATTAAGATGGGTGACAGCCTCATATGGCTGAAATAGCTGGTCGTGGGAGAGGGAGAAGGCCGTAATGTATTGCTTCCAATCGTCGGTATAGGAAAAAGACCAGAACGGCTGTACAACAAGATCAATGAACGTGGCTGTGTCCGGCTTGCGGTAATATTGGAACAAAGCCTCAAATATTTGCGGCATGATTGTCTTTTGCGCTTCTTTGACTAGATAATAGGGCAATCCATAGCGCGGAAAGACATGTGCTATCATGCTCCGATAGGCAGATTGATCACTGACGATAACTTGCAATTGATCGTAAGTGACACCTTGGTGCAGCCGCAGGCAAATTTCCTGGGCGCAAGCTTCTACTTCCTGGCGAATATTGATCGCATAGCGGTAACTGATTTCTTTTGGCAAAGAAACAATTTCATCCAGCTGTGCATGACGCAGCAACGCTGCTTTCAGAATTTGTTCTTCGAAAAAAGTGGTCGGCTTGATGTTTGTGAAGCATACATGGGATAAGTCAAGTTCCTGACACATGGCAGCTAAGCAGGCAGCCCGCTGATCTGCTGCGAAGCGCATGGAAGCACGCAAATGCAATAGAATGGCTTTCAACTCCTGCTGCGACCGGTTGTCGGCTGGAAAGTCTTCCAATGCAACACCGTGGTCAAGCAGGTCATTCATAATGCGCATCAATTCCTGCAAAAAACTGACAGAGAGCAGGACCGAAGCAAACACATGAGCTGGAAATTGCTGCAAGGTATGGTACATGGTGATGAGCTGCTGCTGCTCATTTAGTGGAGGTTCCTGTTGATATTGTGCTAAAAACTGGCTTAACGTCAAAAAAGAAACCATCTGGATGGATCTTGTTTTTTGTTGTTTCATCCATCGTTTTTTCAAATCTATATGGATCTGTTGCGGAGCAACCACAATTGTAAGGGGTTTATTCATACGGCACCTCGTTTTCGTCTTTTGATTCACTGTTCAAGCATCAGCAGATATAGTATAATTATAAGGCATTTTGTTATGAGGTGGTAGGTTGAAAGCAAATTATTTATTTCCCAGAGTGATGTTGCTGCTGGCTGCGCTAATGTGGGGCGGCGGCTTTATAGGTGTCCAAAATGCGTTGGACCATGGATGGGGTGTGTATCATATTTTAGCGATTCGCGGCTTGCTTGGGGGCAGCTTGTTGTTAGCCGCTAACAGTAAAACCCATTGGTGGAAAAAAACATATCTGCTCCGAAGCGGCGTTGTGCTGGGCTTTTTTCTTTTTGTCGGATTTGCTTTGCAAACTGTGGGTCAGGAATTGTCAACACCGTCAAATAGTGCTTTCATCACAGCACTGTATATTATGATTGTGCCGTTTATTTTGCGGATCTATAAAAAGAAGCGCATTGTATTGGATGTTTATCTGGCGATGGGTTTAGCGATGATCGGTGTCGGTGTGCTATCCTTTACTGCCGGCTTTTCATTGCATCTTGGTGATTTGCTGCTGGTGCTTGGTTCTGTTGCCTTTGCCTTCCAGATTGTCTTGCTGGAAGAAATTGCAATCATGCATGAACCTTTATCGTTGGCAGGAGTACAGCTGTTGACCATGGGAGTATTAGGATTAGCCTTGATTCCTTTTCAAGCACCAATCCAGCCAACGGGCGGATATGGCGGCTTGCTGTATATTTCCATTTTCTCATCATGTCTGGCTTTTTTGATCCAAGCCATTTGTCAGCGTATTGTGCCCCCAGCTACAACATCCCTGCTTTTGGGAACGGAATCGGTGTTGGGATCGGTGCTTTCCGTGTTGCTTGGATATGAAGCGTTTAATAACCGGCTGTTATTTGGCGGCTTATTATTTGTGGCTGCCATCATAATTTGCGAAGCTCGTCCTTTTACCAGACGCAAAGCAAGTCGTGATGAAAACAATGAAATTATAGAAGCAAATTAAAAGGGAGCAGGCGCTCCCTTTAGCTTATACTTTTACGAATTCTTCTACGTTTACAACGAAGATTGTAGCGCCGCCCACTTGTACTTCAATTGGGTAAGAGCCATAACGCCCGATGTCAAAGGTGCCGCTGGAAGGAACAATTTGTGTTCTTTTCCGGCTATGGTTGCTGATAATGTCTATGACAGTTTGCACTTTATCATCGTCAACTCCACAAATCAATGTCGAGTTTCCGGATTTCAGAAAACCGCCTGTTGTTGCAAGTCGTGTGACTGAAAATTTTTCCTTCGTCAATGAGGAAGAAACCTCGGCACAATCGTCATCAGAAACAATCGCTAATATCAATTTCATAATCCATCCTCCTCTGTATCTTTTTGCTATTATAGCATAGTATATTAGCAGTTGCTATGTTTTCTTTCAAGGGAATGAAAAATAATATGCAAGTTGAAAGTCGATTCAAGCACGTAAAAAGCAGATATTGTATGCCATAAAGCAATTATTTTGAAATTCAAAGCCATTTTTAGTTAAAACCGCTTACAAATTACTAAAAAATATGCAAAACGTATTTTACTTTTTGGTCAAATGTAGTATAACCTAGATATGAGGAGGCGAAAGTATGGCGATTTACACTTGCTTGTCTGGCGTAGAAATAAAAAGTAGAAGTGCAGAACAGGGGATTTGTGACTTCAATGGCTATGTAGAAGATTATCTGCTGGTATTGGAAGAACAAGAAGGAAATGAAGAATTTAAGGAGTTTTTGAATGACCTGGTTGAAAAGGAGCCTAGTATCAAGATTTGTGTGAATTTAGGGCTTGATATTAATCCGAAAGTTGTTACTAATCGGATCATTCGTTATAAAGATGCGTTTAAGCTGCCAAAAGGGAAATTGGTGTTTCCGTATTTAATTTACGGACAAAATACAACCGGGGAAGAAAGAGCTATGATTCTTGTTGAGGGAGGCAAGGATGCATACTTGAAAGCCAAAGGGTTGTATTATTGCTTGACAGAGCCAATGGGAATGGTGGAAAATGCGCGCAATGAAATTATCGCCTTTGCGGCCGAAAACTATGATCAAGCCTCGGAAGTTTTCCAGGAATTGTTCTTGCGCAATGTTAAGACAGGAATCATTCAGCGTAAGTTAGACCGTGATTATTTTAAAAATTATGACGAATTGAAAGAATACTGCCTGTCTTATGCCAATGAATTAAAAGATCAAGTACGGGAAGCGGTAGCTGCTTCTGAGAATAAGGATGCTCAAATTTATGAGCATATTATCCGCTGGTTCTTGATTAAGAAAGTACTGTATGTCCAATACATGATGAACAAGCAGATTTTGGCTGAACGTCATAATGGGGATATTAAAGAACAACGGGGAATGGCAAAAAAGAATGCCGATGAAATTCCATTTGTAAGTTTCAGCGAAATGTGGAAGCTATAAAGGCAGTTCGATCCATTCTTCTTTCAGAAAGCTTGGAATGATTGTATTGCTGGTCAATTCCTGAATCTGGCTCAAAAAAGAATGATCGTATACATAAAAATCATAACTGACAGATTCGCCATAGTCCTGCTGCAGGATTGTGGCGTTTTGTGTGCGCAGAACATAATCTAATTTTCCAATCCATTCATAACCAAACAACATCTGGTAATGATATACAAGAGTAAGCTGCACTTTGGGGGCTATTTTCAGTGTTTCGCTGACAGAGCTGGAATAAGCGCGTACCAGACCGCCGGCACCTAGCTTGATTCCGCCAAAATAGCGAACCGTAATACACATGCAGTCATGAATGCCGCTTAATCGCAATGCTTCCAGCATTGGTGAGCCAGCGGTACCTGAAGGTTCGCCATCATCGTTGGAGCGGGAAATGTCATGATGGCTACCAATGACGTATGCATAGCAATGATGGTTGGCAGCAGGATGCAGCTTCTTGATTTGCATGAGAAATTCTTTTGCTTCTGCTTCATGAAAGACGCGATGAGCATAACAGATGAATCTGGATTTCGAAAGCTCGAGCGTATGTGTGAAATCGTCTTTTAGTCGTAGCATGATTTTCCTTTCTTTTTCATTGACTATTGAAGGGTAATTCCTTATAATATCAAATAGTTTGAAGTTAAAACAATAGGAGGCATTATGAGAAATATATTAATTGTAGCTGATTCCGCATCTTCCTTTTCTTTAGAAGAAGCAAAAGAGTTGGGTATCGCTATTTTACCATTAAGTGTTATTATTGAAAAGGATGTATACCAAGACATGATCGGAATTGACACCGAAGCGGTCTATGAAGCAATTCGAGCCGGTAAAGCAGTGAGCACTTCCCAAGTTAATATTGGTTATATTGAAGAAAAACTGCGTGAATGGAAGGACCAGTATGATGAGATTATCATTGTCACGCTGCCAAAAAGTTTGTCCGGCACTTACAGCACGATTGATTTGGTTGTCAAGCAGCTGCAGATGGAACATGTACATGTATTTGATGCGAACAACCTGGCGGGAATCCAGCAAATGGTTGCGAAGTTATTTCTGGAACGAAGCAAAGACTGCAGTTTTGCGGAAATTGCTGAAGCAGCAACTACCTTTAGTGCGCATACGGCAACATTGATTATTCCGCAGACGCTGGATCAGTTAAAAAAGGGCGGCCGTATTTCGGCAGCAGCAGCTATGATGGCAACATTGCTTAAAATTAAGCCTGTTTTGAAGCTGGTAAATGATGGGCAGACAATTGACAAATATGCTGTTGCAAAGACTGACAAGAAGGTAAATGAGATCATTTTACAGGAAATTGCTGCTTTGCAGATCCCAGATCAAGAATTAGAAGTCTATTTATTACATGCAGATCATCGAAAGAGAATCGAAGAAGTTGAAATTTTGGTCAAAACAGTATATCCTAATAGTAGCATTCATGTAATCGATTTACCGCCTGTTCTTGTTGCACACGCTGGTATGGGTTGTATTGCGATGCAAGCAGGTAGAAAATTAAGCAAGTTATAAGTAAGGCTTGTTCGAAGGAGAACGAATGGTTAAGATTTTTACTGATTCTGGTTGTATGATGAACATGGAAGAAGGGCTATCCAAGAATATCCACGTGATTCCATTACGAGTTACATTGCAAGGGAAGGATTATCAAGACATGGAGGAGTTGTCTTCTAAGACGATTCTTGAACAAATCCATAACAAGGTAATTCCAACCTCTTCACAACCACCAATTGGGGAGGTAGTTGAACAATTTGAGCATGCCGGAGATCACGATATTCTGCAAATCACCATTGCGGATGGATTGTCCGGTACGTTTCAAACTGCTGTAAGCGCTAAGAATATGTGTCATAATAAAGAGCGTATTACCATATTTAATTCTCGCACACTGTGTGGTCCGCAGAAATACCTGGTGGAATTGGCTGCGAAATTGGCTGAAGAGAAATTAAGTGTCAAAGAAATTGTAACGCAGCTGGAAGAAAAGTTAAGTGAGTGTCAATCGTATTTGATGCCATCCGATTTTGGCTTCTTGAAACGTGGTGGCAGAATGACGACCTTAGCGGCTACCATGGGTGGTCTTCTGAAGATTAATCCGGTAGTCATGCAAACCAGAGATGGCACTCGTTTAGATAAGTTTCATGTGGCTCGAACTTTTGGCATGGCAGTGGATCAGATTGTCAAAGAATTCAGAAAAGCGAATTTAGATATCTGCCATCGCATTTATGTGTCTCATGCAGATGCAATCGAAAAATGTGAGCAAGCAATCCAAAAGTTGAAAGCAGCATTTCCTCATGTAGAAATAGAGACGATTTCGTTAAGTCCGGCAATGATCACCCAAGGTGGTCCCGGATGTGTCGCAATTCAATTTATTAAAAAATAGGAGGTATCCCCAATGCGAATCGCAGTTGTCACGGATAGTGGAAGTGGAATCACCCGTTCTCAAGCAGAAAATACAGGTATCTTCGTATTGCCATTGCAGCTGACGATTGATGGTATTCCGTATTTGGAAGGAGAAACCATCAGTGCTGATGAGGTATATCAGCATGTAAAGCAAAATCATATTGTAAAAACATCGATGCCGCCGCTTGGCCGAATTGAAGAGTTATTTATTACTTTGAAAGAAGCGGGCTATGATGCTATTTTTGCTGTGCCGATTTGCACAGGTTTATCCGGAACTATTTCGGCGATGGTTGCGACAGCAGACCGCTTGGAGATTCCGTTTCATTACGTAGATTGCTATTCTACGTTCTCTAATCAGCTGTATTTGGTGCAGCAGGCTAGGCAGTTGCTGGATGATGAGCAAAAAACAGTTGGAGAGGTAAAAGAATTGCTCCAAAGATGTTCTGACGACAGTATTACGATTATCGTACCAAATGACCTGAAGCATTTAAGCAAAGGCGGACGGTTGACACCGATGGCTGCAACATTAGGCGGCCTGTTGAAAATTAAGCCGATTCTACGTGTTTCCAAGGATACAGATGGCAAGATTGATTCGTTTGAAAAAGTAAGAACCATGCAAAAGGCTCTTGATACTATTATAGAGATTTTTCATGAACATGAAATTGATGAAAATTATTTGCTTACTGTCGGTCATGTGGCGGATGATGAAACGGGACAAAAAATGCTGGCTAAAATGCGGGAAAATTTTCCGAAATGTGAAGTGCTGTACCAGCAGCTGGCTTCTGTGATCGGTGCCCACACGGGGATTGGTTGCATTGGTGTCCAATATATTCGCAGGGTGCAGTCATAATGTAAGATATAAATTCAGATAAGCGCAGCTTATCTGTTTTTTTGTTTAGACGAAAAACGGTGTTTGCTTGCCAGGTGAATATAACTTTTTTTGTGAGTATATAGGAGTTTTTTAGTTGAAATCGAAAGATAGTATTGAAAGGAGAAAAAATGGCTGACTGGTATGTATGTGCACGCTGCGGCAATCAAAACCAAAGGAGCTTTAAAACGATCCCCAAAGGAACCTATTGTACCGCATGCATTGCGTTCGGTCGTTGTTTTGTCGGAGAATCTTTGGCTAGCAAAGAATGGCCGAGTTTAACAATGTTTTACGGAGATTTTCAGCTGCCCTTTGCACTAACTAAACTGCAAAAAGAATGCAGCGAGCAAATACTGCGTCATGTAAAAGATAATCAGGATGTTTTGCTTCATGCCTGCTGCGGTGCCGGGAAAACAGAAATGATTTTTCCGCTAATTACATATTGTCTGCGTGCAGGTAAAAGAATTGGTTTGGCTATTCCAAGACGTGATGTTGTGGCCGAATTGGAAAAAAGAGTTCGAAAAGCGTTTCCAAAGACAAGTGTTTGTGCTGTATATGGGGATCACCACGATGTCTTGGAGGCAAGTGTCATTCTTTGTACGACGCATCAACTATATCGCTATGCAGGGTCGTTTGATGTTTTGATATTGGATGAAGTAGATGCATTTCCTTATAAAGGGAATAAGCTGCTGGAACATATCGCTCACCAAGCATGCAAGGGGACGTTTGTATACATGACAGCAACGCCTGATCATGTATTAAAACAAAAGGTGAAACAAGGCTTGGTTTGGGAGGTAACGCTTTTCCAACGCCCGCATGGCCATCCTCTTTGCATTCCGAAGGTACAATATGGATTTAGCTGGGTATTGGCAATCTCATTGCTATGTTTTTTGCAACGGCATCATAAAAAGGTGGTCTTGCTTTTTGTTCCGACAATTCGCAAAGCAAAACGCATTGCTTATATTCTGTCACAAATGAGATCAATCTGCCTGTTTACATCGCAAAGCGAAAGACGGGAAGAACTGCTTGCAGAAATTAAAGCAAAGCAGTATCAAGTAGTGGTATGCACGACAGTACTAGAGCGGGGAATTACCATTGAAGATGTACAAGTAGCTATTTGGGATGCCAGTCATTCGGTTTTTGATGAGGCGACATTGATTCAGATCGTTGGAAGAATTGGACGCAGCCCGATGGCTTTTGAAGGGGAGGGATTATTACTTTGCTTGCGAAAGAGCAAATGCGTGAAGCAATGCATCAATTCTTTGAAGAAGATGAACGCTGCATCAATTGCGGAGAGTTGTTAGAAGACTTCAGGCGTCTGCTGGGTCTGAATCAAGATTTACTTTGTATTTCTTGTCGCAGAAAATTGGAGGGAGGTATCCGAACTGTCACAGTGCAGGGTCTGCAAGTGACCTATCTCTATCAATATGATGAAGAATTGCGCTCATTGCTCTACCGTTTCAAGGGGGTTGGGGATATACGGGTAGCGCCTGTCTTTTTGTATCCTTATCATGCAAAGCTGAAGAAGCGTTATCATTCGCATTTATGCGTACGAATGCCTTCATGGCATGAGGATGATGAGCGAAGAGGATTCAATCATGTAGAAGAACTATTTCGGGGAATTGGCAAGAATATGATCTGTCCTTTCCGAAAAATCGCACCGCACAAGCAAGCGCTGCAAACAAAACGAAATAGAACAACGATTGAATCGGTAATTCAATTAAATTCGCAAGATCGTTGGCATGAAATGGAAGAGAAGCACATATTGTTTATCGACGATGTAATGACAACAGGAGCCACATTACATCACTGTGCAGCGTTGCTGAAACAGCAGCAAGCAGAAGTGCTGGTTGCCGGAATCCATCCATTGCTGTCGAAATAAGGCGACAAGAAATGATTGTAACGGGTACAGAAATAAAATATACTTTTTTTAGCAGTGAAAGGAGAATTAGAATGCAAGGGAAAGTAAAATGGTTTAATGCAGAAAAGGGGTTTGGGTTCATTTCTCAAGAAAATGGAAACGATATTTTTGTTCACTATTCCCAAATCCAGCAATCGGGGTACAAATCCTTGGAAGAAGGACAATTGGTAGAATTTGAACTAATTGTAAATGAACGTGGTCCGCAAGCTCGTAATGTTGCCAAAGTATAGTGATCGTGATGCTGTCATAAGCAATGTATGATATGGCTTTAAACAAAGGCAAAATTTGAAAGAATATTGTACATTCTATAAATCAGTGTTATAATGACTCCGTGGATTACCACGAATTGAAAGAAAGGTATTAGGATATTTAGGATGACAGGAAAAGTTAAGATGTTCAACAAGGAGAAGGGGTACGGCTTCATCAAACTAGAAGATGGAAAAGACGTTTTCTTCCACTATTCCCAATTACAAATGGAAGGCTTCAAAACAGTCGATGACAATGCAGAAGTTGAATTTGAACTGATTGAAACTGACCGTGGATTGCAAGCTCGCAATATCGTAAGAATCTAGTTAAAAGGGTTGATTTATTCAACCTTTTTTATGATTTTACTTTGTCTATCCTATCACAATCTAAACCATCATCATATAAATCAAACAAAGGGAAGGGAATCGTTTTAGAGGAAACGTTTTCTTTTGTTTCTAATCATGGTAAAATAAGAAAGCAACTGGAGGAATTGATACATGGCAAGTTTTATTGATCAACTGTTTAGTGTTGACAAAAAATTACTAAAAAAAATTGAACAAAAGGCCAAAGCAGTAGATGCATGGAAAGATACAATACGTGCACTTAGCGATGAGCAATTAAAAGCTAAAACACAAGAATTCAAAGATCGCCTTGCCAAAGGCGAAACACTGGATGATTTGTTAAGTGAAGCCTATGCTGTAGCTAGGGAAGCCTCCGTCCGTGTACGGCAAGAGTATCCGTTTTTTGTCCAAATCATGGGGGCTATTGTCTTGCATGAAGGTGATATCGCTGAAATGAAAACAGGGGAAGGGAAAACACTGACTTCTGTTATGCCGGCTTATTTGAATGCCTTGACAGGTAAAGGTGTTCACATCGTTACCGTGAATGAATATCTTGCAGCGCGAGATGCTGAAAATATGGGTGCCATTCATAAGTTTTTAGGTCTTAGCGTAGGTGTCAACTTGCGTGCATTGACGCCGAAACAAAAACGGGATGCATACTTATGCGATATTATGTATACAACCAATGCAGAAGCGGGCTTTGACTATCTGCGTGATAATATGGTGACGCAAATTGAAGAACGTGTCATGCGGCCGTTGCATTATGCGATTGTCGATGAAGTGGACTCCATTTTGGTTGACGAATCCCGCACACCGCTCATCATTTCGGGAGGAGCAAGAGAAACCGCAAATCTTTATCAGTCAGTGGATAGTTTTGTGAAGAGCCTGCGCGAAAATGATGATTACGAAATTGATGTCAAAACGAAAACAATCCTGCTTACAGAACAAGGAGCCGACAAGGCAGAATCACGGTTCAAAGTAGAGAACTTGTATGACTTGGCGAATACGCAGCTTGTGCATCACTTGCACCAATCTTTAAAAGCCAATTACATCATGGCAAAAGATGTGGAATATGTTGTGCAAGACAATGAAATTATCATTGTCGACCAATTTACCGGACGTCTGATGAAAGGACGTGCATACTCCGATGGCTTGCACCAAGCAATTGAAGCTAAAGAGGCTGTTCCGATCAAACAGGAAACATCTACATTAGCAACTATTACATATCAAAACTTTTTCCGCTTGTATTCGAAATTAGCGGGTATGACTGGTACTGCAAAGACGGAAGAAGAAGAATTCCGTTCGATTTACAACATGCGGGTTATGGAAATTCCAACGAACTTACCGATTGCGCGGGAAGATCACCCGGATGCAATTTATGGTACCAAGGCTGCAAAATACAATGCATTGATTAATGAAGTCATGGAATGCCATCGCCGCGGACAACCGGTACTGGTAGGGACCATTGCCGTAGAAACCAGCGAACTGCTTTCTAAATTGCTGACACAAAGAAAAATTCGCCATGAAGTGCTGAATGCAAAGAACCATGCTCGCGAAGCAGAAATCATTGCGAAAGCCGGGGAACGCAACTCTGTCACCATTGCCACCAATATGGCAGGACGTGGTACCGATATTAAGCTCGGAGAAGGGGTTGTGGCTTTAGGAGGACTATGCGTATTAGGCAGTGAGCGTCATGAATCACGCCGTATAGACAATCAGCTGCGCGGACGTTCCGGCCGTCAAGGAGACCCTGGATATTCCCGTTTCTATGTATCTTTGGAAGATGAGATCATGATTCGCTTTGGCAGTGAGAAAGTTGCCGGTTTGTTCCAGCAGCTTGGCGATACTGCAATTGAATCCAAGATGGTTACCAAGTCGATTGCCTCAGCTCAGAAACGAGTAGAAGGAAATCACTTTGACATGCGGAAAACGCTCTTGGATTATGATGATGTACTTCGTCAGCAAAGAGAAGTAATCTATGAGCAGCGCAACTACATCTTGGAACACCCGGAAGCACACTTGATCGTAAAAGATATGTTTAAGCGTGTCATGTATGGCTATGTACAGGATTTTACTGATCATACAGCAAAAGAGCCTGTTGTGAACGGGGAAGAATTGATGAAGGCAATCCAAGTATTGGGTATGCCGTCTGATTTAATTACAGCGCAAGAATTTGAAACCATGACGCTGCAGGCAATTGAAGAAACATTGTTTGAACGTGGGTGGGCTATTTATGAAGCAAAAACAGCTGATTTTAAAGATGAATATTTGCCATTCGAGAAAATGATCGTACTAAAAATTATGGATCGCAACTGGATTGATCATATTGACATGATGAGCAAACTCAGAGAAGGAATTCATTTGCGTTCTTATGCGCAGTCGAATCCATTGCAGGCATATATTGCGGAAGGATATCAGATGTTTGAAGATATGATGGGCAGTATTTCGAAAGAAGTTATTACCTATTGCGTAAACTTGAAGATTGTTGAGAAACAAGTAAAAGGAAAAGAATAAGGAGTTTTTATGGAACTATATGAAATGAAACAAGGTATCGATTTGGTAATTGATAAACTTCGCCAGTTGGGTGATTCACTTTGACATTCCTCAAAAAGAGGAGCAAATAGCAAAACTAAGCCAGGAACAGATGGAGGCGGACTTTTGGAATGACCAAAAGAAAGCAAAAAGAGTCATTGATGAATGCAATGATTTAAAAGAGTTAATCGGCATGTACCGGAAGAACCAAAAGACCTTTGAAGGAATCGCCGAATCTTTTGATCTGGTAAAAGAATCATTTGATGCGGATCTTTCGATGCTGCTTGAAGAAGAATACAAAGAAGGAATGCATGAATTTGAGTTGTTCGAAATGCGGGTATTGCTTTCTCATCCATATGATCGCAGCAATGCGATCGTGGAACTGCATCCAGGTGCAGGTGGTACGGAAAGCCAGGACTGGGCCGAGATGTTATATCGGATGTATACCCGATATGCAGAAAACAAAGGCTTCAAAGTAAAGGTTTTGGATTATCTGGATGGCGATGAAGCTGGTATTAAATCAGTTACGCTGGCAATTGAAGGACCATTTGCATATGGCTATTTGAAGGCTGAACGCGGAGTCCATCGTTTGGTTCGTATTTCACCGTTTGATTCGAGCGGAAGAAGGCATACTTCATTTGCTTCAGTCGATGTCATGCCGGAATTTCAGGAAGAAATTGAGATTAGCATTGATCCTAATGATCTGGTAGTTGAAACCCATCGGGCCAGCGGCGCAGGCGGACAGCATGTCAATAAAACAGACTCGGCAGTGCGCATTACCCACAAACCAACAGGGCTTGTGGCATCTTGCCAATCAGGGCGCAGTCAGATTCAAAACCGGGAAGCCGCAATGAATATGTTGAAATCACGGCTCTATCAACGTTATATCGAAGAGCAAGAAAAGAAACTTGCAAGTATCAAGGGGGAACAGAAAGCCAATGAATGGGGGTCACAAATTCGTTCGTATGTGTTCTGCCCGTATACTTTAGTAAAAGATCATCGCACTTCATTTGAAATGGGAAATGTAGACAGTGTGATGGATGGCAATATTGATGGCTTTATCTATGAATGGCTGAAAGCACAAATCGGTTAGTGGAGGATCATATGGAACAGAAAAGTCTGATACATCGCTATGATTATCGAAAAATTATCCATGATATTGTGATCATGACGATTGGGAATTTTTTGTTAGCGTACTCTGTTCAATGTTTTATTCTGCCTAATCATGTGCTCTCAGGCGGTGTTGCCGGGATTGCGGTTGCTGTACAACCATTAATCGGATTGTCAGCGCAGATGATCATCAACATTTTAGTGATTGGCATGTTTATCTTAGGGTTTTTGTTTTTAGGTAAGAAGTTTGCATTGAAAACGGCATACAGCTCCTTCTGCTATCCCTTGATTCTAAGCATGATGGCAACGAAGCCGCAATGGTTTCAAGCCTTAACTGCCAATCCCTTTCTTGCCAGTGTCTATGGCGGGTTGCTGGGCGGCATCGGGGTTGGGATGGTGCTTCGTGTTGGTGCGTCAACAGGAGGAATGGATGTACCGCCGCTGTTGCTGCATAAGTATTTTCACCTGGAAGTTTCCAAAGGCATCATGATTGTGGATGCACTGACTATCCTTCTTGGGATAGTAACGTATAATGTCGATGCTGTTTTGATTGGTCTTATATCCGCATATAGCTGCTCGGCAGCTGTGAATGCGATTCTGATGTTTGGCGGGCATGATGCAAAGAGCGTCCAGATCATCAGTGAAAAATATGAGCTGATTATGGAGAGCATTCATGCTCAGCTGGAGCGGGGATCAACTTTGATTCCGATTACCGGTGGCTATACACAGGCACCTAAAATTATGATTCTTGTTGTTGTTTCCAAAAACCAATATCCGAAGCTGAATGCAATTGTGCATGAGATTGATCCTCATGCGTTCATGATCGTAAGCAATACAATGGAAGTGAAAGGTCTTGGGTTTTCTTTTGAGTATAAAATGTAATCGGCAGATGCCGGTTTTTTCATACATCACTGCATGAGAATTGCGAAGTGAAACAGGGAATGCTAAGATAAACAAAAGACAAGGAAGGTGATTAGATGCAAACAATTATTCCGCATTTATGGTATGACACCCAAGCAAAAGAAGCAGCTGCATTTTATACAACTTTATTTGAGGACTCTGCCATATTGGAAACAGCAATTCTTGCTGATACGCCGTCCGGCGACACGGAGTTGGTTCACTTTAAACTGGCGGGGATGGAATTTGCAGCGATTAGTGCTGGTCCTTATTTCAAGCTAAATCCAGCAATATCATTAGCAGTTTCGTGTAAAAGCAAAGAAGAAATAGACCAGAAGTGGCAGGCTTTTTTAGATGGCGGCAAAGTTTTGATGCCATTGCAGCCATATCCTTTTCAATCCTATTATGGCTGGATTGAAGATCACTATGGACTTTCTTGGCAGTTGATGCTGGTTCCCGAAAGTGAAAATCAAATTGTACCAAGCCTGTTGTTTTCCCAGGAGGCGTGGGGAAAAGCATATGAGGCTATTTCATTCTATACGGAGTTGTTTCATGATGCCAAAATCAATACGGCAAGTTTCTACCCGGAAGAGGCAAAAGAGCAAGCTGGAAAGCTGCAGTTTGCATCATTTACGCTATGCAATCAAGCATTTACTGCAATGGATCATGGCTTGCAAGGGGATTTTACATTCAATGAGGCCTTTTCCTTGATGGTGAATTGCCAAACACAAGAAGAGATTGATTATTATTGGAATGCCCTGTCGGCCGATCCCGAGGCTGAGCAATGTGGCTGGCTGAAAGATCGCTTCGGTGTTTCCTGGCAAATTGTATACGATAAAATGAATGATCTGATGTACCAAGGGACAAAGGAAGAAGTTGAACGTGTTACACAAGCGTTTATGGAAATGAAGAAATTGGATATTGCTGTATTAGAACAAGCGTGCAAGGGAGTTTAATGGCAGGTTGAATCAATAAACCAGACAATTTATTTCCATTTGAAGATTTGAAAACTTTTGCTTGACCTGTAGTTAACTCAAGACGCTATACTATAAGCGGTAAGATCTGCAGTAATCCAGGAAAAAGAGAGCAGGATTTTAGAAGATCTTATCTGTCTGCAGCGTAAGTAACATGCGTTAAGGAAGTTTGATCTATATAAATGGAGAATGAAGAGATGCTGGAAAAGATACATGGTGTATTTTTTGATTTAGATGATACGTTAATTAACGTGAGTGGGGGAACAAAAGAAGCCTGGGATTTAACTTGCTTTAAAATGAAAGAATTATTTTCAGAAGTTGATATTGATCCTTTGGTTCTCTCTCAAAGAATTACCAAACTTAACGATGCATTTTGGTCGAATGAAACAACACGCCCAAAAGGGAATGTAGATTTTAAAGCAATACGTCAAGAATTGGTGAGTGCTGTATTTGCAGAGTTGGGTCTTACACATGACAAAGGAAAGTTATTCCTTGTAGAAAATTATGGGAAGTTTAAGGAACAGTTGATGTATGTCTATCCTAATGTATATGAAACACTTCAAACATTAAAAGATAACGGCAAGAAACTTGTGCTGATTACCAATGGTGATGGAACGAGGCAGCGAGAAAAGCTTTCGCGTTTTAATCTTGCACAATATTTTGATAATATTTTGATTGAAGGTGAACTTGGATTTGGAAAACCGCAGCCGCAAGTTTATGAGAGAGCGATACAGCTTTGTGAAATTGAAGCTTGCGAGGCCTGCATGGTAGGAGATAATTATCTTTGGGAGGTAGAAGCGCCAATTAAGTATGGCTTGAAAGCCGTGTGGGTTAATACATTTCAGAAAAAGAAACCCTTTGAAAGAACGGTTGAGCCCGATTATGTTATTTCGAATATTAGCGAATTATTGGATTGGTAAGTAAAAACATATAAAAAGATAAACATTCACTGCTCATAACATAAAAAATCAAGCAGTTATATGAGATGATTTTAATACTTGATATCTAGCATACAAGAGGCTAATCAAGGAAGCACAAACCAAGATAATTGCAAGATAGAAGAAAACTGTACGAGGGCTAGAAATATTGGCGATAACTCCAATAAACATTGCTGTATAAGGGGAGATGAATGCGCCTAGGTTTACTGCTATCAAAATTAAAGAAGTAGCAAAGCCGGCGCTTTTTGTCTTTCCCGAATTGATATAATGGAGGATATACGGTACCAGTGTACGAAAGGAAAAACCTGCTAAAAAAGCGCCTGAAAGAGCAATTGAAAGATGGTTGGCAACACCAATAATAAACATAGCAGTGCCGAACAAGCCTAGACAAATTCCAAATAGGAGGTTTTTCGTCCATCTAACAAAGCGATGAAACACCATGCCAGCAATCATAGCTCCAAAGCCAATTGTTGCAGCGAATAATGCACCATCCGAAGCTGTTCCATAGCGTAAAAAGATTATCAATGAAGTAATTTTAATACCTATCATCATATACATGGCAGATAAGAACAATGTTATTGTAAATAAACCAATTACTTGAATAGTTTCTTTGCTTGTGAAGCGAACCAATTGCGAAGAATCTTGTGATGCATTTTTGGCATGGAGTGCATGTACAGACACGGATGGCACAAATAAGCCATATAAAAGCAAACAGAAAAATGCAAGCAAGTAGACTAGAAATACAGCTTTCCAATGAATTAGGATTAATTGACCTGCAAGTAATGTTGATAACATACCACCCAATCCTTCGCAGGCACTTTGCAAGCCAAATACTTTTACACGCTGTTCACCATCGTAGAAAAAAGTATTCATCTGTACAAGTAAACTTTGAAATAATCCGATTCCCAAGCCCAGCAGTGCCCTGCTGATGAAAACAAATTGGAATCTGTGCAGGAATATGGGGGCAATACCACTGCAAGTAACCAGTGCTAACCCAAGCAAGATGGTTGGTTTATATCCAATTGCTTTGGCTACTTTCTGGCTAAGCAAGACACCGACCACAATAAATAATGAAGCAATCGTGGAAACATTTTCAATGAAAGGCAAAGGAATCAATGGAAATTCTTGCTTCATCGCAGGGATGCAAATATTGATAACACCCCACGTTGTAACAATAACCGATCCTGACAGCAGTGCAACTAGTTGTCTTTTTTTATATTTCATATGGACTCTCCATCTAAAGTATTTGGAAAAGTATACCAACTAGAGTTTACTCCATGTCAAGAAGCAATACAAAAAAACGTTGAATATAACAAGATAAGTTGCAATTTTAGTTTGTTTTTCATTCAGTAAGAGAACACTGAGCGGCACTGAAATGAATAAAAACTGTGGCTGCTGTTCCTTATCTTGTAACGATTTAGGGGGTACGGAAATAAATTTCTATGGTATAATATTCAACAGATTGGAGGGATAAACTTGATCAAACTCGAGAATGTCTCAAAGGTGTATAAGACAGGAACACATGCATTAAATGACGTTAGTCTCTTTATTAATAAAGAAGAATTTGTGTATATTATAGGATCAACCGGAAGTGGTAAATCCACTCTGATAAAAATATTAAGTTGTGAAGAGGCGGCGTCCAGAGGGAAAGTTTTAGTGGCGAATACCGACTTGGTAAAAATCCGTTCTGGTAAGATCCCTTATTTTCGGCGCAGTGTAGGCGTGGTATACCAAGACTTCCGCCTGCTGCCTAAAAAGACGGTATTTGAAAATATCGCTTTTGCCCTGGAAGTCTTAGGAGAAAATACACTGACAATTCGTTCACGTGTTCGGGAAGTATTGCGTTTGGTTGACTTGGAAGAAAAAGCAAAGAGTTTTCCGGACGAGTTATCCGGAGGCCAGCAGCAGAGGGTGGCTATTGCAAGAGCCATTGCCAATAAACCGCAGGTATTAATTGCTGACGAGCCGACAGGTAACCTGGATCCTGATAAATCAGAAGAGATTATTCGCTTGCTGGAAAGAATCAATCATGAAGAGCAAACAACGATCTTAATGGTTACTCACGATAAGGCGTTGGTAGAGAAATATAAGAAACGTACCATCTTGCTAGATAATGGGTATGTTGTTGCGGATTTGATGGAAGGAGGATATTTGTCACGTGATTAAACTATTACGGGGAGTTCCTCGCCATTTCAAAGAGGCATATCATGGGTTAAGCCGCAATGCGGTTATGACGCTTTCCAGTGCAACAGCGGTTACAGTTACATTGCTGTTGATTGGTGTTTTCTTCATCTTAGCGATGAACTTGGACTCTTTTACCAAAAGCGTCGAAAATGATGTGCGTATTCATGTCAAGATTTGCAATGAAACTGTAGATGAAGTAGCAGATCAGGTATGTATTGCCGTTGCGGATGATGATATTCCTGAATTGCAGAAGAAAGTCGCTGCCGTCGCCGGCGTGAAGCAAGTGGTTTATTCCAGCAAAGATAATGAACTGGATGAACTGATTAAAGCATACGGAAGTGACGGGGGATTGTTTGGTGACTATCGCGGTGAAGGAAATCCTTTGAAACGTGCATTCATCGTTGATGTCCAAAGCGGTGATATGATTGATGAAGTGACTGTAAACATTGGGGCGATCAAAGGTATTTATTCTGCTCGCTATGGCGGAACGAATGTATTGAAAATGATGGATGCATTCGGTTCCATCCGAAGCGGCGGATTGATCTTTGTACTCGTTTTGACTTCACTGGCTATCTTTCTGATTTCCAATACCATTAAAATTGCAATCTTCTCACGGCAAAGAGAAATTTCGATTATGCGTCTTGTGGGTGCCAGCAATGGCTTCATTCGTACGCCATATCTGATTGAAGGAATTGTCATTGGTTTGCTAGGTGCTGTCATCCCGATCGTTATTTGTGCATTCGGATATCCGTATCTGTATGCAAGCTTAAATGGAGTGTTCTTTACGGAAATGTTCCCGCTGATTCTGCCATATCCATTTTTGTATCAGATTATTGCGATACTGATTGCTGCCAGCGTAGCAGTAGGCTTAATTGGCAGTTACATATCGGTTTCCCGCTTCTTATGGTGGAAGCGATGAAACAGAAAGTATGGAAGCAAGTAGTATGTCTTGTCATATTGCTTGTTTATGGATTGACACCTTTAGAAGTTAGTACGACTTCCTCAACAAATGATTTCGCCCAAAGAGAAGATTATTATATTGAGTTTTGCATGGCTTCCGATTTAAGTGAGGCGGATGAGCGGACTTGCGACAGCTTTTACGAATATCTGAAGCAAAAAAATAAACAGATGGAAGCAGAATTGGCCAATATTGAGAAAGAATTGAAAAATATTGCGGCCGATATTAAGAAAACACAGAATACCATCAACTCCTTGTCGAATAAGATAAAAAATCTGCAATCGCAAATTGATATTACCCAGCGTAATATCAGTGCATTGGAAAAGAGCATCCAATTGCTGGAAGAACAGATTGCATTACGTGAAGCAGATATTGAAAAGCGTCATAATACGATCAAATCGCGAATGGAAAGTGTGCAATCACTGATGGCAACCAATGCCTTTGCAGATTTTATCATGGGAGCCAAGGACTTTGTGGACTTCATTCGCCGGGTAGAAGGCGTAAATGATATTACAGAATATGATAAACAGCAAATTCGGGACTTGGAAGAGCAGAAGAAGCTGCTGCAACAAGATAAAGACGAATTAAATGAACAGAAAAAGAGTTTGGAAGATAAAAAAGCACAGCTTCAAGAAGCCAAACGCATCAATGAAGCAACAAAAGCAAAGCAAAATGAACTATTGAAATATTATCATACCAGAGAAGCACAAGCGGAAGCAGCACAGCAGAAAGCAGCACAAAACCTGAAGGAAGTACAACGGGCATTGTCTGACTTGTCAAGCTTGAAGAATCTGAAACCTTCTGCTGGCTGGACGATGCCGCTCAAGCGGTTTAATATATCGGCTGGTACATGGTATTATCCGGCAAGCTTCTGTGCCTATGGAGCTAATCGCTGCGTGCACTTGGGAACGGACTTTGCGGCTGCGGTGGGAACACCAATTTATGCGCCGGCCAACGCAGTCATTCTCTTTGTCAATGATAATTGCCCGACATATGGCGGTTTAGGAAACTGGTGTGGTACACCGGGTTCTGCAGGAGCAGGCAACCATGTCTTGATGGCAATGCAAGTAAGTGGCAAGACTTATGCCGTGAAGATCGGGCATATGCAAAGTGGGGTATCTAAATATTTGAAATGGCCGTCCCCGGATGGTAAAGCATTGACCGTAATGGAAGGCCAGCAAATCGGTACGATTGGTTCAAGCGGAAATTCCAGCGGCCCGCATGCTCATATTGAAGTCATGTATTTTGGAACATCCAGTTTGGAATCTGTCATTACGCATTTTAAGACAAAAGGACAATTTGATTTTGGCCTTGGTTGGGGAAATGATGGATTGAAGACTACGTGCAATGCCAAAGGCTATAAATCCCCATGCCGTTATCGGCCGGAAGAAATATTCAATGTTAGTGTAGGGACATCAAGAAGTTAGTAAAAGGTCTGAGAAGACCTTTTTCTCTTTTTGAATTGGCATAAAATTTTGCTTGACTTAGAGTGTACTCCACATAGTAAACTAAAGGCAGCGAATAAGACATAGCTTATAAAAATAGGTAAAGGGGATTTTTATGCAAATTAAGGAAGTAAGCAATATGACAGGACTATCGCAAGATACCTTGCGATACTATGAAAAAGAGGGGTTATTGGCCCCGGTTGGAAAAAATGCAAGTGGGATTCGGGAATATACGGAAGAAGATTTGCGGCGAATCAACTTTGTTAAGTGCATGCGAGCAGCAGATGTAGGAGTAGAAGTGCTAAAAGAATTTATCGGCTTATACTATGAAGGAGAGCACACCAAACCAAGGCGGCTGGATATTTTGATGGAGCAGCGCGAGCAGCTGTGCATGAAACTGACAAAGATGCAGGAGGCCTTGCAGATATTAGACAAAAAAATAGGGGTTTATACAGCGGTGTTTCAGGATAAGAACGATAGTCTATAATTTTATTAGTATCATTGATTCATGCATCTGTCTAAGACAGATGTTTTTTATTGTATATTCACTTGGAACAGATGGTGTCTTATTTTCTGAATAGTGGTCAAAAGATTGTAAAAAGTGAAACAAAGTTACCATCACAGATCAAGAAGAAGTATTTCAAGTCAAGTTATTGTATAGTAAGCAGGACAAAGTATTACATGCATGTACACTGCAAGTCAAATGAGCAGCTATACAGAAAGCCTGCCCTTATGGGGGTGATAAATAGTATGGTAAGTCTGAAAGGAGTATACCGTGGTTAAAAGAAGTGATTTTAAAGATGATTTTATGTGGGGAGGTGCAATTGCGGCTAATCAAGCCGAAGGTGGCTATCAGGAAGCTGGCAAAGGATTAAGCATTGCTGATCTAGCCCGCAATGGTATTCGGATGGGGATTGATGATGAAATTGATCTTGATGCATATTATCCAAGTCATGAAGCGGTTGATTTTTATCATCGTTACAAAGAAGATTTAGCGTATATGGAAGAACTGGGATTTAATTGTTTTCGAACATCGATCAACTGGACGCGCATTTTCCCGCTTGGTGATGAAGATGAGCCAAATGAAGCTGGATTATTGTTCTACGATGAGTTATTTGACGAAATGCTGAAACGAGGGATGGTGCCAATTGTAACCTTGAGTCATTACGAAACACCAGTTCATTTAGTAAAGCAGTATGGTAGCTGGCGTTCACGCAAGTTGATTGATTTCTTTTTGAAATATTGCGAAGTAGTTTTTAAACGATATAAAAATAAAGTGAAATACTGGATGACATTCAACGAAATTAACAACATGCGAAGAATAGAAAGTGCAGCTGGCGGTATCCTCTTGCAGAATGGTGAGCATCGGGAACAAGTGGTTTACCAGGCTAGTCATCACATGTTTGTGGCAAGCAGTTTGGCAATTAAATTATGTCATGAAATTTGTCCAGAAAGTAAAATAGGAACCATGTTTTCCTTGAGCAATGTGTATCCCAATACCTGCAAACCGGAAGATGTTTTTGATACGATGAACTTACGCAGAACCTCTCTTTTCTTCTGTGATGTTATGGTGCGTGGATATTATCCAAGTTACAGCAAGCGTTTTTTTGAAGAGCACAACGTAAAACTGGATATTCAGCCGGGAGATCTGGAATGCATCAGACAATATACTTCTGATTATTTGGCATTCAGCTATTATCGTACTACGACACATCGTCATGGTCTTCCGTATCATGGATCTACCGGTGGGGACGAAAGTGTATTGAATCCGTATTTGAAAGCAACTTCATGGGGTTGGCAAATAGATCCTTTGGGTCTGCGTTATACTTTAAATGAATTATATGACCGTTATCAGATTCCGCTTTTCGTTGTGGAAAACGGCATGGGAGAACATGATCTGCTGCAAGAGGGAGATCTGATTGCCGATCAATACCGTATCACCTATCTCCAGGAGCATTTAGCAGCAATGCTGGAAGCAGTCAAGGATGGAGTTGATCTAATAGGGTATACCTATTGGGGTCCATTTGATATCGTAAGTGCGGGAACAGGGGAAATGGAAAAACGCTATGGCTTTGTCTATGTAGATAAAGATAATCAAGGACATGGAACATTGCGGCGTATTAAAAAGCAATCCTTTGCATGGATGCAACAATTTTTAAGTGATAAAAGAAACTAATATTCTAGTTTAAGAAAGGAAAGAATACTATGTTCAACAAATTATTCCAAAAGCTTGAGCAAGCGGGAACCAAGATGACTTCCATGAGTTTTATTTTAGTCATCAAAGATGCTTTTATAGATATCATGCCACTTATCATTGCAGGCTCATTTGCTACATTAGTCAATAATGTCATCTGCAGCCCAACCAATGGATTGGCTCAATTTGCAGGATTTGCCTTCTTAACTGAATTTTCTTCAATATTTTCTGCAATTAATTATGCTACGATGAATTTTCTGGCAATCTTTCTGGTATATCGTGTTGGCTATCAGACAAGTTTTATGAAGTATATTGAACCAGTCAAGGGCGGATTAATTGCAATAGCCAGTTATATTATTGTAATTCCTACAGTATTTAAAACAACGGTCAGCGGTGAAGCAGCATCGTTTGCAAACTTGCTGGCAGTGAAATATACCAATTCCCAAGGGATGTTTCTGGCACTTATTATCGGCTACTTCAGTATTGTCATTTTAAGCCAGCTAAGTAAAATTGAAGCATTAAAAATAAAAATGCCTGACAGTGTGCCAAGCGGAGTCGCAAATTCATTTACATTTATTATTCCGGCAACTATTTTGTTTGTGCTGCTGGGGGTCGTTAACTTCTTATTTATCAAATTCATTGGAAACAATGTAGCTGACTGGCTGTATCTTGTTCTACAGCAACCAATGGAAGTGGTGATGCAGCATCCTATGGGTGTTGTTGTGCTGGCACTGTTATGTTCGTTGTTCTGGATGATTGGATTGCATGGTTCCCAGCTGATTGGTGTAGTACGTAACTCAATCGGTTTGGCGGCGATTGCAGCCAACTTGACAGCGCACGAAGCAGGACTTGCCATGCCAAATATTTTTACTTACACGTTTTGGAATACTTATGTAACCATTGGCGGCAGCGGCAATACACTAGGACTTCTGATTGCTATCTTTTTGGTAAGCAAACGGGAAGATTTTAAAACAATTGCAAAATTGTCGTTGATTCCCGGCTTGTTTGGCATCAATGAACCGCTCATTTTCGGGCTGCCGATTGTATTGAACCCGTTGCTGGCAATTCCTTTTATTCTTGCACCTGTCGTTGGCGCAATCCTTGGATACATCGCAACAGCGGTAGGGTTTGCGGCAGCAGCATATATTACCGTTCCTTTTACAGTACCACCATTTATCAATGGCTTTATCACGACGGGAAGTATTGGTACTGTGATTACGCAAGTGGTGATTGTAGTGCTTTCCACTTTGATTTACATACCGTTTGTCCGAATTTCAAACAAGCAAACTGCCGAACATTAATTAAAGGTTGCGAATCTGGTGATACTTGTCAATTGTCTGCAAATTTTCTGCGAAATCATGCTTGAAAAGAAAAGCATAGATACAATCCAGAACATATAAGATAGCTGTTCTGGATGCAAAAGAGCCCATCTTGGCATGAGTTTCACTGTTAGCTACAATAATGGACATGGTAGCATAAGGAATCATCGGATTTTGAGGTGCAGAAGTAATTAAAATAGATTGCATCCCATTATGCGCAAGGGTTTTAATGGTTCGCAAGACACTGGTTGATCGTCCATATTGCGAGATCACCAGTGTCACCGTGTTTTTGTTTGTCAGCCGCTGTACCTTCGACAATTGAAATCCTTCCATAGCTTCAAGATTGGAGTTCTTGCCAATGCGAAGTAATTTGTAATGGAAATCACTGCCGAGAATCATCGACTCGCCTGTTCCGACAATCATGATATTGCTTGCTTGCAGCAGCATTTGCGCCGCATTCCAAAGACGTATATAGTCAATATTGTTAAATGTATCAGTCAGTGATTGATAATGGAGGTTCAGAAATTGCTTCATGATTTGATCGTTTGGTGTTTCTTGGGAAATAGGCAGATCAACTTCGATGCGATAATTATCAATTGAAAAAGAATTATATTCCTGTGCCAATTTGATTTTCAGGTCAGAAAAGCCATCTAAATGAATTTTCCGGCAAATGCGATGAATGGTGGCAGAACTGGAATTTGTCATCAAACCCAATTCTTTGATAGTAGATTGGAGAACCAATTGGGGATTGCTCAACATATATTGAATCACCAACTTTTCGGTTGCGGTAAATTTATTGGATTGTTTTAGCAAATCGCTGATTAGCATGTTTGATCACCATAGTTAATTATATCGCAAAGTTGGCAGAAATTGAAACCGCGTTGGGCGAAGTAGCAAAGAATGACAGAAAGATTCAGAAATATAATGGTTTTGGTATGATTTGCGAAACATTATTACAAGTTGTTCTTGTTAAATTGTTTTTGGAATATCTTTTCTGTATTGTAATCATGATGAAAGCAGGAGAATCAGTATGAATAATACAATTAAGTTAATTGCACTTGATTTAGACGGAACATTGAACAATGACCAGAAAGTAATTACTGCATCCACCAAGGAAGCGTTACTTGAGGCTCAGCAAAAAGGAATCTGTTTGGCTTTGATTTCAGGCAGACCTGCAGCTGGTTTATCCAGAGAGTGCCATGCATTGGAACTAGCTAAATACAATGGGCTTCTTGTTTCTTACAATGGAGCTAAAATTGCAGATGCCAAAAGCAAGACTATACTATATGAAAAGAAAATTCCTAATAAAATGGCGAGGGATTTGCTAAAGCATCTGCAGCAGTTTCCGGTATCGGTAATGGTCACTGATGATGTTTCCTTGTATGCAGAAGATGAAAATGGATATAAAGTGAAAAGTGAGGCAGCGAATAATCAATTATTGGTTCAAGAGGTACCTGATCTAGCAAAAGCGATTACCTTCGAACCGGTTAAGGTATTGATTGCGGCACCAAATGAGGTATTGCTGGCACATCAAAACGCTATTTCCGAGCCTTTCAAAGAGCAACTGTCGTTTGCCATTTCGGCCCCGTTTTATTTGGAAGTAACCATGAAAGATATATCAAAAGGAAGTGCGATCAATCATATTTGCCAAGTCATGAATATTGAAGCAAATGCAATTATGGCATTTGGCGATGCCCAAAATGATGTACCGATGCTGAAAGCAGCGGGCTGGGGTGTTGCAATGGGGAATGCCTGTGATGATGTGAAAGCAATCGCTGATGAAGTCACTGCATCCAACAATGAGGATGGAATAGCTAAGACTCTGCGAAAGCATAAGATTTGTGCATAATCTAATTAGCAAGAAAAAAATTTCCGGAAAAACGACACTGAAAGGCAAAGTGCGAAACTCCCTTTCAGAATCAAGCGAAAGAATTGTATGACATATCGTGTACTGTCATAATGATGACAGGTTATAGAAAGGGGTTGCGAGGATTGGAAGGAATTGAACTTACTTGTTTCCAAATTATTTCTGCCGTAGGTGCTGCACGTTCCATGTATATTGAAGCTATACAAGAGGCAAAGCATGGAAAAGCGATAGAAGCAAAAGCCATGATTGATGAAGGGAACACATTGTTTCAAGAAGGTCATCATGCACATGCACATTTGATTCAATCAGAAGCAAGCGGGAATGCAGTCGCTGTAAACTTATTGCTGATGCATGCAGAAGATCAGTTGATGAGTGCAGAAGGCTTTCGTGTGATTGCGGAAGAGTTTATTGATCTTTACGAAATACTTGCAAACAGAAAGGAACTGGCATGAAAAAATTAAAAGTCGTTACTATCGGAGGGGGATCAAGTTACACTCCTGAACTAATTGAAGGATTTATTCTTCGCAAAGAGCAGTTAAATATTGGAGAAATCTGGTTGGTTGATATTGAAGAGGGCCGTGAAAAACTGACCATTGTTGGAGAAATGGCCAAACGCATGGTAAAGGCTGCAGGCCTTGACTGGAAAGTAAATCTGACCTTCGATCGGGAGGAAGCACTGAAAGATGCAGACTTTGTAACCACGCAATTCCGTGTTGGATTACTGGACGCTCGTATTCGTGACGAACGTATTCCTTTGAAGTATGGAATGATGGGGCAGGAAACCAATGGTGCCGGCGGCATCATGAAGGCTTTCAGAACAATTCCTGTTATTTTGGACATCGTCGAGGATATGAAAAGACTATGTCCGAATGCATGGTTAATTAACTTCACGAATCCATCAGGAATTATTACTGAAGCGGCAATTAAGATCGGCGGCTGGAAAAAAACAATCGGATTATGCAATGTACCTATTCGCTTTGTAAAATTATGTAATGAAGCCATGGATTTAGAAATTGATTCAGAAGAGCTGTTTATCAAATTTGCCGGGTTAAACCACTTCCACTGGCATCGTGTCTGGAATAAAGCTGGTGAAGAAGTAACTGATTTTATCATTGATCAAATCTATCATCCGGAAAGCACCAAAGCGTTTACAGGCATGAAAAATATCAAGGATGTACCAATGGTGTATGAACAAGTGAAAGATACGCACTTGCTGCCATGCAGTTATCATCGCTATTACTATATTACGAATGACATGCTGAACCATGAATTGGAAGAATACAAAGAACATAAAACACGTGCAGAAGTTGTAAAACGTACAGAAGCAGAGTTATTTGAATTATATAAAAATGTTGATTTGGATCATAAACCGGAGCAGCTTACCCAACGGGGTGGAACATATTACAGTGATGCAGCTTGCGAAATTATTTGCTCCATTGCAAATGATAAGCGTACGATGATGGTGGTTAGTACGCAAAACAATGGAACGATCACGGATCTGCCATACGATTGCATTGTAGAGGTTTCTGCTTTGATTACTTCGCATGGTGCTGAACCTGTTCATTGGGGTCGGTTTGAACCAAGTATCCGCGGTATCTTGCAAGTGCAAAAAGCAATGGAAGAATGCGTCATTGAAGCAGCAATTACAGGAGACTACGGCAGAGCCCTGCAATCCTTTACTGTTAATCCGATCATCAGCAGCGGAAAAGTTGCAAAAGATTTGTTGAATGAAATGCTGGTAGCGAACAAGAAATATTTGCCGCAATTTGCAGCGAAAATTGCTGAACTGGAAGCACAAGGCGTTACCTATATTCCACAGTAAGCATATAGTTGAAGATAAAAACAGCGAACTGTAATGAAGATTTACAACTCGCTGTTTTTTAAAGGGTATGGGAGGGTAATGGTTTGGAAAGTTTACTGCTAGCAATCAATGTTGTACTGCCTGTATTTATGCTGATTGGTCTGGGCTATGGTCTGGTGAAGAAGGATATTGTAAGCAAACAATCATTTACACAGATGAATAAAGCAATTTTCAATATCTTTTTGCCTAGCTCGATGATGCTTAGTATTTTGGAATCAGATTTGACACAGGCATTGAATATGCGCTTGTTTCTGTTTGCGGTTATTGGGCTGATTGGAAGCATCGTATTGTCGATGTTGCTGATTGCTAGATATGAAACGGATCGCCGCAAGCGGGCAAGTATTGTGCAAGGTATTTACCGGAGCAATTTTTTATTGTTTGGCGTACCTATTATTCAGTCTATTTACGGGGAGGCAAAACTAAGTGTCGTTGCGTTGTTTATTGCGTGTGTGATTCCGGTGCTGAATTTACTTGCGGTGCTGGTGCTGCAGTATTATCGCGGCGGTTCATTCCAAATAAAAGAAACATGTGCAGGTATTATCACCAATCCGTTGATTCTCGCTTCTGCACTTGGCTTTTTGCTGGTTTATTTTCAAGTATCTTTGCCGCAATTTGCGCTTACAACACTGCAATCGGTAGGAAAAATAGCAACACCGCTGGCATTGATTGCCCTTGGCGGATCGATGCAATTTCGTTCTCTATCCAAGAATAAAAAGCAGTTAATCGTGATAACAATCGGGAAATTGATTGTTCTTCCGCTGCTTGCGTCTTTGGCAGGAATTGCCTTGGGTTTTAAAGGGATTGAATTGGTGACATTAACGATGCTGTTCGGTTCACCTTCAGCAGTTGCTTCATTCACGATGGCCGAAGTAATGGATGCTGACTGTGAGTTAGCAGGACAAGGGATTTTAACGACTACACTCTGTTCTGTGGTTACAGTTTTCTTGTTTATCTTCGGCTTCAACAGCGCTGGTTTAATTTAAGTAAAATCATATTCCAGAGGAGGAGTTATGACGAAATTATTTGTTTCAGATTTAGATGGTACTTTATATAAAATTGGTGATCAGATGGCTGCGGGATTGAGTGTTGAAAATCACTTGATGGTGGAACGTTTCCGGCAGCAGGGGCATGTGTTTGCAGTAGCAACTGCCCGCACCACGGACCATGTAGCTGATATTCGAAAAACACTAGGTTTTGCAGTTGACGTGATTGGCTGCAATGGTGCCTTTTTAGCACTGCAAGATCAGTCTGTTATCAAATATCCCCTCCAAATGAAATACTATCGATCCATTGACAAGTATTTGCGAGAGCGGCAAATTGATGCTACTTTGACTGCAACTTTCGGAAATGAACGGTACTTTTATTCAAATAATATTTGCTATCCCTGGAATACCAATGATGCAGTCGCAAAAGAGCGTCTGGCTTTAAAAATAGGGATCAATACAACATTAGAAGAATATTCCGATCAGGAAGAATGTCTCAAATTGATGATTTTAATTCATCCTGCTGTTATGGAAGAAGTCAAGAAAGAACTGCGTTATTTGTATGGTGAAGAACTGGAAATTGTCAGTTCTGATCTTGATAATATTGATATCGTTCAGAAAGGATGCAGCAAAGGCAGTGCTGTCTTGCGGCTTGCTGAACAGTATGGGATTGCGAAAGACCAGATTTACAGCGTTGGTGATTCAGAGAATGATATTGCAATGTTTCAAATATCAAATAAGAGTTATGCAATGAGCCATGCCGACGCAAGCGTGAAAAAAGCTGCAACATACGAAGTGGCAGCAGTATATGAAGCATTGGAGGCAGTATGCAGCGAATGAAATACTGGTACTTTTTTTCGCTGATATTGCTTGTGTGCGGATAAGTATATAGTATAATAACAATAAGAAAGCGCTATCTTTTAAGAAAAAGGAGAAAGAAAATGAGAAATATTGTATTAATTTGTGCAGCCGGAATGTCAACGAGTTTGCTAGTCAATAAAATGAAAGCTGCCGCAGCAGAAGAAGGGTATGAATGCAACATCAATGCGTATGCATTATCCGAAGTTCCCAATGTTGTGCCAGCAGCGGATATTGTATTATTAGGACCGCAAGTACGGTTTAATCAAAAAAAGATTGCAGAACGCTATCCAGATAAAATTGTGGAAAGCATCGACATGCGGATGTATGGGACGATGAATGGGAAAGGTGTCATCGATTTCGCGAAAACAAAACTAGGAGATTAATAGAGTATCGTACAATGATCTGGCAGTTCTATGATCATTGTTTTTATTTCCCGTCTTGATTTTCAAAAGCTTGAAACTAGTTCAGCATTCATCAAGGAAGTGTTCCTTGTATTGCAATCCCCACTTCTCCATAGAGCAAATAATTGGGCGCATGGACTCGCCAAGCTCTGTCAAAGCATATTCAACCTTCAAAGGAAAGTTCTCCGAAGCAGTTCGCATGACAATGCCATCTCGCTCCATAGAGCGCAGGCTATCTGTTAAAACTTTCTGGCTAATACCTGCTAACGATTTTTGTAATTCGTTGAAGCGATAAGGTCTATTTAATAGATTACGGATGATTAAAAGCTTCCATTTGCTTCCAATCAGATTTATTGTTGTTGCTACAGGGCAAATGGGCAGATTTTCTTTTTTTATCATTATTTTTCCCTTTCATCAATTTCGTGGATACTTTGAATTATAGTGTATCAGCACTCAGCAAACAAGTCCTGCAATAAAAGTATAATAGTAGAAGAAGTTACAAAAAAGTGCGTACTTGCACCAAATAAGAGAATGTATAAAATAATAGCTAGTGTAAATCATTTGCCAATAAACACAAAGTGAGGAAGGAAACTGAATATGAAACAACTAACAAAGCAAATAAAGATCGGTGAATATGGTATAGAGCCAAACCACGTTTTTATCAAGAATAGTATACTTGATGGGGAAATGCGTGTTTGCATTACAAAAGATCCCGCTATCACGGAAACAGATGAAGCGACTTATGCAAGAATTGTGGATTCCTGCTTTCAAGATGGAACAATTGAAGTTAAAGTACGAAGCAGGTTGCTGCCTGATGCTCCTGATTATGCGAGGGGATTCATTGGCGTTGCATTTCGGATTGATGAAACAAATACAAAATTTGAAGCGATCTATATTCGGCCGACGAATGGCCGATGTGAAGAACAGGTACGAAGAAATAGAACTATGCAATATTTTGCGTATCCAGATTTTAAATACGAACGGATGCGAGAAGAATTTCCGGGGAAATATGAAACTTATGCCGATATTGGAATTGATGAATGGATCTGTTTAAAGATTATTGTAGATGGAGAATGTGCAGATTTGTATTTGAATGACGCAAAACATCCTGCACTCATCGTGACAGATCTTAAGCACGGCAAGAGCAATAAAGGTGCGATTGGTCTTTGGGTAGATATCGGAACAGAAGGGTTTTTTCGTGATTTGAAAATAACTGCCAGATAATACAAGGCAGTGAAATGCTCTGCATGAACAGCCGTTTATGCAGTTATTTAATTATTGCAAAATGGCTTCCGGGCAGTAGCTGTTTATTAAATTGATACCTTCAGGCGGTGAAAAAACAGTTTGCATAACTTCCGGCAGTTTTGCTTGGTAATATAGATTACCTGCAGTGTGATCGTACATCCAATTGCAGATTTTGATTGTCGGGACTAAAAATTACAATTATAATGGGGAAAAGATCACAGGAGGTCACCCCATATGATTTTAATGAACAGATTAAGAGAAACTGAGAATTACACATATGCAGAACAAGAGATCATGAATTTCATCTTGGAAAATCCAAAGTTAGTGACAGAAGTTACCATTGAGAAACTGGCTGAACTGACCTATTCATCACCGTCCTCTATTGTTCGCTTGTGCAAAAAACTGGGAATGAAGGGGTATGCCGATTTCAAAATTAAACTTGCTTCGGAGATAAATACTTTTGAAACCAGCGGCGTCCGAATTCGCGTTGACATTCCTTTTGGTCCACGCGCTGACAAAAAGGAAGTGGCAAATACTTTATTGAACTTACATTATCAGGCGTTAATGGATACGTATAACACAATTGATTTAGACTATCTGCAAAAAGTTGCTGATGTAATGCGGACGGCAGATTGTGTTTTACTGCTGGGCTATGGGGAGTCGCTGCTGATTGCTGAAGATTTTCATTTGAAACTACGTCGTTTGGGAATCTCTGTATTTTGTGAACCGCTGGTAGGTTACACGAATATTTACCCAAAGAATAAAATGAAGAACCAGGTTGCTTTAATTGTGTCACACTATGCGGATCGAGTCGAAGCAAGGGATTGGCTGCGTGAATTTCGCGAGCTTAATATTAAAACAGTTTTACTTTGCGCGAATAAAAACAGTCCATTATTAAAAATGCCGGATTACTTGATCATGCTGGATAATGAAGAAGACCGAACTGAAAAGATGGGTTCGTTTGCTTCCCGAACAGCTATGGGTTATGTATTGGATGTTTTGTATGGAATGATCTTTATGATGGACTATCAGCGAAATGTTAAATACTTGTATGAGCAGGCAATACGAGTTAAAAAGCGCAAAACTTATATTTTAGATTAATAAGGCTGTTGTTTGCAGCGATTTGCTGGCTGTTCATTATGATCCTTTTGGGTAAGTTATATGAAAGAATCATCTTGCCAAGCATAAAAGCTTTCGAGCAACATCTGAAATTCGGTATTTTTTTCTGTATTTGCTATGTGCAGTATATGAATAGATTATGAATTACGAAACTTTTTACCATTCCATTCCGCAATCATTGTAAGCGTTTTAGTTTCCGTATATGATGGGGCAAGAATAACACATCGTTATTCCACAGTCTTAATTTCGAAAGGAGATAATAGGGAATGAAAGACAAACTTATGGGAGGATTCCTTGCAGTTGCGGAAGTACTGCAGACAAATCGGTACATGGTTGCGATTAAAAACAGCTTCACTGCGTTGCTGCCGATCATTATTGCCGGAGCATTTGCTGTTTTGATTGCAAACGTAGTTACAACCCCGTCTGCCAATGGAATCAGTTTGGCTAACTTTGCTGCTTTGGCTTGGCTATCAAAGTTAACACCGATCTTTACGGCCGCTAACTATGCGACATTGAATTTCTTTGCAATCGGCATTGTATTTCTGATTGCTATGGAACTTGGCAAACAATACAATCATGATGAATTGATTTTGCCGGTAGTTGCATTGGCATCTTACATTACACTTTGTGCCACATCCGTTACAGGTAACTTGAATGGGGAAACCTTCACAGTATCGAATGTATTGGCACGGCAATTTACGAATGCCCAAGGCTTGTTCATGGGGATGATCACAGCAATTGTGGCGACAGAATTGTATTGCAAGGTTGTAGACAGCGGAAAACTTGCTATTAAGATGCCGGAGACGGTTCCGAGCAATGTTGCGAAGGCATTTAACGTTTTGATCCCATCCATTTTGACAATTGTATTGATTTCGACATTCGGATTTGTTTTCCAAATGATATTCGGATATTCCTTCTACGATGCGATCGCCAAATGGATTCAAGCACCTTTAGCAGGTATTTTGACGGGATTGCCTGGTTACTTATTCATCATCTTCTGCACAACGTTGCTGTGGATCATGGGTATTCATGGTACACAAACATTAAAACCGATTTATGAGCCTATCATGATCTTGGCATTGACAGAAAATCTGGACTTGGTAAATGAAGGCAAGCAAGCAGTACATATTCTGAATCAAGCATTTATCAGCTGCTTTTCTACAGTTACCGGGGCTGGGATTACCGGCGGCTTGATCATTGCTATCCTATTATTCTCCAAACGGGATGATTTTAAAGCGATTGCGAAATTGTCAATTGCTCCTGGTATCTTCAACATCAATGAAACCATGACATTTGGATTGCCTATCGTATTGAATCCAATTCTGGCAGTTCCATTTGTACTTAGTCCAATCGTTTCCGCAACAATTGGCTATTATGCAACAGTAATTGGTTTTGCGGCTCCAATGTGGGTGTCGATTCCATGGACCACACCTCCAATACTAGCCGGCTTCTTAGCTTCCGGCGGGCACGTCGGTACTGCAATTACGCAGTTGATAGCAATTCTAGCTACTTCATTGGTATATATTCCATTTGTATTAATCAGCAACAAACAAGTAGCTCCGGTAGAATAAAAACGCATTATATCAGGTTTGGAGGAGAAGGATGGCAAGCAAGAGAAAAGGCAAGGAAGCAGGAAAAGCAAATTTACAGCAAAGTATGTTGCATGATATTTCTGCGGAACAGAAAAAAGTTCGGGATCTGCGGAAGCGAATCAATCGACGTGATTTGGAAGCGGAGAAAATCAACTATTATACACCATATAAAAATTGGACTTATGCCTGGATCTTCTTATTTCCTCCATACGGATGGTATCGGCTATGGAATAAAAATACCGAATTCCGTCGTCAGGAACAGTTATTGCTGATGATGGTTTCGATTGTGTATGTTATTGCATTGTATTTACACCTATCAACAGGCATGGCATTTTGGTAGGACATAATCAATGGGAGGAACTGTTTCAGCTCTTCCCTTTCTTTTTTTAAGGATAAAATGCAACTGGATTTCGTGTTTCAAACAAAGTAAATGGAGAATATGAAAGAAAATTCCAATTGCTATAAGGATGATTGTACTGTGTGAAAGAATTGGATAAACTGAGTGCATATATAGGAGGAAGAAGTATGTCTGATATGAAAATATTTCCAGAGGGATTTCTATGGGGAGGAGCTACCGCTGCCAATCAATTTGAAGGTGGCTGGAAAGATGGAGGAAAGGGATTAAGTGTTTCAGATTGTGCGCCACGCCGTCCGCATATTGACGTAAAAGATTATTTTGGTCAGAATGTTATCACTTCGAAAGATATTGAAGAAGCATTGGCAACAGAGGACACATCGATGTATCCAAAGCGTCATGGTATTGATTTTTACCATCATTATAAAGAAGATATTGCACTGTTTGCAGAAATGGGGTTTAAAGTATTCCGGCTAAGCATTGCATGGTCGCGCATTTTTCCAAATGGGGATGACGAAGTACCAAATGAAGAAGGCTTGCAGTTTTATGATAATGTGTTTGATGAATTAAAGAAATATAATATTGAGCCGCTGGTCACCATGTCGCACTATGAACCACCGCTGCATTTGGCGTTGGAATACAACGGTTGGCTAGATCGCAGAGTTATTGGATTCTTTGAAAAATATGTCAGAACCATATGCACCCGCTATAAAGACAAGGTAAAATACTGGCTGACGTTTAATGAAGTGGATAGCATGGAGCGGCATCCTTACACAACAGGAGGATTAATTGTAGATCGGTTTGCACCAGAAGAATTTGAAACAGTGATTTATCAAGCTATGCACCATCAATTTGTTGCTAGTGCATTGGCAACAAAAATCTGCCATGAAATCATTCCAAACTCAAAAGTTGGATGTATGATCACGAAGAGAACCATTTATCCATATAGCTGTCGTCCGGAAGATATCTTAGAAGCACAAAAACAAATGCGAGCTGTATATTGCTTCTCCGATACTCAGGTGTATGGAGAATATCCATCATATTTATTAAGCTACTTCAAGAACCATAATATTATGATTCAAAAGGAAGCAGATGATGATAAAATTATGAAACAGTATCCTGTAGACTTTGTATCCTTCTCTTATTATTCATCCACTTGTGCCGCAGCCGATCCTTCTGAATTGGATATCGCTGCTGAAAACACGGCACGTGGCATTACCAATCCCTATCTGAAGGCAAGTGACTGGGGCTGGCAAATTGATCCAATCGGTCTGCGTGTTTCTATGGTAGACTTATATGACCGGTATCGTAAGCCGCTGTTCATTGTGGAAAATGGGTTAGGTGCTGTTGATAAACTTGAAAATGGTACCGTAGAAGACGATTATCGCATTGAATATATGCGGCAGCATTTGCTTGCGATGAGAGATGCGGTTCATGTGGATGGCGTGGAATTATGGGGATATACTTCATGGGCATGCATTGACTTGGTGAGTGAATCAACTAAGCAAATGTCCAAGCGCTATGGATTTATTTATGTAGATGTAGATGATGCCGGGAATGGTACTTATGAGCGATATCGTAAAAAGTCCTTCCAATGGTACAAAGAAGTTATTGCTTCCAATGGAGCCTCGTTGAAAGAAGTGATTCAGCAAATTGATGAGAATAGGTGGGATAACCGATGCAGATTAAACGATGGAATACAGAAATGAATAGGGAAGAATTAGTGGAGTCTATTGGCAGGGTAAGATTTATCGGTTCTGCTCCCGGTTATGACCTGACAAATGGCAAAATCTATGATTGTATTGGAATTCGCAACCATTTATTGATGCTGATTGATGATACAAAAGACTACTATCTGTATTTACCGCAAGATGGCAATCGTATCCTGGCAAAAAAAGCACAAGGTGCCGGATTTATCATAGTGGATGATCCAACCGGACAATTAAAATCATTGTTTGCAATTCAGCATGAAAAACGGTTGAAGCAACAAAAGAAGTTAGGTTCCCGATTGATTCAAAAAATCATAGAGCATAATAAAAAATAGTACACATAAAAAACTCTTCTTGGCCGATTCTGATCATTCTGATCATTCATGGTGAGAAGAGTTTTATATTAAGGTAGAATCATAACGGATGTATATAATGTACTGAACCGCTGATTTTGTTTCAATAAGGCTTTTATTATTGCGGCATCCTTCTGTTCATTATTACTGGCAAAGAGATATTTCATTCCATCTTTGCGAATAAATGAAATTTCCATATCCGGCAGAGCTAGAATATGCTCGACAATTTCTTCTCCGCGCATAGCTGCATTTACAACAATCATAATAGTCCTCCTTTTCGTTTATCTTATCATAAAGTTGGCATTACAAATAATCAGGCGAACGCAATTTGAATATTCGTTTCTGTATTCCTCTCCAATAAAGAGAAGTTTAGGCATAAAGTACCAATCAGATTAATTGTAAGAACCCTTATAGAGATGCAATGGAAAGATGAAGTTTTTGCATGAAGTTCTTATGATGATATAGCATGGAACGAAAGTAGTAAATTGATGAAAATTTCAGTAAAATGTCTGTATTGCGCATCCCTTATAATATGATATAATGACAAATGAAAGCGCTACTGCGAGATAAAGGAGAAAAGCACATGAGAAATATCGTACTGATTTGTTCTGCGGGGATGTCAACAAGTATGTTGGTTACTAAAATGAAAGCATATGCAATAGAAATTGGATATGAATGCAATATTAATGCTTATGGTTTAGCAGATGCACCAAATGTCATACCAAGCGCTGATATCGTATTGCTAGGACCACAAATTCGGTTTAATCAGCAAAAACTGGCTGAACGCTATCCAGATAAACCAGTTGAATGCATTGAAATGAGAATGTATGGAACAATGGATGGAAAAGGTGTTATTAATTTTGTGAAAACAAAATTGAATGATCAATAAAAGCTGACGATTATAGATCAAAAACAATAATGGCAAAGAGCATATGAATTTCATATGTTTTTTTGCAATTATAGGTCGTGATAAAGTAACTGCTTCATAGTGAGTGTTTTTGTACTGCTGAATTTTAATGGTATACTGCATCATGCAGAGTCGAAATTCGTGCTTTTTCTTGCGCAATGCGTGATACAATATCAAAAAGATATTGAGCAAATGTAAGGAGAAATATCATGAGAAACATCGTACTAATTTGTTCAGGGGGAATGACTACCAGTATGTTGGAGGTAAGGATGAAAGCATATGCCAAGGAAATTGGCTATGAATGCGATATTCATGCGTATGGTTTGCGAGCTGCGCCTACGGTGATTCCAAGTGCTGATATCGTTTTATTGGGACCGCAGGTATGTTATTTTCTGAAAAGATTTGAAACCAGTTATCCTAATAAGCTGATTGTATGCATTGAAAGAAAAACATATGGGATGATGGATGGAAAAGGTGCGCTTGAGTTTGTGAAAGCAAAATTGCATGATGAATAACAGAATCCAGTAACAACTAAAGTACTTGAATAAATATAATTTTGCGAAAGTTGACATAGTTGATCATGTAGATATTGTTTCCTAGTCAGGTCATTCCAGCAATTTTCAATTGATCCCCGCAAACAATTGTGCTAATAATAAATAAGTGATATGGAGGTCATATGATGGAACAATGGCTGCAGGAAGAGCAAGAATTGCAATTCACATCTTTTAATAGTGAGGATGCGTATGCGATAGGAAGTGAATTGATTGCTTATAGCAAACAGCATCAGTTGAATATTGGTATAGATATCTTCGTATGCGGCAAACAAGTGTTTCATTATTTAGCGAATGGGACAATAGCTGACAACGATAACTGGCTGCGTCGCAAGAGAAATACTGTATTATATTTCGGGCACTCTACCATGTTTGTATTTCATAAGCAGAAAGAAAAGCAATCATTGCTGGAAGAAAAATATGGGCTGTCATTAAAGGATTATACGATCTCCCCTGGTGGCTTTCCAATTCAAATTAAAGACACCGGAGTGATTGGAGCTTTGTGTGTCAGCGGATTGAGCGGGCAACAAGATCACGATCTTTGTGTGATGGCTATGAGAAAGTATTTGTCCAGTCAGACATAATGAATGAAAGAAAGCTTCCAAGATTAGCGGAAGTGATTCTTTTTTTTAGGCGTATTTTATTGTGGTGGAAAACTTGCATTGAGTTGCACAAGCATATTTTTAGGAGGATATCATGAAATTTTGTTCAGAGTGCGGAACTGCACTAGAAGATAAGTATTTAGAAAAAGAAGGGATGATCCCATATTGTCTGCATTGCGGCCAATTTAGATTTCCTACCTTTAATACTGCAGTAAGCATAATTGTTTTAAATGAGACAGAAGACAAAACATTGCTGATCAAGCAATACGGAAAAGATGATTATATTCTGGTTGCGGGATACATTAATAAAGGAGAGTCGGCAGAGCATGCTGTATGTAGGGAGTTGCATGAAGAAGTAGGGATGGAGGTTATCAAGCTGTCTTTTAACAAGAGTGCGTATTTTGCAAAAACCAATACTTTAATGTTGAATTACAGCTGTAAAGTAAATAGTGAGACATTACGGTATGACAAAGATGAAGTGGATTATGCACAATGGCTGACATTATCTGAAGCAAGAAAGCAAATCAAGCAGCATAGTCTTGCGCAGGAATTTTTGGAATATTTTTGCGAATACCGGTTTCATACGGGCGTTTTTGCAGAGGAAAGGTATATTCCAAAATAGAGTTCCGGTAATGGCAAGGAACTAATTTCACCCAGAAGTGATGGTTGATGAATGATACTGATTTGTGCTAAACTATATTAGATTCGAGGTGGCTTACATGGAGAAAAAATCTGTGCGTTATAAATTAGAAAGACATCGCTGGCCTGACGAAATTGCAGCAGAACAGCGGCGTCGCAGACTGAATGTTATAACTGTTTTTGCGATTATTGCAGCATTTGTATTAGGGATGTACGGCGGACAGCTGTTTCAGCAGCCGATTCTTCAATCGAATAACCAATTAACGCAATTGGAACGTGTTTATCAGATTATGAAAAATGATTGGTATTATGGTAAAGATATTGCTGACTTAGACAGCAAATTGATTGCAGATGCGATTAATGGGATGATGCAAGGGGATGTTGATCCGCATACCTACTACATGAATCAAGATGAAGCAACGCAATTTGTAGGCAGTATGGCTGGTTCCCTGACTGGAATCGGTGCAGCGTTTTATGAAATCAACGGTGATACCATTATTGAGAAAACATATCCCGGTTCCCCTGCACGAAAAGCAGGAATCTTGCCGGGTGATATCTTCTTCGAAGTAGATGGTACCTCTGTAAAAGGAATGAAATCCACTCAGCTGCAAGGCTTAGTACTGGGCGAAAAAGGAACAATTGTCAAGATTACCGTAGATCGTCAAGGAGAAAAAATACCATTTGAGATTACTCGTGATGTGGTGCTGACATCCGTCATGGGTGAAGTGGTAGATGGTTCCATCGGAGTGTTGGAAATCAACAGTGTTGCAGAAAATACGGCAACAGAAGTAGAGAATTATTTTAAGGATTTTAAAGCGCAAGGCGTGAATCGTCTTGTAATTGACCTGCGCAATAATACTGGTGGATATTTGTCTACACTGGAGCAAATCGGTGATCTGATGTTTCAAGAAGGATCCATCATTATCCAGCAAGAATTCCGCAATGGATCCATTGCGAAATCAAAGTCGAAAGGAAAAAATCCATATACATTTGATAAGATTGTTGTATTAATCAATGAAAATACGGCAAGTGCGGCTGAAGCGTTAGCAGCAGCATTGCGCGAGAATATTCAAGCTACCCTGGTGGGTATTACAACCTATGGAAAGGGGTCTGTGCAGCAGCCGAAGACGTTTGAAGATCGCAGCGTATTGAAGTATACGATTGCACAGTGGCTGACACCTCTTGGCAATAAGATCAATCATGTCGGCATAGCTCCGGATGTGGAAGTGAAATTGCATGGTGCTTATTTATATCGGGATATTACGCTGACAAAATCCTATCAATTTGACGATGTGAATTATGAAATTATTCCGGCGCAAATGATCCTGCAATTTATGAATTACAACCCAGGACGGACAGATGGATATTTCAATGATCAAACGAAACAAGCGATTCAAGCTTTTCAAACAGCGACGGGCGTCACGGCAGATGGTATATTAGACCAGGAAACGATGAATCGTTTGCTTGCTGCCAACCTCAAATACTGGTATGATCACCGCTTTGAACTGGATGAACAGAAAATTAAGGCAATGGAGTTGATTCGCAGTGAGTAACTTATTTCAATTGGTATCTTCCTATCAACCAACGGGTGATCAGCCAAAGGCAATTGAGCAATTGGTACAAGGAATCGAACAACAAAAGCATACGCAAGTACTGCTGGGAGCCACTGGTACCGGCAAGACTTTTACTATCAGCAATGTCATCGCCAAAGTCAATAAACCGACTTTGGTTTTCGTACATAACAAAACACTTGCCGGACAGTTATACAGTGAATTTAAGGAATTTTTTCCGCACAATCGGGTGGAATATTTTGTCTCAAACTTTGATTATTATCAGCCGGAAGCGTATTTGCCGAAAACGGATACGTATATTGATAAAGCATCTACCACAAATGAAGAGCTGGATATGCTTCGCATGTCCGCCATGAATAGTGTTTTGGAGCGTCGTGATACAATTATCATAGCCAGTGTAGCGTGTATTTACGGCGCCGCAAATCCGCACGAATATCATAAAATGTTCTTTTCGATTCGAGTTGGCGACCATATTGAACGAGATGTATTGATGCGCGAACTGGTATTCCGGCAATATCATCGCAATGATATGGATTTAAAGCGTGGCACGTTCCGTGTCCGTGGCGATGTCTTGGAAATTGGGTTTGGTCATACAGATGAAAGTGTATTGCGGGTGGAGTTTTTTGATTCTGAAATTGAACGGATCACAGCGGTAGATCCGCTTACAGGAAAGATCAAAGAAGCATATAAAGTGTTTGTCATTTACCCGGCAAATGGTTATGCGACAGAAAGAAGCAATGTTTTGCGAGCTGTCGAAACCATCGAGGCCGAACTGGAAGAACGTTTGGATTATTTTGAAGCAGAAGGAAAGTTGCTGGAAAAAGAACGGCTGGGACAACGTGCTCGTTATGATTTGGAGTCACTCCGGGAGATTGGGATTTGCCCCGGCATTGAAAATTATTCCCGGCATATTGACGGGCGCCAGCCTAATGAGCGGCCATATACTTTATTTGATTACTTTCCGGATGATTTTTTGCTTGTTGTAGATGAATCCCATGTATCTTTACCGCAGATCAGAGGAATGTACAACGGAGACCGGGCACGGAAAACATCGTTGGTAGAATACGGCTTTCGCTTGCCGAGTGCATTAGATAATCGGCCTATGCGTTTTGAAGAGTTTGAGCAAATGTTCCCGCAGGCGATTTTTGTTTCCGCAACTCCCGGCAATTATGAACTCGAACAGACTAAAGGTGAAATTGTAGAGCAGATTATCCGCCCTACAGGGCTGCTTGATCCAACCTTGGAAGTAAAGCCAACCCAAAATCAAATCGATGATTTAGTCGGAGAGATTCAAGATCGTATTGCTCGCAATGAGAGAACGCTTATTACAACATTAACGGTGCGTATGGCGGAAGAACTTACTTCGTATTTGAAGCAATTGGAAATCAAGGTAGCATATTTGCACCATGAAACACAAACTTTGGAACGGATCGAAATTATTCGTGACTTGCGCAAAGGTAAATATGATGTAATTGTGGGTATTAACTTACTACGTGAAGGTTTGGATATTCCCGAAGTATCCTTGATTGCCATTCTGGATGCGGATAAGGAAGGATTCTTGCGTTCAGAGCGTTCGCTCATCCAAATTATTGGACGTGCGGCTCGAAATTCGAAAGGACATGTCATTTTGTATGCAGATAAGATGACGGAATCGATGAATAAAGCAATTGCGGAAACAAACCGCCGTCGCGCTATTCAGCAAGCATATAATGAAGAACATGGCATAACCCCAAGAACTATTGTAAAAGAAATCAGAGAAGCGATCCATGGCAAAGAAACAAAAGAAATGACAATGCAATATATGGATAAGAAAGCAAAACTGACGAAGAAATCGAAAGAAGAGCTGCTGTTGGGCTTGGAAAAAGAAATGAAAGAAGCGGCTCGTGTTTTAGATTTCGAGCGTGCTGCAGAACTTCGTGATATCTGGATCGAAATGAAAGGCAAGTAATCCAGAAGATTAATGCATAAGCAAAAAGCATGAGTAACATGGAAACAATATCCAAATGCTCATGCTTTTTTCATTATTGAATAGGAATGGCTGGTCTTTTCATTTTAAAGTACTTATAAAAGCTGTACGAGCGTATCTATAAATTCTAAATAGTTTTGTATCTCCAGCAATTTTTTTATATTTTCGGGGTCAGTTAAAATCATTGTAATGGGTTCATATATTTCATTGAAAATATATCTTTCGTTTTTATTGAAAAACATCATTAACACCAGATTGACAGCTTGTCCATTCCAAGAAATAGGGCTTTTGCTTATTAAAATGTTAATGCCTGTTCTATTTGCATACATTTTCATGGAATGTGGTATAGCAAAGTTACCAAAAGCAGTTGATGACATACTTTCTCGTTGCATAATTTCAGAAATGAAAGTATCATTCACATACTTCAGTTTCATTATCTTCTTAGCCATGTAATTAATACAATCGGTTTCCGTCTTCAAATTATCTTTGCACTCAAACAATTCCGGTGTGACTAATTGCATTAAATAATTCTTAAATGTTTTTCTTTCCTTCTCCTTCCGGATTATCAGTATTTTATCTGCTAACTGTATTCTATCCTTCTCGCTGATAAAAATATTCATCATGAAGATAGGTCTATTAATGATCTGTATTAGCGGAATTGTTGATATGATTAGATCTGTATTCACTTTTTCAATTTCACTTTCATCCGTAATAATATTGGTTACCAGCAAATCATTTGCGAAGTACTGATTTAGCGAATCGGTGATTCTTAAATTTAAATCATAATAGTTAGGACAGTAAACTGCAGCAGTAATCTTTGAATTTAGTTTTTTCTGTGCTTCCAATGCACTCCCTATATGGAATGCAATATAAGCTATTTCGTCATCGTTAATAGCAATGCCTGTCGCATCTTTTATTGTCTGAGCCAAATTAACGCTAATATCATAAATTAAAGGGCAAGAAGTCTTTATACTGGACGATAATGGATTTTTACTGAAATAATTATTTTTAGATCTGATCAGCAGGTTTTTAATATGCAGCGCAAAACGAATCAGGAATTCAGGCTCACTTAAATCGATGTAGTAAAAAGCATTGATGTCGCGGATTAGTTTATGAACCAGAAGGAAACAATCTTTGCCAATAAAATCTTCCAGATTGGACTCATTAATAATTGAGTAATCAATGTTAGTAGCCCGAGAAATGATCAGTAAAGTCATTTCATATATTTCTTGATGATTGAAAACCAAACCGAATTCATCGCCTATTAATTTAGCTACTTCTTGTGCTAGTTCATGTTCATGGAATTTAACTGCTTGCGATTGATTGGCATCCAGTATATTGAAATTGTTATTTTTTACTCTGTCAACTGCAATAGTGACATGTAATACAAGATTTATTAGGGAATAATCATTGATAAAATAGTGATATTTTTCAAATGTTTGGAGTATGGTATTTCTAATAAATCTGATATCAATATTATGAAAAGCCTTTTGCAAAGAATCAATATTTACAAAATTTGTATTTGACTCTTCATACAAGATGCTGCTCAATAGCTTTCTTTTGTTTTTTTCCAATCCGTTAACGTGGATAAAATCTCCTTTTGAAATCAATTCTAAATCAAAGTTATGTAACTTTCTTTTGACTTTATTAAGATCATTTTTTAAAGTTGATAGAGATATGTATAATTCATCACTTAAATCATATATGTTAATTTCTTTATTCATATTGTATTTTAAAAGTTTATTTATAACATATACAATCCGTTCATTTGATGTTTGCGGTATATTGCTTTCCAGATTATTAAGGATCAGCTTTATTTTGACCTTATCAACAGCATAACCAGTATTGGATGAAGAAATAGTTCCAGAAAATTCTTGATTAATTTCACTGACATAATTCTTGATACTTCTAACTGATACATTCAAGCTATCCGCCAGATAGGTAGCAGTACGTGGTGAACTATCGTTTAAAATACGCAGTAATTTTTGTGCTTTCGTTCTCATGCTATTTCCTAATGTTATTACTTAGTTTGCCTGCTAAGTAATAGCAGCTATCCTTTCTTCCAATCTATTCTATTGCATTGAAACTGCAAAATCTTATATATAGTGTGATACAATATCATGATTTACATAATATTGATATAGTCTCATATGGCTATCTGAATACTAACATCTCATAAATTTTCAAATTAGCCATTTAAGTAAGCGATATTCTTCAAAGTGGCTTTTTTTCAAAGAATCATGCAATTTATCTTTATACTATCGCACTTTCATAGGTAATTATATTACATATGAGCCGTATAAAGCAGATATTGCTGAGCTGGCAGCAATTTGTTATTGGATATCATGATTATTCCTTAAAGGCATAATCATTTCTTTGACAATGATAACAATTTGCTTTTTTATTTACGAATCAATATTTGCACGGACGCCGTGCAATTAATTAATTTCCCTGGACCGGTGCAAATGAATAGTGGAATTTAAATTGCAAAAGAGAAATAATAAGATTGTCAAATAAGAGCGCGCTAATCATTTGAAAGGAAAAGAATTTATGAATAGACTAAGAGTGTTACTCGTATGCGGATCTGGAGCTAGTTCGGGATTTATGGCGGCAAATATGAGAAAAGCTGCAAAAGAGATGAATCAGGATATTGAAATCAAAGCTAGAAGTGAATCAGAAATTGAAAGTTATATTGATGAAATCGATGCATTAATGGTTGGACCACATTTGGCTTATGTATTGGATGATATTGATGAATATACAGACGGCCGCAATATTCCTGTAGTTCTAATGAAAGCTGAATACTATTCATCGTTAGATGGCAAAAAAGCAATTGAGCATTTATATGAAGCAATGAATCAGAAAAAATAGAATGATCTAAAAAGGGAGATAGTATGAATAAAATGATGAGTTGGCTGGAAAATAGCTTTCAGCCAAAAATGAGCAAATTTGCGAACAACCCTTGGGTCAGTGGACTGAAAGATACAATTAATCAAATCATGCCATTGATTTTCTTGGGTAGCATCTTCTGTGTTTTAACATTACCGTCAAATATTGCAGGTTTTGAATGGTTTGTAAACTTTTGGACACCATTCGGCTGGACAATGAGTGTAGTTGGGTTAATGATGGCATTTTTACTACCGATTAATTTAATGGAAAAACTGAAGATGCGTCGTTCCAGATATGTAGCTGCAATCGCCGGTTTAATCTTATATGGAATGATTATTACACCGCAGCTGGTGATTGATAATAGTGTTGGATTCAGCCATTCCGCATTTGGATCAAGCGGCATGTTTATTTCCATGATTTCTGGTTTGGCGGTTGGATTTATCGTGAAAAGTCTGGGTTCGATTTCTTTCTTTAAGGAAGACAGCGTTTTGCCGGATTTCGTAAGAGCTTGGTTTGACCAAATGCTGCCAATTGGACTTGTAGTAGTCATTGGCTGGGTGTGCATCTATATTTTAAAGTTTGACTTGTATCTGGCGATTCAAACGCTATTTGTTCCATTGAAAGATGCAATTTCAACCATTTGGGGCTTTACTCTGGTTAATTTAATTACGATGCTATTATATTCCATGGGTATTTCCGGCTGGATTCTGGCTCCGATTGTCACACCGGTACTATTGGCTAATATCGAGACAAATATTGCAACCGGTGCCCAATTATTTGCAACTCAAAGCTGGGATTACGCATATTTGAAAATTGGTGGCTTAGCATGTACATTAGGCTTGGTGCTTTTGATGATATTTGCGAAATCCAACAAATTAAAAGCATTGGGAAAGGCAACGATTATTCCGTCTTTGTTTAATATCAATGAACCGGTCGTATTTGGGGCAATTGTTTTTAACCCGCTATTGATGGTTCCAATGTTACTCAATGCAGTTGCAGCACCAGTGCTGGCTTGGCTGCTTACAGTTGTTATTCCGTTTGGGAAAATACCTGATATCGTATTTAACTTATGGTATATTCCTTATCCAATTACAACATGGCTGGCAACCGGAGGACATTTGCCGTCAGTGTTGTTGGTAATCATTATTTTCTTAGTAACAACCGCTATTTGGTATCCGTTCTTTAGAGTTTATGATAAGCAGTGTCTCAAAGAAGAGGCAAATGAAGCAAAAGCAACAAAAGGTTAGAGTCTGCACAGACTCTAATCTTTGCAACTGAAAGGAAAAGATTTATATGACAGAAGAGATAGTTACATCAGCCATGCAGATTATTCTGCATGCAGGTGATGCAAGAAATGCTTGTACGCAAGCGTTGAGCGCGATTGAAGAGAACAATTTTGATCTTGCTGAAGAAAAAATGAAAATTGCAACAGCAGAAATTACGAAAGCTCATCAGGTGCAAACAGATGCGATTCAAGCTGAGGCTGCCGGAGAAAAAGAAAGTCAATACAGCTTGCTTTTTGCTCATGCGCAAGATACTCTGATGACTATTTATAGTGAAATTAATATTGCGAAAAATATGATTAAAATATTTCGTTCCTATGAAAAACGTATTTCCCAGCTTGAAGGAAAAAGCAATGTTTAATATGTTCGATCGGTTCCCGGATGGATTTTTATGGGGCGGAGCACTTGCCGCAAATCAATGTGAGGGTGCATATAACAAAGATGGAAAAGGTATCAGTATTGCTGATATTCATATATACAACAAGCAGATTGATCGTTTGAACAGTTATACGCACAATGAAGAATTTAAGATTGATGAATTAGAGTTTAGAATGACTGACCATGGCAAGTATTATTATCCAAAAAGGAATGGCATTGATTTCTATCATACATATAAAGAAGATTTAAAATACTTCAAAGAAATGGGCATGAATTCTTTAAGGACTTCGATCGCATGGACTCGCGTTTTTCCAACAGGGGAAGAAGAAGTACCTAATGAGACAGGTTTACAATTTTATGATGATTTGTTTGATGAAATGATAGCGAACGGACTTGAACCTTTGATTACCATTTCCCATTATGAAATGCCGTTGCATCTATCATTAAAATATGGTGGCTGGTTAAGCAAAGAAGTGCTCAAAGCATTTGAAAGATTTGTTGATGTGATTATGGAACGATATAAGAACAAGGTAAAGTACTGGATCACATTTAATCAAATTAATACCATTTTCGGGGAAGGATATAATGCGACCTCGATTCCTTATGATTATATTGATGATTACCAAAGTGCCAGTTTTCAGGCTTTGCATCATATGATGATTGCCAGTGCATATGCAAAAAAGAAAATGGCTGAAATGAATACCGGAATGAAAATGGGGGCAATGGTCTGCAATGGTATCAGCTATCCTGCAACATGCAATCCGGTGGATGTTATGTCGGCATACAAGCGGAATCAACTGCAATATATGTTTTTAGATGTATTATGCCGTGGTTATTATCCGGAATCTTTGGGCCGTTACTTTGAAGAAAATAAGATAAAACCATTTGCGGCGACATCGGCGGAATTAGAGTTAATCAAAGAAAACACATGCGATTATCTGACATTTTCTTATTATGGAAGCGGGGTATGTTCCAGTGATATGAAACCGGATGAGAGAAAACCTAATCCATATCTAACTGCAAATGCCTGGGGATGGGTAAATGATCCGGTTGGATTACGATATGTGTTAAATGAATATTATGATCGATATCATTTGCCGATTATGATTACGGAAAACGGATCGGGATTTGATGAACAGCCAGATGAAACTGGCAAGATTCATGATACCTATCGAATTGCTTACTATAAAGAGCATATTGAGCAAATGAAAGAAGCAGTTCGCGACGGAGTTCATTTGCTGGGATATTTTCCGTGGGGTCCAATTGATATTGTTAGCTGCACTTCAAGTGAGATGTCTAAACGATATGGGTTTGTCTATGTTGATCTGGATGATCTGGGAAAAGGTACTGGAAAACGAATCCCGAAAGATAGTTTTTACTGGTATCAGAAAGTTTGTTTTACAAATGGGAATGACATTGGATAAGGAGACTATATAGTATGAATGAGATGCAAAAAGGATTTAAGATGGAGTTCTTATGGGGCGGAGCTGTCGCGGCTTGCCAGATTGAAGGAGCATATGATGTTGATGGCAGAGGCTTGTCAACGAGTGATATTCATGTTTATGATAAGAATTTAAATCGCGCTCATATTGAACAAGAAGGCGGAGGAACACTAGCCTATATTAAAGCTGCGGCAGCTGATAAAGAGGGATATTATCCAAAACGCCATGGAATTGATTTTTATCACACTTATAAAGAAGATCTGGCTTATATGGCGGAAATGGGCTTTCAGTGTTTCCGCAGCAGTTTTTCGTGGAGCCGTATTTTCCCTAAGGGTGACGAAGCTGTGCCTAATGAAGCAGGCCTGAAATTTTATGATGAACTACTTGATGAAATGTTAAAGTTAGGGATGGAACCGATCATGACCATTTCGCATTATGATATTCCATTGCATCTGGTAACAGAGTATGGCGGCTTCGCAAATCGTACGGTGATTGAACTATTTGTTAACTATGCTAAAGTATTAATGGAACGATATAAAGATAAAGTAAAGTATTGGATTGTTGCGAACCAGATTAACTTGATTCCTCATGTGAAGTTTGGCTGCTTAGGGATTTATGATGACCAAGCACCAAAAGACCAGATGGATCAATTGATGTACCAGGCTGTGCATAATCTATTTATCGCATGTGCACGAACGGTAGAAGAAGCACGAAAGATTAATCCAAACATGAAGATGGGAACAATGCTAGCGGATGGAACAAGTTATCCTGCTACTTGTAAGCCTGAGGATATTGTTTTAACGATGAAGCGCAATCGTCTGCAAAACTATTTCTTTTCCGATGTTGCCTTCCGCGGTGAATATCCTGCCTATATTCTAAGATATTATGAAGATCATAATATTCATATAAAAATGGACGAGGGCGATATAGAACTACTGAAGAACAATACGATGGACTTCCTTGCCATATCTTACTATTATACAAATATAATTGATAGTACTGTTAACTCGTACAAGGCATTTGATAGTTCCCAAAATCCATATCTTAAACCAACTTTGTGGGAATGGAGAATGGATCCGCTTGGATTGTATAATTCCTTGAATCAATATTATGATCGTTATCAAAAACCAATTATTCTGGCAGAGAATGGTTTAGGGGCGCTAGATAAGGTGGAAGAAGATGGAAGTATACATGATAGTTATCGAATTGATTACGCTAGAAAACACATAGAAATGATGAAAGAGGCTGTGAAGGATGGGGTTGATATCCTGGCTTACTGTTGGTGGGGTCCTATCGATATTGTTTCATCGTCAACAGCAGAAATGTCGAAACGATATGGTTTCGTTTATGTTGATAAAGATGATGAAGGAAATGGAAGCAGTAAAAGAAGCAGAAAAGATTCTTTTAGCTGGTACAAAAAAGTCATTGCCTCCAATGGTGAAGACCTTACTTGAGGGAAAAACCGAAGCATATAGTATAGTGTATCACCCAGCAAAGACAAGACCATTATTTCTTTTCCTTTCGCATGACAGTATTGCATTGCTGCGTATATGACTTCAAATATTCATCTCTGGTTTAAGTATCCAAATAATGCCAGTTTCCTTTTGGTGCTATCTAGACAGTTTCTGAGAATACTGATACAATATGGAAAGAAGCAAATGCTTTAAGATGGAGGAAATAACGAATGAAAAAATATGTATGCGTAGTATGTGGTTATGTGTACGACCCGGTAGAAGGAGATCCAGATAGCGGAATTGCTCCTGGAACAGCATTTGAAGATATTCCTGAAGAATGGGTTTGCCCGCTTTGTGGTGTAAGCAAAGATCAATTTGAAGTAGTAGAATAATAAAAGATAAGAACCCAAAGGTTCTTTTTCTTTTGCGATGCAAAATCGTGCTATAATAGAATTCTGTAAAGAAAGGAGCCGCTGGCAGCAGCGAATAGATATGAATAAAACAATACAAAAAATAGGAATTCCATGCATCATTATGATAATTGGCTCCCTCGGATATACCATGCTGAATCAAATCCATATGCCAAACTGGATCATTGAAGTATGGAAGGCGGCTACCTTTTTCGCCATGGGCGTTAGTTTGAATACATATAAGAAGAAAAAGAGCAGTGCTTGGGTAGGAAAGTTGCTGATCAGCTTCATTCTGTTTTATTATATAGGAATGCAATTAGGATATATTCCGATGAATCAGGTAACAATGATTCTGAGGATTGCAGGTTTGACCAATTCCGTGATTGCCATACCGCTTGTATATTTACTATGTGGTTTTTTGTTTTTTGACTAGTCTAGTGTATAATAAATAGTGAATGGAGAACGATTATGAATCAAGAAAAAATCATCATTAAGGGTGCTCGTGAAAATAACTTGAAAAATATCGACTTGGAGATTCCCCGCAACCAGCTTGTCATCATGACAGGATTATCCGGTTCAGGAAAAACTTCTTTGGCTTTCGATACGATCTATGCAGAAGGGCAGCGCCGTTATATGGAATCCCTAAGTGCTTATGCAAGGCAATTTTTAGGGAATATGGAAAAACCGGATGTCGATTCAATTGAAGGATTATCACCGGCTATTTCCATCGATCAGAAAACAACCAGCAACAATCCCCGTTCGACAGTTGGAACGGTAACTGAAATATATGATTATCTGCGGTTGCTGTACGCTCGTATTGGCGTTCCGTATTGTCCGACACACAACGAGCCGATTACATCGCAAACCATTAAGCAAATGGTGGATAAGGTAATGGAGTTGCCGGAAGGAACACGATTGCAGATTTTAGCGCCGTTTTCCAGAGGAAAAAAAGGAACACACAAAGAAGAATTCTCGAAGCTGCAAAGCGAAGGATATGTTCGTGTACGGGTAAACGGGGAAATGCGTCTTTTGGAAGAAGAAATTGTGCTGGAAAAGAATAAAAAGCATGATATAGATATTGTGGTAGACCGCATTGTTCGTCATGAGGATTCGCGCAGCAGATTATCGGATTCTATCGAAACTGCTTTGAAACTTTCCGGCGGTACCGTTTTGGTGCAGTATGAGGAAGAAGAAGTCTTGTTTTCCAGTAACTATGCCTGTAAGCATTGTGGTTTTTCAGTTCCTGAATTAGAACCGCGCTTATTTTCGTTTAATGCTCCGCTGGGTGCTTGCGATGATTGCAAAGGATTGGGAATTAAGCAGCGTGTAGACTTATCGATTTTAATGCCTGACCGCAAGAAATCCATCCAGCAAGGTGGGATTACCTACTATAAAAACATTATCGGCTCAGAGAATATTGAATGGCAGACATTTGCGATTCTTTGCAAGCACTATGGTATTGATTTGAAGAAACCGCTGGAAAAGCTTACGCAGGAGGAACTGGATATTGTATTGTACGGTTCACCGGAACCAGTGAAATATACCATTACCAGCCGTTCCGGAAACTCCTTCCATCGCAATGAATATATTGAAGGCGTAGTCAGTTTGATTGAACGGCGCTTTATGGATACTACTTCAACAATGTCGAGAGAGTGGTATTCATCTTTTATGACGGAAGATGTATGTCCGACTTGTCATGGTGCTCGTTTAAGAGAGGAAGCATTGTGTGTTCGCATTGGCGGGAAAAATGTTGATGAATGGACAAAGATGTCGGTGCGCAATGAGCTGTTGTTTTTGAAGCAGCTGCAACTAACGGCAGAAGAACAAAGCATTGCTCGTTTAATATTGAAAGAAATCCAGGATCGGCTTACATTCTTGAAGGATGTCGGGCTGGATTATTTAACGCTGGATCGCATTGCCGGAAGTTTGTCCGGCGGGGAAGCGCAGCGGATTCGGCTGGCAACGCAAATCGGCAGTCAGCTGACGGGGGTTTTGTATGTATTGGATGAACCGTCAATCGGCCTGCACCAACGTGATAACGCCCGTTTAATCAGTACCCTCAAAAATATGCGTGATTTAGGAAATTCCGTCGTCGTGGTTGAGCATGATGAAGAAACAATGATGGAATCAGACTTTATTGTGGATATTGGGCCGGGAGCGGGAGTTCATGGCGGGGAAGTAATTGCATTAGGAACACCGCAGGAAGTCATGGCAAATGAAGCTTCTATTACGGGGCAATACCTGAGCGGGAAGAAGTTTATCACAGTGCCGACTTCGCGCAGAAAAGGCAGCGGGAATAGCTTGCATATTATCGGAGCAACAGAAAATAACTTAAAAAATGTAGATGTAACGATTCCTTTAAATCAATTTGTGGTGATCAGCGGTGTCAGCGGAAGCGGTAAATCGACACTGATCAACGAGATTCTTGGAAAAGCAATTGAGCAATACTTGGGATATGTAAAAGTACGTCCGGGAGCATATAAGGAACTGCGTGGTCTGGAACAAATTGATAAGATCATTCATATTGATCAGGATCCAATCGGGCGTACGCCGCGAAGCAATCCGGCAACATATACCGGTGTCTTTGATGACATCCGGGATTTGTTTACACTGACTCCGCAAGCAAAAATGCGTGGCTATGCAAAAGGAAGATTTTCCTTTAATGTGAAGGGCGGCCGCTGCGAAGCCTGTCAGGGAGATGGAATCAAACGGATATCCATGCACTTTCTGCCGGATGTATTTGTACCATGTTCGGAATGCGGCGGCAAGCGCTACAATGAAGAAACTTTGCAGGTAACTTTCAAAGGCAAGAATATTCATGATGTTCTGGAAATGACGGTGGAAGAGGCCATTGAATTTTTCTCCAATGTGCACAAAATTGCGCATAAGCTGCAGACCTTGCTGGATGTTGGCTTGAGTTATGTGAAACTGGGGCAAAGTGCAACGACATTGTCCGGCGGGGAAGCCCAGCGGGTGAAACTGGCGAGTGAATTGCAGCGCAAAGCCACCGGTAAAACAGTCTTTATTCTGGATGAACCGACAACGGGTTTACATAGCCATGATGTCAGCAAGCTGCTTACTGTATTGCATCGCATTGTCGATAATGGAGACAGTGTGATTGTCATTGAGCATAACTTGGACATCATCAAAAATGCAGACTATATCATCGATATGGGACCTGAGGGCGGCGATGAAGGAGGACTTGTTGTGGCTAAGGGAACTCCGGAAGAAATCAGCAATGTAGCAGCAAGCCATACCGGGCAGTATTTAAGAAAACTATTGGAGGAACGGCATCATGGGTAAGTATGTCAGTGTTCGCAATATTAAAGAATATTTCAATTTGCATCAAATTACAGGCGATGATGCTTCCTTAGATCGCAATGTGACCATCCAGGATATCAATCGTCCAGGTTTGGAATTGGCCGGATATTTTGATCGTACGCAGCCGCTGCGCATTGTGCTGCTGGGCGATAAGGAAATCAGTTATATTGAAGATGTCATGTCGGAGCAAAAACAGCGGGAACGCTTCAAGCGGATTATGGATGCCAAGACACCGTGTATCATTATTTCCAAAGGACACACCTGTCCGCCGGTGCTGCAACGTCTTGCCAATCGTCACAATTTTCCGGTATTCATCAGCAATTTGCAGACAGTGCGGCTGATGACCGATATGGTCAGTTTCCTCGATGAACATCTAGCAGAAGTAAGTTCTATCCACGGCGTGTTTCTCAGCGTATATGGCAAGGGATTGTTAATGACGGGTGAGAGCGGCATGGGAAAAAGCGAAGTTGCCTTGGAATTGATCAAGCGGGGACACTTGCTGATTGCGGATGATCGCGTGGATGTAAGCCGCGTTCATAATAAAATCTTCGGACAGGCTCCTAAAATCCTGTCAGGAATGCTGGAAATCCGCGGGATCGGAATCATTGATGTGACCAAAATGTTTGGTGCCAGCAGCGTGCTTCCCAAAAAAGAAGTGGATTTTGTCGTGCATATCGAGAAATGGGATGACCAAAGAGAATATGCTCGTGTTGGCATTGAAGAGCAGTTATATAAGAATATATTGGAAATTGATATTCCCCAAATTATCCTTCCGGTAAAAGAAGGAAGATCGATGGCTGCTATTATCGAATCAGCCGTCACGAATTTCACATTGAATGAAATGGGAATCAACAGCGCCAAAGAGTTTGAGCAGCGCATCTTGAATTTTATTAAGGAACGCAAGGAGGGCTAAGTATGAAGTTATTTCCCGATATGAAAGTGCTTTTGGAAATCGGACCATTTTCGATCACCTGGTATGCTTTTTTGATTGTTACCGGTGCGATTATCGCATTTGAATTATCTGTCAGAAATCTGAAAAAAATGGGGTATTCCAAAGCCTTGGCAGAAGATTTGTTTTATGGTGCTTTGCCGGCAGGAATCATTGGCGCGAGGCTATGGTATGTAGCATTTGAATGGCCGCAATATGCACGGAATCTGATTTCGATTTTCTATTTATGGGAAGGTGGCTTGGGTATTTACGGCGGTGTGTTTGCCGGCATGCTGTATGGCTACTATTTTACGAAAAAGCACAAGTTATCTTATTTACGCTGGGCTGATGCGATTGTTCCCAATATTTTAGTTGCTCAGGCAATCGGCCGCTGGGGTAATTTCATGAATCAAGAGGCTTATGGTCGCATTGTCAGTGAAGCCTATTACCGTTTGTATCCGGCGTTTATTAAAACCCGGATGTTCATTGAAGGCAGTTATCGGGAACCGACATTTCTATATGAAAGTTCTTTGAATATCCTTGGCTTTTTGTTGATTACCTTGGTGTATAAGAAATATGCTGTGCGCAAACGCGGCGATTTGATGTTTGCTTACTTTGGCTGGTATGGAGTAGTTCGTTTCTTTGTGGAAGGGCTGCGCAGTGATTCCTTGTATTTTTTAGGATTGCGAGTCAGCCAGTTAACGTCCATCATTCTGATTGGAATCGCGATCGCAGGACTGTTAGGAGTCTTCCGCAAATGGATGTATCATAAGCCGGTGGTGCTGTTTGACTTGGATGGCACGCTGCTGGATACCAAAGCATTGATTGAGGATTCCCTGCGCTATGTATTTGGCAAATATGAGCCGGAACTGGAACTGACAGAGGAGTTGCTGGAATCCTGTTTGGGACCATCTTTGCAGACGATTTTCCAAACCCATTCCACCAAGGATACAGATCTTCTTGTGCAGGAGTATATTACGCACAATCAAAAACAGCATCCTGCTTTATTGAAAGAGTTTCCCAATGCGTTGAAGACGTTGAAACAATTGAAAGAGCAAGGCTATCTAGTAGGGGTTGTTTCCACAAAACGCCGGGACAGCATTGAATTAGGTTTGTCTTTATGTCATATGACAGAGTATGTAGATGTGATTGTGGGAGCGGCGGATGTGCAAAAGCAAAAACCGGATCCGGAAGGAGTTTTCATGGCCTGCGAGAAATTAGGTGTTTCTCGTGACTGGATTATTTATGTCGGTGATAATAAAACGGATATTCAAGCAGGGAAGGCCGCTGGTGCTTATACGATTGGGGTAAATTGGTCGACAAAGGGTGCTGCTGTCTTGATGGAAGAAAATCCGGATCGGATGATTGGCGATTTGCTGGAAGTTGTGGCTGTCGCAAAGGAGGAATTCGCATGAAAAAACGCGTAAACATCATTATCATTGGAGCAGGTCCGGCAGGAATGACGGCTGCTGTCTATGCAACAAGAGCCAATCTAAGCGTGGCTTTGGTGGAATCAGGAGCACCGGGCGGCAAGCTGATCAAAACAAGCGATATTGAAAACTATCCGGGATTTGTAACTGTAAACGGTGCTGATTTAGCAGCACAGATGTTTGAACATGCCATTCACTTCGGTGCCGATTACCAATATGGCGATGTTGTTCGTATTGAAGATAAGGGTGACCACAAAGTAGTGCATATGGCAGATGGCAGTTCCTTGGAAGGGGATACTGTGATCATTGCTACCGGAACCAAAGAAGTATTGCTGGAGATTCCCGGGGAAGCAGAATATACAGCTCGAGGGGTTTCCTATTGTGCTGTTTGCGATGGCGGGTTCTTTAAGAATAAAGTGGTGACAGTTGTCGGCGGGGGAAACAGCGCATTGGAAGAAGCGTTGTATTTAACTCAATTTGCCAAGAAAGTAAATCTTTTGGTGCGCCGCAATGTCTTCCGGGCAGATGCATATGTACAAGACAAAGTAATGAAACATCCGCAAATTGAAGTTTTCTTTGAAACCAAACCAGTGGAAATCAAAGGAGATGGCAGCAATGTGAAATCTATTCTGGTGCAAAGCACAGTTTCAGATGAAATGCAGGAGCTGGAAACGGATGGTGTATTTCCGTTCATTGGCGCAACACCTGTTTCTTCCTTTGCCAAAGACTTGCCGATTTTAGATCCAAATGGCTACGTGATTGTGAATGAGCATATGGAGACGGCAGTGCCGGGCATATATGCAGCAGGAGATGTTTGTGTGAAGGGCCTTCGGCAGATTGTAACGGCAACCAGTGATGGTGCTGTAGCAGCCCAAAGAATTTACCATTATTTGCATTAGCGTTGCATACACAAAAAGGGGAGGGATCGAATGAAAAGCAAAGTAACCGTAATTGGCGGAGGAACCGGTCTATCTGTAATTTTACGAGGATTAAAGAAAATTCCGGATATTGAGTTAAGTGCTGTCGTCACGGTTGCGGATGATGGCGGATCGACAGGGCGGTTGCGGGAACAATATCAAATCCCAGCGATGGGTGATATGCGAAGCGTTATCCTGGCTTTGAGTGAAGAAGAGGGTCTTTTCAATTCTTTGATGAACTACCGTTTTGATGGGGAAGAGGATATTGGCGGGCACAATCTTGGCAATTTGATTCTGACAGCGTTGACGCAGATATCCGGCAGCTTCAATGAAGCGATCGATTCCATCTGCAAAGTATTAAACGTAAAAGGAAATATTTATCCCGCAACCAATGAAGTAATTTCCTTGTATGCACTCATGGATGATGGTGTCGTCGTCAAGGGGGAACATAATATTCCTGAATATCAGCATCATATTCAACGGGTTTTTTATGATCATGATGTTTCCGCCAATTTGCATGCAGTAGAAGCAATCCGGCAAGCAGATTTGCTGATTCTAGGCATCGGCAGTTTATATACCAGCATTCTGCCAAATCTGATTATTGATTCAATCTCTACTGCTTTTCGCGAAAACAAAGGGAAAAAGATATATTTGTGCAATGCCATGTCCCAAAGCGGGGAGACCGATGGTTATAGCGTAGAAGATCATGTGCAGGCAATTCATGAGCATTTGGGAGCTGCAGTCTTAGACTTGGTTGTCGTGAACAAAACCGTGATTCCCGATGAGATCTTGGCCAAGTACCACGTGGAGAACAGCCATGCAATCCGCTTGCATGAAGCTTCCCATCCGTATCAAATTTTGGAGGAAGAGTTACTGGATTTGCGCCAAAGCCTGGTACGGCATGATGAGCAGAAACTAGCGCAGATAATTGCTGATATTTTGAAAGAGAGTGGATTGTAGTTGTCATTTACGAGTAATGTGAAGCAGGAATGTGCCACAATTGAGCTGCCGCCATGTTGTAAGCGAAGTCAGCTGGCAGCTTTTTTAAAAATGTGCGCCGAGTTGGCGATTCGCAGCAATCAGCTGCATCTGGTGATTAAAACAGAAAATCCGACAACAGCCAAACGCATTTTAAAACTATTGAAAGAGCAATACCAAATTGAAAGCCAATTATCAGTTATGAAGAAAATGCAGCTCCATAAAAATAATATTTATGTGATTCGCGTAATATCCCATGTAAAAGAAATTTTGCAAGATACCACTCTTTATTCCGACAAAGGGCTGATGGATCTGCCTAGTTCCGTATTATGGAAAAAGGATTGCTGTGTCCGTTCCTATTTGGCAGGTGCCTTTATGGCAGGCGGCAGTGTGAACTCCCCGAATAAAACAGATTATCATTTGGAAATCAGCCACAATTCCAAAGAACATGCGGAACTGGTGATGAAACTGATGAATCGCTTTTATCTGAATGCGAAAGTCATTCAAAGAAGAAATCAATTTGTAACATACTTAAAAGCCGCGGAAAAGATCAGTGACTTTTTAAATGTTATTGGTGCGCATCAGCATTTGCATGAATATGAGGACATTCGCATTGAACGTGACTTCATGAATTCTCTTAAACGGCTGGAAAATATGGAAGTAGCCAACGAGATGAAAACACAACAGGCCGCCAACCAGCAAATTGAACAAATCGAGTTAATTGCCCGGACAAGGGGCTTGACCTTCTTGAATGAGAAACTAGAGCCTGTTGCCAAGCTGCGTCTGGAACATCCCGAAGCAAGCTTGAACGAGTTGTGTGATGCATATGAAAAGCTCTATGACGAGCAGATCAGCAAATCAGGGATGAAGCACCGGCTCGCCAAGATTAAGGAGATTGCTGACCGCATTAAAGAAGTAGAAACAAACTAGCAGAATAAGAAGATCGAAGCTGTCAAAACTAATAAGCAGGTGATAGCAATGATCTTTTTTCTGGTATTAACTCTTTCCGTAGCTCCGATACTAAAAAATCAGGAATATCCCGCCATGGTAAAAGAATGCACCGGGGAACAACTGGTGGTGCAAAGCAGCGGCAATAACTATACACTGTCTTTGTTTAATATCAAGATTACAACCAAAGAAGGGCTGGAATATGCGTGCAAGCGAATTGCGGAAGCAACGTCTGTTTCTTTTCTGGTGGATACTTATGCTCCTTCGGTTGATCAGATGGCAGCCTGGATCTATGTTGATGGTGCGTTATTGCAAAAAGAGCTGGTTTTGCGAAATGACGCAAGAGTATTGATCCATAATCCGGAATACCTGCATACCAAAGAGCTGGAAGAAGCAGTCGCTACAGCCAATGCGAAACTGCCGCAGGTTTCTCATAAGGCAAGGGAGTATGACCGACGGCGAGGCAGCATGTTTCTGCTTGTGAATTTCGGTGGTTTATTCTTAACGCTATGCATTATTTTTTGGCTATGGCTACGCAGCAAAAGAAAAGCAAAACAAAAACAACATTCCATGCCAGAGGATGCAGTATCTTTGGATGAAAGAGAAGAGGCGTCGATTTGATGCAATACAGATAGTATAATATATCATCTAAATGCTATATTTTGGAGAAAATTTACTAAAATCGAAAGCATAGAATCAGATTTCTGACAAATTAAGGAAAAACATAAAATAGGAATCTTACGATATTTTAGATTACCAAAAAGAAAAGTAAAAACTTTTAGAAATTTGTAAAAATTCATTGAAATAAAAGTATGAAATGGTTATACTGTAAGTGATAATGATAAGTATGCAACACCATAGGAGGATGAAGTCATGAAAGAATTCAACATAAAGGAAAGAGAAGAGAATCTATCTGTCGAAGAAAAATTCGGGATTAAGATTCGTTACTATCGTCAAATCGCGGGTATCTCCCAAGAAGAGTTGTCTTTCCGTTCCGGATTACACCGCAATTATGTATCAGACACTGAAAGAGGTCGCAGAAATGTTTCCTTGCGCGCTGTTGAAAAGTTCGCAAAAGGTCTTGGCGTGTCTATTGTTGATTTATTCAGCTAATTGAAAAACAGATTCAAAACGCTTCTACAAGCGTTTTTTCTTTTTTTGAAATCGTGAAACTATAGTACAAATTTAGACAGAAATGAAGTTATGAAGATTATCTCAGATGATAATTTTACGGCAGGTGTGATATAATACATGGTGAAAGCGAGCTGGTACGATGAGATATATTCAGTTTATCTTTTATGCAGCATTGTTTCTGGTTTTATTGAGTTTCGCTTGGCCGCTGCTCATCGGCTTTTTTATATTTCTCTTTGCTTTATATGTGTACAGCAAGTGGACTTTGCGTAAAGTGGCTGCACAGAAACCAAAGCAAGAGACATATGAGGCAGTCTATGAGAAGGAAATGCCGAATTCAAATTTGGAAGTAATCGATTTAGAATACGAGGAAAAAGAATAAACTATGGATAGTATGGAAATAGCATTATCACAGTTTAAGAAGGTAAAAATAGGTGATTGGCCGCTGATCGCAGAATATTTGAAAGCCAGTGACTATCAGGAAAGCAATCATAATATTGTGAATTTGATGATGTGGAAGCATCGCTACCCTATTTGGATGCATGAAGGGGATCAATGGCTGTTGATACTAGGAATCCATGATGGGGAGTGGTTCTTATATATGCCGCTTTGCAAAAGCGGAGGTTGTTTTAAGAAAGCATTGCGTTATGGAGAGTCTGTATTTGAAAATCAGAATGTTCCTTATGTACTTAGCTGCTATACGGAAGAAGTGAAAAATGCCTTTCTGGAGTTTGATCCTGATTTTGCTGCGGAAGAAGTCAGGGATGGATTTGACTATATTTATCCCTTTGAACAGCTGGCAACATTTCAAGGGAAAAAGATGCAGAAGAAAAGGAATCACTTGAATGCCTTTTTGAAAGACTATGAAGGCCGCTGGGAATATGAAACATTGACGGAAACGCAAATACCTGAGGTGATTGCGTATTTGGAAGAATGGCATCGCTGTATGGGTGACGATGCGTTTTTAAATGATGAAGTAGCCGGTGTAAAGTATTTGCTGGAGCATTGGGGCATCTTGCCGGCAAAAGGCGGATTGATACGTGTTGATGGTGCAGTGCGCGGGTTTACGATTGGTTCGCAGCTGAATCACAATACGATTCAAGTGAATGTAGAAAAAGCAGATGGTTCCATTCGCGGCTTGTATCCGGCATTGACCAAAGAGTTTTTGCAGCATGAGTTTGAAGCAGTGGAATGGATTAATCGGGAAGATGATGTCGGGCATGAAAATATCCGGCAGGCTAAGCTGGCTTTGCAGCCTGCTTATTTATTGAAGAAATATCGATTGAAAAGAACGGGGCGGTGATGTTGTGATTCGGAAAGCAACGGCGGCAGACAAGCAGGCGATTTATCAGATCTGGAAATTGTTGTTTAGTCATGATGACAATGGGTATACCGATTATTATTTTGCACATCGGTATAAGACAGAACATACTTGGGTGGTAGAAGAGGATGGCAAAGTGGTATCTACCTTGCAAATGAATCCGCATACGATTGTGCTTGGTGGCAAGCCTATCAGAACGTCGCTGATTCTGGGTGTCGCAACATTGCCGGAATATCAAAAACGGGGATATATGAAGCTGCTGATGAAAGAGGCGCTGGAAGTGGCGCAAAAGCGGGAACTGGTTACATTGATTCAGGCTTATAATCCGGCTATCTATCGGCCGTTTGGTTTTCAAATGATTTATCACCGTCAAATCCTGTCATATGACAGCGCCCAAATCCAACAATATAAGAATTTGAAAGTGGAACATTATTTTCACGAGAAGAAGTTCGCCGCTCTGTATCAGGAATTTACAACACGGTTTGATGGCTATTATAAACGAGATGAAGCCTATTACAAGCAGTTGGAAACGGAAGTGAAGAGTGAGCAAGGGAAGTTTGCTGTCTACCGCAATGCCGAGAATCAAATAGAAGGATATATGGTCTATTACCTCACGAAAGAACAATGTGAAGCACGGGAAATCATTTACTTGAATTCTTGGGCGTTGTACAGCTTAATTGGCTTTGCCTCAAGCTTGAAGCCTAAACTTGATATTCACACTTCTCATTCCGAGCAAGTTTTGAAACTGATTCCTGGGGGGAGCGTGCAGCCGCTGCCATTTATGATGGCAAAAGTGAATGATTACTCTTTATTGAACATGACCTATCGCAGTGCTGTGCAGACAGTTGAGGAAGCTTTCGCTATTTCCGGAAAGCCCTTGTGGATGCATGAATATGCATAATAGATGCTGGCAGTTTGCCGGCTTTTTATATGCTTGAATTGTTTTCGCAAAATCAGCAGAAAAAAGATGAGACAATCATCCCATCTACTGTTTATCGATGTGATACCACATCATCCACCAAGCCATATTCTTTGGCACTAGCTGCACTCATAAAAAAGTCACGGTCGCAATCTTGTTTGATGCGTTCGATATCTTGCCCGGTGTGGGACGCCAATATCCCGTTCAGTTTTGTTTTCATGGAAAGGATATGCTTGGCAGCAATTTCCATATCGCTGGCCTGCCCTTTCATGCCGCCCAGCGGCTGATGAATCATAACTTCACTATGCGGCAGCGCCAGTCGTTTTCCTTTGGTTCCGGCAGCAAGCAGTACTGCACCCATGCTTGCAGCGAGACCCATGCATACGCAAGAAATGTCGCAGCTGATGTATTGCATCGTATCGTAAATCGCCAATCCGGCATACACGCTGCCACCCGGTGAATTGATATACATTTGGATATCATCTTTGGATTGGGAAGACAGATACAACAACTGCGCACATACTAAAGATGCGACAGCATCATCAATTTCACCAGTTAGTAAAATAATACGTTCTTTTAACAAACGGGAATATAAATCATAAATTCTTTCTTGGTTTAAATTCGTTTCTATGATATTGGGAATATAGCGCAACTTGTTCATCTCCTATCATTCATAAGTATGCCTGAATTCTCTTTCTTAAACCAATAAATATCCATGTAAAGAGCGTATAGAACAGCAATGAGGTGCCATGATAACAATGAGACGATGGCAAAAAAGGGGTTGTAACCGATTACAAAAAAGTGTTGGCGTTATCAATATTTTTTGATTATTACAGAAAGATAAAAAATAGTTGATGTGAAATGTATCACGATTGACAATGTGCATTGTTGTAGTATAATAAACATGACTAAACAGGAGGAAATTAAAATGTCAGTAAAAATTGCGATTAATGGTTTTGGACGTATTGGTCGTTTAGCGTTCCGTCAAATGTTTGACAGCCCTGAATTTGAGGTTGTTGCAATCAATGATCTAACTGATGCTAAAACTTTAGCTCATCTATTGAAATATGACTCAGCACAAGGACGCTGGAATCCGGAAAAAGTGTCTTCCAATGAAAATGGACTTGTTGTAGATGGCAAAGAAATTAAAATCTACGCAGAAAAAGATCCTGCAAATCTTCCTTGGGGACAACTTGGTGTTGATGTAGTAATCGAATCTACAGGATTGTTTGTATCTAAAGAATCTGCTGAAGCACACATCAAAGCCGGTGCTAAAAAAGTTATTATCTCTGCTCCTGCAACTGGTGATTTGAAGACTGTTGTTTTCAATACAAACCATGATACATTGGATGGCAGCGAAACAATCATTTCTGCTGCATCTTGTACTACAAACTGCTTGGCTCCAATGGCTAAGACATTGAATGATGTATTCGGGATTGAATACGGCATGATGACTACAATCCATGCTTATACAAATGACCAAAATACATTGGATGGCCCTCACCGCAAAGGTGACCTTCGCCGTGCTCGTGCTGCTGCTGAAAACATTATTCCAAACTCTACTGGTGCTGCAAAAGCAATCGGTTTGGTAATTCCTGAATTGAAAGGAAAATTGGATGGTGCTGCACAACGCGTTCCGGTAATCACTGGTTCCGTAACTGAGTTGACTGCTATTCTTGCTAAGAAGGGTGTAACTGTTGCTGAAGTGAATGCTGCTATGAAAGCTGCTGCAACTGAAAGCTTCGGATATACTGAAGACGAAATCGTTTCTTCTGATGTAATCGGTATTTCCTATGGTTCTTTGTTCGATGCAACACAAACTAAGATTGTGAATGTTGGAGACAACCAAATGGTGAAAGTTGTTGCTTGGTATGACAACGAAAACTCTTATGTTAGCCAAATGGTTAGAACTGCAAAATACTTGGTTGCAAAACACTAATTAAGTGACAAAAGATCCTTGTGAAAGGATCTTTTTTCTTCAGAACAGAGGATGAAAATTGACTTTTTCAATCACTGGCAAGTTGTGATTCGGTGAACAAAATAGGTTTACTTGATTGTATGGTAGTGGTATAATGAGATAGTAAAAACAGGAGGAATTCATATGGCAAAACAAACAGTTTTAGATTTGAATGTAAACAATAAAACCGTATTGGTTCGCGTCGATTTCAACGTTCCAATTAAAAATGGTCAAATTACGGATGACAACCGGATTGTACAAGCGCTTCCTACGATCAAGTATTTGCTGGACAATCACGCAAAAGTGGTATTGTTCTCACACTTGGGTAAGGTAAAACATAAAGATCCAGAACAAGCACAACTGGATATGAAGAAAAACAACATGGAACCTGTTGCTGCCCGCTTAAGCCAATATGTGGACTGCAATGTTTCTTTTGTCAGCGTGACACGTGGTGCCGAACTGGAACAAGCAGTGCAGGCATTGGAACCGGGCAATATCGTTTTGGTTCAAAATACACGCTATGAAAAAGGCGAAGAAAAGAATGATCCTGAACTGGCAGAATACTGGGCTAAATTAGGTGATCTGTTTGTGAGTGATGCCTTTGGATCGGTACACCGTGCGCATGCTTCTACAGTAGGCATTGCACAGCATTTGCCGTCTGCTGTTGGGTTTTTGGTAGAAAAAGAATTGAAGTTTATCGGTGGTGCGGTAGAACATCCGGAACGCCCGTTTGTAGCGATCTTGGGTGGTGCAAAGGTTTCCGATAAAATTGCGGTAATCGATAACTTATTAGATAAAGCTGACAAGATTTTAATTGGCGGCGGTATGGCATATACATTCTTGAAAGCACAGGGGTTGGAAATCGGAAAATCCCTTTTGGAAGAAGATCGTCTGGAAATGGCGAAGGATTTCCTTGCACGCGGTGCAGGCAAGTTGATTTTGCCGATTGACCAAGTGGTAGCGAATGAGTTCTCTGAAAATGCTTCTGACATTCGTGTTGTAGAAAACGATGCAATCCCTGCTGATTTGATGGGACTTGACATTGGACCTAAAACCATTGCATTATTCCGCAAAGAGCTGGAAGGTGCTAAAACAGTAATCTGGAATGGACCAATGGGTGTATTTGAAATGAAACCATTTGCAGCTGGTACTTTGGAAGTTTGCAAGGCTATTTCCGAATTGCCGAATGCAACGACTATTATTGGCGGCGGTGATTCTGCTGCTGCAGCAATTCAACTAGGATTCAAAGATCAAATTTCGCACATCTCAACCGGTGGCGGAGCTTCTTTGGAATTCATGGAAGGTAAAGTGCTTCCTGGCATTGCAGCAATTCAAGAGAAGGAGTAGGGAAATGAGAAAACCGATTATTGTTGGAAACTGGAAGATGAATAAAACGATTGCGGAAGCAAAGGAATTCATCTTGGCAGTAGATGGAAAATTACATGATCGTGCGACGTTTGGTATCGGAGCACCGTTCTTAACATTGGAAAGCAGCGTAAAAGCAGCTAGCAATTTAATTGTTGCGGCAGAAAATTGTCATTTTGAAGACAATGGTGCCTTTACTGGTGAAGTAAGCGTTCCGATGCTGAAAGAAATCGGACTAGGTTGGTGTATCATCGGACATTCTGAGCGCCGTCAGTATTTTGGTGAAACAGACCAAACAATCAATTTGAAAGCAAAAAAATTGATTGCCAATGGCTTGGTTCCGATTGTCTGTGTTGGTGAAACGCTAGATCAATTCGAAGCTAGTCAAACAGAACAAGTCGTTCGCAGCCAAGTACATGCTTGCTTGGATGGCATTGCGGCTAATGATGTTGCAAATCTGGTGATTGCATATGAACCGGTATGGGCAATTGGCACCGGGAAGAGTGCAACCAAAGAAATCGCCAATGATACCTGTGGTATCGTTCGTGATGAAGTGAAAAAGATGTTCGGCGATGATGTTGCGAATAAAGTCCGAATCCAATATGGTGGTTCTGTAAAACCGGACAACATCAAAGAATACATGGCAATGGAACATGTCGATGGAGCTTTGATCGGCGGTGCTTCCTTGAAGGTTGATTCTTTCTTGGAAATTGTGAACGCTCTGTAGCAATAAAACAATGAGATTCAAGCGGATGCTTGGATCTTTTTTTGATCAAAGGCATTCGCAGACCGCGGTGGATGCCTCATGCAGATATTCATTAATCCGGCATAGTTGTATTGAAAGAAATAAACATTCATGATATGCTATTGAATAATAAAAATAATTATTTCATTTAGAGAGGGATATGAAGATGAAGTTAGGATTAAGAATAGTGGTGCTCAGCTTGGTGCTGGGCTTGCTTGCAAGTTGTACGAAGCAAGAGTTGGATCCCATAAGAGATTCTCTGAAGAATGATGCTTATACAAAAGTCACCTTGAAGATAAGTGAACTGGATAATATTGCGGAGTTTCAAATTCGGGCTGGTGAGCTGCTTGCGGTGCTTCAAGAACTAAAATTGAAACAAATTGATGCTATCCTAACTGAACCGGAAGCAACCTTGGCTTTGGAAAAAGCAGATGGGATAGATCACATTATGCTATATCCATCGGTGCTTCGTGTAAATGATGCCTTTCTGAAACTGTCCGCTGAACAGTATCAGAAGCTGAAACAATTCTATGAAGCACAAGTATATGGAAAGAATGCTACACTGCTGAAGAAATTAGCGCTGGATATACAATATGGAAAATATCAAGAAGCAAAACTTTTGACTGGAGGGTCTTCCGAATTTGCTTTAGATTTGGAAGAAGTTGCAAAAGGTTTTTCATTGATCCAAAACGAGCACACGTTAGCTGCAGGCATAAAACAATATAGCGTGCAGCTAACAAATGATACTGATCACGTTTTAGTGGAAATCGGTGACACATATCTGACCGTGATTGCCAAAGAAAAAAGTGAAAGCTATGTTTTGACGAAGCAAGAAGCTGGCAACTTGCAATTACTCTTGCAAGAGGCATACTATGATGCAAATGTTGTAACATTGGATTTAAGCGACGATGAAATTAAAGTGCCTGATTTTTTAGATGGTGTACAGCAGCGTTTATTCCAAAAGGGATATATGATGAATGAGGTTTTGCATGGGCAGTTATTCGGTGATTATATCAATGACTTTATTGAGTGTGTTTACTTATTGTCAGAACCAACGCAACCTTGTTATTATCGTACCAATTACGAGCAGTTTCCTGATTTTAATTCCTTTGAATCTTATCTAAATTCCTTGTTTACAAAAGACATGGTGGCTTCTATTCTGAACAAAAGAGATTATATTCGAATTGGAGAGAAGCTATATAGTCTGAATGTCAGCATTCCAAGCAATCAGTTTTATATGGGACACAACTTCCAACTGATTCAGAAAACAGACTCAACAATTCAGTTTTATATGATTGCACAGTATGGAGATTGGGATTCCCGTAATGTTACATCAACAAAAAAGATTTTAGTGCAACTGGATATGACAAAGGGAGGCTGGCGCATTGCTAAGTTTGCTTTGCCTTATGCATTTTAGTAGAGTGCAATGAAGCAATAAACAATTGTGCAATACTATCAAGATACTTATTGGAATAAGGAATGAGTATCTTTTATCTAATTGGACAATATAGCTCAGACGAGGATTTTGAAAAAGTTGCTTCTACTAAAAAATTTTTAATACAACTTGATCTGACAAATCAGGGGTGGAGAGTATCGAAATTTACTTTACCTTTCTAGCTGCTGTTTTCTTAAAGCTAGGCAAATATTATCTTGCATGAAATATAAGAAGCCAAAAAATAGGAGCTCCTGCATAGAAGGATAAGAAGAACAGATATTCATTATTGGATGATATTGCTGATAAGAAAGCGAAATTGTGATAGAATAAGAAAAAGAAAGAAGGGATCAATATGAAAAAGAAAAATCTGCTGGCATCTATTGCAATTGGAGCAGGTACCCTTGTGACGTCTGCCGCAATTGGCTATTATGCGCTAAGCGAGCATCTCTATAATAAGATGATTCGACGTCAAAGGTGGATTGAGGATAGTGATGAGGAAGCTTTTGAAGATGAGAACTATCTTATGTACGATCTGGAAGAAGAATTGATCACTTGGGAAGAACGTGTGGAAAGTGAACACGTCTATATCACCGCATTTGATCAGCTGGAACTTGCAGGAGAGTGCTATCATCCGGAAATAGAAAGCAATCGATGGGTTGTCATCGCCCGCGGAAATGACTTGAATCCGTTCGCATTGCGCAATGTAGCGATGGAATTCCATGCGAAGGGATATCATGTGTTAATTGCCGACAATCGCGGCTATGGCGGCAGCGAAGGGCGCTACATGGCGTTCGGATGGCATGATCGTCTGGATTTAATGGCGTGGATTGACTACATTGTTTCACAAGATGAGACTGCGCAAATTGTGTTGTATGGTGTTTCCATGTCAGCGGCTGGTGTCATGATGGCTGGCGGGGAAGAGTTAGATGAACATGTACGATGTATCATCGAAGATAGCGGCTTTACCAGCGCTTATGAATTGCTATCTGGTATCATCAAAACCGATTATGGAATTCGGGCGCCATTTATTTTGGAAGGTGTCGACTCCTTAACCAGGCTAAGAGCAAGATTCTCCCTGAAAAGTGCATCTGCTGTCAGACAACTGCGGAAAACATCTTTGCCGATTTTGTTTATCCATGGTGAAGAGGATGAATTTGTACCATTAGAACATGTCTTCCGGTTATATCATGCGGCAGCAGGAGAAAAAGAACTGTATACAGTTCCATATGCCGATCATGGAGAAGCGATGTTTGCTCCGCGATATTTTGAGCGAGTGATGATGTTTTGCGATCGTTATGTTGAGTAAAAGCCGCGCTGCGGCTTTTTTCGTCTATGATCATAAAAATTGAGAATACTTTCAAGCACAGCTGAAGTACAAAGTTACTTGACAGGACGAGACAATATCAGTAAACTTAAACTAACCTAACGGCTATTATGATAAGTTGTTGGTTGTGGTAAATAGAAAGGTTATGTCTCGAACATGAAAAGAAAGAAATTGCTGGGTGCCATTGCAGCTGGTTGTTTGGTGGCACTTGTAGGTATGGGTTTCTATGTCTATCGCAATGAAAAAGCGCAATTGTCCATTCAAGTAGCAGCCGCAAGCCATCTAAAAACAATACTGCCATTACTACCCGAAAACATGATTGATGAAACAATCTTAGAAAAATATGATGATTTAGTAGACCGTGTTATTACGAATACCAGTTTTAAATTAGTGAGTCATGAAAAGAAAACCAATAAAACTGGTATTGCTGTAATTACCGTGACTGTTCCGGAAATCTCAGATCAATTGATTGAAGTTCTTGCGACTTCCACTGATGAAGAAGTGAAAAGGCAGCTGATGCAAGTTCGCTCCAAAGAGGATATCACAATTGACTGGATGCTTCCTGTTTTAGAAAAAGAGTTGTCACAAGTAAATTTTAAAAATGCGAAGAAGCAAACCATTCAATTGGAAGTTCCTACGTATGAAGTACAGGCAAATGTCTGGAGTTTTAGTAAAGATGCAATTGAAGAAGTATCAGGGAAGCTATTGAATGCAATGGGCTTTGACAGCCTTTGGCAGGAAGAATTATACAGAGCAATTCCCTAAAACTGACAAAAAGTTCATGCATTCTCTTATTTACTAAGATTGGGTGATGAGTATGATGCAGCGAATTGGCCGTGCTTGCATAGTTGCAGGAATTATTTTTGTGATCTGGCCGGATATCATGAGTCAGTCTAATGTACAGTTATATCAGGCTACAATGGACCGCTATTGGCCGGTCGGACTCATTGTAATCGGTTTCTTATGCATGGGTAAACAACAGAATAAAAAAAGTCGCTGACTTTCGCATAATAGCGACGCAAAGCACTTTATTTATCTTTGTTTTTGGGTTATACTTATTGTGGAAAATTTAACAAGGAGGATTTAGATTTATGCCAAATATTATCGACATTTACGCTCGTGAAGTAATTGACTCACGCGGTAATCCGACGATCGAAGTTGAAGTTTCAACAGAATCAGGAGCATTCGGACGTGCAATCGTGCCAAGTGGTGCCTCTACAGGTGAACGTGAAGCATTGGAGCTTCGTGATGGGGATAAATCTCGTTATTTAGGAAAAGGTGTCCAAAAAGCAGTTGACAATGTAAACAATATCATTGCTGACGAATTATTTGGATTTGATGTAACTGATCAAAATGCAATCGACAAAGCAATGATTACTTTGGATGGCACAAAAGACAAATCAAAACTAGGAGCAAATGCAATCCTTGGAGTATCCTTGGCATGTGCACGTGCTGCTGCGGATCACTATGGAATGCCGCTGTATAAGTATCTTGGCGGATTCAACGGCAAGAAGCTTCCGGTACCAATGATGAACGTTATCAACGGCGGATCTCATGCAGACTCTTCCGTAGACTTCCAAGAGTTCATGATTATGCCGGTTGGTGCTCCTACGCTGAAAGAAGCGCTTCGTATGGGTGCTGAAGTATTCCATAACTTGAAGAAAGTTTTGAAGAGCAAAGGTCATGTAACTGCTGTTGGTGATGAAGGTGGTTTTGCTCCTAACTTGGGAAGCAATGAAGAACCTCTTGAAGTAATCGTGGAAGCGATCAAAGCGGCAGGTTATGTTCCGGGCAAAGATATTTGCTTGGCAATGGATGTTGCTGCAAGTGAATTCTATGACAAAGAAAAGAAAGTCTATGTTCTTGAAAAATCCGGCGGCAAAGTAATGACTACGGATGAAATGATTGATTTCTATGAATACTTGATCGGCAAATATCCAATCGTGTCCATCGAAGACGGTCTTGGCGAAAGAGACTGGGATGGCTGGAAGAAATTGACAGATCGTCTTGGCAAGAAGATCCAAATCGTTGGGGATGACTTGTTTGTAACAAATCCTGCAATCCTGAAAGAAGGAATTGAAAAAGGAATTGCAAACTCCATCTTGATCAAAGTAAACCAAATCGGTACATTGACAGAAACATTTGATGCAATGGAAATGGCAAAACGTGCTGGCTATACTGCAGTTGTATCTCACCGTTCCGGTGAAACTGAAGATACAACAATTGCGGATATCGCAGTTGGCTTCAATGCTGGTCAAATCAAGACTGGTTCTATGAGCAGAACAGACCGTTTGGCAAAATACAACCAATTGCTTCGCATCGAAGATCAACTTGGTGATGTAGCAGAATATCCAGGATTGGCTACATTCTACAACATCTACAAATAAGGTACATAAAGCGGCTGCATAAGGCCGCTTTTCTCATGCACTTTTGATTGACAAGACTACTTTGGCATGATATTATTCCATTGAGTTAGCGTATGCTAACTATGTGCGGAAGAGGTAGCTATGACAAACCGTGAGTTTGATGAAGTATTGGCATTTCATTGCTCCCCGGCATTGGCGGGAATTAAGTCCGCTAATTTGATTACGATCGGCAGGCGGGATTGTGAAGATGTGCGGCGATATCTGGATCTTTATCGGCGGAGTTTCAAGCAAATGGGGATATCATTTGAAGTGCTTTATGAATGTGAAAGCTATATGCTGGTTTTGCTATATCGTTCTTCTATGTTATGGAAAGAACTTTCGGCTTCGGCGATTCAGCGCTTTCTGGCAGAGTATGGATATCATGTTTGGGATAGCTTAGAGGAAGTTTTATTGCACCTGAAAGAACGGTGCTGTCAGAATGGATTCCCTCATGAGATTGGTTTGTTTCTGGGATTTCCGTTAGAAGACGTGATTGGCTTCATTCGTAATAAAGGCCAAAAATATAAGCTGTGCGGTTACTGGAAAGTTTATTCTGATGAAACTGCGGCATTGCGAAAATTTGAAACCTTTAATTTGTGCCGCAACGATTTCTGCCGCAGAGTAAAAAAAGGAGCTTCCATCCTTGATCTGTTTCGCGCATCGTCCAGCAAGGTTTGTCTTGCACAAACAGCAATAGAATCCTGTTAGCAGGAAAGAAAGGTAGCATACACATGAGCAATATATTGGTAGTATATTGGAGTGGTACAGGAAATACACAGGCAATGGCAGAAGCAATTACCAAAGGAATTGAGCAAGCAGGTGCTCAGCCTGACTTATTTGCAGTTGGAGACACTGACGTGTCTGCAATTCAGAATTACAGCAAAATTGCTTTTGGATGCCCGTCTATGGGAGATGAAGTATTGGAAGAATATGAGTTTGAACCATATTTCGCCAGTGCAGAAGGACTGTTGGCTGGGAAAACAATTGCTTTATTTGGTTCCTACGGCTGGGGTGATGGTGGCTGGATGCGTGAATGGCAGCAGCGAGTGCAAAACAGCGGAGGTATTTTACTGGAAGAAAGTCTGATTACATTGTCAGCTCCGGATGGCGAAGTGTTAGAAAAGTGCAGTGCTTTGGGAAGCAAACTAGCGCGCAGCTAGATATAAAGATTGGAACGCTCAGTGATGGGCGTTTTTATAAAATGTAGAGAACTTATATTCATTCATGCAAGTTTTACTTGAGAAAAGGTGCATGCATAGATACAATGTAGCTACGAAGATAAAGGAGAATACCGATGAAACAATATCAAAAAGATCTGTTGATACTTGTGGTACCGATGATTGTGATGTTTTTGCTGACACCCTTGCTGCCGGATCAAATACCGATGCAATTCAATTTACAAGGTGATGTTAACTGGTATCTGCCCAAACAGCTGGCTTTTTTGCTGGGAGCAATTCCGTATGTGATCTATCTGGGAATGAAACGAAAACAGCAGAAGAGATTGTAGTTCACACACTTTCACATACTTATGCCGTATTATTGTGGCTTGTGTTAGGTAGAATACTAGTGAGCAAGGAAACTTGCGAAATCCCTAAACTTATATAATATTTATCCTCTCTCTTAGAAAAAATGACGATCCCCTAAAGTCATTTTTTCTTTTTAAGCATAATTTTGTTTGACCCCATTGATTCATCTTTAAAAAGAGATATAACAAGAAAAAGTAATCGAAAAGAGTACCTAAAAAATGCTATAATAGACAAAGGAGTGAAGAAGCATGACAAAAAAAATTGTACTGGTTGGATGTTTAGCTCTGATGTTAAGCGGTTGCAGGAAGCAAAGTGTTCCTGTTTGTGATATAAAAATAGATGGCAATTGCGGCGAAGAACAAAATGCAGAAAGATTACCGGTCATTCTTGGCGGAGTAGAACCGGCTTTTGGCGATGCTCTGGTGGCTTTATGGAATGAAACATACCCTGACAAAGCTGGGCTGCTGGAAGTGCAATTTGGCAGTACTGTGCAGACAGCGATTGATGGAAACTATGATATTGTCCTTACCTATGAAGAATTGGCTGGTTTGAATCAAACTGAATTAATCCAGCTGGATCAACTATTTATGCAGTCTATGTATGCAGGAAATAGGGCGCAGGCAGACGTACTTGCGCCGATTCAACCCTATTTTGTTCCGGTAGCGTATGAAGGGATTGCTTTTTTCTACAATGAGACTATGTTAAACAGCATAGGAATTGATACGAATACAGACGAGAACGAAGATGGAATGCCGGATGCTTTTGATTCTTGGGAGAAGTTATTTGCGCTGGCGGATGCCTGGGATGCAAAGCGGCCTATATATCGGAAAAAGCCGGTGCAGATTGTCTTTCCGTTCAGTCTTGCAGAAGCATACATGAGTTATTTTATGTTTACTTCCCAAGAGTTTCGTTTGTTTCCGGATCATTTGGGATTAGATCCTGGTTTTTCAAAAGATACCTTTGGGGCTGCCTTGCGCTTTATCACGGAAGCAAGCAAGCACCATATGGCCGTGCAAGCCAATCTAAGTCCCTATCAGGCAAAAGACTATGTCTGGCAATGGGAGAAGGTTTACACGCAGCAGATCGCGCCATTTGGCTTAGCAGCACCCTGGATGGATTTGCAAGGTGCAGCGAAAGCAAATAAAGTTACTTATCGGATTGCGCCATATTTCCCGACCTTTCAAGGGAGCAATATGGTTCCGTTTAAGACCATGCTGGGCTTTGTGGCAAGGCAGACAGGAAAAGACCAAGTCTTAGTACAAGAAGTGATGGCTTTCCTGCAAAGCGAGGATGCAATGCAGCTTGTTGTTGATACTACGACGATGATTCCGTATTTGTATGATGACCAAGTATTGGAGTTCCAGGAAGATATTAACCGCAAGCACTGGCAGCAAGCACTGGCAATCGCAGATAGCCAGCCGCTCATTGCCTTGCCGAATAATTTCTATAAGAAGGCGTTAGATGGATACTATGAAATCAATGTGATGGAAGTGATCCAGCGCTTATGGGATGGAAAGCTGACAATTCGCGAGGCACAGGCGGAGCTGGATTTCTTATATCGGACATGGCTGTTTAAGAATACATCGGTAAACATTGGACCTAAAAAATAAATTGTTAGATTTCCAATAATCTGGATTGCATGTAGTAAGGAAATTTGTCATAATGAGTACCAGAAAATGAGGTGGAAGTATGGGGCAAAATCGCTGGGCTTTGTTCTTTGAAGAAGAAAAAAAGAAGCCCTATTATAAAACCCTGATTGGGCATTTGACACAAGCATATCAAACGAGTGTTTGCTATCCGCCCAAGGATGATATCTTTCGTTGTTTCTATTTGACACCTTTTGATGATGTACGTGTGGTGATTCTCGGACAAGATCCCTATCATGAACCGAAGCAGGCACATGGTCTTAGCTTTTCGGTGAACCCGGGAGTAGATTTGCCGCCGAGCTTGCGGAATATTTTCCAGGAGCTGCACCAAGATTTGGGTGTTGCCATTCCGCGATCCGGAGATTTGCGGCCGTGGGCCAACCGCGGGGTATTGCTGTTGAATGCGGTACTCACGGTAGAACAAGGAAAAGCAAACGCACATAAGGATTTCGGCTGGCAGATATTCACAGATCATGTTTTGGAGTATCTCAATACCAGACCTGAACCGCTGGTGTATATCTTATGGGGAAATGCGGCTCGTTCGAAGAAACAGTTTATTACCAATCCCAATCATGGCGTGATTGAATCTGCACATCCTTCGCCCTTAGCGGCGCATCGCGGCTTTTTTGGCTCAAGACCATTTTCCAAGGCCAATGCTTTTTTAACTGCCCATGGCAGCAGTGCAATTAACTGGAATCTGGAGGAGTAGTTTGTGTATAACCATGTAGAAGATGTGATTGCTTCCATTATTACCAGAACAGCACATAAAACTGATTTATCCCGCATCACAGAGTTCATGGCGATGTTTGGTGATCCGCACCTGAAACTGCGCTGCATCCATGTGGCAGGAACCAATGGAAAAGGGAGTACCACCAACTACCTGCGCAGCATATTGGAACATGCAGGATATCGCGTCGGAACGTTTACTTCACCGCATTTAGAGAAACATCAAGATCGCATCCGAATCAATGACGCATGTATTCCTGATGAAGTGTTCCTTGCATATGGGAATCAATATGATGCCTTATGGCAAGAACATGGCTTGAATATGTTTGAGATTGACTTCTTTGTGGCTGTGATGTATTTCGTAGAACAGCAAGTGGATTACGCAGTGTTTGAAGTCGGCATGGGAGGCCGACTGGATGCAACTAATGTTATTTTGCCGCTTGTTTCCGTGATTACCAACATCGGTATGGATCACATGCAGTATTTAGGGGAAACAAAAGAGAAGATTGCGGCAGAAAAGGGCGGGATCATTAAGCCGCATGTTCCGCTTGTCACATCGGAGAAACTGGACTCTTGTTTGGCGGTGTTTGCGAAGCAATGCCAAAAGCAGGATACGGTTATGATTCGAACGAAGGACGTTGAGGTTGTATCGTATCTGCCGCTTTGCTTTCATTATAAGACCTATCGGAATGTGATACTGGCGGATGTGGGAACCTATCAACTTCAAAATGCCAGTTTGGTGCTGGAGGTAATTGATTGTTTAAGGGAGAAGGGACTTGCGGCGGTATCTGAGCAAGATTGCTATGCAGGGCTTCAGGCAGCAGTGTGGAAAGGTCGTTTTGAGAAAGTCAGCGATCGTCCGCTGATTTACATTGACGGTGCGCACAACACAGAAGGAATAGCGGCGCTTTGTGAGACCTTAAGCCATTATGCTAAGCCGCAGCGGATTGTCGTTGCGGCACTGAAAGACAAACCCTTGTATCCGATGCTTAAGCAGCTCTTGCAAGTAACAGATCAAGTTATTCTGACAGAGTTCGATTATCCCCGCGTATTCCGGGTCGCTGAGTTTGATGGGAGTCTGCCGATCCAGCTGGAGCCAGATTATTTGAAAGCACTTGCCAGCTTAAAACAAGATGCTGATATACTTGGCGTTGTCACCGGTTCTTTGTATTTCATTTCGATTGTAAGAGAATATTTTAAGAAAGGATCATAACATATGGAAGTGATTGGGAGTCAGATCGTAGTATTCGTGATTTTGGTGTTGTTAGGATTTTATGTGTTTCGAACGTATCGGTTTAAGCCGACTACCTATGAATTGATTATCTGTGCTTTGATGATTACGATATCCATGGTCTTGCAGTTAATTTCGGTTACCATTCCATTATTTGGCTTTCCGACCTTAAAAGTAGGATTCTCGCAGCTGCCGCTTATGCTTTTAGGTTTCTTACTCAATCCGGCATATGCTTTTGTGGTGGGTATCATCAAGGACGTAATCGGATTAATCCTTGATCCGACAGGATTTCCGTTTTTAGGCTTTACCTTGAATACCGTACTGGTTGGCGTAATTCCCGGCCTTTGGTACCATGCTTTCAAGGAAAAGCAGAATGAACAATTGCAGTATTATGCAATGGGGGCAGTAAGTATGCTCTTGCTTGCTGCAGCGGTGCTTGTTTGGAATCCAAATTGGATTGGGATAGATATATTGAAAATTTCCCAGGAAATAAAATGGATACTATCGTTGCTCCTGGCTGTTATATTTGTACTTGTAATTTCCTTTTTAAGGAAAAGAAAAGATCCGCTTTTTGCGATATATACGATTGCAGTATTAAGTGTATTGCTGATTGTCAATTTTATTTCAACGCCAATTTATTTGAATATTATGTATGGGATGCCGATTGTGCTGAGTGTCACGGTTCGGATATTCAAAGAAGGAATGTTGTTTCCCATTACGGTTGTAACCGGATATTTGGTATTGCGGGTATTATTGCGAGTATATCGAAAATCATAGTTTATAGAATAAAGAAACAGGAAAGTACGTTTGGTACCTTCCTGTTTTATGTTGATGAAAGAACTGCAATTCTTCTGCTATGTAAAGCAGTACTTTAAATTATATATTTTGAATCTTATTACCATCTAAGTATCGTATAACCCAACTGTATATTAAGAAAAGTAAAATAGCCATAACTAAAAATTTCGGACCATCATGTTGAATTGCTGCTAGAGAATGTTGAATGGTTGGTGAGCTAAGTGTCATATCGAAGAAATTAAGAATGGCCAGCGTCGCAAAAAAGGTGACGTGCATATATCGCTTGGCAACCTTAGCCGTAATGCCGATTGCTATCATAATCACGATGTAATAAACTATTAAGAATAAATAATACTGTCCATTTTTAACGATGTGATTAGAATAAAAGGTTATTAAAAATAATAATGAGTAGATTCCTAGCATTGGTTTCGTTGATTGTTTGAAATATATCATTGAAATACACTCTAGGACAGCAACCCCAACTATCAATAATCCAAAAATGATGGAGATATTGAGTTGTGTTGAAAGAATCAGAGTCAATATTGTTTTCTTTTGATAGAAGTTTTCGATTAGATAGGCAATACTTATGCAGGTTACAACCAGAAGTATGATATGCAAGAATCCACTGCTTCGTTTATTACACATTGTGCTGATTCTCCTCTCTAGATGATTAAGATGTTTTCTGCAATTTTCAAATGGCCCATAAAACAAAAAGGATTATCTCGCATTTTGTTTTGCTAGAAGGAAATACTAATCAGCGATTAAAGGATTTCCTGCTGAATCAACCTTTACAGTTACCGAGCCAGGATTTGGGCGTCCCCAAACATTTGCAAATTTCAATGAATATGCAGCGGAAGCCCAACGTTTTGCTATGATTCCTCCACCCTGATTTGTTGAAGTAGCTAAGTCAGACATTGTTCAACCATCATTGAACAAAACTACACCGTTTTCATCTTTTACGTAAATTGTATTTGCAGCTTCATCAAAGCAAAATGTAGCATAAATTCGTGTGCGTAAAGTCATATTGCCATAATCATAGCGTTCAAAAGTTTTATAATATGTTGCACATGTGCCATTAAATGAACCAAGTGGCGTTACATATGTTTGCATAGTAACTGTTACACGTCCATTTACTTCAGTCTCTTCGCAATTTGGTTGCCATATAATGAGTCATAACAGGATGTAGCTGTAATAGCGAAATTTCCAACATATTCCCGATTTAGATTACTTGCAGAAACATCACTGATTAAGTTTGAAAAAACTAGTGTTGTGACGATTACAAGTGTAGAAAAACCATAAAATTTCTACTCTCGATTTTGAGCGATATTTGCTCTTGATATAATGATATCACGTAAAAATATATTTTCAAGTGTAATTTTACCATTTATTAATCTATGGTCATAGACTATTGAACTGCTAGAAAGAGTGTATGCGTTATTTAAAATCAAGAATAAAGAAATACTGTATATAGTCAAGTGCGATAACTTCTCTTTGAATTTGTATAAACTCAGAGAGAAAAAAACCGTTATGAAAAATCAGAATTGAATAGTACAAGAAATCATTGCAGTCTAAAAAAAGAAATCTGCTTGAAGTGTGATACATGGATGGATATATTAAAAAGAAGACGTACATGCATACGTCACCTTAAAATTATTTATTTTTGTTGTCTGCTGGGCGGAGTCTATTTTCCCATAATAATAAGTCAGGTACTGACGAATGAAGTTTTGAAGTTATGTGTATATCTATTTTAACTATAGGCTTCTAAAGCGCGCTTACGCAATAATTAACGGATGATACGAATCGCAAAATAATTTTACTGATTACTGCCTCCAGGATTTAAGAGACTCAGCGAATAAAATCATATTTGATCTCATCATCAAACTCAATCCAGTTCACACTTGGATAACGCAATATGAAGCGCTTGCCGCTCTTCGGATCGGAAATAATGAAATGGTCTTTACCAACAGATTCAATGACACCTTTGAAGATTTTGTCGTTGAATTCTTTGCTGTTGGTGTAAGTTGCATAAGCCGTTAATACCTTGCCCCGATTCATTTTAAGCAGTGACTCTAATGTAGTGTCTTCATACTGCATCGGCATCGAAACGATTTTCGTTTGCGGATAGGGTGGTGTTGGCGGGAATGGTGGCTGTGAAAAACCAGGTTGCTGCGGTGTATATTGCTGATAAGACAGGTACGGCTGCGGATCTTGATTTCCGCTCATTGGCTGAGATGGCTGATAGGGATAGGTGGGTTGATTATATTCCATGACGGATGCTCCTTTCGATCGATGGTCCGGATGATAGGACATTGTAGTATATGAGCAGGCAATCGGAAATAGACGAGAATTTCATTCGAGTGATAAACGTTCATAAAAAAGAAGAAAGAACCCAGTTTAAGAACAGTTCTTTAGTAAATTTCAGAAACCAGTTTCCGAAATTTGAAGTTTAAAGAAATTCAAATAATCATTTTTCAGCTTAAAAAAGTAAGCGCTTTCTACAATGAGTGAGAAATGTAATAAAATATTGGATAGTATGAAAGAAATACCCAATCAGAAACAATTGAAATACAGAAATAGGGTGTAAATCGACAAGGATAAGTAGTATAATAAAACCAAGTTCATACGAGAGGAGAGTAATGTATGCGGAGTGGTTCAATGTTAGCGATGATTTTAGCAGGAGGTAGAGGAACTAGACTTGAAAGTCTAACACAAAAAGTGGCAAAGCCGGCTGTGCATTTTGGCGGTAAGTATCGCATCATTGATTTTCCCCTCAGCAACTGTGCGAATTCCGGTGTAGATGTAGTAGGCGTGTTGACCCAATATGAGTCTGTATTGCTGAATTCTTATGTTGCCGGAGGGTACAAATGGGGGCTGGATTCTCAAAACAGTGGAGTAATTGCGCTTCCTCCTAGAGAGAAGTCCAGAGGATTAGGATGGTACCGGGGTACGGCGGATGCGATTACCCAAAATATTGATTTCATTGATCAATATGACCCTGAATATGTGTTGGTGCTGTCAGGAGATCATATCTATAAGATGGATTATTCCAAAATGCTGGATTGTCACAAAAACAATGATGCAGATGTAACGATTGCAGTGTTGGAAGTACCGATGAAAGAAGCTTCCCGGTTTGGTATTATGGCGACTAATGAAGCTGATCAAATTATAGAGTTCCAAGAAAAACCGGCTAAGCCAAAATCTAATCTGGCATCAATGGGAATTTATATTTTTGATTGGAATTTGCTGCGCAAAGAATTGCTTCTGGATGATTCTGATGATGCATCAGAGCATGATTTTGGAAAGAATATCATTCCGAAGCTGCTGAATGATAAACGCAAGCTGATGGCTTACCGCTTCAAGGGATACTGGAAAGACGTCGGAACAATTGACAGCTTGTGGGAAGCAAATATGGATTTGCTGGGTTCGTCTACACAATTAAATTTGAATGAACCTGACTGGAAGATCTATACGGAGGATCATAATGCCACTCCGCAATACATCAGTGAGAAAGCAATGGTCCAGAATTGTGCGATCAATCAGGGATGTGCAATTCATGGCGAAGTTCGAAACTCTGTATTGTTTACAGATGTAGAAGTAAAAGAAGGTGCCGTGGTTACAGACTGTGTGCTGATGCCAGGTGTAAAAATCGGAAAGAATGCAAAAGTAACTAGAGCAATTGTTGCGGAAGATGTAATCGTGGATGACAATTGTGTTGTTGGGGACAGCAACAGTGAAGAAATTATATTGGTTGCCAAGAGAGTGAGGATGAAAGAGAATGTCTAAATTACTAGGAATCGTAAATATGAGCGGTGATTCGATTGACATTGAAGGATTGTCGAACTACCGATCTACGTCCGCAATATCACTGCTTGGAAGATATCGTTTAATTGACTTTGTGCTGTCGAACATGAGCAATTCTGATATTGATCAAATCCATGTGTATGTAAAAGACAAACCTCGTTCTATCATTGAGCATATTGGCTCTGGGCGGATGTATAATTTGAATTCAAAGCGGTCTAAAGTCAGAATTCTAATGGGTGAGAATAACCGTATGTCAGCGCAGTTCAATCATGATATCAATGCCTTTGCAGAGCATATGTCCTATATTGATGAAGTATCAGCCAACTATGTTGTGATTGCACCGGCTCATTTTATCTGCCGCATTAATTTTGAGGATGTTTTGCAGCAGCATTTGGAAACCAAAGCGGATATCACTGTTGTATATAAGAATACAGATAATGCCAAAGAGGAGTTTATTGGCTGTGACTGCCTGACGTTGAATGGCAAAAAAGAAGTCATTGCAATGGAAGTGAACCGCGGCAATACCAAACAGCGCAGCATTTCCCTGGAAACATATGTGATGAGCAAAGAGATGTTTAAAAAGCTGGTGAAAGCTGCTCAAGATACAAGTTCCTTGTTCTGTCTGAAAGATATCATTGCGGAACAAGTTGGCGATTTGCTGGTCCGTGGATATTCACAACGCGGCTATGTTGCTTGCATCAACAATTTAAGTGCTTATTATAAAGCTAATATGGATCTGAAGAAATGGGATAATATTTCGTCTATGTTCAGTTCTGAATGGCCGATTTATACGAGAACCAATGATTCTCCGCCAGCGAAATACGGTGAAAAGGCAATTGTTTCGGATGCCTTCATTGCGAACGGGTGCCTGATCGAGGGAACTGTGATCAATAGTGTCATCGGACGTGGTACGATTGTAAAAGAAAATGCTGTCGTAAAGGATTGTGTGATCTTGGCGGAAGGCTATATTGAAAGTGGCACGCATGTTGAGAATGCAGTTATCGACAAGAAAGTTAAGATCAAGAAGAAAGCATGTATTAAAGGTGCAGAACATGTGCCGTTGTATATCAAAAAATATGATGTAGTCTAGGGAGGTGTAAGGATGAGTCGCATTCTATTTGTTGCAGCAGAAGGACTACCGTTTTGCAAGAGCGGCGGCCTGGCGGATGTAATCGGTTCGCTTCCGCAGGCGCTTAGACAAGAACAGGAAGAAGTTCGAGTAGTATTGCCTCTTTATCTGGGAATTGCGCAAAAACATCGTCATACATTTACTGAGCGCTCTCGCTTCGAAATTGATTTTGGCTATTTCCATAGTGTAGTAACAATATTTGAAAAAGAAGTGGACGGTATTGTCTATTACTTCGTGGAACATGGTCCTTATTTTGAGCGGGATGCATTGTATGGCTATCCGGATGATGGCGAACGTTTTTCATTCTTTCAAATCGCTGTTTTAGAGATGCTTCGTCATTTGGAGTATTTTCCTGAGATTATTCACAGTCATGACTGGCATGCCGGAATGATACCGGTGCTGGCTAAAGTGAAGTATGCAGATGACGCAAGATATCAGGCAATCAAGCATATTTATACGATTCATAATTTAGCTTATCAAGGCTATTTCCCAAAAGAGGTTCTGGGTTCTTGCCTGGGTCTTCCGATGTCGTTATTTGAAAATGGCTCGCTGCAATTCCAGGATGGGATCAGTTTCATGAAAGGCGGCATCTTGTATGCGGATAAAGTAACAACAGTATCCCGCACATATGCGCAGGAAATCCTGACACCGCAATTCGGTGAACGGATGGATCGTGTGCTGGAGATGCGCAAAGGAGATTTATCAGGGATTGTGAATGGTCTTGACATTGAAATGTGGGATCCGAAAACAGATGCCAACCTGATTCACCCGCAAACATCAAGAGCAGCCAAAACCAAAAATAAACTAGCATTGCAGGAACGCTTGGGATTGCGGCAGTCGAAGGATGTCATGCTGGTATCGCTGGTTACTCGTCTGACTTGGCAAAAAGGATTGTACCTGCTGTTAGACAAAATTGAAGAAGTGCTGGCAAATGATGTTCAGCTGGTTATTTTAGGCAATGGGGATACCCAAATTGAGAATACCCTGAAAGAGATTGAATATAAATACAAGCGTCGTGTTTGTTTCTATTGCGGATATAATGAAGCATTGGCACATCAAATTTATGCGGGCAGTGATTTGTTTGTGATGCCTTCCTTGTTTGAGCCATGCGGAATTTCGCAATTAATTGCCATGCGTTATCAAACCATTCCATTGGTTAGAGAAACTGGCGGGTTGAAAGATACCGTTATTCCGTATAATGAATACACGAAAGAAGGGTTTGGCTTTACGTTTGCACCTTACCAAAGCAGTGACTTCCTCTACACCTTCAAGCGGGCAGTTGATTTCTACTATGATAAACAGGATGACTGGGCAATCATGATGAAACAAGCCGGGAAGCAGGATGTCAGCTGGCAGAAGTCGGCGCAAGAGTATTGCAAGCTTTATTCCGATTTATTGAATCAGTAAGATGAGGGCGTGAATGCGCCCTTTGTATTAGGCAAAGTTTCTAATTTTTAAATAGTAGATAAACATTTTACTCGACATGCGAAGTGCATATCGTTTGTTTTCTGCTTTCAGATAAAGTCGCGTTTTGTATGGATTGCTTTTTCTGAAAGGAATATGCTAAACTAAGTAAGAAAAATACTAGAGAGAGGATGTTACCATGAGACTGTACAATAGTTTGACTGGAAAGATTGAAGAGTTCAAGCCAATCAAAGAAAATGAAGTGAGCATGTATGTCTGTGGACCTACCGTTTATAATTATATCCATATCGGAAATGCACGGCCCATGGTCGTTTTTGATGTGCTGCGCCGGGTATTTGAATATCAGGGTTATCATGTCACCCATATGTCTAATTACACTGATGTAGATGATAAGATTATTCAGGCAGCTGCAGCAGAAGGCGTGCCGGAACAAGAGATTACAGCGAAGTATATCGAAGCATATGACGGCATCCGCAATCAGCTGCATGTATTGCGTCCGAACCATACACCTAAAGTAACAGAAACAATGGATGAGATCATTGCTTTCATTGCTTCACTCGTGGAACGGGGGTTTGCATATGAAGTCGATGGAGATGTGTATTTCCGCGTCAACAAGATTGATGACTACGGACAATTATCCAAACAAAATATTGAGGACTTGCAAGTTGGAGCCCGCATTGATGAGAATAAGAAGAAAGAATCACCACTTGATTTTACCCTCTGGAAAGCAACAGAAGAAGGGATTCGCTGGTCATCCCCATGGTCCATGGGAAGACCGGGATGGCATACAGAATGTGTGGTCATGATCAATGATGAGTTTGCAGAAGGCAGAATCGATATTCACGGAGGCGGTATGGACTTGAAGTTCCCGCACCATGAAAATGAGATTGCCCAAAGTATCGCCATGCATGATCATCCGATTGCCAATTTTTGGATGCACAATGCCATGTTAAACATTGATGGTGACAAGATGAGCAAATCACTGGGCAATGTCCGGTGGGCAAAAGATATGGTTGAGGTTTATGGTGCTAATGTTGTTCGCTGGATGTTGTTGAATACGCATTATCGCAGCCCGCTGAATATCACCGAGGAAGTATTGGCGAATGCGGAAACAGAATTGCAGAAGCTGAATGCTCCGTTAAAGCAAGTGATGGTAAAAGCCCAGCTGGCAAACGTACCGGAAGAACTGATGAACTGCAAAGAAGAGATAGATGCAATGAACCCATTCATGGATGCTATGCAAGATGATTTGAATATTGCCAATGCCATGGTTGTGATCTATGAAACTGCCAAGCAGTTGAACCAATCATTGCGGGTGAAAGAGATTGTATTTGAAAAAGCATTAAAGGAAGCTGCTACCTTGCGTAAAATGCTGGAAATCTTGGGGATTTTATTTCCTGTAATTGTGCTGAGTGCAGAGGATCGTGCCATGTATGAAGCTTGGAATGAAGCGAAAGCGCAAAAAGATTTTGCCAAAGCAGACGAATATCGTGCTGCATTGCAAGAAAAAGGGATACTGTAATTATTTGCATTACATCAAAGGAAGGTCATAAGGATCTTCTTTTTTATTGCGGAATTACCTATTTAAATTCAGATTGCTTTTCATAGCAGGAAAGCATATAATAAAACATATGTTATAAAACGAGTGTTTTAGAAAGAGTGATGAGATGCCGCCAAAAGCAAAATTTTCAAAAGAAGATATTATTGATGCAGCGCTGGCGATTGCCAGAAACGAGGGCATACATGCAGTTACTGCAAGAACCTTAGGGGCGCGTTTAAATAGCTCTGCAAGGCCTATATTTACGGTGTTTCAGAATATGGAAGAAGTACATCAGGAAACAATCAAACGAGCAAGGCAGCTGTACAATCAATATGTGGAAGAAGGTTTGTCGTGCCAGCCAGCATTTAAAGGGGTGGGTAAGCAATATATTGCATTTGCCCGCAAGGAGCCTAAACTGTTTCAGCTTTTGTTTATGTCTGAGCTGCAAAATGTGCCAGACTCCTTTCATGTTCTGGAAATCATTGATGAGAATCATCCGCAGATATTGGCTTCCATTGTTGATTCTTATCATGTGAGACTGAGCACAGCACAGGCACTGTATCGTCATCTGTGGATTTACTGCCATGGCATTGCGACACTGTGTGCGACGAATGTTTGCCAGATTGCGGATGATGAAATAGAAGAATGGCTGACAGATGTTTTCGTGAGTTTGCTGCAAAGATATAAAAGGGAGGTAGAACAATGATTCAAGTTGAACAAGTTTCCAAATCGTATGGAGTGCAGGAAGCAAAACATTTGGTGCTGAACCAAGTTTCCCTGCACATCAAGCCGAACGATTTTACCGTGATCCTCGGTCCGTCAGGATCAGGGAAATCAACCTTATTGCATGTAATATCGGGTTTGGAGCGTGCCGACAGCGGCAGCGTAAGCTATGATAGGCAGGATATTACTGCATATACAGAAGAACAACTGACAAGGTTCCGCAAAGAATATGTCGGCTTCATTTTCCAGCAGTATTATTTGCTGCCACATCTGAATGTTGAAAAAAATGTCCGGATGGGCGCTGATTTGGCGAACAATCAAGAATATAAGGAAATGATTGCGGCTGTCGGGCTGGAGCATAAGCTATTGAAGCTACCTTCGGAATTAAGCGGCGGGGAGCAGCAAAGAGTTGCAATTGCCCGGGCCTTGGCGAAGAAACCGAAAGTGCTTTTTATGGATGAACCAACTGGTGCTTTGGATGAAGCAACCGGGCGTCTGGTGCTCGATTATATAGTTAAATTGCAAGAGCAATATCATTTTTCCATCGTTATGGTTACACACAATGTAAATATTGCGGAAATGGCAGATACTGTGATTAAAATGAACAGCGGAAAGATTGTTGAAACGATTACACAACAGCGTAAAGCAGTGCATGAGATCGGGTGGTAGCATATGATTCTGCCTTTAAAAGATATCACGAAGCAACTAGGGATTGCCGTTATGGTTTGCTGTGCTGTATTTGTATGTGCTATTTTCCTGAATTTCAATATTGATCTCATCAGTATCAAATCGCAAATCACCTCAGAATATGTGATGCAGTTTTACGATGCACAGGTTCTGTCTTGCAAAGTAATCATCTTTGTTAGTGGTGGCTGCTTATTGCTGACATCGGCGATCATGCTCATTTTCTACATCAAGCATGAAATAGACAGACACCGCAAAGAATTAGGAATCCTAAAAGCCTTAGGTTATTCCAATGCGCAAATTGCGTGCCACTTCTGGGTGTTTGGATTGCCAGTCTGTGTGGGTGGTTTGCTTGGCTATGCAGGTTCCTTTTTGATGATGCCGTTATTTTACCAGCAGATGAACCGGGATGCTATTCTTCCTGAGGTTAGTTTGCATTTCCATCTTTCTTTGGCACTGTATCTGGTTATTTTGCCGACCATCGGTTTTTCCTGTCTTGCGGTCTTATACAGCTATTTGAAGCTAAAGCTCCCGGCACTTGACCTGCTGCGGGAGACAGTGGCGATAAAACAAAAAATGAAAACGAACTATCAAGAAAACAGGTCATTCCTGCAAGAATTAAAATATAATACGGTGCATGGTCGGAAGACATTGCTGTTTTTTGTAGGGTTTGCTTCTTTTTGCTACTCTTCCATGATGCAGATGTCTTTCAGTATGGATGAATTGGCGAGCGAATTATTTGCAACGCTTGTTTTATGCATCGGAATTGTGCTTGCCAGCACAACGCTTTGGATGGCCATATCCACGGTAGTTCATGCGAATAAGAAGAATATTGCGATGATGCAGATATTCGGCTATTCTTTGAAAGACTGCAGGGAGGCTATCTTAAATGGCTATCGTCCGGTTGCATATATCGGCTTCATCATAGGAACCGGATATCAGTATGGCTTGCTGCAAGGTATGGTTAGTATTGTATTTCGCGATTTAGATAATGTACCGACCTATCAATTTGATGTCAAAGCACTATTTATTGTTTTACTATCATTCGTGCTGCTGTATGAAGTGGTGATGTATTGGTATACTCTGAAAATTAAAAAGATTCCCCTCAAAGAAATTATGCTGGAATCTTAATGCTAGCGGAAGTAATGCGCTCTATCATTGAAAAAAAGCGAAAAATATCATATAATCACCACGATATGGAATGGAGTTGCGGCGATGGACCAATTGATGCATATAGCATGCAAGGCAGGAAAGATCCTGCTGGAAAGTGGTGCAGAAACCTATCGTGTTGAAGATACGATGGTGAAGATTTGTGAGGCTTACGGGGCGAAAGAAGCACATAGTTTTGTCTTGCCGACAGGTATTTTTTTGTCGTTGACACAAGATGGTGAAACGTATACACAAGTCGTCCGTGTGAAAAACCGCGCGGTGGACTTGAATAAAATAGAACGGATTAATGCTTTATCCAGAGATGCGCATGAACAGCGAATCACGCAAGAACAGTTTTTATTGTCACTAAAGGAAATCAGAGAAATTACACCATACCCGATGTATCTGCAAATTCTGCTATCCGGATTATGCGGGGCTGGGTTTGTCTTTTTCTATCGGGGTACTCCGATGGATGCCGTGGTAGCCTTTATCAGCACCATACTGGTAAAACTTGTTGTATCTACCTTGGAGAAATACGGACTGATTAATTTCCTCTCCAATGCTGTTGGCGGAGCTGTAGCAACTGTATGTGCAATGGCTATTTTATCAATGGGCATCGGCACTAATTTGAACATTATTATTTCCTCTACGATCATGATTCTGGTACCCGGAGTTGCCATTACGAATGCGATTCGGGATAGCATTGCCGGCGATTTGGTGTCGGGCATAACCAAAGCAGTAGAAGCGATGATTATTGCTGTTTCCATTGCCCTTGGAACTGGTGCGGCTCTCAGCTTATGGATGCTAGCAGCAGGAGGGCTTATATGATTCAGTTAGTTATATCGTCGTTTGTGATCACCTTTTGCTATGCCATTATTTTTCAAGTTCGCGGTAAAAATATATTCTATGCGTCTTTAGGCGCATCATTGGGAAGTGTTGTGTATGATGTATGCATGAACGCAGGCTTGCATTATTTTCTAGCTTTATTATATACGTCCATTGCAATTTCCTGCTATTCGGAGGTTATGTCCCGCAAGCGCAAAGCACCGGTTACATTATTTTTGATCAGTGCGATTATTTGTTTTGTTCCCGGAGGGTTAATGTATCATACCATGGCAGAGATCATTCAGGGCAATATGGAAAAATCAGTATCATTGGGAATGGAAGCACTTGCTTCGGCGGGAGCGCTAGCTCTCGGTATTATGATTACATCATCCCTGTTTAAGGTATATATCTTTGTGAAGAGAACGTGGAGGAGTGCAGTATGATCAGTGTTCAGCAAATAGAAGTAATGAATTTCAAGCATGCCATTCGCGGAATGCGCAACCCAATGTCCAGCTGGGATCTTTCAGACAGCGATTTGGACGAGCAGGGAAATTATCGGCTGGGGCCGAATGATTTAAAATTAGCAAGCAAACTTTGTGCTGCCGGAAGTGATCATCGCAAATTTTTACGGCAGATTATTGTTTCGATGGATATCAACGCACCATTGTACTGGTGGAAAGAGTTTGATACTTATAAGGTCGCGACTGTCGCCAATTCCACGAGTACCATGCACAAAATTCATGCGAAGCCATTTGAGTTGCAGGACTTCAGCACCGATCATATGAATGAAATAAGTGTTCAAATGATGGAACAAGTAATCGGTTTGCTGGAAGAGCTAAGACAGGAGTTTTTAAAGACCAAAGATAAGCAATGCTGGTACAGCATGATTCAATTGCTGCCATCCAGTTATCATCAATTGCGTACCTGCACCTTGAATTATGAAACACTGCGCAACATCTATTCATCAAGAAAACATCATAAATTAAAAGAATGGCACGACTTCTGCGAGATTGTAGAGTCATTGCCATATGCAGCAGAGTTTATACAGTAGGAGTACAAATAATTCGAATTACAAGATTATTGATTGCGTTGCATGTAGTTGTTATTTTGCTATACTAAGCATATTGTGCATATAGGTCTTTTGGTAATTGGAAAGGGGATATGAGGGCAGGATGGTAATTTGATGTAGACCTTGTCTATGATCCTAAACAAACCATTCCTCTGATGAAACAATTGTTATGATAAAATTATTCTCTAGCAAAGGTTTTATGTTATGTATGATTGTTTTGCTAATATTCAGTTTTTGTTGGGGCAAAAGTCTGTATTGTGGCAGCAAAGGCTATCCAAATCAGAGCCAAATGAAGTGTGGGAAGAAGATCACTTTATTTTTGATTATGGAGAGCCGGAATGGATTTACGATTACACTAAATTTAAAGATCATCCATTTTTTAAGCAGTACTTTAATAAAGAAGGCAAGCTTCATAATACAAAAGACACTGCCTTCCCGCTCTTAACATTTTCAAATTTAGAACGATTTTGTGCCGAGGCATATGCAAAAGCGGAAGATGAGTTTTACAGCAAAGAGGGTGCATTATATTGCTTACGGGGCAATAACTATAGCATAGATAAAAGCAATGAAATGGTTGTTGGGAGCCCCAACAGATTCTTTGATGTTCCTGAAATCGATCAGATGAAATTATTGGTAGCACAGCACTGGTGCATGGATGATATATGGTATGAAATCAAGGATATGAGCAAAGTTGTCAAAGCCTTGCATGAGATTAAAATTGAAGAATATATTCCGACATACTATGAATATCGTGTTTTGCCGGATTTGGATTACAATGAATGTCCACGCTTTTATAATGGCTGGAAAACGACAGATTTAGTATTCTATCATAAGCAGCACAAACTGGTTTTTTCTGTAGATTACAATATAGACCACGATGATCAATATGGCTTTATGAGGGTAACTATTTATGATTCTATTTGGAAAGGTCAAAGCCGCGGGTTTTATCTGATTGAATTGGATCGTTATCGTGCGTTGGTGGATTCTATTGCAAATGGTACGCTATAGCCAGTATCCCCTGAATAGCATCTGGCTAAAAGATAGCGAGGCGAATTTAAGTTAAATTGCATGCTCTTAGCAAATATGAAATACTAAAATTTCCTAACACATTGACGATCAAGATGAAACATCTTGGTCATTTTTTTAGTCATTAGGTAGATTTAACTGTGATATCCCTGATAATATGGCAAAAAGATCTCTACGACCATCGCTAGTTCACTGCTTGGAATGGAGATGGAGAAGATCTCTCCCAAAATGCGAAAGTTCTTTTCGATTGCATAGTACACAGCTTCGTTGTCATTGATGATGGTTTTAGCGCTTGGGTAATGCAATGGCTCTTTGCGGATGCATCGCTCAATCACAAAAGAGCAGTGGAATACAAATTTAATCAGAAGCTCATCCGTATAATCAATAGCCAAGTCATTTAGAATGTGCAATAGAATGTTGTAAAGCGATTTGCATGATTTTTGCGGATTCAGAAATACTAGTGATTCTGTTAAGAGCTTATCGGTGATTTGCTGTAAAAGGTCTAAGGCGTGAGATTCCGTTTTCGTGACATCGGACTGAGGGCTTGCAGGAAAGTCGGTATTGAAGTATTTAATCGAAGGAACGGAAATATCCAAAGATTGCAACTTTTGAGCAAGGCGCACTAATGTCTGAATCGTAACACCGGATACGATTGTGAATTCTACGTTAGAGAAACCAAGCAGAGGAGTTTGCAGATCAGCAACAAACTCACTGTCAGTTGCAATAATAACCCCTTTTCCTTTGTCGATTTCAGCCATCTTGGAAGAGATTAATTCGCAGGCCGCATGAATTCCTTCTCTGGCATCTACCGCAATCCAGTTGATAGGAGATTTGTATTTTAAGCTATTTAGATATGCAGCATAGTTTTTGGCATTCTCGTTGTTATCAGAAATAATGAGCAACTGGATATAGTTGTTATCAATCCATTGTGACGATAAATATAAATACGTCGCGATATATTCAATTTCCTGCTTAGGCAGCACAATGCGGTAATGATTGTGCAATGCGATGCTCATTTTATTGGCGATTGTAAAATCGTTTTCCCGCGCTATCCTGTAAGTGGCTGAAAGCGTCGGATGAATGACACCGTGATTTATATTTTTGATGAAATCAGAAATGTGCAGCAGCAAGCCATACAATAGATTCTCGTTTTTATTTAAGGATGTATGATGAAGAATATCATAAACGCAATCATATACATCTTTTAATACGACAGAGCGGATCGTATTTAGCTGAATGTTGGCAGCATGATTGATATCATGGATGCACTGATTGATCAATTGGTCATCCACGCTGTTGAAGATCTCAAAATCATTTTTGCTGTTATTCCGATTTAGGTCTTGCAAGAACTCCAGCTCTTTGCTTCTTTGAAGCGGTGAGAAAAATAAGAACTCATTATCAAAGAGGTTTAAATAATCATTTAACTCATTGATTCGTTCGTTAATGTTATTTATATTTGTTAATACTTCGGTGGAAATATCATCATAATCCACATTGATGAAAAAAGAAGTCTGGTTTAAATAGCGCCGGTAAGAATGTGCACAGGCTTGTTTGATTTCCACAGCCAGATGAACAAGATTTCCCGGATAGTCCGACATGACAAAACAGCTGAGGACGCTTTTGGAAACACGGATCGTTTTATTGATTAAGGAAGCCTCACGGTTCAAATATTCCAGTGTCAGCACCAGCATTTCTTCGATGGATTTATTTCGTAAGGGAAGCAGCTCGATATGGATGGGGAAACTCTTGCGAATGACGGGATTATCCAAAATAGCCGAAGTTTTCGCAATGCCGATCATTAATGTACGAAGCGTAAAATTTTTATGGGGAAGATCAATTGGCGAATAAACACCATTCATAACAGCGGAGCATAGGTAGGAAAAACTCTTGTCATCCAGTACGTCGATGTTATTGATGATTAGGATGCTGTTTTTGGCTGTTTCCAGCAACCCTTTTTGCAATTTGTCTTCCATCACGTACCCGAATAATTCTTTTAGAATCTGGTCGCCCTTTTCAACAGAATAATTCTGGCAGTCAATATAGCTGTATTTCTTTGGGGTATCAATTGTTTGCATTGCTTTGGCATATTCATACATTCCCTTTGCGAAGTCCAGTTTGCCGACAGACGCTTCGCCGAACAAAATTGTATTCAGGCCGTTTGGTGGATATAAGACTGCTGACTTTGCTTTGTTAATCGGCTCAAACATACTGCTGCGAGTATTGTAGATATAGGAATCAAAGCCTGTATTGCTGGCAATAACAGGCTGTTCCGCTTCTGATTCCTTGATAAAGTCCAGAATCGTTTTCCCTTTTGGGATGACGGAAGGAATATAAGATTCACTATAGGTATCTTCCAGCGGTGCTCGTGCAACATATAAAGTAGGACGACCAAGGATTTTAACCAGACGTCCCTCCTGATGCAATTGGTTTAATAGCCTGGAAATATTAGAGCGGTCAAAATGGAGATCAAGACTGGCATTGACAGCGTCGCAGCCAAGACTGGTCGTTTCATTGCTGTTTAACTGTTCTTCCGTATGTCTTAGCAGATATTGATATACCTCTTCTTTGCGATTGTACATAATGAAATAGTTTCCTTTCATGAATTGGTGCTAAATTTTATTAAGTTCTGCACAGAAAACAATTCTCACTCCCATAATAAAAATAATCTGTGTAGAAGTCAACATTCTTTTGTTCATATAGAAAGAATTGGCTGTAATTTAAGTAGAAATATGCCTTTTTAAGCATAGAAAAGACCTGCACAGATTTGATTGTGTGTATATCTGGGTGTTTTTTGCGTTTAAAAAATATGGTGCTATAATTCTCTTGTGAATCTCAGTTGACGTTATTTAGATCGATAAACGTTGAGACAAATAGAGTAGGAAAGGGGTAAGTATGGTCGGGCTATTAATAGTTACGCATGGTGATTTAGCAAAATCACTGATTACAAGTGCAGAGTTGATTGTTGGTAAAACACCGCTGATGGAAAGTTTAGGCTTATATCATGGTGATGATATCGATGAGCTGATGAGCAAGATTTCAAGTTCAGTCAATCAATTGCATGAACAGTCAGAGAAAGGAGGAGTATTGATTTTAACGGATTTGTTTGGGGGAAGTCCATCCAATGCGGCAGCACGATGTATCCATGAACTAAAGGAAACAGTTCCCCTGGAATGTGTCACGGGAGTCAGTCTACCAATGCTTCTGGAAGTTGCGACAAGCAGGGAGCACGTCAGTTTACACGAATTGATGCAAAAATGTCTTGAAGTCGGAAGAACATGTGCAATTGATTTAAGAGAAAGATTAGAACTATAAGGAAAAGGAGAAGTGTCATGCAAATTTCAATTCTACAAGCTATGCTGATTGGTTTTGTATATTATCTAACGAACAATGGGGTTCCTTGGCTGACAGGGCTAGGAAGTATCTCGCTGCGGCAACCCATTTGTTCCGGAACAATTGTTGGTATTATTTTAGGGCATCCGGTTGAAGGCTGCATTATGGGAGCAACCATCAATACCATTTATTTAGGCTTTGTGAATGCTGGCGGCACGTTGCCGACAGATCCGGGAATCGGCGGTGTTGTGGGAACAGCCCTTGCTTTATCTTCCGGTGCAAGTCCGGAAGTTGCCATGTCAATTGCTGTACCGCTGGGTATCATGGGAGCAATGGTATGGAACTTGCGGCAAACAGTGAATATTTACTTCGTACATAAGATGGATAAGTATGCATTAATCGGTGATATCAAGAAAATGTCATTCTGGCAGTTATGGCCGACACAATTGTTTGGATTAGTCGTAACATTAGTACCATGTGCTTTATTGGTTTACTTCGGTGCAGAAGCTACCCAAGGCATTATTGATAAACTTGCGGGAACACCGTTGCATATTCTGTCTGTCATTGGAGGTGTTCTGCCTGCTATCGGGATTGCGATGATTCTGCGGATGTTGATGACCCGCAGCGGCATCCTTGCCTTCTTTGTCTTTGGTTTCTTCTTAAGAACATATTCCGGTTTGCCGATGCTGGCAGTTGCAATCTTTGCAGCATTCATTGCCTTCTTATATGGTGAATTGAAGTTTGGAAAGGTTGGTGCAGAGTAATGGCTGAACAAAAACAAGAACTGAGCTTAGTCACCCAAAAAGACTTAAACCGCTCTTACTGGATGTTTGAGATTTTCGCACAAGCATGCTGCAGTTATGAACGCTTGCAAGCTCCGGGCTTCTTCTCCGGAATGAAGAATATTATTGCAAAACTATACAAAAACGATGAAGATCGTGCGGAAGCTTGCCAACGCCATATGGAATTCTATAATTCCGAGTTCGCGCTGGTAGGTCCGATTATCCTAGGTTTGGCTATTTCGCTGGAAGAACAAAAGGCGAAAGGTGCTGATGTTGAAGGCACTACCATCTCTGCAATTAAAACTTCCTTGATGGGGCCTTTGGCGGGGATTGGTGATACCCTTCGTCAAGGGACGTTGATTCCGATTATTGGTTCAATCGCCATTTCCATCGGGATTGACGGCAACTTGCTGGGACCAATTTTCTACTTTGTGGTCACATTAGCAATGAATTTCAGTATCAGCTATTGGCTGTTCAATAAGTCCTACCAAAAAGGAAAAGAATTTGTTGCTGAATTCTTCAGCGGCAATCGCATTGAAAAGCTGATGTCCAGCATTACAGCTATGGGAGCAATGACAATTGGTGCTTTGGCATGTACAACTGTATCTGCGAAAACACCGATGATTCTGCATCTTGGCAGCAATGAATTAGCGATTCAGCCGTTGATTGATAAAATAGCCCCAAATCTACTGCCATTCGGCATTGTATTAATGACATTATACTTGTTGAATAAGAAATTAAGCGTCAACAAGATTCTGTTGGTTCTAATCGGAATGGGAATCGTTCTTGGCTTTTTCGGAATTCTGTAAGAAGGAGATAAACTTATGAAAGTACTCATTACTTCCAACAGCTTTGGAACGTATGATAACAGCCCACGTCAGCAAATGACTGACCTGGGTTGGGAGTTGATTGAAAACCGCTACAAACACATCATGAATGAAGAAGAAATGATGGAAGAAGTAAAAGGGATTGATGCAATCATTCTTGGTTCCGATACCGTCAGTAAAAAAGTACTGGAACAAGCAGACCGACTGCAGATTATATCGCGCTATGGCGTGGGGATTGACAACATTGATCTCGAAGAAGCAAAACGACGCAACATTGCGGTTACCGTAACCAAAAACAGCAATTCTGCTGCTGTTGCAGATTATACCTTGGGCTTGATGCTGGCAACTTTGCGGCATATTTGCAGCGTAAACAGCAACCTCAAGCAAGGTGTCTGGAAAAAAGAAACAGGGCTGGATCTTTGTGATAAAGTCGTAGGTGTGTTTGGCTTGGGATCTATCGGCAAAGAAGTTGTGCAGCGCCTGAAGGGGTTTGGATGCACCATTCTGGGCTATGATGCCTTTATTGATGAAACGTATTGCAAGGAACACAATATTACCATGCTTACCCCGGAAGAAATCTTTGCCAAAGCAGATGTCATTACTTTGCATATGCCAGGCATGGCAAATGGAGCATCATTCATTGGTGAAAAAGAGCTGCAGCTTATGAAACCGACAACGGTGATTATCAATACGGCCAGAGCATCCCTGATTGATGAAGAGGCGATCATTAAAGCTTGCACGAAACGGCAGATATATGGCTATGGAACAGATGTATTCGCGAATGAACCGGAAATGAACGAAGCATTCCGAACATTGGGAAATGTTGTTGTCAGTCCGCATACTGCGGCGGTCAGTGTAGAAGCAGTAAACAAGATGAGCAGTTTGGCAGTGCAGAACTTGATTGATTTTTTTGAAAGAAAGGAGTAGTACTATGAAAAATGTAGTTTGGGTACGAATCGACGATCGTCTGATCCATGGCCAAGTTATGACCCAGTGGATTCAGTATACCTCAGCAAATGAGGTGTTGATTGTTGACGATACCGTTGCTAAGGATTCTTTCTTGCAAATGGTTATGAAATCCAGCGTGCCAAGCAATATCGCTTTGAAGGTGCAAACTGTTCAAGATGCGATTAATTATCTGAATGGTGACAAAGGGAATGAACGTATTATCATTTTAGCGAAAACACCGGTTGCGATTGATCAATTAACTGATGCAGGCGTAAAGCTGGAGGCAGTCAATGTCGGCGGTATTGGTGCAAAAGCAGGAAGAAAACCTTTGTTCAAAAATATTTCTGTCAGCGAAGAAGAAAAAGAAACGTTCAGAAGATTGGTCGGCAAAGGATTGAATGTGTTCTTCCGCGTGATCACGGGCGATCCGGAAGAGAGCATCGCAAAATATTTGTAACAGGAGGAAATGAACTATGAATGAAATCGTTACATTCATTGAAGAACATAAAGTAGTTGTCATTTGCCGCGGCATCTATGGAGAAACTTTGAAAAATCTCATGGATGCTCTTTACAAAGGTGGTATTCGGGTAGTTGAAGTTACCTTTGATCAAGCTGATCCCGCTGCAATTCAAAAGACAGGGGATGCCATTCGCTTAATTAAGCATAGCTTTCCGGATATGAAGGTTGGATCAGGCACTGCAACGTGCATTGAGCATGTCATTGCCACGAAAGAAGCGGGCGGGGAGTTTGTATTGTCGCCCAACGTGAATGCAGATGTGATTCGTGCTGCCAAAGCAGCAGGATTGGTGTCCATTCCGGGTGCTATGACTCCGACAGAAATATTGGCTGCACATGATGCAGGCGCTGATATAGTCAAGATTTTCCCGGCAGGCTGGCTTGGACTGAAGTATCTCAAAGATATCAAGGGTCCAATCAACCATGTCAAGTTTTTGGCTGCTGCTGGTGTCAGTGAAGAGAACTTCCGCGAATTTTTGGATGCAGGTTACTGCGCCGCAGGAATCAGCGGCCGGCTGATTGACAAGAAGGTAATTGAAGCAGGTGATTTTGCTGAACTAACAAAGCGGGCAAAAATATTCACGGATATTGCCAAAGCTAAGTAATACTCGAGACAGCAGATCATGCTGTCTTGCTTTTATAAAGGAGGAACAATGAAAGCAATCGTATTTGGAGCTGGAAAAATAGCTCGCGGATTTATCGGACAATTATTATATATGAGCGGATTTGCGATTACGTTTGTGGATGCGAATGTCCAATTGGTAAGCCAATTGCAGGCAGCTAAATCCTATCATGTGTATGTATTAGGCAACGAAGCGCTGGACAGCGATGTTGACCGCTTTCAAATTTACCATGTGAGCCAGCAAGAAGAAATTGCCAAGGCATTGCAAGAAGCAGATGTAGCGTTTGTATCCGTGGGCGGAAACAATCTCGCTAAAATCGGGGCGTGTATCGCTGAGTTGTACAGCAGCTTTGGTATTCCTGATAAAACAATGAATTTTGTAGCGTGTGAGAATTATAAGAATTCCGGAAAAGTGCTCAGACAAGCAATTGAAGCTGGATTAGATGCAGAATTGCTATCGGCATTTACAAAACAGATCGGAGTAAGCGAAGCAGTGATTATGCGTACTGCAACGCAGCCAACTGAAGAATTGGCTGCCAAAGAGCCTTTGAATGTATGGGTGCAGGATTTCTGGTATTTACCAATCAATGCGAAATATTTGAAAGGAAATTTTCCGGTGATTCAATATACTGATCTGATGGATCAATTCGGGCAGTTTTTGATTCAGAAGATGTATACCAACAATACCAGCAATGCAGTCATTGCCTATAATGGCTATCTTCTTGGTTATGATGTACTTGCGGAAGCAGCCAATAGTGCTCCTATTGCGAAATTGCTGGATCAGGTATACGAAGAAATCAATGATCTGCTGGTTGCTGAGTTAGGGATTGATCGCAGCAAGCAGGAGGCTTTCGCGAAAAAAGCGCGTGCCAAATATACGGATTGGACGATTGTGGACCGTGTTATTCGCCATGGCAAAGATCCGATTCGAAAACTTGGGCCAGATGACCGGCTGATTGCGCCTGCACGATTGGCCTTGCGTCATGGAATTTATCCAAACACGATTATTGATACCATTGCCAAGGCATTGTTTTTTGATGAGATAACAGATGAGGCTGCCCAACAATTGAAACAACTACGGCAAATGCATGGAGTTGAATATGTTTTGAAAACAATTTGTCAATTGGATGAACAGGAACAACTATATAAGGCGGTAGTAACACGCGTCGCTGAATTAAGGCAAGAAGGGATTCTGACTAGCCATGAGTAAAGTTGTAATTATTGGTGCCGGTCAAACGGGAACCGGATTTATCAATCGGCTATTGTATCTTTCCAAGCAGCCGGTGGTGTTTCTTGATCAAGACGCTGCTAAGGTAAAGCGGCTGAATGACTTAGGCACTTATACAATATCCTTTGGCAGCCAAACGCGAAGTGATATGGAAGTGGATAACTATACTGCTTTCCATCTTGCCAGCAAAGAAGCAATGGATGCTCTGGCAGATGCTGATTTGGTTTTTACGAGTATAGGCGAACAGAATTTGCCAAGCTTGATACCCGTATTTGAGCAATCGTTGCAGCAAAGAACGGACAAACCTTTGCAAATTATAACAGCGGAGAATGGTGTAAGCCCCAAGCGCAAGCTAGAGTCTTTGTTGAAGGATTCACGCGTGCGGTTAAGTGAAGCGATCATTTTTTGCACGACAGTCTATCATCAGGATACGCTGCATTTGATCAGCGAAAATTTGGATTGGATTCCCTACGACAGCAAGCCATTGGAAGAGCGGCTTTCATATATCGGCTTTGAAGCATATGATACATTCCATGATCTTTTGGAGCGTAAGATCTTTACTTACAATTGTTTAAGTGCGGTGGTTGCTTATGCAGGCGAACATAAAGGATATACAAACTATGCCGAAGCAGCAAATGACAGCGAAATCCTGCATCTTATGAATCAAATCCGAGAACGCATTGATCTTGCGATCAGCCAAAAATTTCAGATTTCCCTGGAAGAACAACAAGCGTTTTCGCTGATGGCAATCCGTAAATTCACAAACCGTGCAATTGTGGATACCATTGACCGGAATGTCCGTGATGTTGAACGAAAGCTTGGCAAGCAGGAACGCATCGTAGCGCCCTTGCGGATCTTGGCAGACTATAACTTAGCATCTTCGGAACTGCTGTATGTTGCTGCGCTTGCGGTCGCCTATGGACAGAAAACCGATACGTTAGCCAGAACATCAGATATATATGATGCCTACTTTGGAGAACTGCCGCCGCTTTGGGTCGCAGAGATAAAAAAACACGTCATACAAATTACGGGAGTCATTATATGAACCTGTTTCTAGATAGTGCCAGTCCTAAAATAACAGATTATATTGCAACCTTTAATCTGCAAGGGGCTACATCAAATCCTACGATTTTGCTGAGAGATCAATCCTCTGTTGAGAACTTTGTCAGCCGTGTTCCAAAACATAAAAAGTACTTTGTCCAGCTGATTGCGGCTGATGCTGAGCAGATGCTGGCAGATGCGAAGCAGCTGCGGCAGCTCTATCCGGAAGTGATCGTGAAAGTGCCTGCAACCAGACAAGGCTTGGCAGTTATCAAACAATTAACGGATCTGCGTATTCCTGTTTTAGCTACTGCTATTTACAGCTTTGAACAGGCAATCATTGCAGCGAATTGCGGTGCATCTTATGTGGCTCCTTATGTAAATCGAATGTGCAATGAAGGATTTGACGGGGTTGCTGTAACCAAACAAATTCAAACGGCATTCCGCAATAACAACGAAAAGTGCCAAGTTCTGGCAGCAAGCTTTTCCAATATTCACCAAATCAATCAATTGATTGAATTTGGCATTGATGCAATCACGATACCATTAAATTTATTTGAGCTATACATTGCGAATGAGAAAGCAAAGCATGCAGTAGATCAGTTTGCAAAAGACTGGAATGAATTGTCAGCTATCTTGAGCAAATAGCTAGCATAAAGATTGCAGTAAATGAGAAATAAAAACAAAAGGCGAAGTTAATTCGTCCTTTTGCTGTTTCTGAAGTTGAACTGAATAATCCGGTAACAATAATATTTGCTTAAAACAAAACAGGAGTTCTGTCAAAATTAGTCTGCTGATATATGGATATTTTCCCTTATAGTACTTGTATCATAATAGTCTCGATAAGCAGTTTGCTGTATCAGATCCAAGAAGTCGCGATATGGTTTTTTGTTTTCATAACCCCATACTGTAATGAATGAAGGAATGACTTCGATCACTGTTTCATTGGTCATTTTAGAGTATTGCTCAAAGGAACCAGGATGTGTTTTTTGGAATTGAAGCAGAAATGCGCTGTTTTCATGGTCATAAGGATGTCCAGCAATGCAGGCTGTTCCTTCAATTTGGATCTGATCGATGCACAAAGCTACACGGGGGTTTGCTTGTATTTGTTCAAACTTTAGAAAAGCGGTGTCTGTTTGAAATGCGAATACTTCGCCAAGGATGACATAACTAACAGTTCTGGCAGTAACGCGGTCGGCTGCCGCAGTCGCGATCACAAGGTGCCGCTTAGAAGACAAGTATTGAAATACATCAGCTTTTAATTGTTGAAAATTGAGTTGCATGCTATCACCATCCTGCCTGTATTATAGCACCAAAATGGTTATGAACAATACTAGTACAAAGCAACTTTGATGGTTAGATTGACAAATAAAAAAATATCTCATATACTTTATTAAACGTTGTTTAATAATATTACGTTGTTTAATAAAGGAGATTTATGGAGCCAAAGAAACGAAGAGAGCAGGAAGCTGCTGTTATGAAAGAGCTGATATTGGATACGGCAGCCAGATTGATTGCTCAAAAGGGAACTGATCAACTGTCAATCCGTAAAATCGCAGCAGAAATTGGCTATACGCCTGGCATTATCTATCACTACTTTCAAAATAAGGATGATATTATAAGCCAATGTATGCAGCAGGGGTATCGGCGAGTTGTCCAAGCGGTCAGTTTGCCTGTGTCTTCCGAGATTGATCCCGTCGAGGAATTGCAAGCCATGACAAAACGGTATATGCAAAATGCATTGGAGATGGGAGATCAATTTATACGGATGCATCTGAGCCAATCGGCAGATGTGCAACAGTATACAACCTTTCTTCACGCAGGGGCAGCGATGGAAAAGTCTGCTTTAAAGCAGCTTTATGATTGCCTGGCAAGAATGCACCGGATTGCAGGTGAGCCATTGCATCCGCAACTGGAAATGCTGGCACAGCTGATTGCTTCTTCTACCTTTGGCGTGATTAGCAAACTGGTGGCAGAAAAGGGTGTTCCGGTCCAGCAACAAGAAGCATTAATTGAATATTTTGCGGATATTGTAGTAGTGGAAATGGCCAAAGGAGGGCTAGGGAAATGAAGCGTAGAAGAAGATGGGTTCGCATCTTGGCAGTGATTGTTGTTGGCATATGCAGTGTGGTGCTGCTGGCCGGATTTTATTTAACACGAGGCCTATCCGCCGGAAACAAATTGATCATTGCACCATTGTCTTTAAATACTGTTGCAGACGGGGAATATACCGGCCGGCATACAGCAGGCCGCTGGACATGTGAAGTGCTGGTTGTTGTCAAGGATCATCAGATTGTTGCACTTGATCTATTGCAGGATGTGGCGATTCCGATGGAAGGTTTGCATGAATATGTCTTTGAACAGGTTATGGCCCATCAAGACACAAGCATTGATGTCAAAGCTCAAGCAACTGTCACAAGCAAAGCGTATTTGAAGGCGATCGAACAAGCATTGCAAGAAAAGGGGACTAAGTAAATGGCAAAAACAGCAGTGATATTCAGTACCAAGCATGGGTGTGCGAAACAATGTGCAACATTGCTTCAAGAACATCTTCGAAATTCAGCAGATTTGCTTCAACTTGGAAAAGATGCTATTCATCTGGCAAACTATGACCAAGTCATTTTGGGCAGTTCCATTTATGTAGGGACAATTCAGAAGGAAATGAAGCAGTTTTGCGAAGAGAACAAAGAACAGCTCCTGCGCAAGAAATTGGCATTCTATACTTGCGGGATGCAAGAAGGACAATCTGCGAAAGAACAGCTAGCGGCTAACTATCCGGCAGATTTGCTCGCCCATGCAGTAGTCAGCGAACCTTTTGGAGGCAGGCTGCACATGCAAGATATGCGGTGGTGGGAAAAGCTGGTAATTCGTATTGTGATGAAAACGACAGATGATCAAGATCGCGTTGATCCAGCAGCAATTAAGGCCTTTGCCAAGGTGTGGAATTATTCATAAGACAGGTTTTGTGCAAACAAAGCTTGTTTCTTTTTTTATGAGGAAGTATATTTTTTTCGGAACTTTTGGTATATAATAACTACGGAGAAAAATAATGGAATACATGTACAATTATCTACACAATACCGATATTTACATTCACCAGCGTAAGGATATGTTCCGCATTAATACAGACACTACTTTGCTGGGAGAATTCATGAATATTCGCACCAATGAAACAGTGCTGGATGTTGGAACCAATAATGGAGCACTGCTGTTATATGCTTCACGTTTTGCACCATCCCACCTTGTGGGAATTGATGTTTTTCAGGAAGCCTGCGATCTGGCGACCCAAAATCTCAGCGCCAATCAGATTTCGTCTTTTGCTATTTTCCAAAGCCCCGTGCAAGCATTTGTTCATGATCCATTTGATGTCGTTGTCTGTAACCCTCCATATTTTCCGTGCTCGGAACATGTGAATGAAAATAAATTTTTGCGTGTTGCCCGCCACGAAGTGGCTTTGACACTGGAAGAACTAGCAGAACACAGCAGCCGCCTCTTGAAGGAACATGGCCGCTTTTATCTGGTGCATCGCAGCAACCGCTTAGTTGATTTGATGAAAGCGCTGGATGCTTGTAAAATGGGCGTGCAGGATGTCTGCTTTGTTTTTGATGAACAAAAAGAACATGCGACAGCAATACTGATAGAAGCAATCAAGGGCTATGACCATAAGGTGCAAGTCCGCAAACCAATTGTGATAACGCGATAAAAAGGAAGCGATACTATGGATGTACGAGAATTAGGACCTTTGACACTGGCTTATCTGGGAGATGCCCTGATGAGTGTGAAGGTACGGGAATATTTAATTGCCCAAGGCATCACAAAACCGCAGGAACTGCAACGGCATAGCGTGCGCTATGTCAGTGCCAAAGCCCAGGCGAGCTATATCTCGCAATTGCTGGAGGAAGGATGGTTTCGCAGCGAAGAAGAAGTACTGTATAAGCGAGGCAGGAATGCAAAGAGCTTGACTGTTCCTAAAAATACGGATGTTGTGACTTATAAAATGGCTACCGGTTTAGAAGCGCTGTGGGGGTATTTGTATCTTGCAAACAAGCAGGAACGGTTAGATGAGTTATGGGCAAAGATTCAAGAAATGGGAGAGCAATAATGGCTGAATATATTTATGGCAGAAATACGGTTTTAGAAAAACTTAAGTCAGGGCAGGAAATGGAGCAGCTGATACTGCAAAAAGGAACCAATACCAGTCAATTTGAAGCATTGGCTAAAGATAAGAACATTGCTGTTCGCATTGCTGAACGCAATGTTTTGGATAAATTGGTGCAAGGAAATCACCAAGGGGTGATCGGTGTTGTAAAAGAATATCGCTATTATGATGTAGCAGAAATTGTAAATGCCATTCCGGCAGGAAAGCTGCCGCTGCTTGTTATGCTGGATGGGCTTGAAGACCCGCATAATTTGGGAGCGGTACTTAGAACCTGTGATGCACTGCAGGTGGATGGAGTAATTATCGGCAAACATCGCAGCGTTGGATTGACAGGTACTGTTGCCAAAGTATCTACCGGTGCGATTGAGCATATCAAAGTGGCCCAGGTGACCAACTTGCGGAAAACACTGGACGAATTAAAAGAAAAGGGGTATTGGGTTGTTGGGGCAGACCATCACAATGCTTCTGATTACCGCTCACTGGCGTATGATACACCAATCGTGCTTGTTGTCGGCAGTGAGGGAAAAGGCATTTCGCGTATTGTTCTGGATGCCTGTGATTTTAAGGTTTCACTGCCAATGCGGGGGCATGTAACGTCGTTGAATGCATCAGTGGCTGCGGCCATCTTGCTGTATCAAATCGACAGCAAACGGAATCCATTGTAAAACTGAATAGGGGGGATAATATGGATCTTACTAATGACTATGAACTACTGTATTTCATTCGCCAGCAAAACCACAACGCTTTTGAATATTTGTTTCGCAAGTATGAGAAAATGCTGTGGTCAATCATCCACGAACACACAAAGCATTATCGGTATTTGGGCATGGAGCGTGATGATTTCATGCAGCATGCTTCACTATGTTTTTACCAGAGTGTGCAGCACTATCGGGAGGACAAGTGTGCTTCTTTTTCCACTTTCTTATACTTGTGCATCGAGCGTAAAGTAAAAACATTGCTGCGCGATGCATTCCGTGGCAGCAATCAGCTGTTTTTAGAAAGCGTATCCATGGATGAAGAAATTCTGAATGCGGAGAATTTGCTGCTGGTGGACACCATTGAGAATACATACCCTGAATATTGTCCGCAGTGGACATTCCAGTTAAAAGAGGAAATAGGCAATTTAGAGACGTCGCTGGCAGCAATGAAAGAAATAGAACGCGCGGTATTCTTTAAATGGCGGGAAGGCTATACGTATAAAGAAATTGCCCGTGCATTGCAAGTAGAAGTGAAATTCATTGATAATACAGTGCAAAAAGCCCGAAGACTTCGGAGTCGGGCATTAGACTATAAATAAACAATACAGTATTTGACTATGGGAAAAGATTGTGCTAAAGTAATTGGGACGCGAAAGCGAGGTTTTAGTCATGGGCGAAAAAATAATTTTGACGTGCACAGTCTGCTTGTCTCGGAATTACTCGACAACAAAGAAAAAAAAGACCAGTACGGAAAGAATGCAGTTGAACAAATATTGCAAGAAATGCGATGCACATACACTTCATAAAGAAACGAAGTAGGAGGAAGCAAAATGAAATGGTTTAGTTTAGAAGGAATCAGAACAGAAACAAAAAGAATTCGTTGGCCAAAGGGAGATGAATTCAAAACCTCAATCTTGGATGTACTAGTATTTTCAATTGCTATGGGCGTGTTTTTTGTAGTCTGCGATTCTGTGGTTGCGGTATTCCTGCGCTTTATCGGTGCTTAATATGTCAGATACAGGTATCAAAAAAGAATGGTATGTCGTTAATACCTATGCAGGACATGAAAACCGTGTAAAAGAGAATTTGCAGCGTCGGGTCGAAACGATGGGCTTGACGGAGTATCTGTTTCGCATTATTGTTGCGGAAGAACAAGTCATTGAAGTAAAAAATGGGAAGAAAGTGGAAAAGACAAGAAACCTATTCCCTGGATATCTGTTTGTGGAAATGATTATGACCGATGATGCATGGTATATTGTCCGTAATACACCGGGAGTAACCGGGTTTATCGGTTCCAGCGGCGGCGGCGCTAAGCCGTTTCCGGTTTCCGATGACGAAGTGGAAGCATTGCTGCGCAAGATGGGCTTGCATGACAAGAACGTTGCAATTGACTTTGCGGTTGGAGATCGTGTTCGTATTTTGACAGGCCCGTTCACCAATACCGAAGGTACAGTTGAAAGCATTGACTTTGAAAACAAAACTGCTGAAATCTTGATCATCCTGTTTGGCAGAGAAACACCAACTACGATTGATTGTGCGGATGTTGAACGAGTAGAATTTTAATTGCAATGGAACTGCAAAGGCGCGTATGAGAAATCATGCCGCTTTTTTCTGTTTGCCGGCGTGAGATTTCGACAGGTTTTGAGATATCTCCCGGATATGATAAAAAAGGATACAAAGAAACGTGATTGTCAAATACAGAAAAATCATGTAAAATATGAATTAGTAAACAATCAGAATAATACAATAAAGCGAAGAAATGAGGAGTGTTATGACAGGATTTATCGTGATTGCAATTGGCGGGGTTATGCTCTTAAAAGAAGCCTGGGATTACCAGCACGGAAGAATTAAAAACAAGTTTGTGGAAGTGAACAGACTGGAAGATGCTGCCGCCTTTTGCCGCCATGCAGCAAAATATGTGTACATCAATGCGGCCATTGTGCTGGTGCTGGCGGGAATGATCTTTTTGAATGAATATCGCAATATGCCATTTGATTTTGTTCTGTTCATGGGTCTTACAGCGATTTTTCTGGTGCGCAGTTTCCGGTTTCCGAGAACATTTGAAGCGTTTTACAGGCCTATTACTATTGATGAGCCTGAAGAGCAGCCTGCAGAACCGATTGATGAGAAACAAGTAGACGAATAATGAAGCAATTGGATTATACTATCAAACAAGGCTTCATCTTTGCGGTGGAGCCTTTGTCTATTGAGAGAAGTGGTTAACAATACTTTGGTGCCATCGAAACATCCTTTCGGTTTACCGGCATTGAAAGTTGTTTAATATCTGTATTTTTATTGTTTATTAATGCTGCTAGCCAACTCTGATATATGTAACCTTTCATATAATTTATGGCAGATTTTCTTACATAACCACATTAATGTTTAGCGTAAATTAAGCGAGCTGGTAATTCTGTTTTTAAGAAAGGAAAGTTGCTATGTACAAGAAACTTTTTACGGTGTTTTGGATTAGCTCAATACTTTGTTTGCTTCCGACGTTCTTTCTGCTTGTTCATCGTTCAATATTGCCGGAAAATTTACCCATCCACTGGGACACATATGGCAGAATAGATGGATCAGCTTCTAAGTTTACAGTCTTTTTAATTATGCCTTTGCTGTATCTTATGTTAAATATAGCTCTGCATCTTCTGATCCATCATTTCCCGGAAATGATGAATGTACGGAGCACTCCTGAAATCATACGGAAATATGGCAAGTGGCTAGCACCAACTATTTCGATATTGCAATGTTCATTGTCGATTATGCATGTACTTGTTAAAAATCAAGAATGGTCGTATCATTCCTATTATACTTGGATTGGCTTGGCTGCAATAATCGGTGCCGACTACACTTTAAATAATAATTGGTATGAACGTTTTTTGAATTCGATATTTGATATGTCCCAACTCTCCGTCTCTTATTTTAAACTTAACATGCAGCTACATAAAACTTGGACGGTAGCGGGCATGCTTCTCATCATTTGTTCCTATCTCATGATAAATGTGATTGCTATGATAGTGTCGATTGGTGTAGCATTGACGCCCATTCTGCTTGTTTGGTATACTATGCATCGCAGCCGATTGGATTCATTAAATTAGGCTAAGTGCTTATTGATTTTAAATAATGCTTGCATTTATGCAGATTTCTGCTACAATTAGTAATTGCCTGACAAAGGCATATTTTTTCATGCGTGGGAGGATAGTAATGTCCGCAAACCACAGCATAAGACAACAAATTAGGAGGTGTGTCTTGTGAGTAAGAAGAAAATTACGAAGATTTGTAAACTTCAATTCCCTGCTGGAGGAGCAAAACCAGGTCCTGCTCTTGCTTCTGCCGGTATCCAAATGCCTCAATTCTGCAGTCAGTTCAATGATGCAACGAAAGACCGTGCTGGTGATATCGTTCCTGTAATCATTACTGCATTTGAAGACAAATCATTTACATTTGTCTTGAAAACGACTCCTGCTTCAATCTTGTTGAAGAAGGCTGCAAATGTAAAAAGCGGTTCTGCTAACCCTAAAACACAAAAGGTTGGTAAGATCGATGCTGCTGAATTGCGTAAAATTGCCGAATACAAAATGCCTGACTTGAATGCGAACGATGTTGAATCTGCAATGCGTATTCTTGCTGGTACTGCCCGTAATATGGGAATTGTAATCGAAGGCATGGAATAGGAGGTATAGCAAAATGGCAAAACATGGTAAAAAATATAGCGAAGCTGCAAAGCAAGTCGAAGAAAGACAATATGCAGTTGAAGAAGCAATCGCTCTTGCAAAGAAAGTAAATTTTGCAAAATTTGATGCTTCAGTGGAACTTTCTTTCCGTTTGGGAGTTGACCCTCGTCATGCTGACCAACAAATCCGTGGTGCAATGGTATTGCCTCATGGTACAGGTCGTACACAACGTGTATTGGTTGTGACACAAGGTGCAAAAGAACAAGAAGCGAAAGATGCCGGAGCAGATTTTGTTGGCGGCAAAGAAATTTTGGAAGATATCAAAAAAGGCTGGTTCGATTTCGATGTAATCGTTGCTACTCCTGATATGATGGGTGAACTAGGGAAACTAGGAAAACTGTTAGGTCCAAAAGGATTGATGCCAAACCCTAAAACTGGTACTGTAACGATGGATGTTGCGAAAGCAATCAATGACATCAAAAAAGGTAAAGTTGAATATCGTGTTGACAAAGAAGGCAATATCAATTTGATGATTGGTAAAGTTTCTTTCGATGATGCAAAACTAGTAGAAAACTTTAAGGCAATCTATGATGTGATCAAAAGAGCACGTCCTTCTGTTGTAAAAGGTATCTATATGAAGAATGTTGTTCTTAGCACAACAATGGGTCCTGGCATCCGTCTTGTGACTGAATAACAAAAGCATTGACAAAACTGTAATTAGTAGTTACAATAGATAACGTTATCAATATACTGTAGACAGCAACGGTGCGATGCACTTAATCATGTTGCCGAGGTATGAAAGTCACTTTTGTTCTTTCAACCCGTACAGTATGTGCGGGTTTTATGTTGTATATTGATATCTTTATAAAAAGGAGGTACAGACAACAATGAGTATTTTAGAAGCAAAACAACAGGTTGTGAATGAAATTTCTGGGAAATTCAACAACGCACAATCCGCAGTCGTTGTCGAATACCGTGGTTTGACAGTTGCTCAAGTAACTGAATTGCGCCGTAATTTGCGTGCTGAAGGTGTTGAATACAAAGTATACAAAAATTCTTTGTCTCAACGTGCTGCTGAAGCTTGCGGGTATGGCGATTTGGTTGACAGCTTGACTGGTCCGAATGCAATTGCATTTGGCAGCGATGCTGTGGCACCTGCTCGTATTTTGGCTAAATTTGCTAAGAAACATGACAAACTTGTAATCAAGGGTGGTATTGTTGAAGGCAAAATTGTTTCTTTGGAAACAATCAATGAATTGGCTGGATTACCAAACCGCGATGGTATGATCGCAATGTTACTTGGATGCTTGCAAGCTCCAATGCGTGATCTTGCACTGACAATCAAAGCATTAGCTGAAAAAGACGGTCCAGCTTCCGAATAAGGAAGAATCTGATGATTCACCGCATGCCTGATATATTTAAGGAGGAAATTAAAAATGGCTAAATTAACTGCACAAGATGTTATTGCTACATTGAAAGAAATGACAATTCTTGAATTGAACGACTTGATTAAAGCAATCGAAGAAGAATTTGGTGTAAAAGCTGCTGCTCCAGTTGCTGTTGCTGCTGCTGCTGAAGCTGCTCCTGCTGGACCAGTTGAAGTATCTGTAATCTTGAAGAGCGCTGGCGCTTCTAAAGTTGGCGTAATCAAAATCGTACGTGAACTTACAGGTCTTGGACTTGTTGAAGCAAAAGCTTTGGTTGACAAAGCACCAAGCGCAGTCAAAGAAAACATCAAACCAGAAGAAGCTGAAGCAATCAGAGCTAAACTTGTTGAAGCTGGCGCTGAAGTAGAAGTGAAGTAATTCCTTCTATAGAATGGTTAACTATGGAGAAGTCTGTCATAGACTTCTCTATTCATTAAAAGGAGGCGATTAATGGTGACACACTATTTCACAGATAATCGTCATTTACCCCAAGAGAGAAAAACAATCGAGTTTCGCTTTTGGGGTTTTCATGTATTATTTGTAACAGATGCTGGAGTCTTCTCCAGAGATAAAGTTGATTATGGAAGTGAATTGCTTTTGCGTCATCTAGATCTGGAACATATGGAAGGTATGATTTTGGATGTAGGGTGCGGATATGGTGTCATTGGTGTCAGCGTCAGCTTGGCCTGTCCAAATGCACAAGTACATATGATTGATGTCAATGACAGAGCAATTGAGCTGGCTAACCTGAATGCGAAAGCGAATAAAGCTTCGGCGAAAGCGTTCAAAAGCCATGCGTTTGAGATGGTGGAATCGGACTATAATCATATTATAACAAATCCGCCGATCCGGGCAGGAAAAGCGGTTGTGTATGAAATATTTGAGGGAGCGTATGCCCATTTGAAAGATGGTGGTGTGCTTTGGGTTGTGATTCGTAAACAGCAGGGCGCAGAAAGTGCGATAACCAAAATTAAAAGCCTATTCCATAACTGCACGGTGGTAGTAAAAGACAAGGGATATTTTGTTCTAAAAGCAATAAAAAGTAATTGACTTCTAGTTAATTAACTGATAATATAGTATATTGCCTTATAGTACAAAAAAATGGGATAGAAGGCCCTTTTTGGCGTATTTAAGAACGTACTTACGAAAGGATGAAGAAGATGAACAAACAAAGTTATCGTCTCGTATCAACAGGCAAAAGTACTCGCAGAGACTATACCAAGGTCAGCGGGACACTAGAATTGCCTAACCTAGTAGAAATTCAAACGGATTCTTTTGATTGGTTTTTGAAAGAAGGAATTCAGGAAGTATTTGATGAGGTGTATCCGATTCAAAACTACAGCGGAAACATTCGATTGAAATTTAAAGGCTATGAAGTTGCTAAGCCTAAATATAGTGTAGATGAATGTAAGTATCGGGAAGCAAACTATGCAGCTCCGGTGAAAGCGAAAATGGTACTCGAGATTGTGGATAACAATACGGGAGAAATGATTCTAAAAGAAGATGATGTGTTCCTTGGTGATTTTCCGTTAATGACAAAAAGCGGAACTTTTATCATCAATGGTGCGGAACGTGTTATCGTATCGCAAATTGTGCGTTCGCCAGGAGCGTATTTTAAGATTGGTCAAGATGACAAGACCGGACGTGACAACTATCATAGTGAGATTATTCCAAGCCGCGGTACATGGCTGGAATTTATGACGGATGCGAAGAAGACAGCGTTGGGACGTATTCTTAATGTTAGTGTTGACCGCAAACGTAAGGTTCTATCCACAGTATTTTTCAAAGCGTTGGGAATGTCCCTAAATGCAGAACGCAATGAAGATCCATTTGATCCGCTTCCGTTCCGTACCTTTCTGAAAGCATTGGGGCATCAAGTTACACCATATGAAGGGGAAGAACGTGAATTTTTAAGCATCTATGTGGATTTGTACAATGCATTCTTCGGAGAATATGAAGAGATTGTCAATACCTTGGCTGCTGATAAATTAAAAAATACGGAAGAAGCATTGATTACGATTTATCAGAACCAACGTTCTGATGAAGTCGCTACGATTGATGGTTCCGTAACCTTGATGAATGCGAAATTCTTTGATCCTCGTCGTTATGACTTGACCAAAGCAGGGCGTTATAAAATCAATAAGAAACTGGGATTGCTGTCTCGTTTGGAAGGTCATCGCATCGCAGAAGATATTTATGATGTAAATGGCAATGTTCTTCTGCCAAGCGGAACTGTTGTAAAGAAGGAACATCGCGAGATTCTTCGTGCTGCGCTGGGAAATGGAATGCATATGACAATTATGCCATTCAACCCGCAGTTTGTTTACAACGACCCGGTTGTAGTGGAAACAAAACACCGTCTGCCATTGATCGGCCGTGTATTAGCGAAAGATGTAGAGCTTTCTGATCGCTTCTATCCAAAAGGACTTGTTTTGACAGCAGCTGAAGTGAATGCGATTGCTGATGAACTGGAAAAAGTAACCATCATGGGTGGCATTACAAGTTCTAAAGTAAAACTGACCAAAGAAAATGCCTCAGCTGTTTTGAACTATGGTGCACGGTTGTTTGATTTGAGCCGCATTGTGGATGAAACTGGTGCGGATATTGAATTCAATGGTGACATTATTGCAGATGGCTTTGAGCCGGATGAAGCACGCCGCCGCCTGCAAAACGAACAAGAGTTGCATGTAATGGATCTTGTCCGGGATGGCAAAGAAATCTATGTGCATTTGGTAGGAGCTGCTTGTCAGCTGCTTCATGTACGCACAAATGATGATCGTGTTGTGAAATTGTTGGGTATTGACCCAATTGTAAATAAGAAAACGGTATTAGTTGGTGATATCTACGCAACAGCATCTTATATGCTGAACTTGATGGATGAAATCGGCGAAGAAGATGACATTGACCAATTAGGGAATCGTCGAATTCGGACCGTAGGCGAATTGATTCAAAACCAATTCCGCATCGGGTTGTCCCGGATGGAACGGGTTGTTAAGGAACGGATGTCGATTTCCGAAATCGCAACTTTAACACCGAAACACTTAACGAACATCCGCCCGCTGACAGCAGCAATCAAAGAGTTCTTCTCTTCTTCGCAGTTGTCGCAGTTCATGGACCAAACCAATCCATTGGCTGAGCTTACCAACAAACGCCGTATTTCAGCGTTGGGGCCTGGTGGTTTGACCAGAGAACGGGCCGGCTTTGAAGTGCGTGACGTTCATACGTCCCACTATGGGCGTATTTGTCCGATTGAAACACCGGAAGGTCCGAATATCGGATTGATTTCCAACCTGACATCTTATGGTAAAATCAATGAGTATGGCTTTATCCAAACACCATATCGAATTGTAAATGAGCAAGGTTTGGTAACCGAAGAAGTAGTGTATCTATCTGCTGATGAGGAAGAAGAATATGTCATTGCACAGGCCAATGAGGTAATTGACGGGAAGCTGGTCAATGCGGAAGTGGTAGCTCGTTATGAAGGGGAAACCATCATGGCGAAGCGGGAAACGGTTGAATTGGCAGACGTATCGCCGAAGCAAATTGTTTCTGTCGCAACTGCATGTATTCCATTCTTGGAAAATGACGATGCTTCACGGGCTTTGATGGGTGCAAACATGCAGCGTCAGGCGATTCCGCTGTTGCAGCCGCATTCACCATATGTTGGTACCGGTATTGAGCACCGTGTTGCAACTGACTCCGGAAGTGCAATTGTCTGTGAAGAAGATGGTATCGTAGAATATGTGGATTCTCATAAAATTGTCGTTGCCAAAGAACAAGGCAACCATGAATACCGGTTGCAGAAATTCCGCCGTGCCAACCAAGGTACAAGCATCAATCAAAGGCCATTGGTTCAAATTGGTGAACGTGTTCAGGTTGGTGATGTATTGGCTGACGGACCATCCATGGAAAATGGGGAACTGGCGCTCGGACAAAACGTAGTCATTGCCTATATGACGTGGTATGGATACAACTATGAAGATGCAATCATCATGTCTGAACGACTTGTAAAAGATGATGTATATACTTCCATCCATATTGAAGAATATGACATTGAATGCCGGGAAACAAAGCTTGGACCGGAAGAAATTACCCGGGATATTCCAAACGTCAGTGAAAATGCCTGCCGTCACTTGGATTCCCGCGGGATCGTTATGGTCGGCGCAGAAGTGAAAGAAGCTGACATTCTGGTCGGAAAAGTAACTCCGAAAGGGCAAAGTGAAATTTCGCCGGAAGAAAAATTGCTATTGGCAATCTTCGGTGAGAAATCGCGCGAAGTACGCGACAACTCCTTGAAAGTTCCGCATGGTGGTGCCGGTATTGTGCATTCCGTTCGTATCTTCAAACGGGATGATGGGCATGATTTGCCGCCAGGTGTAAACGAAGTCGTAAAAGTATATATTGTTCAAAAACGTAAGATCTCGGAAGGGGACAAAATGGCAGGACGCCATGGAAACAAAGGGGTTATCTCCAAGATCCTTCCGGTAGAAGATATGCCGTACATGCCAGATGGTACACCAGTAGATGTCATGTTGAATCCATTCGGGGTTCCTTCCCGGATGAACATCGGACAAGTATTGGAAATCCACCTTGGTTTGGCAGCGAAGAAGCTGGGTGTAAAATTCTCTACCCCGGTATTTGACGGAATCACCAATGATGAATTGGCGTCCATCATGAAAGAAGCTGGTTTGACAGAAGACGGTAAAACTACACTGTTTGACGGTCGTACGGGTGAAAAATTCGATGAACGGGTTGCTGTTGGTGTAATGTACATGATCAAATTGAGTCACATGGTTGATGACAAGCTGCATGCTCGTGCAACTGGTCCATATTCCTTGGTTACCCAACAACCACTGGGTGGTAAAGCCCAAAATGGTGGTCAAAGATTTGGGGAAATGGAAGTTTGGGCATTGGAAGCATATGGGGCTGCTCATACATTGCAAGAAATCTTGACTGTGAAATCCGATGATATTGTGGGACGTACCAAAACGTATGAATCAATTATCAAAGGAAATGATATTCCAAAACCAGGCATTCCGGAATCTTTCCGCGTCTTGAAACATGAATTTCAGGCACTTGCGATCGATGTCAGAATGTTAGATGAAGAAGGTAGCGAAGTGGATATGAAGAAGGTGGAAGCAGAAGAAGTTGCTGCTTTGGCCCAAATCGAAAGCACGATGCTGGATGATGTATTGGAAGAGCCGGACACTTCTATCGAAGATGAACTTGATGAAGAGGATATCGACGACTTGGATATTGTAGACGAAGAAGAACTGTAAAGGAGGCTTTTTATGAGTGTGAATAATTTTGCATCGATTCAGATCGGTTTGGCATCACCGGAAAGAATACGCGATTGGTCGTATGGTGAAGTAACAAAGCCTGAAACAATCAATTACCGCTCACAAAAACCAGAGCGTGATGGATTATTCTGCGAACGTATTTTTGGTCCTAGCAAGGATTGGGAATGTCATTGCGGAAAATACAAAAAAGTACGTTATAAAGGGGTTATTTGTGATAAGTGCGGTGTTGAAATCACCAAAGCAAGTGTCCGTCGTGAGCGGATGGGGCATATTGAATTAGCTGCTCCGGTTGCCCACATTTGGTATTTGCGGGGGATTCCTTCACGAATGAGTTTGCTTCTGGATGTTTCTCCGAAGCACTTGGAAGAAGTAGTATATTTCGTATCCTGGATTGTAACTGATCCAGGTACGACAGATTTGTCATATAAAGAAATCTTGTCTGAAAGCCAATATCGCAGTTTGCTGTCTGATCCAAAGTATGGTGCGCGTTCTTTTACGGCTCAAACAGGTGCTGAAGCAGTAAATACGCTGCTAAGCCAAGTTGATTTAGAAAAAGAATATAAGGCAATTGTGGAGGATTTGAAAAAGGCACAAGGCGAAAAACGCAAGAAACTAATCAAGCGCTTGGAAACAGTTGAAGCCTTCCGTCATTCCAGCAACAAGCCGGAATGGATGGTATTGACAGCTCTTCCTGTTATTCCACCTGATTTGCGTCCAATGCTGCAGCTGGACGGCGGGCGTTTCGCAACCAGTGATTTGAACGATTTGTATCGCCGTGTTATCACACGGAACAATCGTTTGAAGAAACTATTGGAAATCGGAACACCGGCAATCATCGTGCAAAACGAAAAGCGGATGTTGCAGGAAGCGGTTGATGCTCTTATCGACAATGGCCGCCGCAGCAAGCCGATGACTGGTGCCGGCGGAAGAGCATTGAAGTCTTTGTCGCACTCCCTGAAAGGGAAGCAAGGACGTTTCCGTCAAAACTTGCTTGGTAAGCGTGTTGACTTCTCAGGTCGTTCCGTTATCGCGGTAGGACCGGATTTGAAGATGTATGAATGTGGTATTCCGCGGGAAATGGCAATTCAATTATTTAAGCCATTTGTAATCAATGAGATTGTAAACCGGGGAATGTCAGGAAATCCAAAAGCAGCGGAAAAGCTGATTGATAAATTGGATCCTCGTGTATGGGATATCGTAGAAGATGTCATTCAGGGACACCCGGTTCTGTTGAATCGTGCGCCGACCTTGCACCGACTAGGAATTCAGGCTTTCCAGCCAAAATTGGTTGAAGGTAGAGCTATTCGTTTGCATCCGCTTGTTACGCCGGCGTTTAACGCGGACTTCGACGGAGACCAAATGGCGGTGCATTTGCCGCTTAGTGAAGAAGCACGTGCTGAAGCACAAGTCTTAATGCTAGGTTCCAATAACATCCTTGGTCCGAAAGATGGTAAACCAATTGTTACACCGTCACAGGACATGGTACTGGGGAACTACTATCTGACCATGGAAGAAACAGCTGATGAATTTATGTCCAATGCAGATCGTTTGGAACGGCTTGGTGATCCTGATGCAGCTGAAGTATGGCGTATCTTTGCAAAGAACGAAGGTCATGTTTTCAAGAGCGTCAATGAAGTCTATATGGCTTACGAAACAAAGGTTGTGCACTTGCATTCACGGGTGGCGATCCTTGGTTCTGCTTTGAAGAAACAAAGCTTTAGCGAATCACAAAACAAGTCATACTTGATTACAACTGTCGGGAAGATGATTTTTAACGAAATGTTCCCATCTGATTTCCCTTATTTGAATGAAATTACGAAACGTAACTTTGCATCCACGCCGGAAGATTTCTTTGTTCCGATGGGATCTAATATCAAAGAAATTATCCGTTTGATGCCGGTAAACAAATCCTTTGTCAAAAAAGACATCGGAAATGTGATCGATGAAGTATTTAAACGATACCATTCTTCTCGTCAGACATCCCAAATTTTGGATAAAATCAAGGATATGGGATTCCAATATTCTACCGTTGCGGGGATGACAGTTGCTCTTAGTGATATCGAAGTAGCACCAAACAAATATGACCACGTAAATCGCGGGAAAGAAAAAGCAGCGCAGATCATGACGAAATATCGCCGCGGTTTGCTGACAACCAGAGAATGGGAACGTCACTTCTCCAAACTATGGGAAGAAATCAAGGAAGATATCGTAAAAGAGTTCATGGGAACTCTGGCACGGAAGAATCCAATTGCAATGATGTCCGATTCCGGTGCCCGTGGTAACAAATCGCACTTTACCCAGCTAGCTGGTATGCGTGGATTGATGGCAAAACCGACACAATCCAAGGCAAGCAAAGAAGACCAAGTGTCTATCATCGAAGTTCCGATTTATTCTTCCTTCCGGGAAGGATTGAACGTATCCGAGTTCTTTACCTCAACGCACGGGGTGCGTAAAGGGTTGACCGATACGGCCTTGAAAACAGCGGAATCCGGTTACTTGACACGTCGTTTGGTTGACGTTGCGCAAGATGTCATTATTACGGAAGAAGATTGCGGAACTGACCGTGGCTATTATGCGGAAGTCATCCGTGACCGCAAGAATAATGCAGTCATCGAAAGCTTAGAAGAACGGTTGATTGGCCGCTATTCCAAAGAAGCAATCTATGATCCAAAAACAAATGAATTGATCATCGACAGCGATGAATTGATTGATGAAAAAACAGCACAACGTATTGCAAGTACTGGAATTGAGGGTATGTATATCCGCAGTGTCTTTACTTGTGATTCAAAAACAGGAATTTGCCGCAAGTGCTACGGCCGCAATATGGCAACAGGATATGTTGTTGAGTGCGGTGAAGCAATCGGTATCATGGCAGCGCAGTCAATCGGGGAACCGGGTACGCAGCTGACCATGCGTACGTTCCATACCGGCGGGGTTGCTGCCGGGGAAAGCGGAGATATCACCCAAGGTTTGCCGCGGGTTGAAGAGTTGTTTGAGGCACGTTGTCCGAAACGGGCAGCAGTTCTTGCTAAGATTGATGGTACGATTACCGAAATTCGTGAATTGGAAAACCATTCCGGATTCCGCATTGTGATCAGCAATGACAAAGAAAGCTTGGAACACAAGGTTGATCCGTCACAAAACATCCGCTCTTGGATGAAAGAAGGAACAGCAGTTACCGCTGGGGATAAATTGACAGAAGGTCAGGTAAATCCGAAAGAACTATTGGAAGTTGCCGGTGTTCTGGCAGTGCAGAACTATATCTTGAAAGAAGTCAAGAAAGTTTACCAAAGCCAAGGGATTGAAATTTCCGACAAGCATATCGAAGCAATGATTCGTCAAATGCTTCGCAAAGTGGTAATTTTAGAGGGTAATGGTACGCGTCTGAATGCAGGGCAGCAGCTAAGTATGGCTGAATTGCTTAAGATTAATACAAAGGCGCTGTTATCCAATAAAGTTCCTGCAACGTTCCAGCCAGTATTGCTGGGGATCTCGAAAGCATCTGTAGAAACAGATTCCTTCTTGTCAGCAGCATCGTTCCAGGAAACAACGAAAGTACTGACAGAAGCAGCAATTCGCCAAAAAGTGGATGATTTGAAGGGCTTGAAAGAAAATGTTATTATCGGAAAGTTGATTCCTGCTGGTACTGGTACGACAGCAGATCGTGAGTCAACGAGACAAATCAGAGAATCGGCAGCAATGATGCGCGAAAAGCGGCTGAAAAGAAATGCGAAAGCAGAAGATGATGCAGCTGAAGCAGCATTAGGCGTCGAATAATAGAAATCAACCTCCGTGGTGCATTGCATCGCGGAGGTTTTTCTTGTTATTAGAGAAATGCATGAATACCAAATACTTATTTTGTTGTTTTGCACAATAAAACTGCATGAATAACCTCATTTATAATAACGAATGCACTTATAATTGCCATAATGATCGATGTAAAGGGACTGCATTCACACATTGCATTAGCGCAAGCGGCATCGCAGAATCCGATTAAGAATGTTGATACGAGAAATGAAAAAATACCAAAGCACAGAAGAGCGATACTTACTCCTAGTTTGACAGCGTAAGAAGCCAGGCAAAAAGACAGCAAAGAGAGCACAATGATAAACAAACCGACAACAAGTTCTACTTTGACAGAAATGGCACAACGCATTCCCATGCTTAAACAACCATCGCATACAAGCAGACGAGGGACTACAGAGATGCAAAGACCGAATAGTATCGAGAGTACAGAGAAAATAGCTTCTTTTTTCATATGAATCCTCCTATCGCTATTGATACTTCAAAGTATGGCTCACCACAGGAATATATGAACAACTTTATAGAAATTAAGCAGTAAAAAAGCCGGTTCATAGCCGGCGTTGGTATAAGCTTTATGCGATTAACGAGAATTGATTAGCCGAATAGATCAAGCTAGTTTATATTCTTTGACAAGTGCTTTTAAATGCATGGATTGATTTGCCAGTTCCTGACTGCTTGCGGCTGTTTCCTCGGCAATGGCTGCATTGTTTTGGACAATGTTGGTAATATTGTTTATTCCCTCCGTAATTTCAATAATAGCATTAGATTGCATCTGCGAAGCTTCTTTCACTGTCTCGACAACGCTAAGGACATGATCGCTATCTGTTACAGCTTTATGCAAAGATGTTCCTGTCTCTCCCACAATGACCGTACAGTCAGCGATTGCGGTACTGGAAGCATCAATCAATTGCGCAACATCGGCAGCGGCCATAGAAGACTTATTTGCAAGGTTACGCACTTCCTCTGCTACGACAGAAAAGCCCTTGCCTGCAGTACCCGCCCGTGCTGCTTCAATTGCTGCATTGAGTGCCAGAATATTGGTTTGGAAGGCGATATCATCAATCGTCTTTACGATTTTCGTAATTTCAAGAGCTTTGCGATTAATTTCATCCATAGAGGTGGTTACTTTTTCCATGTATCGATTGCTTTCATCGATGCTGTTTTTAGTATTGACCATCGCTTTTTCTGCATCATTTGTACTGGCGGCATTTTTTTGCGCAAGTTCAGATATCATTAAAACTGACCTGGAAACACTTTGCGAAATACTTGTTTGCTCACTAGTACCGTTCGCTAAATTTTGGGAGGCACTGGAAGAATGAAGTGCACCCACCGAGATTTCTTCCGCGACAGTGCCAATCTCGTCAACTACGGTATGCAGCTGATGGAATATTTCTTCTACGGTTAACATTATGTCATGATACATGCCGGTGAATTTCATATCATCAATTTTCACAGATAAATCCTTATTCTTGGCAGCTTCTTTTAGTTCTTTTACTTTGGCGGCGATATCGAAAATGGCATTGATGGCAGAGTTCATAGATATTGACAGCAGCTTGATTTCATCATTGGAATGAATCTTGCGAAGGGCTTCTTTCAATTGGAAGTTGATGTCTCCCTTGGCAATGGCATCTGTAATTCCAATCAGCTGATTTAATGGCTGTCTGACAGAATGATTGACAATGTTGTTGGCGACAAAAATAACGAGTACAAGCATAATCACAATGAAGATCAGGATTCCCAGAATCTGGTTGGTGAATAAATTGCCGGCATCACTGATATTAAGCTGACTGAGTAGCTTATTATTATTTGTGATAGCAATAAACGCTGTACCAAGGATGGATATAAGGTTTGAAATAATGACGAGGATCATAATCTTCGCAGGAATTCCTAAATTTTGAAAAATACCTCCAGATTTCTTATTTTTTTCAGCTTTTTTGTTTAACTGCATTTTGCTTTACACCGAGTAATATACTCGAATCTCCTTTCCTCTTCGTTACAATTGGTTATTAATTCCAATATTATTATAAAGCAAATTGTGCAGAAAAACATCACATTATTAATTGCTTTATCATTATGAATTATAAAAATGTTATAAAATTGATAAATAATAACTAAACTTCACAATCTCTAAGTTATGATAGTACCTTATTAGTTGGTTTATTAAGTAAACTATACCTATATTTTCATTATATCGAACATTTTTTAGTGTTTGATTTGTGAATTATTTTTTTGCCTGAAAAGTGAGAAATGATAGCTTACTTATACAAAAGGCTTATTGAATCAAATGTAGGCTGGCAATACTGTTAGTAGATTGAAAGCATAAGTTGTGTGAATTAGTACTAGAGCAAGCACCTGCTGTTTTGTACAGTTGTTACTTCGATCAAATATGAAACTAGCATTGATAGATAAGAAAGGAACCGTAATGCGGTTTGCAGAAGGCGATGAAATATATATATACGATTGGATTCACAAAAAAAGATGCAAAGACGTTTTTTACATTACTAAAAAATAATGATGTACAATGTGTATTGGATATCAGGCTGAGTCCTAACTCGCAGTTAGCTGGTTTCACAAAAGGAAATGATTTGAAGTATTTCTTGAAAGAAATTTTAAATGTGGAATATAGATATGATTCGCGCTTTGCACCTACGAAGGAACTCCGGCTTGCATATCGAACGAATGGACGAGATTGGACTTACTATGAACGAGAATTCAATGCAATATTATTGCAAAGAAAAATTAAGGAAGTAATACAAAAGGAATATATTGATATCCTTGATGGTCTCTGTCTGTTATGCAGTGAAGAGGATGCATCTAAATGCCATAGAAGATTAGTGGCAGAATTGATGAAAAAGCATGTTTCTGAAATCGAAATAATTCATTTGCGATAATCCGCTGCGGGTATAGTATAATGGTTCGCAAGTGATATCTGGTATATTGAAAATAATGCGTTGATATATCATATCATAATCCACTAGAAGAACTACTGGGAGACTGATATAATAGAGAAAACAACAAGGAGGTATAGACATGGACGTATTAGCATTGGCAATTGGATTTGAAGAAAAACTGGAAGCATTCTATCTGGAGCAGGCGACTGCTCACCAAAATTCGGGCTTGGCTCATGTATTTCAACTGCTGGCTCGGGAAGAGCGTAAGCATGCGGAGTTACTGCGCAAACATGCAAGCAAGCTGGCTAATTTAAGTATTGAGAATCATGACTTGCTGTCAGAGGTCAAGCAGCTGTTTGATGATATGAACCATGTTCATAGCTCTATTAAAGTGAATTTGGAGCAACTGGATGTTTATCGCTTTGCACAGCAACAAGAAACAGATAGTATTGAAGCTTATGAGAAACTTCTTCAAGAAGCTTCTGGTGATGAAGAAAAAGAAATTTTTTATTACTTAATTGAAGAAGAAAAGAAACATTATTCCATCTTGGAACAAATTATTGAATTTGTTTCACGTCCGGAAGACTGGGTTGAAGATGCGGAGTTTGGATTGCGGAAAGAATATTAATGAAAATCATGGCAATGTTGGATGCGTCCGCTTGCCATGATTTGTTTTGTAGTCAATGACTGTTTATTCTAATAAAAGATAAGAAAGTATAACTGCCGACATTACAGAAGACGGAGATTTCAAAATGCCGAAATTAATTATTCTTAGAGGGAATTCAGGAAGCGGAAAGAGCTCTGTTGCTAAGCTGCTTCAACAAAAGCTGGGGCGAAATACAATGTTAATCTCTCAAGATATGGTTCGAAGAGAAATTTTGTGGGTGCAGGATAACATAGATACCCCAGCTGCAGCACTTCTTAAAACACTGCTGCAGTATGGCAGAAAAAACTGCGAAATAGTAATTTTGGAGGGTATTTTATATACTGCCTGGTATGAATCATTATTTATCTATGCGCAGCAAGAATATGGTGATGAGATTTTTGCTTATTACTATGATCTGCCTTTTGCTGAAACTGTTGTACGCCATAAAACGAAAGCGAATAGCAATGAATTTGGTGAAGAAAAGATGTGGCGCTGGTGGCATGAAAAAGATTTTATCTCTTTTATTCCCGATTATTCCCGAAAAAATTCTTAGCAAAGAAATGACAGCAGCTGAAACCGTAGATTATATTTATCAAGAGGTTATTGGCTAGCGTTTTGCGCTATGTTCCGCAATATGTGCGGTATGGATAAAAAGAAGGATCAGGTCCTGTTACATAAGGAATTTGACAGTCTGCATAGTCATATGGATGTTGCAGGATATCCAGCAATGCATTAAGAGGTTTGTAATCTTGGCGATAAGCTGCTGCAATCGCTTCTTCTACACGATGATTGCGGGGAATAACAGAAGGATTGCTGCTGCGCATCAGTGTTTGTATTTCTTCTTGTGCAAGAGATTGATTGCGGGCTCTTTGTTTCCATGAATGTTCCCAAGCCTTATATTCGGGGTTTGGTGATAGCAGAGTATCTTCCCCTAATGTCAGTGCCCGAAAGGTATTGGCATAGTCTGCTTGATTGGCAGCCATAAGTGCAAGCAACTGCTGCATCAACGGCTCGTCTGCAATGGTTGGCTCCATGATTCCTAATTTACCGCCCATCCCTTTTAACCAATGATTATGGTATTGCGGCTGGAAGCTTCGCAAGGCTTGTTCAGCAAGCTGAATTGCTTGTTTTTTTTCTTCTGTCAAAAGAGGAATCAGAGTTTCTGCAAAGCGCGTTAAATTCCATAAGGCAATATAGGGCTGCTGGTTATAGGCGTAGCGGCCATATGTATCAATAGAACTGAATGCAGCATCTGGATCATACTGATCCAGAAAAGCACAAGGGCCATAGTCAATTGTTTCTCCGCAAATACTCATGTTGTCGGTGTTCATGACTCCGTGCACAAATCCTGCTAGCTGCCATTTTGCCAGCAACGATGCTTGTCGGGCAATTACTTGTTCCAATAAGTAAAGGTAGCGGTTTGAGGCATGCTGATGATCCGGGAAGTGGCGGTTTAAAGTATAATCTGCCAAAGCCTGCAAGTCTTCCAAAGCGCAGAGTCGAGCCGCATATTCAAATGTTCCCACCCGTATATGACTGGATGCGATGCGGGTGAGAATTGCAGCAGGTACCGCTGTTTCACGCATAAGTTGTTCTGAAGTGGAAACGACTGCCAGACTTCTTGTAGTTGGAATGCCGAGTGCCGCCATGGCTTCACTGATGATATATTCGCGCAGCATCGGTCCAAGTGCTGCCTTGCCATCGCCGCGGCGGGAGTAAGGTGTTTGCCCTGAACCTTTTAGCTGAATATCATAGCGCTGGTTGGAGGGCGTAATTTGTTCTCCTAGCAACAGAGCTCTGCCATCTCCCAGCATGGTGAAGTGGCCATATTGATGCCCGGCATATGCCTGCGCAAGAGGCTTGGCATTAGGAGGCAATTGATTGCCTGCTAACATGGCGGCTCCATCAGCACTATATAAGTATTCTTCTGATAAACCCAATTCTCTCGCGAGAGGAGCATTCAGCAAGATGATTTGCGGATTGACTGCTGGCGCCGGCTTCCAAAGTGTATAAAAAGAAGCAGGCAGTGTTGCATAACTATGCTCTAAATTCCAGTTTGATTGGTTCATAGATTACCTCCATACAATGATCTTACCGTTAGTATAACCTGTTTAGCCGACATACATAGGAAATATGCCTGCATCGGTTTGCCTGAATGATGATTCGCCAGAGTTGATTTCTTAGTTGATGATCAGCATATCATTTTCATCAAACTCCCAGAATGAACCATAAGCAACTTCCCAATAATAGCCGTCAAGATCTTGAAAGTAGCCGCTGTATCCACCCCAATCTGTTGGCTGCGGTTTTTTCGCAATCACTCCACCCGCTTCTTTCACCATATTCATCATTTGATCTACCTCTTCTTTGGATTTCATATTGCAAGCAAGGGTAATACCGGAAAATAATTTATGATTCACAGCTGGCGGGTTTTCTTCATTGATATCAGCAGCAAGGTATTGAAGTGGATATAGTTCTAATTTACTGCCCTGATTGTTGAAGAAAACAATAGGTGAGCCTGCCTGAGCGGTTGTCTGAAAGCCGATACTTTTATAAAACTGGAGGGATTGTTCAAGATTATTTACTCCTAAACAAATTAAGTTAATGCGGTTCATCATGGATTAATATCTCCTTTTTCTATTTAGTTGTGCGTTTCTTAGTTACTCATCAATGAGAAGTTGCTTTTTTGGAATTTGGATAATACGTTGTTTGCTTAACATACTGCAACAATATCATGATAAAGAGAAATAGACTTCCTTTTCAGAATTTTCATGCTTAATCATATATGCAGCAGATTTCTTGTTTATTTGCTCACCTCTTTCGATAAGCCTATTATACAAAAAAGAACATGACAACTATATGTCATGTTCATAGAGTAATTGCATGAAGTGGATTCGTTCAATGAGTTCTTCCTTGATTTCCGAGGGTTTCAGTATGGTGACATCAGGACCAAAACTCAAGAGCCAGGACAGCAAATATTCTTTGTTCGCAAACCATTTGGTAAAATGGAGGGTGCCATCTATCTCCGAAAAGGAGTGTATTCCATATTCATCGATAAGCCTGGATTTCTGCTTGATAGCAAAAACAGCTGTCAGCTCATAATTTTTTTCTTCCGGGTAAGAGAAATCTTTTTCCGCAGAGATGGCTTCCATCGCTTCAATTGGTTCATTGGAGATCTGAACATCTTCCATTCGGTTAAGTTTGTACAACTTTACAAGATCATCCTGCCTGCTTTTTGCCTTTACATACCAGCTGCTCCAGCGAAATACAATTTGATATGGAGAAACTGTTTTGGATGACGCAAGGTGTTCTTTGAAGTAAGTGAATGTAATTTGTTTTTTTGTTGCGAGGGCTTGTTTGATCAGTTCGATTTTGGGTCGTATGCTGGAACCGTACCAAGATGACAAGTCAATATCAATATAGGGAATCTCGGTTGTACCACGGTTGGCTAGTTTAGTAAGCAGACTAGCTGCTTCCTGTGGCTTATGAACGCTTTGAAGGGCCGTTAATCCAGCCAGCAAAAAGAGTTTTTCTTCCGCATTCAAATGACTGAAGGGAAATTGATAGGATTCATCAATGGTGATTCCGCCCGCATAACCCTGGATAGATTGAACCGGCACGCCAGCAATCATAAGCTTTTCGATATCTCGCAGAATAGTTCGTTTGGATACCTCAAAATGATCGGCCAGTTGCTGTGCTGTTATTTTTTTATGCTCTATCAGCAAAAGCAGTAGTTCAAATAGTCTGTTCATTTTGGTCCTCGGTCACAGATTGCTGTTATGTACTGTATTCCTCATCATGGAATTTACATCCATACATTGAGCAGGTTATTTAGGGGAGTGTAATTTCACCGGCAATATCTTTCATGAAACATGCCTGAATCAAAGCAGGGGTATCATAATTGCCAAGTGCCCACATCAATTTGGTAACTGCTGCTTCACTCGTCATATCATAGCCTTGAATAATTCCTTCTTGCAATACTTTTTTGCCTGTTTGGTAGATGGAGAAATTGCTTCCGTCATAAAGGCATTGCGAGCAAACGACAACGCTGATTCCTTGCTTTGCAACCTCCTGCAATTTGGAAGTGAGATCTCGGCGAATGAAACTCATGCCGCCGGCACCGAATGCTTCTACCACGATTCCTTTATAGTTTTGCTGAATCAAGAGATCAAAAATTTCGGGATTGAAGCCTGGTGTCAGTTTCACCAAAAAAACATCCGTGCATAAGTTTGGGAGATATTGAAATGAACCTGCAGATTGATGTAGAACTGCTTCATTGATTTGCAGACCGCGGGCATCAACATTTGCGACAATGGCTTGATTGATGCTGTCAAATGCATCAAACCCCATCGTGCGAACTTTCACTGCTCTTGTTCCTAGCAGCACTTTGCGGTTAAACGCTACAAAGATGCCTGGATGAGGCTGCATCGCCATTGTGAATGCCACCCGGATATTCTCGATACCATCGCTTAGCGGGTGTTGAATCGGGAGTTGCGAGCCGGTGATTACGATGGGAATAGGAATATTCTGCAGAATAAAAGATAAGACAGATGCTGTATATGCCATGGTATCCGTGCCATGGGTTAAAACGATGCCATCGCAGGATCCGATGTGCTTCTTAATTTCCGCAGCAATGATCTGCCATTCTTCCGGCTGCATATTGGAACTGTCAATGCTCATCAAATCAATCATATCCACGGTGATGGAATCAAATCCTTGGCCAATTAACGTATAAATCTGCTTGGAATCAAGTGTCGGCACTAGTCCTTCTTCGCTGTGACTGGAAGCGATTGTACCGCCAGTTGTGATAAAAACGATATGTTTCATAGAATTCCTCTAGCTTTCGCATCCATTATAACGAGGAATATAAAACATACAAGAGGATTGAGAAAAATAATGCTGATCCTTGTCTGATTAAGATGATTTTGCATGAATTATGCCGATATTTATGCGATATAACATGGAAACATTCCGTTTATACAAAATCCTTGACGATCATAATTGATAGTGCTAATATAATAGTTAGCATATGCTAACTATTATGGAATTTGGATGAGGAACATATATGATCACAATTGTTTATGACAGCAAAACGGGATTAGGAAAGAAGTTTGCGGAAAAATTGCCGTATCCTTTGCAGTCTGTTGAACAGCCTGTGCAAGGACCGTGTATTTTTGGTTACCCGTAATGCAGGTTTGGGAATGATACCTGCACCAACTCAGGACTTTTTGGCACGTAATGGTGCATTCGTGAAAGGAATTGTGGTGAATGGCAATAAAAGGTTTGGCCGTTTTTACTGTGCTGCGGGTCCTAAAATAGAAAAACGCTTTGGAATTGTTGTACTGCGCAATATTGAAGGAGAAGGAACTCTGGAAGACGCACAGGCGGTAATCCATCAAATCCAATCTTTGACAGTAGGGGCATAAGCAAAAATTATTGTTATCTGCAGTTTGCGGTGACTATCAATAATCTGTGCAAAGATCAAGCATTGACAAGATTGGTAGATAAAAATACAATATAGATGCGAATGATTCGCATCTGAGTTATGTCACTAGAAAAGGAAGGTGCAGGATGACGAACATAATCATTGTTTCCGGCTTCTTGGGGGCTGGAAAAACAACGTTGATTAGAAACATATTGGAAGGCATCCATGCCGATGAAAATACTGTTGTCATTGAAAATGAGTTTGGCGAGGTTAGCGTTGATACCGACTTGCTTAGGGATACCAGAGTAGAAATCAAGGAAATGGTTTCGGGATGTATTTGCTGTTCGCTTTCCGGCGATTTCACAAAATCAATCGGAGAAGTCGTTCAAACCTTTCAGCCTGCATGGATCATCATTGAACCATCCGGTGTCGGGAAATTAAGTGATGTACTGCTTGCTTGCGAAAAGGCAAGCAAAGTTGTGCCGCTGCAAATCAAACAAGCAATTACGGTGATTGACTGCCTGAAATACTTGGTGTATTTGCGTAATTTCCGGGAATTTTACTTAGATCAAATTCTTCATGCAGATGTTGTGTATCTGCGCAATGCAAAGGGCAATGCAAAGCAACATGAGGTACTTGCTTCGCTGCAAACCATTAATCCAACAGCAGTTCTTGTGGATACGCCGCTTGCAGATTTGACCAAAGGTGCACTATGGCATCAGCTAGACAGTTTGGAGCTGTTGTCAGGGCAGCTCCTGCGGGATCTTAAAGTACAAGCTGCTGCAAAGGCAAGCTTTCGCAATCATGCGGCGGAAGAGGTATTTCAGTCTTGGGGTGTCTTGCTTTCGTCGCCATTCAGTGAAGAACAGATGAGAAAGATACTAATCATATTAGCAGAACATGGAGCAACGCATATATTGCGTGCCAAAGGAATCTTTCAAGATGAAGCTGGCAATGGATATCAATTCAGTTATGTGCCGGGGGAATGGACCGTTACATCTGTTTCCTGGCAGCAGCAGCCGAAAGTATGTGTCATAGGAACGGCATTGAACAAACAGGAACTGGAAACCCTGTTTGCTGTTTCCCATGAGTAGCGTGCAGGTTGTCAGCGGTTTTTTAGAGGCAGGGAAAACAACGTTTATCAATACCTTGCTATGCCAGCCGCAATTTCAAAATACCACGGTAGCAATTCTTTGTTTTGAACAAGGATTTACCGATTATCAGATACCACCGCAGGTAACTTGCAATATCTTATATATGGAAGACCTTGCGGCATTTGCAGAATGCTCCGATACGCAGTTTCAGGAGTATGATCATGTTTTGATTGAATATAACGGTACTTGGTCATTTGGAGACCTAGTGTATGAGCTGCCGAAAAAAATGAAAATTGAACAAATCTTCCACCTGCTTGACGGCACCACCTTTTCATCGTATATGACCAATATTCCTGCCATGCAGGAACAAATAGCAGAAAGTGATATTGTACTGATCAACCGAGCAGAAAAGGAACAGATCAAAGAAATCATACAGCAAATTTACGGGTTTAACCAAAAGGCTGTGTGCATGGACGAAACTGACTATTTTTCCCGCTCCTGGAAGAGGCAGCTTTATGCGTTTAGGAAACATCCTTTGGTACGCAGATCGCTGCTGCTATTTGTGCTGTTATTTGGCATGCATCAGTTATTGTTGATTCTTCGGCCGATGTATCTTGCAAATGATTACAGCGTATTATCACGTTTTGTGAATATCTTTGCGGGAATCATCATTCAAGCAATCCCCTATATCTTTCTAGGTGTTTTGGTTTCTTCGCTCATTCAGATTTTAATGCCGCCGGGTTTTTTGTTTTCGCTGCTTACAAAATACAGTCGCTTAGGCTATCCGATTGCCATATTGCTGGGTCTTTGTATTCCTGTTTGTGATTGTGCAATGCTGCCGGTCACGGTCAAGCTGCTGGAAAAGGGGACACCACCCAAATATGCCATGACCTTTCTGGTTGTTTCTGCCACCATCAATCCCATTGCTTTGCTGTCTACGTACTATGCGTTTTACGGACAGCCGCAAGTATTGATTGTGCGCATAATACTATCTTTATGCTTGGCAGTTGCAGCGGGTGTGCTGATCCAGTGGTATCTGAAAAAAACTAAGCAGGTATCTATTTTGAAAAGTACCTTCACCACAATGAACTGCATGAGCAGCTTTTTGCAGCCAAAAAGTACCGAAGGGTGGCAGAATCAAGTAACCTTGATCTTGCGCCATACAGCGATGGAATTCTTTAATATTATGCAATATGTTTTGATCGGTGCATTTCTTTCAACGGGCTTGCAGATGACATGGGCCAGCACAATCACAACCGGCTCAACGGGCATCCAGCTAATGGCATATTTGTATATGCTGCTTGCGGCTTTCTTCATGTCCATCTGTGCTTCTTCAAATGCTTTCATCGCAAAAGCATTAGCAAATACTTTCCCTCTTTCGGCAGTGATGCTGTTCATGGTAATGGGGCCGCTTTTAGATCATAAGAACTTGCTGCTCATGAGCCGCAATTTCAAATATTCGTTTATCTTCATCTTTGCAGGAATGATGACACTGCTTTCGCTGGTGCTGTTTCCGCTGCTGCGTGTGTGAGGCAAGAAGATGAGACGAATCAATTTAGAAATAGCAGGAAAGATTTTGATTGTAGTGGTGATGGAAGGCGTGCTAGCCTACCTGCTCATCAGCAATCAAATGCAGTATTATATTCATCCGCGTAATACCTTGTTTTTGGTTATCGTTATGATCTGCTTGTTGGTGGTTGTTCTGACCCTTCTGCCATTGGTGAAAAAACCAAGATATCGGCAGAGTTACCGCAGCAGCTGGCTGCTGCTGATACCATTTGCAGCAGTATTGCTATTCCCTTATCAGCCGCTGCGTTTAGATGCCGTTACGGTACGTTATGGTGCTTCGGCAATAACAAGTTCGCGGACTGATTCTGAGAAGCAGACAATACCAAAGATCGAAGAACCGGGCAATTCGCGCTATGGAACGATGATTGATGACAAGCACTTTGCATCATGGTACTTGGAAGTAGCGAATCATCCAGATCCCTATTTATACAAGAGTTTTACTTATACCGGAATGGTATATCGGGAAGATGGATTTACGAATACGCAATTTATTCCGATGCGAATGGCAATGACTTGCTGTGCGGCTGATTTATCAGCACTTGGCTTTATCAGTATCCATGATCAGGCTTGGAAGTATCAGGATGGTGACTGGATTCAAGTAACTGGTGTCCTTTCCCTCGAATATATAGACTTGTGGGATGCGGAGGTTCCGGTTATGCATATTACGAATATCGAACGGGTTGCTAAGCCGCGGCAGGAGATTGTGTATCTTGATTTATCTTACTAAAGTTATATAACGTGCATTTTACAGGAGGTTGTATGAATACATCAAACTTAATATTTGCCTTTTCTCTTACCTTATTTGCCGGGTTGTCAACAGGGATAGGCAGTGTTCTTTCCTTGTTTACCAAACGGACAAATACCAAATTTCTGTCGGTGGCTTTGGGGTTTTCGGCTGGAGTAATGATTTATGTTTCCTTTGTGGAGATTTTTATGAAAGCAAAAGATTCGCTGGTGGGTGCCCTTGGGGAACGTCTGGGAAGCTGGGCTGTCGTCGGAGGGTTCTTCTTCGGTATATTGCTGATTGCACTTATCGATAAGCTCATTCCTTCTACTGAAAATCCGCATGAAATCCATACGGTTGAAGAAATGGACGGAAACAGCGAAGCGCATAAATCCAACTTAATGCGCATGGGCTTGTTTACTGCCTTAGCCATTGGCATTCATAACTTTCCGGAAGGATTGGCTACGTTTACCGCTGCATTGAGTGACCCTAACTTAGGAATACCGATTGCGGTGGCAATTGCAATTCACAATATTCCGGAAGGCATTGCGGTTGCGGTACCTATTTTCTATGCAACCGGAGATCGGATGAAAGCATTCAAATTGTCATTTCTTTCGGGACTCTCGGAGCCGGTAGGCGCTTTGGTTGGATATATCTTATTGCATAATTTCTTTAATGATGTGATGTTTGGTTTTATCTTTGCGTCTGTTGCAGGAATCATGGTATACATCAGCTTGGATGAGTTGTTGCCATCGGCTCGTGAATATGGAGAACACCATCTTTCTATCTATGGTATGGTTGCCGGCATGGCAGTGATGGCTGTCAGTTTATTGCTGTTTATTTGAGGCCGCGTGGGCGGTCTTTGTTTTGCGCAAGAATAACGTTGCCAATGAGATGAAAAGAAGTTATAAATAATAAAAAAATGTTTGACATTGGCAATGAATCTGTTATAATTTGTTAGCGCGTAATGGTTTCCTGTTTTCATGATGGGAAACTATTATTACCGAATATTACGGCACACCTGGAAACGTGTGCAAGTGTCGAAAGGAGGAACTGACATGCCAACGATTAACCAGCTTGTTAAACAAGGAAGAACAGACAAGGAATGGAAATCAAAATCACCAGCCCTGAACAGAGGCTTTAACACATTGAAACGTCAAGCAACAGAACTTAGCTCCCCACAAAAACGTGGTGTTTGTACCCGTGTAGGTACAATGACTCCGAAGAAACCGAACTCGGCTCTTCGTAAGTATGCTCGTGTTCGCTTGAGCAACCAAATGGAAGTTACAGCGTACATTCCGGGAATCGGACACAACCTGCAAGAACACAGTGTTGTATTGATTCGTGGTGGACGTGTTAAAGATTTGCCAGGGGTTCGTTACCATATTATTCGTGGAACTATGGACTGTGCAGGGGTTGTAAACCGTATGCAAAGCCGTTCTCACTATGGTGCTAAGAAACCAAAAGCTAAAAAGAAGTAGTCATTGAAAGGAGGAAATAAACAATGCCTAGAAAAGGACATGTCGCGAAACGTGACGTACTAGCAGATCCAATTTATAACTCCAAATTGGTGACTCGCTTAATTAACAAAGTAATGTTGGATGGTAAAAGAGGAGTTGCAGAATCTATTCTGTATGATGCATTCGATCGTATCGAAGCAAAAACCGGCCGTCAGCCAATGGAAGTGTTCGAACAAGCACTTGGCAATATTATGCCTGTTCTTGAATTGAAACTACGCCGTGTTGGTGGTGCGAACTATCAAGTACCGGTAGAAGTATCCAGCGAGCGTCGTTTGACTCTTGGTCTTCGCTGGTTGGTAAACTATTCTCGTTTACGTAATGAAAAGACAATGCAAGAACGCCTTGCTGGTGAAATCATCGATGCTGCCAACGGCTCCGGTGCTTCCGTTAAGAAACGTGAAGACACTCATAAAATGGCGGATGCAAATAAAGCATTTGCTCACTACCGCTGGTAAGATGTTTCAGTTAAGAAAGGAGACATGCAATGCCTAGAGAATATTCGTTAGAGAATACCAGAAATATCGGGATCATGGCCCACATTGATGCCGGTAAAACAACAACAACAGAACGAATTTTGTTCTATACCGGCAGAAACCATAAAATCGGAGAAACGCACGATGGTGCGTCAACCATGGACTGGATGGCCCAAGAACAAGAACGTGGGATTACTATTACTTCTGCTGCAACTACAGCAACATGGAAGGGCAATCGTGTCAATATTATCGATACCCCGGGTCACGTTGACTTTACGGTTGAAGTAGAACGCTCTCTTCGCGTACTAGATGGTGCTGTCACTGTTTTGGATGCAAAGAGCGGTGTTGAACCGCAAACAGAAACTGTTTGGCGCCAAGCGACTAACTATGGAGTTCCTCGTATCGTATTCGTTAATAAAATGGATGCGACCGGGGCTGACTTCTTCATGGCTGCGAAAACATTGATCACTCGTTTGGATGCAAAGGCTACGCCTATCCAAATTCCAATCGGCAGTGAAGGAGACTTCGTTGGAATGGTCGATATTATTGAACGCAAAGGCTATACGTTTGATGATCAGCTGGGAAAAGATGTACATGAAATTGCTATACCTGCAAACTTGGAAGCAGTTGTTGAAGAATATCGTGAAAAGCTAGTTGAAATGCTGGCTGATTACGATGAAGAAGTCATGATGAAAGTCTTGGAAGGCGAAGAAGTTTCCATCACTGAAATCAAACGCGCTCTTCGTACGGCTACTTGCAAAGGGGATTTCTTCCCGATTCTTTGCGGTTCCGCATATAAGAATAAAGGTGTCCAATTGCTGCTGGATGCAGTCATTGATTACTTGCCAAGCCCGCTTGACATTCCATCAATGAACGGTGTCGATGAAGATGACAATCCGGTTGAACGTCATCCAAGTGATGATGAGCCATTCTCCGCATTGGCATTTAAAGTTATGACTGACCCATTCGTAGGTCGTCTGACATTCTTCCGCGTATATTCCGGAAAAGCACAATCTGGTACATATGTATTGAATGCAACAAAAGACAAACGCGAACGTTTCGGACGGATCATGCAAATGCATGCGAACCACCGTCAAGAAATTACAGATGTATACACAGGCGATATTGCAGCTGCTGTTGGATTTAAGGATACAACAACAGGGGACACACTGTGTGATCAAGATAATCCTGTTATCTTGGAATCCATGGTATTCCCTGAACCGGTAATCGAAGTTGCAATTGAACCAAAAACAAAAAATGACCAAGACAAAATGGGTATTGCATTGTCTAAATTGGCGGAAGAAGATCCGACATTCAGAACATTTACCAATGCTGAAACTGGTCAGACAATCATCGCTGGTATGGGTGAATTGCACCTTGATATCATCGTTGACCGTATGAGACGGGAATTCAAAGTAGAAGCAAACGTCGGTGCTCCGCAAGTTGCATATCGCGAAACAATTCGCCAAGCTGCAGATTGTGAAGGGAAGTTTGTTCGCCAATCTGGTGGTCGTGGTCAATATGGACACGTTTGGATCAAATATGAACCAAATGAACCAGGTAAAGGATTTGAATGGGTGGATGCTGTTGTAGGTGGAACAGTTCCTAAAGAATATATCAAACCTGCACAAGAAGGTCTGGAAGCTGCGTTGAACAATGGTATGTTAGCTGGTTATCCAATTATCGATATCAAAGCAACGATCTTCGACGGAAGCTACCATGATGTAGACTCCAGCGAAATGGCGTTTAAGATTGCTGCATCCATGTCATTGAAAGAAGCTGCTAAGAAATGTAAACCAGTCTTGCTGGAACCAATCATGTCAGTAGAAGTAACTGCTCCTGCTGAATATTTGGGGAACGTAATGGGTGATGTTTCCAGCCGCCGCGGACAAATCCGTGACCAAGAAGAAAGAGGAAATGCAATCACTGTAAAAGCGTATATTCCACTTTCCGAAATGTTTGGATATGCAACGGATTTGCGTTCATCTACACAAGGTCGTGGTACCTTCACAATGATCTTCGATCACTATGAGGAAGTGCCTAAGAGCATTACTGAAAAAATCGTGAAGAAAAACGCGACAAATGACTAATTCTATTGATTTATTAAGATGTTTATCTTAAAATATCAATTGAACGAAAAGAAGAAAATCTAGGAGGAATTTTGCAATGGCAAAACAAAAATTTGACAGATCAAAAGCGCACGTTAATATCGGTACAATCGGTCACGTTGACCATGGTAAAACTACATTAACTGCTGCTATCACTACTATCCTTGCGAAAAAAGGCGGAGCTACTGCTATGGCTTACGACCAAATCGATAAGGCACCAGAAGAAAAAGAACGCGGTATTACAATCAATACTTCACACGTTGAGTACCAAACTGAAACTCGTCACTATGCACACGTTGACTGCCCAGGACATGCTGACTATGTTAAGAACATGATCACTGGTGCTGCTCAAATGGACGGCGCAATCTTGGTTGTTGCTGCATCTGACGGACCAATGCCACAAACTCGTGAGCACATCTTGTTGTCTCGCCAAGTAGGTGTTCCTTACATCGTTGTATTCTTGAACAAATGCGACATGGTTGATGACGAAGAATTGATCGACTTGGTTGAAATGGAAGTTCGCGAATTGCTTACTGAATATGACTTCCCAGGTGATGATACTCCAATTATCCGTGGTAGTGCTCTTCGTGCTTTGGAAGGCGATGACAAATGGGTTGCTAAAATTGATGAATTGATGGCAGCTGTTGACTCTTACATCCCTCAACCAGAACGTGATGCTGACAAACCATTCTTGATGCCGGTAGAAGACGTATTTACAATCACAGGTCGTGGTACAGTTGCTACTGGACGTGTTGAACGTGGTACTTTGAAACTTTCAGAAGAAATCGAAATCATCGGTATTGTTGATACAAAGAAATCAGTTGTAACTGGTATCGAAATGTTCCGTAAATTGTTAGACTTCGCTACAGCTGGTGATAACATTGGTGCTCTTCTTCGTGGTGTAAACCGTGATGAAATCCAACGTGGCCAAGTATTGGCTAAACCAGGAAGCGTTAAGCCTCATACACACTTTAAGGCTCAAGTTTACGTATTGTCTAAAGAAGAAGGTGGACGTCATACGCCGTTTGTTGCTAACTACCGTCCTCAATTCTACTTCCGTACAACTGACGTAACTGGTGTTATCACATTGCCTGCTGGTGTTGAAATGGTTATGCCTGGCGACAACATCGAAATGGAAGTTACTTTGATCAACCCAATTGCTGTTGAACAAGGTACTAAGTTCTCTATCCGTGAGGGTGGACGTACTGTTGGTGCTGGTAACGTTACTGAAATCTTGCCAGAAAAAGAATAAGCTCATTAAAATTGTGAAGACATCTGCAAACTGCGGATGTCTTTTTTTACCAATTTCTGCTATAATCATACTATATATAGGAGGGAAATTATGTTTGAGAGAGTAGCATATAAAAAGAGAGCAAAAGATGTATTAAGGAAGAATTATTGGATGTGTTTTCTGGCATCGTTAATTGTATTAGTCCTAAAAGGAAATGTACCGGAGTTTACAGTGAAATTTACCGAAACACCGGATATTATGTATGAAGGAATTGGTTTGCTGGCTACACCGATGGTTGAGAGACTTATAGCGTGGTTCGCATTGGCAGGAGGATTGCTGGCAATTGCGGTTATTGCCGGAATTGCATTCAAAATTCTGGTTTCTGATGTAATGTCAGTTGGTATCGCAAAATATTATTTAGAAGCGCGCAAAGAAAATTTTGAGGTCAAAAGCATTGGGTTTGTATTTCAGCAGCCTCATTATTGGAATATTGTGAAAATTATCTTTGTCCAAAACTTGTTGATTTTCTTATGGACGCTGCTTCTGATTATTCCTGGTATTATTAAGGCGTATCAACTGCGCTTTATACCTTATATTCTTGCTGAAAATCCGGAAATAGATATGCACGAAGCATTTGAATTAGCGAAGCGTCTTTCCAAGGATATTAAAATGGATCTGTTTATCATGGATTTATCCTTTTTAGGATGGATTTTGCTTAGCGCCTTCTCATTTGGGTTAGGACAATTTTTCCTGCACCCTTATACGGAGGCAACGAATGCAGAGGCCTATGCAGCACAGCTGCGTCATGCAAGTACAGGTCATGATGTTTATTAATCTGCGATCTTGTATCGCTATTAGAAACGTGCTACAATAGCAGCAGGAGTGATACTATATGGGACCACGTCGGTTATATAAAATAGAAGAAGGCAAGAAAATCTCAGGGGTTTGCGGAGGGATTGCGGAATATTTGAATGTTGATCCTAGCTTCGTGCGGATTTTGTGGGTGCTCTTTGGGCTTGCATATTTCACTGGGGTTGTGGCATACATTGTAGCAGCTTTGATTTTACCATTTAAGCATGAGGTGATGTAATGATTTGACACCTCATGATGTGCTTTTCATGGGGTAAAATCAGAGACTGTCGTTGCTAAAAAGAAGCAACGATTTCGTGGTGTTTATCAATATATCGTAGTAAAAAGATTTATTTGAAAAGATAAATCTTTTTTTATTTATCTATTTGAAAGCGGTTTAATTTGTGCTATAATCTAGCAAACGTTATAGATATAGGAGGAGACCATACTATGGATCAATTAACGAAAACATTCTGGGATGCAAGTGCAGCCGGAGACCTTGCCAAAGTGAGTACTGCAATCGCGCAAGGGGTGGATGTGAACTATCGAAACGGGGAAGGACGTACAGCATTGATGCGCAGCAGCAAGCGTGGGCATTTGGATGTTGTTCGCGTTCTGCTGGATAATGGAGCGGATGTAAATACACAAGACAAAAATCAGAAAACGGCGTTGATGGGTGCTGCGAAAAAAGGGCATCAGAAGATCGTGGAAATGCTGGTTGGAAATGGTGCATCGGTGAATGTACAGGATAATAAAGGTCGCACAGCATTAATGCGCGCAAGTTTCTTGGGCCATTATGATGTTGTGGAATATTTGATTAATAAGGAAGCAGACATCAATGTACAAGACACTCTTGGCAGATCTGCTTTAATGGAAGCATGCCTGGCATTCAGAATGAATGTAATTGAGTTGCTGGTCAATCATAATGCAAATGTTAATTTACAGGACACGAATGGCTGTACTGCTTTAATGCGTTCAGCATACAGCGGGTATCAGGAATTGATAGAATATCTTCTAGCTCATGGTGCCGATAAGGAATTATTGGATACAAGTGGAAACAAAGCAATCCATTATGTTCGGGAAGAACTGTTTGGTGATTTGAAGGCCATTTTAAAATAAACTAGAGGAGGAAACGACCATGAGAGACTATTTGGCGCACGAAGTACGCAATATTTGTTTGTTAGGGCATAGCGGGGCTGGGAAGACAGCTCTATTAGAGGCAATGTTATTCTACACCAACTCGACCGATCGATTTGGTAAGACAAGCGAAGGCAGCAGTATTATTGACTACGATCCAGAAGAAGTAAAACGTGGCTTTTCTATCTACACATCCATTGCACCGGTTGAATGGAATGATTGCAAGATTAACTTTATCGATACACCGGGGTATTTGGATTTTATGGGTGAACTGCAGCAGGGGATTCATGTTGCGGATAATGCATTAATTGTTGTAGGTGCCAAGGATGGTATCCAAACAGGAACTGAAAAGGCATTTAATATTGTAAATGAACGAAAAATACCGACTGTATTTTTTGTAAATAAAATTGATGAAGAAAATGCATCTTTTGAACAGACTTATGAGCAGTTGCGGGAAAGATTTGGGAAAACGGTGATTGCTTTTGAAGTCCCAATCATCGAAAAAGGCGAAGTAATCGGAAATGTTAATGTTCTGCAAAAAAGAGCTTTCAAATATGGTGGCAAAGGTGGTTCACCAACGGAAATTGAAATTCCTGCTCATCTTCATGATGAAGTGGATCTCTTCCATGAGCAAATCAAAGAAGCGTTGGCAATGTGTGATGACGAATTGATGGATCGCTATTTCAGCGGCGAAGAATTTACGCAGGAAGAAATTGCCAAAGGGGTTCGCTTAGGCGTGCGCAGCGGAGATATCCGCCCGGTATTCTGCGGCAGTGCCACAAAGCTGTCCGGTATTTCCCGTTTGATGGATCTGATTATCAAATACTTCCCGTCTTATGCAGAAAAAGGTGCAATCGAAGCGCTGGATGCAAAAACCCAAAATACCATTAAAGTCGGTACAAATGAAAGCGAAGATTTCTCGGCTTTTGTATTCAAGACGATTATTGACCCGTTTGTTGGAAGAATCAGCTTTTTGAAAGTGATGAGCGGCGTTTTAACCACAGATTCCCAAGTGTATAATGTGCAAAAGGAAAAAATGGAGAAAATCAATCAATTGTTTGTGCTGAAAGGCAAATATCAGCTGGCTTCCGGAAAACTGTTTACAGGAGATTTGGGTGCTGTTGTAAAGCTTCAAGTAACAACGACGAATGATACTTTGGCTACCAAAGAAAAGCAGATTATCTTCCCGGACATTCAGTTTACCCAACCGATGCTAGGGATGGCAGTTTGGCCAAAGAGCAAGAATGATGAAGATAAATTGAGTACGGCGCTGCAAAGAATGGCGGAAGAAGACTTATCTTGCCGTGTAGAAACCAATAAGGAAACGAAGGAAACGGTATTATACGGAATCGGCGATCAGCACATTGATGTTATCCTGAACAAGCTGCGCAGCAAATACAAGGTTGAAGTAGAATTGACAGAACCAAAAGTTCCGTATCGCGAGACCATCAAAGCGAAAGTGCTGGTGGAAGGACGTCACAAAAAGCAATCCGGCGGTCACGGCCAGTTCGGACATGTCTTTGTAGAGTTTGAACCAACTGATAGTGAAGAAATGATATTTGAGGAACGCGTATTTGGTGGTTCCGTGCCACGGCAATATTTCCCGGCAGTTGAAGTTGGACTTCGTGAGTGCATGAATAAAGGGGTATTGGCAGGATTCAAAGTCGTTGGTGTAAAAGCAACATTGACAGATGGAAAATACCATGATGTAGACTCCAGTGAAATGGCGTTTAAGTTGGCGGCACGTTTGGCATATAAAGCTGGTATAAAAGCAGCGAAACCAATTTTGCTGGAACCAATTGTGGATGTTGAGGTTAAAATTCCTGAGGAATATACAGGTACAATCATGGGTGACTTTAATAAGCGCCGTGGTTCAATCGTTGGTATGGATTTGCATGATGGCTTGCAAATTATCAAGGCTGAAGTTCCGATGAATGAAATGATGCGTTATGCAACGGAATTGCGTTCGATGACACAAGGCAGAGGAGAATATACACAGCAATTTAACCGCTACGATTCTGCACCGCAGCCAATTGCAACGAAAGTAATTGCCCAAGCTGTAAAAGAAGAAGACGACGAAGAATAAACATCAGAGGCTGGCATCTGCCAGCCTTTCTAATCTTATAAAATATATAAACATTGAAAGAACGCAATCTCCATAATTCCTCCATATTTACTTGATATACTGAATACGGGCAGGTAAACTATGTGTTTTGCTGTAGCTTTGCAGCCCATGGCATATTTTAGTTGACCAGAAAAAGAATCAGGGGTATATTAATCTTAGCTTCATAGTATGAGATAATTAGGTGATTGTGATAGGAGAACAATATGTCAAGAAATGATAAGATGGTAAACAAGTGCATTGATTTGCTGGAAGAACGCGGCGTAACCGTCCATGACATTGCAGAATGTATTATCTTCCTGCAAGCAAAATACTACTCCAATTTGAATATTGATGTGTGTATTGATGCCGTACAGCGTATTTTAGAAAAAAATGAAGTGCAGCATGCAGTCCTGACAAGCATTATGCTGGATCAATTGGCAGAGCAAGATTTGATTCCTGACAAGGATTTGCAGCGAATGTTGTTAAATGATGAGCCTTTGTATGGTGTGGATGAAGTTATGGCATATGGAATCTGCAATTTGTATGGTTCAATTGCTTTGACTAATTTCGGGTATATTGATAAAGTGAAACCAGGTATTATCGGCAAACTCAACAACCATTCTTCATCAGGGAAAGTACATACGTTCCTGGATGACATTGTCGGTGCCATTGCAGCGAGTGCTGCGAGCAGATTAGCACATAGCGGCAAGCGCATTGATATTGATTAATTAACAGAAAGAATATAGGGTGAAGAAGATGAAAAAGATTATGGCATTGGCGTTCGTATTGGCGCTTGTATTGGCAGGATGTTCTTCCAGCAAGAAGACGGCAGAAATTACAGGAAAAGATTTGCTGGAAAAAGTAGAAGCAAAAGAGACTTTTGTGGGTTATATCGGAACAACAACTTGCTCGGCTTGTATTGCTTTTAAACCGATCGTTAAGGAATTGATGAAAAATTATGATGTTACTATCTATTCGGTGATGCTGGATGAAGTGACAGATGAAGAAGTGAAAAACCAAATTGTCGCATTGGCCAACTTGAAAGTTACTCCTACTATCTTTGTGATTGAAGATGGCGAAGTAACAAAGACTTACGAAGGCGTTTTGGAATATCGGGATTTGAAGAAGATGCTGGTGGACAATGGCTTCTTGGAAGAGTAAGCTGCTGAAAAGTGCGCTGGTATTGATGTTCGTCGTTCTTGGCGCTTGTTCCAGTAAACCTAAGGGTGAGTTGGTATATGTAACAGCAAATGAAATTGCGATGAAGATCGCGAATGAAGAGACGTTTGTTTTCTATGTAGGAACCACAAGCTGCTCCTTTTGCATTAAATACAAACCGGAATTGGAAAAGGTTGTAGAGAGCAATGCAATCACAATCTATGGCGTGATGGTAAATGAAGGTAATGAAGAAGATAACCAAGCTCTGATGGAGCGCTTAGAAGTGACAGGAACGCCGCAGACTTACTGGTTCCGTGACGGAAAGCTGGTTAGTAACTTGTCAGGTTATGTAGATGCTAAGACAGTAAAAAAATGGTTAAAAGAAAATAAAGCAATGGAAGAACTTAGTTAGTGTTATTTGTTATAAGATTCTGAACTCATATGATTATATTTTTGCAATAGAAATTCACTTAATACATGAATGTGAACAAGTAGGTCAAAAGACTTACTTTTTTTGATTAGAGCTATTGATCAGAAGGCATCCATCAATTGATAGATAATACTATAACTGCTTTTACTACGGTCAGCTGAACTCCGGCTCATTATATTAGCCAAGATTCAGTTGAACGTTATTTTTGCTAATGATTGACAAGCAAAATGATACATGTTATTTTAACAGCACATACTACACTGCATTCAATCAAATGCTCATTCGCAGAAAAACTCGATATAAATAAACTGAGGGTAAAGTTATGAAAAAAATAATTTGGTTTATCACAATTGTACTGGTTGCAAGTATTATTTGGATAAAATTCGTGACTACTGCACGTATAGATAATGTGCAGATATTTACCGCGGTCATATCAAGTCGGTCCGATTTAAGTAAGTTAATGGTTGATATTAAGGAAAACGTCTCAAAGGCAACTTTCGATGAAATATACGGAGGGCAATGGTTAGATAGTGAACTTAAGCCGCATATAGGGTTCACTTCTTTTGATTATGATCCATATATCAGTGAAATTGTGAAAAATGATTCTGAAATTTTTGTACTTGTTAATCACAGCGTCAAGGATATGCTGAACTTCTGGAATACAGTATTTACACCGGGATTTATAGCAGAATACAACATCAAAGGCATTGCTTTAGATGAAAAAAATAATGCGCTTGATGTTGGATTAAGTTCTAGTTCTGCTTTGTTTAAGTTTCATGATTTAGTCAATGCAAATAAAGACAGGTTTTACATAAATATTAGTACGCATATTATGGGGGATGTAGAAGAAGAAAATATAAACAGCGAAAGACCATAGACGTTGCATAGACAAGAAATTGTTGATGGTTTTATGCCCGAAGAATGGTTAACCGGTAAGTTTTCTTGCTTTATATATGTTGAGAAAATGAAATGATCGGTGGATGAACACCGATCATATATTTAGTGATATTTTACTTGCAAAGGCGTACAGCTGCGTGGTATACGGGGCCAACATACTCGTTAAAAGCGAAGCCATGCTGGATGGCTTGATATGCAAACTCTTTCGCTTGATGGACTGCCTCTCTGACAAAGAGACCGTTAGCCAATCCAGCCGTGACAGCTGCCGCAAACGTACATCCTGCGCCATGATTGGTATTTACAGGCAGCTTTGGCATTGCCAGCACTTCAAATGTACTTCCATCATAATATAAATCAATCGCTTCCTCGCTCTGCATCGCTTTGCCGCCCTTTATCACGACATGTTTGGCTCCCAAGGAGTGGATGATTTGAGCTGCTTTTTTCATGTCTTCAATATTGTGCAATGTGCCTAATCCTGACAAAACACCTGCTTCAAATAAATTTGGTGTTGTGACGGTAGCCACTGGTATGAGCAAGTCACGTAGTGCTTCAGCATTCTCAGGATTAAGTACCTCCGCCTCTCCTTTGCATACCATGACCGGATCAATGACGACATGTCTAATTTGCTTGTTTTCAATGGTTTCTCTGACAACTTGAATAATAGCAACATTAGGCAGCATCCCTGTTTTTAGTGCTTCGATTTCCCCGCCGGATGTTGCAGTTTTAATTTGCCGGGAAACGAGATCGGAATCCATTGCAACGACATGATGGCTCCATCCGTTGTCGGGATCCATAGTCACGATGGATGTGATAGCTGTTAAGCCGTAGGTTCCGTATTCTTCAAATGTCTTCAAATCAGCTTGAATGCCAGCGCCTCCGCTGGAGTCGCTGCCGGCTATTGTCAGTGTCTTAACAATTTTTTTCATAATTTTCCTCCATGAATCACAGTAGCTGTGATTGTTTCTGAGCTAAAGACATTATATAATACAACTGATCCTATAATAAGATACAGTTTGTTGATAAAAATAGGGGACAGTTGGAGGAAATATGATCTATATTCAAAAAAATTCAGCAGAGCCGTATTATATGCAAATCTATCACCAATTGAAAGAAGGAATTCTTTCAGGAAAAATTATGCCAAATGAAAAGCTGCCAGGTATTCGCTCGCTTGCAAAGACAATTGGTGTGGGGCGTAATACTGTAGATAAGGCATATGCCCAGCTGGTTGTAGAGGGTTACCTTGAGTCCAGAGCAGGCTCAGGATTTCTTGTACAGCATATCGGAACTGAGTTTTTATACCGCCAATCTTATCCCGAGGCAGAAAAGCAGCAATTTTTCAAAAATGAGCAAAACCAGTATCGCTACGATTTTCAATATGGTGGACTTCCGCTAGATCAATTTCCGATAAAATTATGGAAGCAATATACAGATGATGCATTGGTATCGATGATAGCTCAAAACAATCATCACCATCAAAATACCTCAGGCGATGATATGCTGAAACGAGAATTAAAGAACTATTTGTATCGTTCCCGCGGCGTGGTGTGTGATGAAGAGCAGATTATCATCAGCTGCGGATTGCCCTATTGCATTGAGATTGTATGCAATCTTTTAAAAGCACAGGTTATTGTGTATGAAGAGCCTGGGTATCCCGGTGCGAGAGACATTTTCATAAAAAATAATGCTCAGATCGCATTAGTGACTGCGGATGAAACGGGTGTTGACTTATCGAGTCTAAACAACTTGCAGGCTTCTGCAATCTATGTCACATGTTCCCATCAATTTCCGTATGGTACTGTCCTGCCGATTCAAAAAAGAAGGCAGTTGCTGGAATGGGCATCTTGGCGAGATGCTTTTGTGATTGAGGATGATTATGACAGTGAGTTTCGCTATGATGCGAACCCAGTGCCATCTCTGCAAGCTATTGACAAAGATGATCGGGTAATCTACATTGGTACGTTCTCTAAAGCATTATCTCCATCTATGCGCGTAAATTTTATGGTTCTGCCGAAGCGCCTGCTTTATTCCTACCAAGAACGATATCAAGGATATCCATGCCCCGTTTCGTGGATTACGCAGCGAATCCTGGCGAACTTTATTGCCCATGGAGATTATGAGCGGCATATCAGAAGGATGACTTTGATTTGCAAGAAAAAACATGATCATTTTATTCGTATCGCTGATCAATGGCTGGGTGAAAAGATCAAGGTATATGGCAAAGGTTCGGGATTGCACTTTTTTATAGAGATTGATGATAACCGAAAGACAGAGGAATTGATAGGACTTGCATCAAAGAATGAAGTAGGTATATACGCTGCAGAATCATTTTGGTATGATAAAAGCAGAAAGAAAAAGCAGGTGCTGTTTCTTGGATATGCGAATTTGACGGAAGCGGAGATTGAAGAAGGTATAATCAGATTGTACAATGCATGGTTTGCTGTATGAAAGAAGATATAGCTAAGAAAGAGGACGCTATGGAACTTGAAGCCAATCAACAAATAGAATCTTTTAATGCAAGCCGAATTGTGCATACAACGCAGCAAACCATACTTGCTGATTCCGAAGAATCTGGCAAGCTGCAAATAATGAAAAAGATCCAATGTATTACAGATGATGCGGGTTTTGAAGGTGCTTGTATTGGGGAGATAACCATAACCAATAGCTACGATGACTATGGCAACCTGGTAAAAACAGTGAATGATTCATGGGATCAGTTTAAGCAAGGGGGTTCCAGCAAAAGCAGCCATGAAACCATATTTGAGAATGAGTATGATGAACATGGGAATATGGCGTTGAGAAAAAGCGTTGATCAATATGAAGAAGCGCAGTATATTCGCTGGTTCTGCTATGATAACCAGTACGACGCGCAAGACAGATTGGTGCAAGTTGTTGTAGTGATGACTACAATCAAAAATGGGGAAATACTGGATGATGAATATATCACGACAGCGATATTCGAATATAGTGAAGAAGATACTCTTCAACTGGAAATTGTCGGTGTGGTTGAAGGTGACGTGGCGTACAATAACCTATACCGTCCCATGATCAGAATTCCCCTTGCGAGAGCAGGAAGATTGTGCAAGCAGGCAATTACCAGCAATGTTGGAACAGATGAAGTGCATATATATCACTATGACCAAGCAGGTATGCTCTTGGAAGAAGAAGTGTGGATTAATCAGGAGCGCGCATATTATTACATCTATAAAGCAGTGACGGCAAAAGAACTGCAAAGAACATTCGCAAATCCCGGAAAAGGACAGTATAACTGGCTATTGCGAATTGACAGCAATTATCGGGATAGCTGCGAGATTTTCCTTTTAGATTACGATTTGCATGCTGATATGGTGAAAGAGATAGTAGAGTATGTCATAAAGGAATTTAAGGGTGCAATGACGTGTATCATAATAAATGTGTTATATATCAATAACGCGGTAAACTGGGAAGTGTACCAATATTATTGGACGGAATACGGAATCAGAATTCTGGAGAATTGGTAGGACAGCTATGGAAATAAACTTTATTGCTTAACAGAAATTGCAAGATTCTACAGTATTCCTAATTCATCGAAAATAGGGCGCAAAATATAGTTAGACCATTATACGTAAAGAGTATTGGATATAATAGCGAGTTAAAGATGCAGACTACTGCATTTGGGGGAGATATCTATGACTAAAAAGAAAGTTATATTAACAAGGTTGATAGCAAGCTATACAAGTTTAATGGTATTAACGAGTTTATTTCTTTACAGTTGCGCAAAAGAAATACCGCAGCCAATGCGTTATCCATTTATTGGTCAGTGGGTAGAATATCAAGAGGAACATGATCCGGTCAAGTGGAAGATCCTATTTCGTATTGACGGAACATTCAATATACTGCGTGAAGAAAATGAAATGACCATAGGCGAGCAAGGAACCTTTAAAATGGATGGTCAAACATTCATTTTAACCTCCCATGACTATGGCACAACAAAAGCTCTCATTGATTATGAAATTGAATATAAGGAACATTCAGGAGCGTTGCAGTTAGTTATTTTTGACAAAATGCATGCAGTCAAGCTGATGAGTGCTCCGCCGATACTAGATTCACCGCCACAAGCAGAGGAAGTCACGAATCAATATCCGCTGGCAAAAATTTATGAACTTACACTTCCTTCTCAAAAAAATGATTTGCAGGCAATCACAAAACAAGAGATTCAGAAAAAAGCTCCTGTTATGGTAAAAAATTACCATCAAAATTATGAAGAATTTTATGTTCAAAATGCCAATCATCATAGCTGGATGGTAGAATCAGATCAATATATTTTCTATATTAATAAGCAGTTTGCGGGAACTATTTATCGTTTGGATAAGGATACGAACGAGAATATTGTATTGGCAAGAGGATTGCAATCGCTATCTGGCTTGTCGCTGTTTCAAGAAAGATTATTTTTCAGAGCCAAAATAGAATTAATAGAGAATCATCTGTATAGTATCAACTATGATGGATCAGACATCAGAAAAGAAACAGAGTCTTTATATGGCGGGATTTTAAACCATAATGGTCTGATTTACAGTACAGGATATAAAGAGAATATACCGAATATAACCATATTTGATATTGTAAACCATGAAAAACAAACGATTGAAATTCCTTATATCATGGATGAGATACAGGTGATTGGAGACGAACTGTGGTTTACCCCCTATGACTCGGTAAATGGACCTGGTTTCTATAAATATCATCTGAAAACAAAGGAACTTGATTTTATTTCCCTAAATGAAGGTATGTTGACGGACTTGGTTTTACACCAAAACCATCTATATATTCAAGCTGCCAGCATGCTTATGAGATTGGATACACAGATAATGCAATTGGATGCTTTGTATCATGGATCTGCAGGCGTCACTTTTATCAAAGTGATTGGCAATAAAATTTACTTTGTTGGCTCTTATCCCTCCGAAGAACTTAAGGGTCGTTATCCTGATGCAATTTTTAGAATGGATTTAGATGGTTCAAATCTAGAGAAAATTTATGAAGTAAATCTTTATGATGAAAATGATCGGATTCGCGGAATGGTATATATTAATCACAGTCTGATCATAACAAGCGACTTGGCCGGCAGTCCCGGTACGACGATAAAAGCAGTTGATTTGGATGGTGCCGAAGTGCCATATAACTTTGAAAAAGATATAGTTGATTATTCCAAAGAGATTCAGATTGATGATAGTGGATATGTGTATTATCGCGATGGAGTCTTGCATACATTTAACGCAATACTCTATATGGATAAAGAAAAATTACAGGAGTATGGTATTACCAAAGAAATTATGCAATCATTTTTATCGATTATCGGAGATGATCTATCAAATGAAGAGAAAGAAAAGATTCAAAATTTATTTGATTAATTCCACAGCAATAAAAAACATTGCAAATCAATCTGTATAACCATGTGGACGCAAAAGATACAGTATTGAGATTGCAATGTGTTGAAAGATAGGGAAAGCAGACTGGTCCCAAAAGACGAACGCTACATTTATTTGATCAAAAACAATGGAATAAACTTAAGAAGATTAAAGAAGTAATCTTACAAAAAACTTAATAAGATGGAAACAAACTCCTCCAAATACTGCTGGTCTATCTCATCAAACCGATCATAAACAGGAGCATCGATATCAAGAACACCGAGAATTGCTCCGTTTTTGATCAAGGGAATTACAATCTCTGATTTACTTGCCTCGTCACAGGCTATATGACCGGGAAACTCATGTACATTCGCAATGCGCATGGTTGTTTTCGCTGCCACCGCAGTGCCGCACACACCTTTGCCGATCGCAATGCGCACGCAAGCAGGTTTTCCCTGGAACGGACCTAAGAGCAATTCAGACTCTTTGTATAGGTAGAATCCAACCCAATTGATATTTTGCAGAAAGCCTGCAAGCAATGCAGAAGCATTGGCGTAATTGGCAATGGCATCATTGACATCAAGAAACAAAGCATTTGCTTGCTGAAACAACAGCTGATAGGCTTCTTCTTTATTTTGGGGATAAGGTATTTGGTGAAACATAGGGATCACTCCTTCCGATTTATTATACAATGAAAAGAGGATTGTGGCTAGAATTGTAATGTGGTATACTGAATACGGACAGGGGAGCCTTTATGGCTGAGACGAATATCGAACCCTTAGAACCTGATCTAGTTAAAACTAGCGTAGGGAGATTCATTCTCTTTGCGCCTCAACACATGTGGAGGTGTTTTTTGATGAAATTGCAGACAAAAGATTTAGTGTTGATGGCTGTTTATGCTGCATTGTTTATTGTTTTGGATTATCTAGCCAACCTGTTGCCGAAGATGCCCAATGGCGGATCCTTTGGCTTAGGCGTGATTCCGCTGCTGCTTGCATCCTATCACTTGGGATGGAAGAAGGGTATTGCTGTTGGATTGCTTAGTATTCCGCTGCAATATATGACTGGTCAAATATGGTTTTTGGATTTTGGTCAGTTCACATTGGATTATATCATTGCCTTTGGCATTTATGGCATAGCCAGTCTTTTTCCGAATTATAAAATGTTTTTCAGCGGTGTACTCATCACCAATGGAATTCGCTTTATAAGCAGCACCCTTTCCGGTATGTGGTATTTTGGCTTGCCGTTATGGGAATCCGGAGCTTACAACGCAACATACATGGTGCCGACTACGCTTGCATGCTTGGTACTCGTACCGCTTGTATATGCCAGAATGAGTCGCTTCATAAAAAAAGCGTAATTGCATACGCTTGTCGAAATAAGGGTTAGGCAAGCAAGGAGTAGAATTCGTCTCTACTCCTTTTTATATAGCAAAAGACTGGAAATGCCGCAGAACGCGAAAACAACGTAGCATCCATGCACGAGCACTTCATTCATTTTAAAGATATAACGTAATAAATCAAACTGAAATAGTCCGATGATTCCTAGATATACACAAGCAAAAATGGAGATTGCCAATGTTGTTTTCAGGAAATGATTCATTGTATGCACCTCTTTCAGTAGAAGTGTATTTACATTTTGCTTTTGTATGCATGAAAATCCTGATCCTAGCATAATTTTAACTGAAAAGGATGGGTGAATGTATGAAGAAGATTATTGCTGCTGTGATAGGAGGAGTATTGCTTATTGCGGCACTATTTATTGCGTTGAAGCCGGCGTCATTTGACGAGCAATTGCAGAAATCACTGGCAGGGCTGGATCGGTATCATATGACGGCTAATATGGAAATGCTGAGTGGTGAAGATGTAAAAAGCTATGACATCATGTTATGCTGGCAGAAGAAGAATGATACAGAATTCTATCGAGTTGCATTATTAGATAAATCATTGAATCAAGAGCAGATTATCTTACGAAATGCAGATGGGGTTTATGTACTTACGCCTAGTTTGAATCAAGCGTTCAAATTCAAAGGGGATTGGCCAAATAATAGTCCGAAGCCATATTTATATCAAAGCATGATGGGTGTTCTAAATGGAAAATACAGTGCTAAGAAAGAAAAAGATGGCTGGTTTGTAACGGCTGATGTGGATTATCCAAATTCACCGCAGCTTGTCAAGCAAGAGATGAAGTTTGATAAGGAGTTTAAGCCGGTCTGGGTAAAAGTATATAATGACAACGGCACTGTAGAAGTTAAAATTGAATTCAAAGAAACAGATTTTAAACCGGAATTCAGTGCAACACATTTTGATGTGAATGAGAATCTGAAAGCAAATCAAACGACGGTCAATGTTTCTGCTGATTTGCCATTATATCCGGTATATGTATTTGATGCACGCCTGGTGAACTCTTCCGTTGCTTCGATCGGAAAAGAAACACGTCACATTCTGGAGTTCAGCGGTGAAAAATCATTTACAATTGTACAGGTGCAAAAGAAACGGAATGCAGAGCCGGTTGTGCAACAAGTAAGTGGCGAACTGGTGGATGCTATTGATGTGTTTGGAGCATTTGATGGTACCCGTTTGACGGTGTACGACAATAATGTGGAATATACGATCTACTCACAAGATTTGTCTCCTGAAGAAATGCTTCAAGTTGTCACCAGCATGCAGGTTGCTGTCATGAAATAGTCATGATTGTGCATCGTGGCGATATTTTCTATGCAAATTTGTCGCCTGTTTTAGGGAGTGAGCAGGGAGGAATCCGGCCGGTTGTGGTCGTTCAAAACGAAAAAGGGAACCGGTTTTCCAAAACGGTGATCATTGCTCCAATTTCGACACGACTCACAAAGCCCCCGCTGCCAACGCATGTCATGATACCAGATACCATCCTGCAGCGATGCTCCATTATTCTTTTGGAACAGGTGCGAACCATTGATAAGCAGCGATTGACCCAATGGATTGGGCGATTGGATGTACAGGTGATGATGTCGGTAGATCAAGCACTTAGAATTAGTTTAGGGATATAAAAAGTAGGCGAAAGCCTACTTTTCGTCGTTTTGTGATGTTCTGGCAGCTTCCCGCTCTGCTTTTGTCAGATCTTTGATAACTTCTCCGGCAATAATCATGCCGGCAACTGATGGAACAAAGGAGACACTACCGGGAATTTGGCGGCGGATCGTGCAAGTGCGTTTGGTATCGCTTGGACAAATGCAGTGATGGCGGCAGCTGCTGTCATCCAGTTCCAATGGTTTCAATGCTTCTTCTTTGGAATATACAACTTTTAGTTTTTTGATATTGCGGCGCTTGAGTTCACGGCGCATTACTTTAGCCAGCGGACAAACAGATGTCTTGTAGATGTCGGTTACTTCAAAGCGTGTGGGATCAAGCTTGTTTCCTGCTCCCATGCAGCTGATAACGGGGATATTGGCTTTGTTGGAACGTTCGATTAACTCCAGCTTTGCCGAGACGGTATCAATTGCATCAATGACAAAGGAGTATTGATCCAGTGGGAATTCATGGGCATTTTCTTCGGTGTAAAACGTAATATGGCAAGCCACTTCTGCTTTGGGATTGATCTCTAAGATTCTTTCCTTCATGACTTCGACTTTATACTTGCCGATTGTTTTGCGGGTCGCGATTAACTGGCGATTTAAGTTGGTCAGACATACTTTATCGTCATCAAATAATGCGAATTTGGATACTCCGGCACGGACAAGTGCTTCCACGGCAAAGCTGCCGACACCGCCGATGCCAAAGACAGCGACAGTTGCCTTTGCCAGTTGTTCCATTGCTGCTGTGCCGAGTAATAATTCAGTGCGTGAATTTTGGTTTAACATAAGCTATTCTTTCTCCTGTTGATTGCGTGTTTGATCATAGTCATCTAAAAAGGAATGCTGAATGCCACCTTTGTGATAGCCGATAATGGTATCGAGATTGACATTATGGATGCTGCGGAAGATGTTCATATCTACCGTTGGGCTGGTTTGACGCAGTTTCTTAATCATTGCTTTGACTTCGGCACGCTTGGAACCGCCCCCTTGTCCGATCACGCAGTGTTCTGTGAGACGGCAGGCACATTGGATAAATTGCAGGTTATGATATCTCTTCCAATCGAAAATGGCTTCTTCTTTTACCAAATATAATGGCCGGATCAGCTGCATGCCTTCGAAATTGGTGCTGTGCAGCTTAGGCATCATGGTTTGTATTTGAGCACCATACAACATGCCCATTAAAGTTGTTTCAATAACATCATCGAAGTGATGCCCCAAGGCAATTTTATTGCATCCTAGTTCTTTGGCATAGCTGTAGAGATGTCCACGGCGCATGCGTGCACATAGGTAGCAAGGGGAATCTACGATTGTTGCTACGTAGTCAAAAATTTGGGTATCGAAAATCTGAATGGGAATATTCAAGAGGGCAGCATTCTCAATAATGCGCTGGCGGTTGATCGCATTGTAACCCGGGTCCATAACAATGAATTTTAGTTCAAAGTGGAATTTTCCGTGCCGTTGCAGCTCCTGCATGCATTTTGCCAGCAACATGGAGTCTTTGCCGCCGGAAATGCACACAGCAATGCGATCCTGTTCTTGAATCAAATCATAAGTTTGCACGCCTTTCACAAACTTGGTCCAAATATCTTTGCGAAAACGTTTGATCAGGGCGCGTTCTATTTCTTGATAGGGTTCCATTTATTTTCCTCCTAGCATGTGATATTGTTCTTGGAATACTTTTTTGAATTGCTCTATCTCATGTTCTGTTGTTTCCGGTCCCATGCTGATGCGCAAGGTCGAAAGAGCCAGCTTGCGGCTTTTGGTAAGAGCCAAAACAGGTTTTGACGGAGTGTTGACAGCACAGCATGCAGACTTGGTAGAAACATAGATCTGCTGCTCTGACAGCTTTTCCATCAACTGGTCTCCTTTGATGGTTTTGAAGCTGATATTGACGATATAGGGACTGCCATTTGGTTTGCTGTTGATCACGATGTCCTGGAATGATCCAAAAAAAGAGTGCAGGATAGCGTGAAATGTTGTAAGTTTAACAAGGTTGTCTGATGCAGTTTGCTGACACAGCGCCAATGCTGTTTCTAAGGCGCAGATCATCGGCAGCACAGGTGTGCCGCTGCGATAGGGAGTATTGCTGATGCCGCCGTGAATTTGGGGTGTAATAAGATGTTGTTCTTTTAAGATCAGAAGTCCGAAGCCATTTAAGCCTCCGAATTTATGAGGTGAACAGGTAAGCGCAGCATAGTGTGCAGCATTTATCGGCAACTTGCCAATGGATTGCGTGGCATCGGTATGAAATGCACAGTGGGGCAGCTTTTTAACCAGTGCATAAATGCTTGCTATGTCTTGGTGAAGCCCGATTTCACTGTCGACGGCTGCCAAGGTCACCAAAATGGTATCTTTTCGGAGTAATTGGCTAAGATGTTCCAAATTGATGGAACCATCATCCAGAATATCCACAAATTCAACCTCAAAACCTTCTTCCTGCAAAGCCATTAAAGAACCTAAAACGGAAGAGTGTTCCAGATAGGACGAAATAATATGCTTGCCATACTGGCGGTTGGCATAGGCAAGACCCTTGATTGCAAGGTTGTTTGCTTCTGTTGCTCCGGAAGTATAGATGAGTTCATTTGGTTTTACACCAAAGTAAGCGGCTATGTTTGCATTGGCAGTTTCCTGCCGTTCCCATGCCTGCTTGCCAAGTGCATGGGATGCATTGGGATTGGCAATATAGGTTATGTTTGTGGCTTGGAAGACATCAAGCACTTCTTGGCGCACAAGTGCGTTGGCGGCGTGGTCCAAATAAATCGTAGTATTGTTCATAAATACCTGCCTTATCTATGGTATTAGAAAGCAAGAATGCAAAAAAGAAGGATGGTTCCTTCCCTAAGTTGATTACTTGCTTGAATGAGTAAACAATGAATCTGTGCATGATTATATCATAGATTCATGGATACAGGAAATCCTGTATCATAGTAGCAGTAGAAAGCTGCTTTTGTCAATCAAATCGTGGGGAAAACAGCACTTGATAAGTGAAAAAAGTAAGCGTTACAAAAACTGGCAATTAAGTTAAAAATAGCTTATTCACTTTGTTGATCTGCTATTTTTTCGTTTGCCGAAGAAATAAGAAGATCCGAAAATAATAGCAATTGCAACTGCAAAGTAAACTGCATAATTCATCCAGCTGAATTGTGCTGATTGCGAACCTGTTAATTCGATAGCAGCAAACAATATCTCGGTAATTAAGACAACCCACAGAGCAATCATTTCTTTTTTCATGTTATCTATGATGCAAGTTTCATTTCGCAACTTGCCTCCTTACTACTATGATATCATATAGAAAAGTAAATACATGATATTTTTAGCTTATTGGCAAAAATTTTTCTCGCTGTAAATAATATGGAAGGTACTGAATAGCAAGCCGGATTTTGCACCGTAGTCGCTGACGGTATAATCTTCTTTTTTATTGTAGTGATAGGTCTTCTTTGTGCTATATAAAGGTGTTTCAGGGAGGACAAAACTTTTTTCATGCTGGAATACCTCCTGCTTGCTGCTTAAAGTATAGCAGATATTAGCTATGGAAGCATAAAAAAACCAGCCATATCAGCTGGTATTTACATTCATCTGGAGCAGGTGAGGGGAATCGAACCCCCGTATCAACCTTGGCAAGGTTGTGTTCTACCATTAAACTACACCTGCAAATAAAAAATGGCGGTCCGGACGGGAATCGAACCCGCGATCTCCTCCGTGACAGGGAGGCATGTTAACCGCTACACCACCGGACCATATTTATCAAAGCTTAATGAATGGCGAGGAAGATGAGATTTGAACTCACGCGCCAGTTTCCCGACCTATACCCTTAGCAGGGGTACCTCTTCAGCCTCTTGAGTACTTCCTCGTGATTCATTTCCTAAGCGCTCATTTATATTATCATAGGGTTTTCCCTTTGGCAATACTTTTTTTGCCTTTTTTATAAAAAATGTCGCATGAATGCTTAATAAATGAGGAAAGTAAAGTAGTCCATTCACATATAATATACATATTACAAAGAAACTATTAAGGTGTCTTATTTTATCTCTTGTTTTGAGATAAATGATTTTTATTTCAGAAACAATTGACAGAAAATGCATTCAGTGATAGTCTTTAGAAAACCGTAGATGGAGAGATAAAACATATCTAGCACTGATAGAGAGTCGGGGAAGATGGAAACCTGACAGCATGCGGATTGGCAAATGGACTCCAGAGGGCATCGGACAACGAGTACTCTAGTATCTGATGACGTGAGCTTGCGTTAAAAAGCAGGAATGTGTTTGCATTCTATTGAGCGGGCATAGTTATTATGCCAAGTAAGGTGGTACCACAGGTGTTTTTTACGCTTGTCCTTTTTCTAAGGACAGGCGTTTTTTCTTGAAAGGGGTGATGTTGGTGTTACGATTTGATAATGCCGGGCGGTGGCTGACGTTGCATAGCAAGCAGATAACAAATAAAAAACAAAGGAGAATCAACCATGAAACAAAAAAGAATTTTATCAACCATGCTGCTGTGCATTGCATTGGCAGGCTGTCAAAAACAAACAACAAAACCTCAAGTAGGAATGATTCAAATTGTAGAACATCCCTCTTTGAATACCATTCGGGATGGAATACTATCGGAATTAGAGGACCAAGGATACTTAGATAAAATAGAATTAATCTATCAGAATGCCCAAGGAGACATGACAATCCTCCAAGCGATTGTACAAACAATGAAAGGAAAGCAAGTTGATGTTGTGGTTCCGATTGCGACGACTACAGCACAGGCGGCTGCCAATCTGGCGGATACGACACCAGTTGTATTTGCTGCCGTCAGCAATCCCATTGCGGCAGGATTAATCACCAATCTGGATCATCCGGATAAGAATATTACCGGAACCAGCGATGCCGTTCCGGTGAAGCAAATTTTAGAACTGGCATTGGAACTGCTGCCTCATGCCAAGACAATTGGCTTCTTATACAATCAGGCGGAGGTGAATTCTTTGGAGCATATTGCTCAAGCAAAGATATATGCCAAAGAAAAAGGATTGCGGATTGAAGAGATTTCGGTAACTTCTATTTCAGAAATTCAGCAAAGTGCCAATGTCCTGGCGTCGAAAGTTGATTTCATTTTTACGCCAAATGATAATACCGTAGCGTCATCCATGGCCCCGCTTGTGAAAGCTGCAGATGATGCGAAAATTCCGGTGTTTGTGGGGGCTGATTCGATGGTTGCAGATGGCGGCTTGGCGACATTGGGAATCAATAACTATGAAGAACTAGGCAGAGAAACTGCAAGAATGGTAATTGCCGTATTGGAAGGAAAAGCTGTCAGTGAGATTCCGGTTACGCTATTCCGTGAGCAGCTGACGATTTATATCAACGAAAAAACAAGGGAAAAGTTAGGGCTCACCATTCCGGATACAATTACCAAACATTATCCCGTAGTCTTTTTGGGAGATGAATGATGTCCGGATATACAATACTCGCTACCTTTGAATTAGGCTTTATCTATGCCATTCTGGCACTTGGCATTTTTCTTTCCTACCGTATTTTGAAGATTACGGATCTGACCATGGATGCATCGTTTGTGACCGGGAGTGCAATTTATGCAGTTTGTGCACAAGCGGGGATTGCAGGACCGGGTTTTCTGGCAGCGTTTGGCGGCGGCATGCTTGCAGGTGCTGTTTCCGCTTTGCTTCATATCAAAGGAAAGATACCGCCTATTTTAGCAGGTATTATTACGATGACGGGATTCTATTCCATCAATGCAAGAATATTGGGAAATAAAGCAAATATCTCGTTATTCCACTTGCCAGGCTTGCTTCATGCAATGCCGTTTGGGCAGCGTTTCCTGCTTCTGGCTGGCATAGCGCTTGTTTGTGCCGGGATTTTGTATTGGTTTTTGCTTACAAGGCTTGGTATGAATATCCGCGCCGCCGGTGAAAATGAACAGATGGTGCGCACGCTTGGCATTAATCCCGATCAGATGAAGTTCATCGGCATGATTCTTTCCAATGGATTGGTTGCTTTAGCGGGTGCCTTGATTACAACCTACCAGCAGTTTGCGGATTTAAATGGTGGCGTCGGAATTATGGTGATGGGAATGGTTTCTGTAATTCTGGCAGAAGCAATGATCCCTATAAAACAGCTAGGTGTTCGCATCTTCAGCGTGATTGCAGGTTCCGTTGCCTATCGCTTTATTTTAACGCTGGCTCTGCAGTTAGGGATTCAAGCGGTTGATTTGAAGCTGCTGTGCGCTATCTTTCTGACCGTCGCATTGCTGGCACCAAACAGGCTAGGAGGTAAAAGACATGCTTCACATTCATGATCTGACAGTTGTGTTCCGGCAAGGAACCAGCAATGAATTGCGGGCTTTGGATCAGTTGTCCTGCACCATTGCGAAAGGAGACTTTGTGACGATTGTCGGCTCTAATGGCGCAGGGAAGTCTACATTGTTGAATGCGATTCATGGCGTTTTCCCAACACCACGCGGGACAATCCTGCTGGATGGAGAAGATATCAGTATGCAGAAACAACATGTTCGTTCCCGCTCTGTCGGACGTCTGTACCAAGATCCCATGATGGGAAGTGCCGCTCATATGAGTGTCATGGAACATATCAGCATGGCCTCACATGCACATCCATTCAGTTTGGCCTTTGGTGTTCATAAGCAGGAGGAAAGGAAAGTTAAGGAATTGCTGGCTTGCCTGCAGCTGGGGCTGGAAGAGCAGCTGCACGCTGAGGTCGGTACTTTATCCGGAGGACAAAGGCAGGCTCTTTCCTTGCTGCTGGCAACTCGAACAACACCAAAACTGCTTTTGCTGGATGAGCATACTGCAGCATTAGATCCGCTGACTGCCAAGACAATCATGCAGTTAACGGAACAATGCGTTGCCCAACACCAAATCACAACATTGATGATTACGCACGATATGAAGCAGGCATTGCAATATGGAAATAAGTTATTGGTGATGAATCAAGGCAAAATCAGCGCTGTTATTGATCAAAAGCAGAAGCAGGAACTGACATTAGAGAAGCTGCTTGCTATATTTGAGCAGAAAGAGATTGTGATCTCGGATCGAATGATATAAAAAAAGAGCAATGAAGTTCATTGCTCGCCAGGCTAATCATTTTACCCGTGAAAATATTTGGATACAGATTTATAAACCAGGAAGGTAATGACGGAGTTAATTCCCGCCTTTAATAAGTTAAAAGGGATAATAGCTGTTAAAAGCATTCCTTTCACAACATCCACCGGAACCTTTAAAAATAATGGTGTAATTACAAGATTGGCTGCTGTCATAACGACAGTCATGGTAATGGTTCCTGCTATGAGTGCAATGACAGCTTGTTTTCTGGTTTTGTGTTTTGAATAAAACAACCCTGCCGCGATGACAAAGCTTCCGGTAGCGATGATGTGCATGAGAATACCATATAATCCGCTGGCAATGCTGACTGTAAAGCCTTGAATCACAGACGCTACTACGGTAATTGCCAAGCCGGCAAGCGGTCCAAAGGCGAAGGTTCCAATTAAAATTGGTACATCGGCCGGATCGTATTCTAAGAAAGCAGCACTAGGAATCAAAGGGAAGTGGATTAGAGCCACTAAAGTGATGGATATGGCAATTAGAATAGCCATAGAAGTAAGTGTTCTTGTTTTTCTTTGCATGAATATGCCTCCTCTGAAATAGAGGTCTGTTTTGGTCAAAAAAGCCCTTGATTCTTCAAGGGCTGACTTGTGCATATCTAAAAGAGTGCACCCGTTTCTTTCATCCGGACTATACCGTCGGTTCTGGATTCTAACCAGATCAGCTATCATAGATAGGTCGCGGACTTGCAGGATAACCTGATCACCGCCGGTGAGGAATTACGCCTCGCCCCGAAACAGACAATGTTATTTCCTTATTATTATAGTAAGCATCGCAGATGTTGTCAATCCTAATGTTTTTATAGTTGATAGTAGCCATATCGTAAATAATATAATCCAATCATGCCGATAATATAGCCAGCTGATGCATGCAAGATACACTGCAAGCCATAGTACGGATAAAAAGGCAATGATAAAATACCGGTCAGCAATCCGCAAAATACAACAGCTTGTTTGCCAATTGTTTTAAAGTCAATCTGCTTATCCCGGGTGAACAGTCTGTCGAACAGCAAGCAACCCAAAAAAGCAATCACATAATAAACCGGAATATCCAGATAGTAATGATAGAGTATCATCCATATTGCATCTTTCCTCAATTCTTTCTGGATAGTATAGCGGACTTTCAAACCAGAAGCAAATGATATCCTGGAACAAGCAAAATTATGATGAATATCCTTGTTGAAAAGAGCGAAGAATGATACACTAAGGATACAAATAGGAGTAGATCAAAAGGAGTGAACGTTATGATCAATACATTTAATGATATCTTGCAAACGGCCAAAACGTTAGGCCCCAAAACGATAGCTGTCGCAGCAGCCGAAGACGTGGAAGTTCTGCAAGCAGTGCAGCTTGCACGCGATTATCACATCGCGAAAGCTATTTTAGTTGGAGATGAACAAAAAATCCGCTCCATTGCGGAGGCAAATGATATTTCTCTGCGGGACATGGAAATTCTTTCCGTTGCAGATCCGGCAGAAGCGTGCTTGGAAGCAGTGCGTCTGGTTTCTGAGAAGAAAGCAGATATTTTGATGAAAGGCATGGTAGATACCAAGGTCATTCTGAAAGCTGTTTTGAACAAGGAGATTGGCTTGCGTACCAAAAATGTGTTATCCCATGTTGTGATTGCAGAGATAGATCATTTTGATCATTTGCTGTACATCAGTGATGCAGCAATGAATATTGCTCCTGACTTGCAAACAAAAAAAGAGATTGTGGAAAATGTTGTTTGCGTTGCGCATGCCATGGGCAATGAAAAGCCGAATGTAGCTGTCGTGTGTGCTGTAGAGAAAGTAAATGACAAGATGCCGGCAACACTGGATGCACAGGAATTGATGAAGATGAATGAATCCGGCGAAATTACCGGATGCACAATCGCTGGGCCGCTTGCCTTGGATAATGCCGTTTCTGTTGAGGCTGCCAAGCATAAGAAAATTGACCATCCAGTTGCAGGCAAAGCAGATGTTCTGATTATGCCTAATATCGAAGCTGGCAACATTTTGTATAAATCGATTACCTTCCTAGCACTGGGCAAAGTAGCGGGGATGATTGTGGGGGCCAAGGCACCGATTGTACTGACATCCCGTGCTGATAGTGATATCACGAAGTTATATTCTATTGCAGCTGCCGTATTAATGGCTAAATAAAATTCATATGAAACGTACCATGCGGCAGTCATAAGCGAAGGTTCGCTGCGTGCGGATTTGATTGATCGCTTTGGAATTCGCTGGTGTTTGTTTGTATAAGCAAGAGTAAAATATCAGTTCAGTCCCTCAAGGATAGATAATGCAATAGGCATTCGCTATGAAATGAGGGATTTTTTATATACTAATTTCTTGTGGAAAGAATAGGAATATCCGATTAGTTTGGAAAGCAGAAGGAAGCTGAGTATTGTTCCTTCACGGATATATAAATTGTGATTGAAGATAAGGGTGAGCAGCAAAGTGCTGAGCAAGAAGAAACAATCAAACTTCAAGCGAATAGAGGATAAACTATGGCCGTTTTTCTGACCAGTAAAAGGCATAGACTTTCCAAGGGAAACTGAATGATTTCCATTGCCAGAATAGCTCCCAAACTGAAAGATGCCAGAATAAGGCCAATAAAAAAGAGGAGAACCCTGTGCAGATAAAAGGGAAAGGTAACATGGTGCAGCAGGAAATAGAGATAGAAATTAATCATATAGCCATTTAGTAAAGTCATGGCAATTTGGATGAAGTCGCGCTTTCTCACGTTCGCATTTCTAAAGATAAGATAGATGAGAAAAAACAGTAAATTTAAGAGATTTAAGACGATGCCGATTTCCAGATTGCATAAGTCGGCCAGAAGCAAGCATAATGCGTTGAACATACTTTGTCCGATTCCGGCCTTGACTTGCAAAGATATACCGAAACCGAGCAGCAGGAATGCGAATATAGAATACAGCTTTTTTTTCATGCAGATTTACCTCGTTTGACAGATACATGATATAATATCGAAATACAATGGAATATGAGAAATATCACATTAGGAGAAATTATGATTGCTGATAGGAAAATACCCTTAGAGTTAGTGCGTTTGGGCAAAAGAAAAGCATTTTTGCGAAATGCCAATATTTATAAACTGAGCAGCAGTCCGCTATCTTGCTATTTTATCCTGGCAGGTACCGCCAAAATATACATAGATCATAAAAACGGAAAACGATCCATCCTTGATTTTGCAAAGGAAGGTGACTGGATCGGTGAACTTTCGTTGTTTTGCGGGGAAACTGACTATAAAGAGAATCAAGTTCTTCAGGATATCGAATGCTATGAATTCAATATCGTGGAATTGAGCGAACTCTGCAGGGAAAATGCAAGTATTTCTTTTTATTTTGCCTCTTATATTTCCAATAAATTATTAGCAAGGAGTTACCGCATGAGTGAAAGCTTGAATTATGCTGTCAGCAAAAGACTTGCGTCCTTTATTCTGGAATATCACCAGAATGGCACATATGCGATGCCTCATACCGATGTCTCAGAATATCTGAACGTTAGTTATCGGCATGTACTGCATGTGATGAAACAATTTTGTGAAACGAAGATTTTACGGAAAGAAAAGAGAAAAGGATATGTTATTTCTGATATGGAGAAATTGAAAGAATTGATTGAACAATAGAAATAGAAAAATATTAAAGTGATATTAAAAAATCGTTGTTTACCGCAAAAGCGAAATAGAATGGAATCTCACTTTTCGGAAGCGAAAGCAGATTCAAGCATACTTAGCGAAATTTAAATAATTGTAATAGACTAAAAATGTTATATAATGAAACACGAAACAGTAAGGTGTGATTCTTATTAAACGTATCGTATTTAATAAACCAATGGGTACAGTACAGCGCAAAAGAACGCGGTTCATTCTATTAGGAATGACAGCGGTATGTGCTATGATCTTTGCGTTTTTACGCTTTCAAGTGAAATACCAGCCAACCCAGGAAGCATTCGATGCAATGCAATCTGATTCTATGATTACAGTCACGTCAACAGCAGACTATGATCGCTACCAGCCAGCAGCAAGCCAGGCACATGGCATCGTCATTTATCCGGATGAACGGATTCATCCTGCGGCATATGCAGTGCTGGCACGAACAATGGCTCAAGAACTGCAAAGTGAGGTTTTTGTCAGACACTATCCATTTGGCAGCACGTTGCTTGGATTAACCAATCAGAAGAAGCTCTTCCAAATCAATGAAGGAATTCAGACATGGGATGTGGTGCTGCACGGCAATGGTGCATTCCAAAGCAGCTTTATGAAACAGCTTCCCGTCCGTTCGCTGATTTTTCTCAGCGGAGCTCCCTCATGGAATATTGCTGATCAAATTGACAGCATGGTGGTTCGCGGTACGCTGGATGGTGTCAATCCGCAAAGCAGCTGGCAGAAGAAAAGGAAATTATTTCCGGAAGAAGCAATTTATTACGCAATCGAAGGCGGAAATTTCTCGAATTACGTGAATACCCAACTTTTTCGTGAAGATTTTATCGGGACAATTACAACGCAAGAACAGCAGGACAGCACTATCGAGTATATAGAAGACTTTTTGATGGGACTATCATTGCGTCAGTGAATTTGGTATAATACGGGACAGGAGGCAACAGCATGAGAACACTAACACTTCAAAATACCATCGCCTTGCTGCGCATTTTATTGGATGTGGCAGCAGTATGGATCTTAATTTACTACGTAATCAAGTTCGTTCGGAATAATGCGCGGACGATTCAAATATTCAAAGGGATTTTACTGGTCATGATCATCAAAGGTGTTTCCTCATTTGCGGGATTAACGACGGTAAGTTTTTTGGCAGATATGTTTATTACCTATGGGTTTTTAGGCGTAATCATCATCTTCCAGCCGGAGATCCGGGGGGGATTGGAAAAACTGGGGCAAAGCAAGCTCTTTACGCGAATTTCGACGTTGAGCGGCAATGAACTGGATATTCTGGTGAATACCTTGGTGGAAGCTACAGTGCGGCTTTCCAAAGAGCAGATCGGAGCTTTGATTACCATTGAACAATCACAGTCTTTGTCTGATTATATTAAAACCGGTACCAAAATTGATGCAGCGGTTTCAGTCGAACTGTTATGTTCGATTTTTGTGCCGCTGACACCACTTCATGATGGGGCTGTTATTATTCAAGGAAATCATATTTCCTGTGCATCGGCCTATTTTCCGCCAACATCACTGGACTTGCCGACACGCTATGGAGCACGCCATCGTGCTGCCATCGGAATCAGCGAGATTACAGATTCAACTACTATTGTAGTCAGTGAAGAAACCGGAAGTATTTCCATTGCGGAACATGGAAAATTGCTGCACATGGATGAAGAATCTTTGCGGGAATATTTATTAAAGGTGATTTGTGTCCAAGAAATTGAAGCCAAACCTACCAACCGCTCCAAAGTCAGAAAAGAAAAAGCGAATCGCAGTATTAAGTTTGACTTTCTGAACAATAAAGAAGAAGCTCCGGAATCAAATGAAGAACGGATGACAGTTAGTAAGAAATCACGGAAAACAGCGAATTTGCAGTTTCAGCTGGATGATGTGAAAGAGGCACCAAAGCCAAAGCGTCCTGCGAAAAAAGGGCAGGATGCAAAACCAGCGGCTGATCAGACCTTACTGAACCAGGAAGGAGAGAATGAGCGTGGAGAATAAGAAAATAGAGCAGCCTGAGTTGGAGGAAACGAAGCAGCCAGCTCAAGGACCAAAAGAAATAAAAGGCTACCGGATGCCGCGCATTCAAAGAAGCAAGCAAGATGCAACAGAGAAGCAAGGCAGCGAAGAAGGCAAGAATAAACTGGAGCTGGCACAATCCATTGCGTCGCGCGGGAAAAAAGTAGTGCATTCTTATGCCAGCATTGAAAATGTTGTTATGCAGGTGTTTAATACAATCAGTACCGTCATTGACCGCTATGTGTTCAATCCGCGCTGGGGCGGGGTTATTTCCTTATTGTTTGCAGTGTTTATGTATATGACTGTAAACAGCGGTATGCTGGGTCAGGTTTTTGCGACAAAAACAAATTCTGAAATATTGGATAAAGTACCGGTTACGGTAAATGCCAATAATGAGGTATATGAGATTGAAGGGCTGCCGGAAAGTGTTACTCCGATTATCAAGGGTGAGATCAGTGATCTGCAGATGACAAAATCACAAGGTGGTTATCTGGTTGTGGCAGACTTATCAGGGCTTGGTGAAGGCACGCATGCGATTACCCTCAGTCCGAACAACTTTTCCTCCCGGGTGCAAGTGTTCTTGAACCCCTCTACAGCAGTTGTAACAATTAAAAAGAAAATTTCATGGAATTTTGATTTAGGATATGATTTCATCAATTCCGACAAAATGGATGCACGATATGTGCTTGGAACTCCAACTTTAGATACCAATGAGGTTACTGTTCGAGCTTCCCAGCAGACTATTGACAGCATTGCTTTCGTAAAAGCGTTGATCAATGTAGAAGGTGTCAAAGAAACATTTGAGCAAGATGCTGTTCTGGCAGCATATGATCAGAATGGGAACCGTGTGCAAGTGGATATCATTCCTTCGACTGTGCGGGCAACTGTTGAGGTAAGCTCACCGAATAAAACGATACCGATTGTCATTGTTCCAAATGGCGAATTGCCAAATGGCAAGGCAATTGAATCTATTTCCTTAGATCATGCAGCACTTACCATCTACGGTCAGGAAAGTGTTTTGAATGCTTTCCAAAACTTCATCGTGAATATTAATGTATCGGAAATTTATTCTGACAGCAGCTTGGTAGCTCCGCTCCGCTTGCCATCAGGAATCAAGAAAACATCGGTAACAAAAGTTAATTTGGAAGTGAAATTGACAGATGCAGTGACAAGGGTAATCAAAGGCGTAAACTTGAATATCCGGAAAAATATCAACAACTATCGTCTTGATTTAGTGAATCGGGATAATGTAACGGTTGATATTGAGGTGACAGGAAGCAAAGAGCGGGTAGAAGCGATTACTGCCGACCAGATTGAAGCATATCTGGATATGGAAAAGACGAAGCCTGGTATTATGACATTGCCGGTGATTGTACAAGGAACAGATTACTATGTGAAGTATAAATCATTGACAGATGCTGTTGATGTAGAAATTATTCGATAAGGGGAGACATATGAAATATTTTGGAACAGATGGTTTTCGCGGACAAGTATGTGAGCAGTTAAACCCGCATCATGCATTTCAAATCGGCAGATTTTTAGGTGCTTATCTGACAGCTGACAGTACCCATAAAAAAAAGCTGCTGATTGGGAAAGATACTCGTCTTTCTTCCGATGTATTGGAACATGCACTTGCGAGCGGAGCGGCAGCATCCGGCTGTGATGTATACTTACTTGGCGTTTGTCCGACGCCTGCGGTTTCGTATCTGGTCCGCTATCATGAATATGATTTTGGCGTAATGATTTCGGCTAGTCATAATCCGTTTCAAGATAATGGCATTAAAATTTTTAATCATGCAGGTTTTAAGCTGGAAGAGGCCATAGAGCAGCAGATTGAAGCCTATATGGATGGAGAAACTGAAGAATTGCCGTGGGCTGACGGAGATCAGCTGGGACGCATTACTGATGTTCATGCCAGCGGTATAAAAAGCTACGCCAATTGGATGCATTCTTTATTCAAGCAAGACTTTGCCGGACTGCGGATTTTGGCGGATCTTGCCAATGGGTCCGCAACAGCAACTGCGAAGCAAGTGCTGGAACAATGCGGCGCTGCAGTTGATGTAATTGCCAATGAACCAAATGGCTATAATATCAATGCCGACTGCGGATCTACTCATTTGCATCGCTTGCAGGATAACATCAGAACGATGCCTGGCGAGTACGATCTTGGCTTGGCATTTGATGGTGATGCCGACCGTTTGCTGGCAGTAGATGAAACCGGTAAAATTGTCGATGGCGATGCTATAATGTATTTGTGCGCAAAGCATTTGAAACAACGAGGGAAGTTAAAAGACAACATATTGGTTACGACTGTGATGTCTAACTTAGGACTGTATCATTCCTTGGAGCTGATTGGCGTGAAAACGTGTCAGGTTCAAGTAGGTGATAAATATGTTTCCCAATGCATGTTTGCGGATGGCTATTCCTTAGGCGGCGAGCAATCCGGCCATATTATCTTCCAGGAAGAGGCAGTTTCTGGGGATGGATTGCTGACAGCGATGCATTTGCTGGAGATTGTCAAACAAGAAGGTAAGCCTTTATCCCAGCTTGCGGCCGAAGTGCAAATTTTCCCGCAGCGTCTGCGCAATATCAAAGTGCAGGATAAGAAACAGGCAATGGAAGATCATGATGTGAAACAATTAGTCGCAAAGATTACGGAAGCGCTTGGCAACCAAGGGCGGATTCTAGTTCGGCCTTCCGGTACAGAACAGCTGATTCGTGTTATGGTGGAAGCAGCGACCGATGAATTGTGTGATAATTATGTTAGTCAAGTAATCGAAATGATTGAAAAAAAGGGGCTTTAGCCCTTTTTGACTTTCAAGATGATATAAAATTGTTTACAATAGAGAATATGAGGTGATGACATGAAAAAGATAGTTTGCGTGGTTGAAGATGAGAAAGATCTCAATGAACTGGTAAAGCGGTATCTGGAGCGTGAAGGCTATGAAGTTCGTGCTTATCTGACATTTGAAGATGCCATGGCACATGTCCAAGACCAAGATGTGCATTTATGGATCTTGGATATCATGCTGGATGATAAAAGCGGGTTTGATTTAATTGAACTAATCAAGGAAACAAACCGGGAACTGCCTGTTATTTTTATGTCAGCAAGAGATAAGGAATTTGACCGGATCATCGGTCTTGAAAAAGGCAGCGATGACTATATCACAAAACCATTCTCTCCGAAAGAGTTGGTTCTTCGCGTCAACAACATCATGAAAAGAACCTACAAAGATGATTATCTGCGAACATTTGTAGACGGTTATGAAATTGATGAGCAGCAACGCAAATGCTTTTTTGAGAATAAAGAAATTGAACTGACAACAAAAGAATATGACTTGTTGTGCTTGTTTGTGAAAAACCGCGGTGTTGCTTTCAGCAGAGAACAAATTTTAGATAAGGTTTGGGATGTTAATTACTTTGGCAGTGACCGGGTAGTGGATGACACCTTGCGGCGTTTGCGCCGGAAAATGCCGGAGCTAAGTATCCATACTATCTATGGCTTTGGCTATCGTTTAGGCTAATGAAAAAGACATTAAAATGGATTTTAGAGTTGACGCTGACACAACAGCTGATGGTTATTATTCTAATATTTACCATCAGTTTTTGTACGTTTTTCTTCTTGTTGTTAGGACGCAATATTGATGAATTCGTTGAAGACCAAATGTTTCGCATCTTAGAATTATCGCAAAGTGATGTCATTTTTTCCTATACGCAAAATATCCCGATTTCGACGTTGGTGAAGCGTCAGGATACCAACATGGGACATGTAATTCTCACAAAACCAAATATGTATATCATTGGCACGCTGGCGCTGGATGAGCATTTGATGAATCGGATGCTGTCACAAGCTGCAGATCAAGTCGTTCCAACCGTACGGTATTCCTTTCGGAGCGGTGGATCCAGCATCTATTACATGATCCGGCGGATTAATTCAGAAGAAATTTTCATCAGCTACATGTATGAATCACTAGGAAATCAAGTGCGGGATACGCTTTTGAGCAATATTATTAATATTACGGTTTTCGTAGTATTTATCTTATTTATCTTGCTCTTGCTATGGGTAGCTAGCATAATTCAGCCGCTGAAGCAAATACGAACCTATATTGATCGCTTGAAGGTTGGTCAGAGGGCGGAATTGCGCATTATGCGGCAGGATGAAATCGGAGACTTGGCAAATGCGCTCGTGGGCATGAAAATTGAAATGGATTATCAAGAATCGTTGAAAAATGAATTGATTCATAATATATCCCATGACTTAAAAACCCCGATTGCAACAATTAAATCATATGGAGAGAGTATCAAAGATGGCATTTATCCATATGATACTTTAGAAAAAAGTGTTGATGTTATTATTGAACATGCAGGGCGGCTGGAGAAGAAAGTGCAAAGTTTATTGCTGTTGAACCGTCTTTCCTATGTAGAAAGCGAACAGATTGAGATGGTCAATGTGGATATGGCAGCGGTCATCCAGCAAGTACTCTTAGCTATTAAAGTAATTAAACCGAATATTCAGATTGATGCGAATTTGATACCTTGTACCTTCCGCGGAAATGAAGAAAACTGGCGAGTTGCTGTCGAAAATATTATCGACAATGCGCTTCGCTATGCCCGGACGGTAATTCGCATTTCCTTGAAAAAAGATGAATTGATTATTGAAAATGATGGTCCTTCGATCAGTGAGGCAAGTTTGCATAGCATTTTCAAGGCTTATGAGAAAGGAACGGACGGCAATTTTGGGCTGGGTCTTTCGATTGTGTATAAAATTGTAACGAAGTTTGGCTATTTTGTGGTGGCAGAAAACTATGACGGGGGAGTTCGTTTCCGCATCTACAATACAAAATAATGCCTGCTTTTAGGGGCGGAAAAGATGGTTCAATATGGCCGGTAGTTATTTATACTTTATCTTGTGTTTCACTGTATGTTATAATAGAACAAGAGTATTGTATTAAAAGGATGGAGTTAGCATATGAAACAATCGTATCGAGAAAGAAAATCGAAGATACTTAATATGGTACAAGTTTGTATCGTGGCAATGTTGTTTGTGTTCCCGTTCCGGGTGCAGGCAGCATCCAGCAATAATTTGCTGGCAAGTGTAAGTTTTAATGTCGGAGATTTGAATTATGAATTTTCACCAAGCAGAACGTATTATAATCTGACATTGCCGAAGGATACGAAAGCAGTGGATGTCGTGGCAAAGACGCAAGATGCGTCAGCATCTTATTCGGTTGCTGGGCATACCAATATCAAATCAGATGCAAGTACCGGCAAAATTGTAATTACGGTTGTTGCGGCCAGCGGGGCTAAGAAGTGGTATACCTTTGCCTTGCAGTTTTCAGCAAACGGCACCAAGCCTCCGGTAACGACAACACCAAAAACAACAATAAAGCATGATTTGCAATCGATTCAGTTTGATATCGGTGAATTGGATGTTCCCTTTTCCTTCGATGTTACTTCCTATATATTGACAGTTCCTAAAGATACAAAAGAAGTTGCAGTTACGGCAGTTGCAACGGGAAGCGAAAAAGCGATTGTCGAGGGAAACAAGCAGCTTGGCCCGGAAAAAGAAAATGTCATTAAAGTGACCTTCCAAGGAATGGTATATGAGTTTCGTGTGCAGTATGAAAGCGCAGTTCCTGTAACAACCAATACAACAAATTCCAAAGACTTTGGTTTAGTTTCACTGGAAATAAAGGAACATAAGCTGAACAAGGTGTTTGCATCAGATGCTTATGAATATACGATGACAGTTGTTGATCCCGATCAAAAATTTGAGATTCTTGCTGTGGCTACGGATCCGGAAGCGATGATTGAAGTGGATCAAACGGAAAGCAGGCTAAAAATTGTAGTATCCAATGATACGCAGCGAACTTCGTATCTGATCCGTTTGAAAACAGGTGCAGAAAGTCCTTCGCAAGGGGCAATATCCGGTGTCTTCCAGGATTTATTGCTGGCATTGGTGCTGCTGGTACTTGCAATTATATTGTTTATACTTTCTCATAAGTTAAAGTCTCATCATAAAATGAATGCAGAAGATCATAATCAAATACTGTAAAAAAGGTCTGGATTTGCGAAATGCAAACCCAGGCCTTTTGTGTATACAATTACTTTTTGGATTTTTCAACCGTAGCTGATAATGCAGCTAATGTTCCCGCTAAGTCTTGAATAGTGCTTGGAATGATAAGTTTGGTCGCTTGTCCATCCGCTACTTTTTCTAATGACTCAAAGCTCTTCAACGTGAGGTACTCCTGAGAAGGGTGAGCCCCATTGATCAATTGTATTCCTTTCGCCTGTGCTTCAAAAATGCGTTCAATCGCTCTAGCTTGTCCCTCTGCTTCACGAATTGTTTGTTCTTTCTTAGCATCGGCACGTAAGATTACGGCTTCCTTTTCCCCTTCGGCGATCAGGATGGCGGATTGCTTTTCACCCTCTGCTCGTAAGATTGATTCACGACGTTCACGTTCAGCACGCATTTGCTTTTCCATTGCTTCTTGCAGATCACGCGGTGTAATAATATTTTTGATTTCAACGCGAGTTACTTTGATACCCCAAGGATCGGTTACTTCGTCTAATACAATGCGCATTCTTCCGTTAATGGATTCACGTGATGTGAGTGTTTGGTCCAGCTCCAATTCTCCGATCAAGTTACGAAGAGAAGTTGCGGACATCAATTCCAGTGCTTTCAATGGACGTTCAATTCCATATGCAAAAAGCTTTGGATCGGTTACTTGGAAGTAAGCAACGCTGTCGATATGAAGTGTAATATTGTCACGGGTAATAACAGGCTGCGGTTCGGAATCCAGCACTTGCTCTTTCAAGTTGATGCGCATCCGAATGCGGTCAATCAGCGGAACCATAAAGTGAACGCCGACATGCAATGTTTTGTGATAGGCACCTAGACGCTCCACGATGAGTACATACGATTGCGGAACAATACGGACACAGGAAACCAACACAGCAAGAATAATAAATACAAAGAAAACGAGTACAAAAAATCCTAAAATTTCTGGCATAAACTGTCCTCTCTAGTCAATTTCTTTGACAATAAGCTTAGCGCCTTCAATTGCTTGTATACTGACAAGGGTGTCTTGTTCGATGGATTTCCCATCAATACTGATAACATTCCAAATGACGCCATTCCATTTGATTTCACCGTAGTGATCCTCTGTAATACTGCGAATCAGCTTCGTGTGCTTGCCGATTAAAGAGTCCGCATTGGTGGCAACAATATTGCCGCGAAAATACTTGGCTGCCAGCGGGCGTAAGGAGAGGATTAAAACACCTGATGTGAGTGCGAATACGACGACTTGAATAATATCGGGCACATTCAATAAGGCGAGAATTAGAGCAATGGCAGCACCGATGGTAAACCAAATTGATACTAAGGTACCAACTGTCACGATTTCGATGATCAAGGCGGCGATCATAATGAAACACCAAATTAAGATCATATCGTCGTTTCCCCCTCTCTCAAATGAACAATCAGCATCCCTTCTTTGTCATGGAAGGAGGCTTCAAATTTAATACCGGTAACATCCTTTTGGACAACTTTCTTTACTTCTTCAATAAAGTTTTTGTTGCTGATGCGGGCATATCCTTTGCCGATGGACACCTTATTAAGGTTAGATTCATCAAAAAGCTTTAAATCTAATTCCCGTTTTTTAATTGGTTTAATTGCAATCATAAGGTCATCATGATTAATGCCTAGCATTGCGAATTTAGACTCTTGGAAGAAATGGGCAGCGGCATTGTTTAAGGTAAGATTGTTTTCATAGATCGTCACGATAGGGGTAGAACCGCTTCCTTTTATCCATTCGAATTGCATATATCTTCCTCCTTTGCTTACAGTATATCATATTCTTATTTTTTTGCATAGATCATATATTCACAAAATAAAGAAAAATAATGGCTGGAATAAAGGATCACGCAGCATGCCATGATAGAATTAGGCAGATCTTCCAAATGAAAAGTAATTCATGGATAAGAACAGTCATTCATTGCTGGAAAAAAAGGGAAGATAGCGAACTGGAAAAGGCTGGAAGAGATCTGATTTGTTCCCTTGTTTATTGTCCAGGTGATCGGATGAATGATGCATCTTTCCTTTGCAACTTTACTGTTTTTCTCATATAATAATGAGGATAGTGAGAGGTGGTTTTGACTTGCCAACAATCAAGATAGATGGAATACAAATTCACTATGTGCAGGAAGGATCGGGAAGTGATGTAATTCTTTTGCATGGGTGGGGACAAAATACAGAAATGATGCAGCCTGTTATGGATCATCTGAAGCATGCACATCGTGTTGTATCATTAGATTTTCCGGGTTTCGGACAGAGTGAAGATCCTGGCAGAGCTTATGGTGTTGCGGATTACGCTGCATTGCTTCGTCAATTGATAGAGAAACTTGAGATTAATAATCCGGTGTTGATTGGTCATTCTTTCGGCTGCCGTGTTGCCATTCACTATGCCAGCACATATCCTGTAGCAAAAATGATATTGACTGGTGCCGCGGGACTAAGAAGCAAGCGAACGTTGCGCTACTACGTGCGTATATATACGTTCAAGAGTTTGAAGTGGTGCTGCCGTCTTTTGGGAATGAAGAGATTAGAAGAGAAACTTCGCAAATATTTCGGGAGCAGTGATTATAAAAATACCAGCGGTGTTATGCGGGAGACATTTGTCAAAGTAGTAAATGATGATGTGAAACCGCTGCTGGGAAGTTTGTCTATGCCGGTTTTGCTGGTCTTCGGTGATCGCGATGATCAAACACCTCTGTGGATGGGAGAAACCATGGAAAAACTAATCCCGAATGCTGGATTGGCGGTATTTGAGGGAAGCGGACACTATGCATATTTAGAGCAGCTGCAGCGGTTTTTGAAGGTTTGTGATGTGTTTTTGTAAGATGGAGGGGTCGATATGTTTGAGTTATTCATTCGTAGTGTAATTGCTGTCTGCTTTTTAGCATATGTTTGCATTCAGGGAAAACATGCTTTGCATATGTTCCAGCAAAACAGATATGAGCTGCAGCGCTATATTCCATGGCTGAAAACACAGTTTCTGCAAGATCGGAAAAGTATTTACAATGTCGTGATCAAAGAATTCCTGCTTTTGGGATTATTGATTTTTTCGCTGCTATGGCATTTGCATGCATGGATCTTGTACGTATTATATGGCATTGTATTTGTAACGATGTTCGGCTTAAATATTTGGCAGGAACGGCAGGAGCGTTATATTAAGCCGTTGCATTATACCAGCCGGGTGATTCGGCAGATCGTGGTAATGGTTCTTCTGAATCTTCTGTATGCTATTTTTGTCCTGTCGCTGCCGGTTCGGATTTGGGGTTTGTTTTTTATCTTTGGCAATATGCTGCAATGGCTTTTTGTAATTGTGATGCATGAAATAACAATGCCCGTGGAAACTGCTGTAAAGCGGCATTATCTCAATGATGCCAAACGGATTTTGGCACAGCGTACGGATTTGAAGATTGTCGGCATTACCGGAAGTTTCGGGAAAACAAGCAGCAAGCATATTCTGCAGGAGATTATTTCTGAGGAGTATTATTCGCTGATGACGCCTGCGTCCTTCAATACACCGATGGGAATTACAATCACCATCAGGGAACAGCTGAAACCAATTCATGAAGCATTCATCTGTGAGATGGGCGCAGATAAAGTCGGTGAAATAGACTTTCTGACGAAATTTGTGAAACCGCAGTTCGGCGTGCTGACCTCGATTGGACCGCAGCATTTGCAAACATTTGGGTCCATTGAGAATATCATTGCGGAAAAATTTAAGATTATTGAGAACTTGCCGCATGATGGTGTCGGTTTCATTAATTATGACAATACCTATATTCGTTCTTATCAGATTACCAATCCTTGTACGATTATAACCTTTGCGATAGATCACGAAGATGCGGATTTCCGAGCTGTCAATATTGTCTATTCACCAAACGGGAGCAGTTTTGATGTAATTCTGCCAAGCAAAGAAATTGTTTCTTTCCAAACAAGACTTCTGGGAAAACACAATATCATGAATATTCTGGCTGCGATTGCTGTAGGCAGTTATTTGGGAATCGAGATTTCGCATTTGCAGCAGGCTGTACAGCGTGTGCAGTATGTGGAACATCGTCTGGAAGTCAAAACCGAAAAAGGAGTTACCTGGATTGACAATGCGTTCAATTCCAATCCGGTTGGGGCCCAAATGTCTTTGGAAGTGATGCAGCGGATGCCTGGCAGACGCTATATTATTACACCGGGACTGATTGATCTTGGTGAGAAGCAGGAAGAATACAATGAAGCATTCGGATCACAAATGCTGGGCAATGTGGATGAGGTATACCTTGTAGGGATCCAGCAAACCAAGGCTATTGTGGAAGGATTGCAGAAGAGTGGGTTTGAGATGGGCAATGTTCATGTCTTTGCAACCATTCACGAAGCTTATCATCAGGTCCGCTCGCGAGCTCAGGTTGGCGATACAATCCTTTTGGAAAATGATTTGCCGGACGCCTTCAACAAATAATGGATGACATGCGCCTAAGCATGTTTTTTCATCGCAATTTATGCATGATTGTTGCGGTTTTTTATTTGTTTTTCTAGTATAATAAGGTAGAGAAAGAAGGAATTGCAGATGAATGCTCAAGAGTTCGCCGTAAAAGTACAGCAGCTTGCTAAAATCGGGCTGTTGTACAACAAGGATCCATATGCCTTGGAGAACTATGAGTTGCTCGAAACAGTAAGCCGTGAATTCTTAAATGAAGAAATGGTGAAGACACCGATTGTGAAAAATATGTTTGAAAGAGATATTTATCCGACCCCTAATATCTCTGTTCGCGTAATTGTATTGAATGAGAAGCAAGAATTGCTGATGGTGCGGGAAAAGCAGGATGGGGGTTGGTCCGTTCCGGGCGGCTGGTGTGAAATCTTTACCGATTTAAAAGAGAATGCGATAAAAGAAGTGAAGGAAGAAGCAGGTGTTGCCATTGCGCTAGGCCGGCTTCTGGCCATTTTTCGCCGGGAAAGATACAAAGATTATCCAACATTGGTGAGTGAATATGTGCATTACTTTATAGCACGATATGAAACAGGTGCTTTGCAGCCGAATCATGAAACTTCCGACGTCCGCTTCTTTGCGATGAGCGATCTGCCGGCTTTATCAAGAAAAAACACCATTGCGGAGTTGAAGCAAGCATGGATGGTGTATGAACAGAATCTGGATGCATGGATTGATTAATAAAGGAGAGACTAGATGAAACTTACAGTAGGTGTGATGTTTGGCGGGGAATCTGTTGAACATGAAATCAGCGTAATCAGTGCTGCCCAGGCAATGGCAGCTCTCAATCAGGAACGCTATCAGGTCGTTCCAATTTATATTAGCAAGGATCGGTTATTTTACAGCGATGAGATCTTGCTTTCCATGGATTCGTACCGGGATTTGAAGGCTTTGGTTAAAAAGATTCCGCAGGTAACCTTTTATCGAAGCAATCAGGATGTGATCATGACACCTGTGAAAAAGAAGCTGTTTGGAAACAAAGAATACAAGCTGGATGTTGTGATACCGGTGATGCATGGCACCAACGGAGAAGATGGCTCCTTGCAGGGTTTTTTAGAAACGTTGAAGGTTCCTTATGCGGGATGCAATGTGATTGCGGCGGCAGTGGGACAAGATAAGGCTGTGATGAAGCATATCCTTGAAAATTCAAAGTTGCCGGTTTGTCCTTGGACATGGTTCTATCAACATGAGTTGGAAACAAAAAAAGAGCAGATTCTCCAAAAGGTTCATGAGATTGGCTATCCTGTCATTGTGAAGCCTGCGTGCTTGGGATCATCGGTGGGGATTGGTTCTGCTTCAAATGAGGAAGAAGTGAAGCGGGCGATTCATGATGCTGCGAAATTTGACCGCAAGATTATTGTGGAGAAAAAGATTGAAGCGCTGCGGGAAATTAATGCAGCTGTACTTGGCAATGCCAAGAAGCAGCGTGTTTCAGTGCTGGAAGAAGTTGGGAAAACAGATGCAATATTATCCTATAAGGATAAGTATCAAGGTGGTGCCAAATCGTCAAAGGGAATGGCCTCGGCTACCAGAATTATTCCGGCACCAATCGGCGAGGAATTAACAAGTAAGATTCAGTCGTTAGCACAGGAAACATTCCGCGTGCTGGATAGCAGCGGGGTCAGCAGAATTGATTTTATGCTGGATGAAAAGACTGGTCAGGTCTATATCAATGAGATTAATACTATCCCTGGTTCTCTGGCATTCTATTTGTGGGAGAAGAGCGGTACTGATTTTGCGGCATTGATGGATGAACTTGTGCATTTGGCGATTGACCGCAAACGGCAAACAGAGAAAATGACATTCAGCTATGATACCAATATCCTGAGCGGCTTTCAGTTGTCAGGGGCCAAAGGAAGTAAACAGACCAAAGATTAGGGACTAGATAGGCGGTGTGAATATGGAAGAATTAACTCCAATCACAACAGAAATGTTGACGGCATTGATTCGGCAAAAAGAAGTAGGGAAACTGCGTGAGCTATTTGACGAATACAACATTGTAGATATGGCGGCACTGGTCGAACAACTGGAGCTGCCGGATGCATTGTTTATATTTAAAACCCTCAAAAAAGATATAACAGCAGATATTTTCTCGTATTTGGATTACGATAAGCAGGAGCAGCTGATTGCCTTGTTTACAGGTCCGGAGATTACAGCAATGCTGGATCATCTTTACAGTGATGATATTGTTTATTTCATTGAAGAGATGCCTGCCAATGTGGTGAATCGTGTTTTGCAGGCAGCGACACCAAAGCAGCGAGCTGAAATCAATATGCTGCTCAGCTACAAAGAATATACCGCAGGATCGATCATGACGATTGATTATGTGGAACTGAAGATGGATGATACCAATGCAAAAGCAATTGAACGTGTCAAAAAGCAAGAGCATCTGGCCGAGACGGTGAATGTTTGCTATGTTGTTGACCACACGAAGCGGCTGGTGGGGATTGTTACGCTGCGTGATTTGATCTTGGCAAAGTCAGATACTCTTATTTCCGATATGATGGAAACCGACGTCATTTATGCACGGACCTATGATGATCAGGAGCAGGTTGCATTGCTGATCCAAAAATACGATATCAACGTTGTGCCTGTGGTCAATGATGAACAGTGCTTGGTCGGCATTATCACAGTTGATGATATCCTGGATGTCATTCAGGAAGAGGCAACAGAAGATATTCATAAGATGGCCGCAATTCAGCCGCTGGAAGAATCTTACTTGAAAACCGGTGTATTGAGATTGGCCAAAAGCCGAATTGTCTGGCTGCTGATCCTAATGATCTCAGCGACCTTTACAGGACTCATTCTCCAAAGCTTCGAAAGTGCTTTGGCAGCAAATGTTGCATTATCGTTTTTTATTCCGATGTTAACTGATACATCAGGAAATGCAGGTGGACAATCAGCTGCCATGGTCATGCGCGGCATAGCCTTGGGTGAGGTAGAAATCAAACACTTTTTCGTGGTTTTGTGGAAAGAACTGCGGGTAGCGCTGATCTGTGGATTCATCCTTGCGGTCGCAACCTTTATCCGCATTCATTTCTTTACTTCCACGGAAACACTATTGGCTTTGGTGGTATCTATTACCGTTTTGATAGCAGTCGTAATGGCGAAACTAGTGGGTGGTATTTTACCTTTAATTGCTGTTGTGGTAAAACAGGATCCTGCTGTCATGGCAAGTCCGCTGATCACGACGATCGTTGATGCATTGGCGCTTACTATCTACTTTACTTTGGCGCGATTTATTCTTAAAATTTAAAGAAAAAGGAATGCTTCCATATCATAATATGTTATTTGAATTTCAAAGTATGCTGTCGGCTGTGCAGCTGGTCTATGGATAAGCAAAATAAACTCTGGATGGAAACCTCTTGTAAAATTTTCAAACTGTACTATAATGAATAGGCAACGATAGTTGCCTATTATAGATATAGGAGGAAAAGTATGAAGAAGATATTGTTAGGATTAGCAGCTGTGCTTGCAGTAGTTTCTCTTACTGCTTGCCAAAGTGCAAAGCCCCAAGACAAATCACAATCTGTGAAATTGGATGTGGAAGAACTGGCACAAGAGTTGATGCAAGCAGGTGGGATGGAAACATCTACAGCGCTTGATGCAGCAGCATTAAATCTGGATGAAAGCATGGTAAGTGCATTTGCGGCTTACACAAGCGAAGAAACGGCAAATCGTGTATACGTATTTGAAGTTGCTAATTCAGATGTAACCGATAAGGTAAAATATATCGGTGAAAAGGAACAAGATACAGTGATTAATACGTTCTTGCCTGTAAAAGATGAAAACTTTGAAGTTGCTAAAACATCACGGGTTTTGGTAAACGGAAAGTACGTTGTATTTATTTCTGTTCCTAAAGTAGACGACGCAAAAGCAGTATTCGATAGTAAATTTCAGTAAAGAAAAAGCGCAATTTGCGCTTTTCTTATATGGAAGAATAAAGTTGTGATATAATAAAAATGGTTGAAAGGAGTACATTATCATGTCAACACCACATAATCATGCAGTCGAAGGACAAATTGCAAAAACTGTTTTAATGCCAGGAGATCCGCTGCGCGCTAAATTTATTGCGGAAACTTTTTTAGAAAATCCAAAACAATTTAATACCGTAAGAAATATGTTTGGGTACACCGGTACCTATAAAGGAAAAGAAGTGTCCGTTATGGGATCCGGAATGGGGATGCCTTCTATCGGTATCTATTCCTATGAGCTTTATAAATTCTACGGTGTAGAAACGATTATCAGAATTGGTTCCTGCGGATCCTTCCTGGAGGATATTCATGTACGGGATGTCATCATTGCCCAAACAGCTTGCACCGATTCCAGATGGGGTGAGCAATATGATTTGCCGGGCTATTTCTCTCCGAGCGGAACCTATGATTTAATTGAAGCAGCAGTTTCTGTATGTAAGGAAAAAGCAATTCCTTATCACGTGGGACCAATTCTTTCCAGCGATATCTTCTACCAAGTAGATGGCGAGTCTTGGAAGAAATGGGCAAACATGGGCGTAACCGGCGTCGAAATGGAATCGTATGCCCTGTTCTGCAATGCTGCGTACTTACATAAGAAAGCAGCTTGTATTCTGACTGTTTCCGATTCGTTTACAACACACGAAGTCACAACAGCGGAAGAAAGACAAAGTTCTTTTACACAAATGATGGAAGTAGCGTTGGAAATTGCTTAATTGCTGTCAGCAGGAGTCAGGACAAAAAAACGGTCCTGGCTTTTTCTTTTGCTCCTTGTGGGTAAGTGTACAAGCCAATTGCGGGATATTTCATAGTCTACCGTATGAGGTGACCATCTTGAAACTAAAAGTGATGAAATTTGGCGGGACATCACTCGCAAATGATGATACGATCACCCACGCAATCAAGAAAATCATGAAACAAGTGCAAGATGGCTATCGTGTGCTTGTTGTGGTATCGGCGATGGGAAGAGAAGGCGCGTGTTATGCGACGGATACGTTGCTTCAGCTATTGCAGGGAAAAGTATCTGTGCAAGAACGTGATCGGCTGATGAGTGTGGGAGAAACGATTTCTTCCATTGTCTTAAGTGCACGATTAAATAGTCTAGGTTTAAATAGCTATGCACTAGGAAATGAAGAAAATGGTCTAATTAGTGATACAGAGTATGGTCAGGCATCTATTATAAAGACAGAACATACAAAAATAAAAGAATTGCTTCAGTTGTATGATGTGATTATAGCCCCTGGCTTTCAAGCGCATACAGAGGATTACCATATCACAACGCTGGGAAGAGGCGGCAGTGATTACAGCGCAATGCTGTATGCTGTGATGCTGGGATTGGACGAGGTGTTTATTTATACGGATGTAGATGGTGTCTATAATGCGGATCCTAAGGTTTTTCCCGATGCGCTGCGCTATGAAATTATTTCGTACGATGAACTAATTTCCTTTATTCAACGAGGAGACCGCGTAATGCAGCTGCAAAGTTTGTATTATGCCAAACAATACCGCTTAAAAATATGTATCGGCTCAACTACCGAAGAGTACGACGGAACGTGGGTTATCGCAAGGTAGCGACGTTCCTTTCTTTTGGGTTTGAAATATGGTGCGGCTTTGTATTATAATAGGACGGTGATGGGAGTGGATTAGATGTTACCGGAAAAAAATACCTATGTATATATACAAAGCTATAAGCACGATGGTACGTTGCATCGGACTTGGGCAAAAGGTTTTGTGCTAGATGCGTCAGAAGAGTGTATCACTTTAGTGAACAATAAGACGCTGGTCAGCGAATCCGATGGTCGCAAATGGTATACGAGAGAACCAGCCATCTGGTTTTTCTTTCCTAAATTGTGGTTTAATGTGATTTGCATGATTCGCAAAAGCGGTGTGTATTATTATTGCAATCTTGCCTCTCCTGCTTTGTTTGATCAAGAAGCAATAAAATATATTGATTATGATTTGGATGTGAAGGTATTCCCGGACGGAAATGTCCTGTATTTAGATGAGGATGAGTATTTGGAACACAAAAGCGTAATGCAATATCCTGCGGAGATTGATCGAATTATTCGACTTTCGCAAAAAGAATTGGTAGCGAAGATCGATATTCAAGACTTTCCATTCTCGGATAATCGTGTTTTGGAACTGTATAGTACCTATCAGGTGTCTCGTTCAAAAGGAAAATACCGCTCTTAGGCTGTATGGTAAGGCTTTGTTTCTATTAATACGAAAAAAAGTAAAGAAAAGACAAAAAAAAGCTTGCCAGAAGATAAATAGGGTGGTATTATTATCAAGCGCCAAACGAAACGGCAAGTTAGAGGAAGCGCAAATCGATCTTTGAAAACCAAACAGAAACGTCAATAAACAAAAGAAGTAAAGAAGCTAGTAAGTAGCGAAAAGTGATAGAGATATCACGAGTCATAAATCAAATGGAGAGTTTGATCCTGG